>NZ_JAOWGR010000011.1:0-206757 GCF_030333015.1 Citrobacter sp. Cpo012 | reverse complement strand
AGTGTTAGCAACCCTGCCCAGGACGGAAGGACACTATCAGGACTGAACGCCAGTTTGGCGATTAAGGGGGTTAAATCTGCAAGCGGATGACAGTGCCCCAGCTGCTGCTCAGTCACACCACGTCCTGATAAAATCTCCTGCCCGGTAATGTGATGACCGAAAAAAGCCCGTGCACTGGTGTCGGCAGACCGGCACGCAGGAATATGACGTTAATCTGTATCAGCAGGTACATCTCGCATTAGGGAGCAAGTGATAGCAACCCCGCCCAGAACTGAAGGCCAGCATGAGGACAGAACCCCAGTTTGGCGATTAAGGGGGTTAAATCCGGCAGCGTGAGTAAGTGCCCGTGCTGTGTTAAAGAAATATTCCCTAAGGACAATCTTCCGCTCGGCCTTTTGTATAAAGTTGTCACCCCGGGAGCGGGGATCACTTTACCTGCTTAGCCTAAATCTTACGTCAATCGCTATCCGGAATTTTAGCTTAATGGTCCTGAGCAAGTTAAAAGGGCTACCCATAATGACGTCCCCAGATGGTGATAAAGGAGTTAATTCCGCCTTCGGCTTACAGTGCCGCAGCTGCTGCTCAGCAACACCACGCCCTGATTAAATCTCCCGCCTGTCCTTGTGATGACCAAAAATAGTCCGTGCACTGGCGTCGTAAGACCGGCATACAGGAATGAGGCGTTAATCTTTATTAGGTGGCAGGATTCGCATCATGGGAGCAAGGGCCCTAGAACTGTAGACTAACATTAGAAAATCACAGTTTGGCGATAAAGGGGGTTAAATAAGTTAAAAGTCTTCGGTGAGCAAATTGGATAAATTTTCAGAAACCAAACCGTTAATAATAAACTTTTAGAAGAATGATTAAAGGATATCAAGTTTTGTATGCAAAATGACACCAGTGATCTGTTTTCACTAATAATGCCGCGCTACTTTGATTACCTTTGGTAAACAAAAATGTAATTTACGTGATTTTCATCTTATAATGTCAGTATTGAAGTTATAAATTTTGTTTACTTAATGCGTACACAACCTAACTGCGATTTGTATTTATGTCACTGTTTTTACACCACATTAATTATAAAACCAAAATTTGCAGCACAGTGATGAACTCATTAAGTCACAACCTCATTTGTTTACTTAAGGCATACAATAAAAAACCAGATTCTTATGAGACATCTGGTTTAATTATTTTTGCTTGAAGATATTTACTCTACGCGGCCAAACCCGCTGCTACTTCTTGAGCATAGAGAATTTCTATTGCCTCGCCATAGCTACAATTCTCGCGGCTTTGAATTTCCCATAATTTACTCCTGTCAGCACTATCCGTAGTAAAACAAAGCTCCATTTTCCGGTCTACGTATAACCGACAGATCTCTTGGAAGTTTTCGAACCTGACTAACATCTCTGAAAACACCTTTTTGACTGTACGAATATTTTTCATACGTTCATATTCTGCATCTGAAGTAGAAAAATATTTATTAGCCTTCATTGCTTCAATGCTTTCTTTTTCTTGTTTCATGATTATCTTCCAAGGCGAGTTAGCAGTCAGGGCCCGGCCAACAGAAGAAGTAAAATAATCTTCAAACGACTGTGTGATACAGATGCCAGCGCAGTTTGTTTTCCTGAACCTACGCCATGCCGCTTCGAGGAAGGAAGAGAAGAATTGGTTTGATTGATTTCCGGCACCTGATGAATTATCAGGACGAATGTACTCCCATGCTTCATCAAGGATGAACAAGCGACGACGCCCATCTTTTTTGATGAACATTGCATGCTGAGCAGCCTGAATGATAGACATTAATACAACTGTCTGAAGGTGGGGGGTGCCTTTTAGCTCCTCCAGTTCCAAAACAATAAATCTGCTGTCGAAGTTGATTGGAGGCAACGTATCGGTAAACCGGTGCCCATAAATTCCACCTTCGCACCATGCTCCGAGTTGATCCCCAATATCCTTTATACGTTTGTCTTCATGCTTCTTGCAACGCAGAGCAAAGCCGGTTATTGAACCGGTCCGACCTGATTTTCTGGATTCTTGGTACTCTTCTGCAATAAGCTGAAGCATCACTGATTGTTGATAATCATCGATAAGGCCTTTCTCTGAAGCCATAATTTTTAGCTGATTCAAAACCATTATGGTCTGAGCAACTTTGTCTTTTTCTGCATCGTTTGAAGTTGATTCACCGGTAAATTCAGGTGCTTCGTTAAATACATCGTCGTTAACAGTGATGTCAGTTAGGAAGGCAAAGGGATTTAGGGTGAAGTCAGGGGTTTTACCGAAATCAATAAATTGACTGTTTGTATATTGTTCCGCAATCCCCTGGTAAGAACGGCCCACGTCCACAACAAATACTTGAGCACCGTCAGGATCATCATCTGGGTATTCGTTTTCTAAAAAATGCTTAAATGTTGAGCGATAATGAACGAGGTTATTAGATCGCGGTCCAGCTCCAAGATAGTTATTGATTAGATATGCTGTCCAGAATGACTTCCCTGCACCTGACGTTGCACCAATAACCATGTTATAGCTTGCAGAAGTCTTGAAAATATCAAGTCCCATGAGTTGACCTTCACGAGAAACTAAACTCAGTACTGGTCTATCTGTATTACCTTTCCAGGGCCCAAAGATCGGTGTCATATGAGCCGCTCCGGTGTTGCTCACTACTTCGGAACGGTCAAGGTCGAAAATTGTCTTTGGGTCATTGCACATTGGCAGACATGACATAAATGACGGGAAAACGATAAAGGAATCATCTGCTACTTTGACCCGGCTTTCGAGGTAAAAGGATTTGAGATCGTTAGCTGCTGTCTGCACAGAATTGGCATTACTACCCATAACAGTGAAAGTAAGATACCCTCTTAAAAGCTTTGCGCCATCCTCAAGCTCGCGAGTTACGGCCATGTAGTCATTATCCATATCCCGCAGGCGAGGGCAGAATGTGACAACTGAAGGTATACTTGCCTGTTTATTAGTGATTGCTTTGTAGCGGACGTTTTCTTTTGACAACTTGAGCGGATCGGCAAACTGAACAGTCTGAGTGATCATAAATGGGCTGAAAATTGTCTTACGTCCATGCATCCAGTTAACTACTAACTCATACATACAACCGAAATTGACGTATTCAGGAAACTTTACAACGGAAAGTTGTTTGAAGTAACGATGCTCAGATTCGTCGTCACTTTGTGTGACTGATGAGAAATGATTTTCTGTGACTGTATACTTACGGCCGGGAACGTTAACTTGTTCATTAAGCCTTTTCATAGTGTTAACGTCTATGAAACCTTCAGCCCACCGGGAGTTCTTTCCGGGGTTTACGACCTTATCTATACAATAGAGCCAGTTTTCTGCATCGACCTTAAACGGATGCAATCCAATCGTAATTAACTTACTTACAAGTTCAGAGTAAAGTGAATCGATACGCGAATGTTCCAGCTCGGTAGGAAGGGCAGACTGTAAAGGAATCGATAGCGAGATCCATACCTGAAAATCCCTCAACATAAGGTTATCATGATCAGGTTTTAAAGGCTTATGCATACTTCTGTCGTAGTAGTCCAACTGATAACCATTAAGCAGATCTGCTTTAAGCTTATCGTTCCCAGTCATACGCCCACCTCGCACAGCTGACCAAGCACTAAGCTGTAAAGTCAGGTCTGGCAATGCAGTCAGAGATATTTGACAGACAGTATCTGTAGGGAAATCCATTTTGAACATTTCAGCAAGAACATCTTGCTGATTATCAAAAACTCCAGGGGATGGATTACAGATAAACATAAACCCTAATCTGTTGCCATCAATCAAAAAATAGTGAGTCCCTGCTAATTGATCGTAAACAGGGATAAACCCACCTAATTGATGGCGATTTAAACCGCTATTGTAATTATTGATAGCTTCCATATTTGACCTTACAGTTGTCTAACAATGCCGTTCGAAGAGACAGCTTTAGTTGCTTTTTGTTGCTGCTGCATATTTTCCCGGGCCGCATCCTGTACTTCTAAAGGAACTATGCGAGCTGGGTTTGAGGTCGAATTCTTGCCAGCAATCCATGTTTGCGGTTTTACGTTGACATAAACGTAGCCGGGAAGATTAAGCGCATCGTTATCATCGGTATAAGGTGCAAAAGTAATTCTCATTACTTTCCCCTGTTGCAGAACAGCAAGTGGTTCAGGAGCCACTACAGCTTGTTTATAACCTTGCGAACGGTATTGCTGGATCTGCCCAGGGTTGAGAGTCGGGTTAACGGGCTGGCCATTGTAAAGAGAGTACATATCCTTACCAGGACTGATATCAGAATTAGGTGCAACGTAGCGTGGGGCATTTCCAGCAGAAACCGGATAGCTTGTTTGTTTAACGACTTCCGCAGCCGGATGAACGAAAGGGTTACCAGTTGAAGAGGCAGTGCTATAACTGCTAGTCATCCTTACGTTTGAATTAACCGGAACACCAGAAATAGGCCGTGGTCCAATGGATGAAGTAGGGGCACCCATTTTTAAAGTTTTATCGTACATGACAGGTAACTGACCAACTGGCTTAATTTCGGTTTTTGAATAAGCCACAGGCTGATTTTTAAGGGTAGTAGACTGTGGATATTTGACTTCCCCTGGAGGGCTAATTTCAGTTGGATAACGGCTGTCATTGACAGCCGATTTCTCCTTTCCCGATTCCGACTCTTCCCCCGCCAGTGCAGACAGATCATCTCGATTATTAGTTAACTCCATAACTTCGCGAGGACCTTTACAGATAACGCCCTTTTCAATGCCTGGACATTCGGATTCGGAACTACCGATGGAGCACCCCGTAAGATATGAGGATGTACCTACAACCAGAGCACTGAGTACCAATCTTTTGATGTTCATAAACTAGCCTTAATTTGTCTCAAATGGATTTTTTAAGAGAGGTTCAACGCTTTGGTTCAACCAGTAGTCGAAATCTTTTGGAATGCCATTACCAGCCAAACCATCCTGTCTGACAACTGAAGGTACACCCTGCAATTTATAAATTCCTGCGAGCATCAATGACGCTACCAAAGGTTCCGCCGGACATTCTTCTGCTTCTTTTTGAGAGAGCAATCTTTTTTCAATGTCGGATTTGCTTCCCATTAGCCAACGAAGAATATCGAGGTTGTTTATTTTTCCTTTTTCTTTACTACACCAGAGCCTTCTAAGCTCTTCTTTTGGCTCACCGGGTGAGGGAACTAAAACAATATCTATCCGATACTTGTCCCGATCTGCATAGAATTTCTTAACAAGTTCCATGCAACCGTCACAATCAAGTGTTATGAAAATGGCTGCTTGTCTTTTAAGCTTTGAATTTCCCAGAGGAATGGACGCTACAGTTTCCAGAGGGAAGGGGGCCTCATCAAGACTAATAAAATAGGAATTCCTGATTTCTTCTACAGTCAGAACAGGTTTACGTTTAATTACATCAACAAGGCTTCCCCCAGTAAGGGAGTATCGGCCATCGGTCGTTACTGCCATTAGCTGCGAACGTTCGTCCTGAAAGAGGTATAGCCCACCAGAAGGAATGTATATGGCATCCTTAGGTTTATATCCTTTCATTTTTGATAACACACCCGAGATCTGACTGGGTGAAACGCCACCTTCCTTTGCCTTTGCCATTAACGCAGCAGCATCACTATTAGTTAGGACCTGCTCTGAAGCATAAGTGACCGTATTCGCCATAATGGCGAAAGCCGCCATTAAAGGGAAAAGTAACTTTTTCACTATTGGGTGCCCTCTACTTCTTTGCATTATAAGAACTTGATTGTACCGCTTCAGAGCTATCTTCAAGTTCCATATAAGTGACGATTTCAACACTATCCGGTACAGTAACGGCAAGCGTTGCATCAATAATTAAATAGCCACGGTCACGGTAGATCTTCATTAATGTTCTGAAATATTCTTCGAATTGAGATCTATCATTGTCAGCAGTACGGCCTCCGTGATGCTTGAAAAATTCCTTACGTAATTCAGGCATGTCAAGCACTGCAATCTTGTACGAAGGCTGGGATTGTTTATTGAAGTAATCGTAAACATTCATAAAGCCTTTATAACCATAAATAATGACCAATACGGCAAAGGCGAAGAAAAATAAATACTTCAATATTTTTTCAATATCAATTTCGAAGGTAATTTTTTTTGTTGTCCTTTCTCGCACCATTTTTTTAGTGATTTCAGGTCCAGCTGATTCAGGCGATTCTTTTTTTTCTAAACTATCCATTTAAACCTCAGCGACTGGTCAGATTCGTTGGAATTGTAGTTCCGGTCTGAACGACAAATGTAATAGCTCGGCCAGGGCTAATTTCTACGATTGGCCACTGTTGTTCTGCAATTGCGGTGTAGTAATCGACGAGTCGATTAAGACCACCTTGAGCTGCACCAGCCCCGGCTAATGCCCCAAGTGCACCAAAATTAGGGGACTGATACTGAGCCTGTGAATTAGGGTCGATGTTAAGTGAAGATACCTTACTGGGACTTAAGCTACCGGCAAGTGAAGAAAGTCCACCGGCAAATGCAGCTCCTGCAATTGCGTTACCATTTCGGCTGATAAGCGTGCCTCGGATCCCATTTTTTCCGTCATTTTCACTTACAGCATATGCTTCCAGTTTTACGTCAAAAGCTTTCCCTTTTGAATTAACACAAGAGATAGAAGTGGCACGTATGTAAGCACGCTGTGACGCCAGATCACCAACAGCTGAACCCAGAAGGTTACAGTCACGCAAATCCATGGTGAAATTATTGGGCATGATGACATCTTTTTTAATACGCATCGTTACTGGCATTGGTTCTGATTTGGAAGAAAGGCTTGTAGGCGCTTCAAGCCCGGTAATCAGAACACCAGTGATAATAGATGTTGCCGGAAGAAACATTTCATCTTTTCGGGCAGCATGCCGCGCTTTGCTATCAACTGGCGCAGTACCATCACCTCGTACAGTCCGAGTTGGCGCTTTATCTCCTGCAATGACCTCTCTGCCTTCCTTGATTCTGTTTTCAGACACGGGCATAACCTGAATGACACCATCGGTACCATTAGTCTTAATGGAACTTTGTGTGATTGTTCTCATTGGGCTATTACGCGTAGGTGTGATAGAAGCGTAATTAGGGTTTACGCCATTAATCGGCGCATTAGCATTAAGCTGATAAGGAGCTGCCGGTGCCTGCTCATTAATCGTTTTACGCGAACTACCAGCATCCAAGTTACGATTGCCGTTTCGATTTGTCTGCATATCATTAATTTGCTGAGACAGCTGCTGAAGTTGAGAAGTTAAACTTGCAACTTGGGCTTTAGTTTCCTGTTGGGCTTTTTCTGCTTTTTCGCGGTCCTCTTTCGCCGCATTTTGGTCAAGTCGGTTTTGCTTAACCATTTCTTTATATACTTTCTGGCTTTCTTCATTACTCAATTTGTTCATTTGCGAATCATCTAACAACAAATTGGTCTGCATGTCTTTTTTCTGTGTTTTCTTTTCTTTCTTAACTGGTGTGGAAAAAATAGACTGGCTAATAATATAAACAATCACTACCAGCAGAGCGCCAATAACAGAAAGTCTGACGGTCTTATTTTCCCAGGCCTTTTTAATGTCCATGATTAGCTCCACTTGTAGGTTTCTGGAATCGTTTAATTTTTAGATTTCGTTCGCTGTCAGACATCTGAGGAACGATATAGGGTTCACCTGCTCTGGCCCAGTTTTCACGAACAGATGGATGATTCATTTCAGCTTTATCTATCTGGCTCGTTCTAGATATTTCATGTTTGTAATTAGGTTCCAAAACGTTACTTTTGTGATAGTCAAAAGCATTCTCCTCATTAATATTGCCCTCTCCTACAAATTTATCAATAAGAGTTGGATCGTTCATTATTACTGTCTGAACGGGAAAAGCGTTACTGCCATCTTCGATACTAATGGGTGCGTCCGGAACGATTAATACACTCCTTTTTGGTATATATTCTGACCTGTAGTAAAAGCTGGTTAAAGCAAATACGACAAAACCAATCACGGTGGCCCCAAGCAGAGCAGGCAAAGTAACTTTTCCCATATTATTTTCTGATTAGACTTGGTCTGGTTGTAACCCGGGCCTCGCGTTCCTTGAACAATTTATCCCGGACTATGTAAAGCTCTGTTTCTTCTCCCGGTTGCAGGTATGCTTTATCAAATAAAGCACTTGCAATAACGCCTTCTGCCATACACTGCTGATCAGCAACGATTTGACCGTATGGTTTATCGTTTTTCACAAGAATTACATCAATAAGTTCACGTGAGCCAACCAGTCTCTGACCGAGCTTTGCATACATATTAAAGTTACATGGTGACTGCTCTGGCGCAGGAATACGAGAAAGTCGGTCCTGTTGTAAACTGAATCCTGAAGGGACCTCACCAAGAGCCACAGGAGTCAATAAATCAATGATTCTTTGTTTATGATCGTCTTGTTTTGGATCCGTTGGAGCCAGTTCTTCTGACTGGGAGCGGGCCAACATTTCCTCATAGTTTTGCTTATCCAATGAGGTTTCACGTTTGGCTTGCATAGATGGGCTTAAAGATGTAGTAACTGAAATCATCGCACCGGGAACATCAAGCGGTACCAGGGTCAGGTTATAGGTCGATTCAGGTACCTGATCTTCAGACAACATAATCCCGATTGGTTTATCGGTATTAGTTGAAATAAAGACATCGCCACCATTAACAAATATGCTTGCCTCTTCAGCAGGGGTAGAAGTACTGACAGAAGCATTCTTGAAGCTGGTCGATATTCTGTTTTGAAGTCCTCGTGAAACTGGCAGTACCACATTCCCACCAGGCGGCACATTTACACGCTGAACTTCTTTATATCGGTTACGAGCTTCGACATAAAGTTCATCGGCTTTTGACGTGGCGGTCGCATTGGTTGCATTCTGCTGGGAAGAGGTACCTGTTGGTCTCCCATAGCTATCAATTGCACCAGATCGGGTCTGTGCGTCAAATCCGGGGAGACTAGGATTATTTGATAATGCTCCAGTAATAGCGCTTACCGCAGGCGAAGCATTGCTGGCTGGGGAAAGTTGCACGGTAGGGAGATCAGTTGTAGGTTTTTGTCCCTGCGCATTACCGGCTTCACTAAGGTTTGTTTGTGCACCTGACTGTTCAGAACCAGCTTGACCCGGAATAATGGCTTTTGCAGCTCCATTCTGAAATCCGTCAGCACCAACTGGCATTACAACCGGGTTATTAATTGTTGCTGGCAATTGGTATTCTTCAGCGATTACGCAGTTCGAAGTCGTGAGCATGATCAATGCTGTAATTGCGTTGAAGCCTAAGCCCTTTTTTTTAATCATCACTTGTTACCTGTAGACGGTGGCGGATTATCCAGCGTTGCCAGTTGCTCTTTGCCGTTTATCGTAATTTTTTTAATATTCGGTGTTCCGGAATATTGATTTACATATGCAATTCTTGGGCGACCATTTTTCATCCCGAGAACCCATTCATAAGTCCATTTCGATGATTCAGTTTTGTCCGGAACATTTACAAGTCGAGTCGTTTTGGTACCCCAGACATAGACCATGTCATTTTTTGGATCAAAGTAAATATCATTAGGCTTAAAGGTCTGCTCAACACCACGAGCCTGCATGATATTTATCTGCTCCTGTAAAGACTCACTCGTTTTAGCCTGTAGTTCAGGTGAAAGGGCATCGAGGACATAGGCCGTCACAAAGGAAATATTAGTTGGATTAATATTCCCTAAAAGGGTACTAAAAAAGAGAGCCCATTGTGTTTTATAAGATTCCGATGCTTTGTTACCAACAACCGTGATCTCTTCATTCATGTTTGGAGGGGTAACAATCGTCACTGGGTCAGTGAAAAAAAGAATCTTTGCAACCAATAACCCAATGACGGCTATTGAAACAGTATTAATGCGGATAAGTTTTGTATCACGATTAATCAGGGCGCTGTATGTAATTCCAGCACCTGACGCTTCAGCTTGTGGGCTAAATCGTTTTTTAATGTCCAAAAAACGTCCCTTAGCACTTTCATCTTTCTTTACGTATGACTGTTCAAGATCACCGTTTTCATCCTTTTTAGATTTTTTGAAAAAAGGGATGTTAATGCCACTTAGCATTTTCATTCATAGCTCCATCAAGAATACAAATCTCTGATAAATGGATCGTTGAAATAACGGCTACTAAAAACTGCTTTACCTGGCAAAAAACCGAGCCACCAGAGTTTGTGTTTTAGCAATCCTCTTATTCCTGACTCAGCTGCTTTGTTATACGCAATCCAATACACAACCGCTGCTACAACAGAAAACCCGAAGCATTCGAAGATATTCCCAAATGCAACCAGAATGAATGCAAGCCCTAATTTTTTGGCATCCCAAAACAAAATCAGTAGAGGCATGTTGATCCTGAAAGGGAATCTATAGGTATGCTGAGGAACGTCGTTCTGCTTACTCATTAAAAATCCAGAGAGGGGGATGAACCCCCTCATGCATGATTAACAATAAATTACAGCGGTACGCCAGCATCCATAAAGGTGCTGATAATTTTCTCGCCGTTGGCCATTACCAGCATCATGAATAATGAAACCAGTGCCAGGCCCGGGTTAGGCTTAAGGACAGAGAAATATACGCTTGAGATCAACATCGCGGCTGCCAGAATTTTGCCCGGAGCTCCAGTCATACTTTCACTCATGTATGACCAAATATCTCCCAGTGCCCCATCATCTGAACCCGCATATGCCAGACCGCAAAAAAGCACGGTCAGCAGAACAAACAAAATCACTTTTGCGCTTTTTGTTTTAAAAAGTGCAGCCGTGTTAGATTTCTTTTCACTAAGGCCAATATTTAAAGAAAGTTCCATAATTACTCCGTGTAGATTTGAGTTCACGTAAACGCGAATGAATAATACTTTTTTATTCCGATCCTTCCGTTCGCATAAACCCCCTTTTTTTAACGTTTAGCGATTGGTGAATTTTTAAGCAAAGGGCCTAAAGCATAATCTTTGAAAGGTACCAGTGAACGCTTAGTAAAAGTTTGAAAGAGGGGAGGGGGTAAGATTACGTTAAGCTCAATCCTGAAGCTGATGAGACTCCTCAAGCATAAAAGTCACTTTTGATGGTTTGAAAAGCTCTAACTAGATATCGGGCAGGTAACTAAGCTTCATATCTAATCTTTTTTGTTCCCTTATTATCTATCTCTTGATTCTGAGAAGGCCGCATATCACTGTGCTCCCTGGTTCGGCAACTATCAGTTGGAGAAACTACATACAATCCTCGGGCCGGTGCGTCATTCATCTAAATGCCTTTTACACCTCTGGGCGTGAGTGGGACTTTGTCTTGTCCATACGAACATCATTCATTCGAATGCTTTTGGCCAATGCTATTTAAGCAAATGCTTTCTGGCTGAGTCCTTTTGCGAATGAGTCTTTGATATAACTGCATGAATTTTGGGTTGTTTGGTGTACTAACAAAACAAAGGCATTTCTTTGAATGCCATTGGAGTTGTGATGCTTCTGATATTTTTTTGATCTCATATCAAGCACATAGTCCTTCTGATGCCCAATGTCATAGATGTCTTGGACCATTCTCGCTCTTAACAAAGCTGAACTGTGTGTCATTCGACCTAATGCCATTCACCAAAATGCCTTTTTATACCACTGCATAGCTATGCTCGGGATACAGTGTCAAACAAAAGCATTTCAATGAATGAATTTTTGGGATACCGACATCAAAAGCATTTGTATGAATGTAAGAGGCGTAATCCACAAAAGGCATTCACGTGAATAGAGTGCGCACGAAACCATCTTGCTCAACGGCATTTAATGAATGGGCTAGCATGTACGCTTGAGTCAGAAAGGCATACAGATGAATAGTCAGGAGTTCGTTTGAAAAGTTACTTTTTTGCACATTAAGCCGAGATGTAAGACCAGTAGTAAAAGAAGCACTAAGCATAGCACTGATAAATAACTTATTTTTCAGCAGGTTATAACCAGTGCATACCAGATAGCTTTCAACCTTGTTTGGCAAGGGCCAGCTTAGGGCTTCTTTTGAAGATCTGAAATTGTATGTCGCGACCTTTCTTAACTTCTTGATAATCGAGATATCCGATAGATTCAAGTTCCCGCATTGCTTTACGAATTATCTGGTTTTGCGTACGAATAGGGGTTGTAAGAAGCAACCTTTCCCTCAACCGTTTCATATTAACGAACAACGTACCAGCTGGCATTGCTTCAAAATAAATATAGAGAGATTGCGCAGCTTCTTTTTTAGCCAAAATGTATAGAACCTGAAGGCTTAACAATGTCTTATGGTCGTAACGATACAGTTCCCACATAGAAGGATCCCCAACCAGCTCAACAGTATCGCTTTTTGGATCAATCATAGCCTTCTGCACCAGATGCGTTACTGTGAACCGACCACTACGAGAGTCTGAGAAGGCAAGCACTACCGATGCAAGGTTCATTAATGACTCTTTAAAGCGCGCACGAGTTCGTTTGTTGATGTTTGTTGAACTGATACCACACATCTTCGCAAACTCGTTAAAAGTCAGGCTAATCTTCTCGGAAGTAAAACCATATTTACTGAAAGCCATGATGATCCCGAGCCAGCACTTAAAGTCGGTAGACATAGATAGTTTGACACCAGTTATCTTGATGTCGTCATAACCCTCCGATCTTGCAATTTCCATACACGAAAGCTCATCAGAGGCATCAACTTCAAAGTTTCGGTCTCGGTTTTCTTTTGTGCCGACAGGGGTAAATACACTCAATCTCAGCAGGGCCACGGGCTGAACCGACTTGGACGAGTTAGGCGTCAGTTGATAAGTCTTACCTGATTCATTACTGGTTACGTCAAAAGGATGGATTAACTCGTTGTTTTTAATCATTAACTTAACTCGTCGGTGATAAGATTTTCATTTGGCAAACTGTTTATAACATATTCTTGCAAATGCTTTTTACGCATTTACCTAAATGCCATAAGCATTCCAGTAAATGCCTTCCTTATTCATTCAAATGCTTTTCGCATGCATCCGAATGCCGGATCCTTTCATAAAGTTACTATAATCAATGAGTTAAAGATGCCGTGATCTTTACTTGAACTCTATTGATCTTTAGTGATCTAAAGAATTGATCTAACCTGTTGAAAACAATGATAAGTCCATATAAAACAAGGAATAGCGCTCCTTTATCAATATCTACAGATCGCAAACGGAAATGAAAGTGGGTTTACTATCATTGTTTTATTCAAGACAGTTTTTATTTTAATTTTATTAAGCAAATTTTTTGAGTTTACCTTTTAGATGTATCAGCCCTATTTGGCAAATTTGAGGTTCATGTATCATGTAGTAAACAGGAGGAAGATATGAACAACAGCAAACATACAGTCATTGAAGTGGATACTAATCTAGTTGAAATTGAAAAGGGATTTAATCCCCGAGAGGCGGTAATCGGAGATTTGTGTTACGAACAAGAACCTGTCAAATCGATGATTGTGTCAATCAAACAAGCCTTTAAGGAAGGAAGGCAGGTTGATATGATCAAGGTCGTAAAAAGAAAAGGTAAATATTTAGTTCGTCAAGGTCATACTCGTTTTCATGGCTTAAAATTAGCAATTTCTGAAGGTGCTAATATTCCAAAATTATCTGTTATCTTAATCGATTATAAAAACGAAATTGAAGAATACCTTGAGAACCTCGATGGTAACAGAAGCAATGGGCTAAATCCGGTTGGGCAAGCTCATGCATTAGCTCATGCTGTTAGTCTCGGGTATTCGGTTGAAGAACTAGCAATGCGATATCAACGATCAACTACCGCAATTCGTAATATGCTAAAAATCCTTGATATGCCATTAGAGCTTCAACGTTTGATTAGCCTAAATCTAATCAAAAAAACGCTCGCCATTGAAATAATGTTAAAATATTCCAACGATCACAAAATGGTTTTAAAACATATAGAAGGTTTCTTACCTGGCGTTAAGAATATTGAGACTACAACGAGCAAAATTGTAGGCATACCTGAACACAATGCAGCTGGAGCAGGACCAGACACCTTAAATAAAGGCGGACCAGAAAAGAAAAATTCGGCAGTCACACGTAAGACTTTGGGTATTAAGCGCCTCTCGCATAAGAAAACAGAACGGCTAAAATCTGAATTTCTTGAGCTTGTGGAAAGTACACATACGGAATCTATAACGAATACTCAAACAGAACTAAAATTTGGTAGAGATAGTGCACACTTGTTCAAAAATGTTGATAGTAAAAATGTAATATTTTCTGATGATGGTGTTCAAATAATCTTGAATGATGAAAAGCTAAATATTTTATTGTCTTTACTTAACGACGAAAATACAGCAATCATTCTTTCTAAACCAAAATTAGAAGAGCTTCTGGAAATTCGAGATCTCCTTAAGGAATAAAAAACCGAGGATTAGTTGAGTGATTAAACCTATAAAGCTGACTCTTATCGATAATTATAATGATTTGCTTCTAACTCATGAAGTCCTTAAACGCAACATGGAAGAGTTAGAACACGGTAAACGTTTTGACCAATTTCCTGAAGGGCATGACCACTATGAAAAAACTGTGAAAGAAGCTGTAGCAATCGTAGAGGCACGTTTGGAGGTGTTTCGAAAATGAAATCTCTTTTCTTTACTCTTGATGGTCATATGGTACCAGCCTCAGTGAATGTATCCCTTAACGGAGATGGAAATTATTATGCACCTATCGAAAGAGAATGTAACGAATGTGCGGGCACAGGCCACAAAGGGGCTGATGTATGTGAAAAGTGTCATGGGGTACAAACAGTTGGACCCATTATTGAAAAATTAGTGGTACTAGAGCCAATTACCTTTCTCGATAACATTCCGGAACTGCGTGTTAACCCAACACTCGAAGCATGGAAATCCAGAAACCACGTACTTATTGAGAAAGCAAAAAAGGCTAACACTAAGTTTTCTAATAGTATATTGGCGCAACTAGACAATAACCGTTTTTTGACAGAACGCCAGCTGGATTGTTTCTTTACAACCTTTGATGTGATGTTGTCTGAAACTCCGGAAAATGAACAAGAAATTCTAAAACATAGCTACAATATCGGCCAGGTCATAAGCATTGAACTAACATTTACTGAAGTCAGGGCCGCGTACGCAAAAAGTAAAGGGAGTTATTTTTTTACATTTACTGGTAAAGTTAGAAATGACGGGATCGCTTTAACGGCCGATAAACAGGATCACATTTTATTGGGTGAACGTTATCATTTGACTGGAAAAGTCAGAAAATTCTATGAATTTGATTCGAAAAATTATGCTGCAATAACAGTTTTTAAGTTAAGTAAACTCCAAGACAGTTAAATGTTTTACTGCTTAAATATAGAGCCAAGACTTAAACTGTCGTTAGGACTCACTCACGTAATATTGTTGCTTACGCAATGGGTTTTATCCCTCATAAAGATCTGCGAGTATAAATCTTTTACATTTAAATTCCCCTCTATCACAACCTTTTCAATAGTAAAAAAATGATAATCTTATTAATTATAATTTTTAATTTTTTGTATACCAATACCATACAGTTAAGGCTAAAAGGTGATGATGGAGATGGACTTTAAAATGCACAATGATCTGGGTCTCGGTTTCATTTGTAAAAATGCAAGAACATCGTCAAAGCCAACGTTAAGAAAAGTTACTTTTCCGGTAAGCGCATATGAAACGTCTAAGCTTTCTTTAACCGGTTTTCAATGCCCCACAGCCTGCCGATTTCCTTTTTTTGTGCTATGCATGATAATCCATAACCATCTTTCGTCTGCATGCCCTATCAACCAAAATGAATGTTCAAATCATATATCGCAATTTTCTATCGACATTAAAGTACAAGATTGGCTTAGCCGTTCAAGAGTAGCGTTTATTGATTTCCATAATCTAAGAAATACAGATAAAACCACATTAATAACAGTGGAACATCTTGAAGCTTTACTTACTGTTATGTCAACTACTCTTGTCGCTTACGCTCCATATTCAAAAAAGAGACTTAACTTTAGCTTTCTAAATTCATTTACTTTGTCTAAAACTTCTCAAAGTTACACATTAACTTTCCCGGTAGTTCTCAGTCCGCTTTTAGATGCTCTTGGCGGTTTCATTCAGGAATGCATAACCGAAAAATTGTTAAAACGACGAAATTCGAATTTCATGGTTTACGAGTATCTTAAACGTTCAGGCCAGAGCTCTCATAAAGTGGAGGACATTAATAACGACTTACAGCTTAAAACTCTAAATATAAGACTTATGAGCGTCCTTACTGGGCTTTCTCAGCAAGGACTCATTTCATTTATTTGCGAAGGAAAGAGGGGCGACCGGAGAATAGAAGAGCTTCAGTTTATACCTTATGTTCAACGAACTCACCCTGAGGTATTAACTTTTCAGGAATGGATTAGCCCAGTTGATTAGAATTAACTCTATTTCAGCACGGCCAGTATTTCTGTTTCCGTTTTCCGTGTATTTGGCTTACTTCCTACGGATCGGTAAGCGCTGAGTCTGTGTATGACGAATCCACGCTCTTCATAGAGGCCCAAAGTGAATGGTGTCAGGCTATTTGATATCGCAACAGCAGCGCCTTTTCTGTGAGCGTCAACGAGCATATTTGCTAACAGCACGTGGTCGCTTTGGCTGAACGGTTTACCATCGTAACTGACAAAACTAGTTTTGCTTGTTTTGTCATATGGCGGATCACAATAAATCTGATCTCCTTCACCGGTTGCGGCCAGAGTCTCCTCAAAACCAGCGGTGATCAGTTCAATACCTGAAAGACGAAATGAAAGGTAGTCTATTTTATTGAAGTCAAGCTTCAGTTCTGTATGTTTCCCCCAGGGCACTGAATAGATTCTTTCTGAGTTATAGCGGCACATACCGTTATAGCCCAGGCGATTCAGGGAGTAAAACAAAGCCGCTCTTTGAAGCGGTTGACCAGAAATACAGGTTTTGTTGAAACGGTCCCTCATCTCATAGTAGTCCTTTTCGACAAAGGTTTTATCCGCTAGGTTTTGGACCTGATTTATAAAGTTAGTTTTCTGTCTTTGAATAGTCCTGTATAGGTTGATCAAGTCTGGATTGCTATCTGCAAGCAATGCATTTTGTGCAAACATGTTCAGAAAAACGGCACCACCGCCTATAAAGGGTTCTACCCACCGGCAACTATGATCGTGTGGGTAGTGATGGCTGATGAAAGGCATCAGTTTCGTTTTTCCACCAGCCCATTTGATTATCGGCATGTGTCTGAGATGTCGAGTCAAAGTGTCTATACCTGAGAGAGAAATTTAGGTGCTGGTATCGTACCTAACCACGGGCTTTAACTAATAACTTAGGGAGCAAAAAAAAGTTGTTTAAGACGCACAGTTTTGACTTTCAGCATTGCGGATTTATAAGATTTTTCCTCACTGATACCTGAACTTTATGTTTTGGATTTATGTCTTTGTTTATGAAGCGATTTTGATGCCATCACAAGAAATGGGGAGCCCTCTTTTTTTGTGAAAAATCAGAATAGGCTCAAAAAGTACCTTTTTTGCGAAAAATTATGGATTTTTTTTTCGGTAGTATCCCCGCTACGCAGAAAGTAAGCAGAAAAATGTAACGGAGCCCCTATGAGTGTTTTACTGACAGAACCTACACAGCAAGCTAATGACAAGGTCTTTAAAACGGCCCATGTTGCCTTTTCAGTAGTTACTGGCACAGGTCGTTACGTCACTGGGCTTAAACAGTTCCGTGATGCAAACCCTGAACTTTGTACTGAAGTAAGTGACCAGAAAGCATGGGCTATCCACCCTTCAGTAATTCAGGTCACGCCAGGCTTCAACTCCCGCGAAATGGGAATGGGTGACGATTACTATAAGCTCCCTGAGGTTGAAGAACACATCTACAACATCAAGAATGCCTACATTCGAGGTGACTATGTAGACCCTATCCGAGTACGTGTCATTGATGGGGTACCTTTTGTTCGCCAGGGGCACTGCCGTTTAAAAGCCGCAATGATGGCATGTGATGAAGATCATGACATCACAATCCTTTGCGTTGAGATTAAAGAAGATGAAATTGGCTGTGAGCTCGCGACCATTGATGGTAACCGTGGTCTTGCGCTTTCTCCTGTTGCGCTTGGCGAGTCCTATCGTCGCCTACATTCTCTTGCTGGCTGGTCACTCGAACGAATTGCTCAACGTGAAAATAAAAGCCCGACGACCATCAGTTCTCTTATCCGCCTGACAACCTGTTCTGTTGTTATCAAGAAATGGATTCATGCTGACGCTATTTCGTATGTTAACGTGCTTTCACTGATCGATGAGCTCGGTGAAACAGAAGCAATTTCACGTATCAAGAAGATGATCGCGGAACTTGAGCAGGCCGATGCGAATGGCATCACGGTGAAAAAAACCCAACATGGTCAGGTACGAGTCAGACCTTCAGACTTCAAGCCAGCACGGATTCCGCCGGTTATTGCCACAAAAGCCGTAGAAGGCGTCAAACTCATCACCACCAGCTTATTACAGAAACTGGGGGATATTGAATTGCCGGAGATGACAGATTCAAGTGCTGACGAAGAAATCAACATTACGTTGAACCGCAGTACTCTGGAGATGCTGAGAAATCTTTCAAAAGAGATCACAGAATCAGAGAACAAGCAGCTTCGCCGTGCGGAGAATCGTCAGGCAAAACTTAATGGTGAGAAGCCAAAATACCCACGTAAAAAAAATGCTAAGAAGGCAGGGGAAGAGACCGATCAGGATACTGACCCACAGCCGGACGCAGAATAATTTACTTTTGGCAAAGTGTTGGTTTTGTCAGAGTCATTAAGGATTCAGGCTTTTTGCCCGCCTTTTTTAAACCTCCATGTATCGTTCTTGCCCCGTTTATGCGGGGCTTTTTTTTTGCTTCTTTCTATGAGTTGACATCTTTAAGTTTTATTCAGAGACATAAAAAACTTTTTCGTGTCACTGAACCTATTAGGTTACAGAGCGACGTTGCTATCCTGGTAAAAGTTTTTTCTAAAGGACCGGTAAAATGTCATCTCTTGATTCTGAAGCTAAACCCGATAATGCAGGTCACAGCGTACTGGCTTTAACAACCTCTCATAGCCTGGTGGTTAGCTCTTCTGAAACATTTCTTCCAGATATGCGCAAAGAGCTCGGCATTATCGCGGATCTTGTTGAGTCCTATAATGATGAACTCTGCTTGTTGAAACACATGGCTGTCCAGTTCAAAACCCACAATCACCAGAAACTTTATTCTTATCTCTCAGGCTACAACCACAGTATCTCTGAAGCGGATGCCTTGTTCGCGGAAAACGCTCTGAGATCTGAATACTGGAAACGCGTTATGGCACTCACTGATGTTTTGCCTATCATGTCGGATGCCAAACGTAACGAATGGGATAAGCAGTTTACGGCCGACCGCTATATTATGCCGCCTCAGGTGATCCCTGATTTCACAGCTGACGCTGTAGTAGGCACAGTCGTTGCTTTGCTTAATGACCGCAATCAATTTATTAAAGAAAGGGTTTACGACGTCTTCCAGTCTCTGAGCCGCAGTCATAAGACAAACAAAGCTTTTGGGTTCTCCACCCGCATGATCACTACCGGAGTTTGCGAGCCGTCTAAATACCCCTGGCAGAAATTAAGGGTGGATTTTAAAGAGTCTGGCATTTCACCACTGAGCGAGCTCCGCGTTATATGCGCATTCTTCCGTGGCGAACAGGTGAAGGCGATCCATAACACCAAATCATTGGTTGAGGCGTTGGTCGAACATGAGGGGTTCAGAAAATGGATCTGCATCGATGGCAACAGTATTCGTTTCAGGGTTTACAAAAATGGATCAATGCATATTGACGTCCACCCTGATATCGCCGAGCGGCTTAACAATATTTTATCAGCTATCGTACCGCTGGCATTACCTGCCGACCGCATGGCTCATAGCAAGAAATCTTTGGAGGCATTCCCTGTACTTAAGCAGTGCATCGACTTTGATACCCGGATGCAGCTTTCTGAACTAATGTTTAAAAATGACGGGGACAATAAATGGAGTTGCTGGACATCTTTAGGGTCTCTCGCCGAACGCAAATCTTCGAGTGTTGCCGCTGACACCCTTCGGTTCTTAGGGGCAACAGTAACAAAATACGATGTGACATTTTCCTATGATCCGTGTGAGGTTATTCGTTACATCGGCCAGATAGGGGAGATGCCTGATATTGTATCGCATCAGTTTTACCCTTCATCTTGCCGAATCAGCGAATATGTATATTCCCTGCTCGGTGCAGGGGAAGGGGATACCCTCCTGGAGCCTAATATTGGCCATGCGGATTTGCTTAAATCATTCCCTGCCGGTGTGATCGTTACTGGCATCGAGCTTGATACTTTGAATTGCCTTATCTCCCGGGCTAAGGGATACGATACGACAGAAGCTGACTTCCTCACATGGTCTAAGTCTAATCAACAGAAGAAGTTTGATTATGTCGTGATGAACCCACCTTTTGCCGATAACCGGGCCAGGCTGCATCTCCAGGCAGCTGCATCTCATCTCGCAGCCGGGGGATCTCTAGCAGCCGTTCTTCCATTATCTCTTCAGGGGCTCGATAACCTTCTGGGGGAAGAATTCCGGACGGAATGGATGGACGTTTTTGAGAACGAGTTTGAAAACACGACCGTTTCGGTTCGCATCCTGTACGCCGAACGTATTCAACAAGAGGAAGTCCTATGAGCAACCAACCCACCAGCCTGCCAGAAGAAGATATTGAGTTTGTTATGGATACCTTTCAGAGGAGCATGGGTAAATCCAAACCTGTCAGGGATACTCAAATAGAGGGCGAGAAACCGCAAAGTAAAGAGTCCGCAAACTCAACTGATAACCCCGGTTATGAAGAATTCTTTTAATTACGCTCATGATATCCTGGTGCAGTTATTTAGAATGATATTTGAGGGATGGGGGACATTGTGATTAAAAGGCGTAACATTCGACGATCAATTTATGGATTGCTTATTGTTCTTATCGCCGGAAATGTGTGGTTAGGCCTTAGAGCTGATAAAATTCATAAAGTGCGTTATCAGGATTTCTGGTCACCGGCAACTGTGATTAAAGTAACTGTAATGCCTTCAACGAATGAAATCCAGCTCAGTGGTAAAATCCCTAAATCGGTAATAGTTTCAAACAATTATGTTGAGTACTCGTTACCGGGCACACTCTCGGCCAAGACCATTTACCGAAGCGTGTTAGAAGATGAGATGCTCACTTTGCTTAATGCTGGAGGTCAACTTGAAGTTAAATACACTCTGGACAAGCAGACAAATCGAACTAAGGTATGCACTAAGTGCTTACGGGTGATTAAAGATATTAACCATCAATATTCAGCCACTGAGGTAAAGCATGGGCAGTCCTAAATTTGAAATTGCTGAGCAAATTTAAATGTGGATCGTTGTTTATCTAGTTTGCTTTTTAGCACTTTACTGTGTGTTAAGCGCTCTACATGCGCTTTATGATCCGCTAAATTTACCTGCCCTGACGTGGCCTATCAGCTGGTTCGTGGTGCCTGAAATGACAAGTTTTGGCAGTGCATTATTAGCTTTTGTCCTAACGCCAGGCCTTTGCTCTATAATTGCTGTTTTATTCGGTAAGTCTACCTTTAAAAAAGCTAAAACAAAAATATAGAGTTAATTAGATTGGTGGCTCAGGTTTATAAAACCTCTCACTAGAGAGGTTTATTTATTATTTTTGGCTGAGATTAACAGCGTTTTCCATAAATGTATCAATAACAACCGTAAGAGACTGGCTGGTACCATGGCTATACTCAGGCCAAGGTAAAAAAGGATATGAAGAATACGCCATCAACATGATACTGGTTGGGCAACGCCAGTCCGTTGGAACACCTTTACTGTAATGGACAATCATAGCCGGGCGACTACAATCAATATCTCCAGCGTTTTTATCGAGTACGAAAGTAGCCAGAACGCCGGTGTCCTTCTGGGATACGAAAACAAGGCTGTCAGTAAAAATAAAGGCCATTAAGGAAGAGGCCAGGAAAGCGCCAGTAAATAAGGACTTCTTCTCTTTCCAAACGCGTCGAGCATATAACCCCATTAGCGCTACCGCTGAAACCATTCCGGACCACTGAGCACCCAAAGAAAAATCTGTTACTGTTTTAGATGTCATACTTTCATTAATAGTAATCATTGCGACAATGAATGGTGATGCAATTCCAAGTGTTGCTAGGACTATCAGCGATATTTCAGACCGGTTTTCTTTAGCGGATCCTTTACTTATTGCAGACATTGCTCTGAACATAACGAATGTACTGTTGAGCATCAGAAAACAGCATAAGAGCATGTATAACATTGGGTTTCCTCAACCTAGAAGTGATGGTTACCCTGTTATTTTACATAGATTTGACTCAACAGATGCTTTTAAAATCTCGCTTCCTTGAATTTACAAACATATCAGCACAATTGGCAAACATAAAGAAGCAGCGTCTATCAAAAGTTACTTTTATGATTGGTTGAATACTCATTTTGAAGGCTAAAATCCAAAAAAATGGGTACAAAAAGTTACTTTTGCGTCATCCAGATGCACTGCCGCCATTTTGCATTCTGTACGTTGGTTGCTTTCTCACTTGATGTCTCTTTTAACAGGCAAATTATCACTTTATCCGACCGGACCTTGTAGGCTGAATCCGTAGAATAAGGCTATAACCTATTCCCGGAGCATCATATGCGTAAAACTCTAATTGGCTGCATGGTTGCAACTGCCCTTGCTACTGTATCTTCGGCACATGCTCAGGTATTTAGCTACTCATTTACAGATACCAATAAGGCTGTTCGGAATATCAAGCCTGCAACACAAACATATCTTAATCCCGCTGGTGTTTTGACTCTGAACTTGATTTCGGGTCTTGATCGGTACGAGCGAGTGACGGTCACACGAGACAGCGATAAAAAGGTTATGTATTCCTCTGTCTCGACCAAAACGAGCGTTGCAGATCGTATCGTTGCTGCCGATGGAACAGAATACTATGGAAAGGATATGGTTCTACCGGCGCTCGGAGAAGGGACCTTTACTGTAGTCAATGAAACTCTGGATATTCGCCAGACTGTAGTGAGCACATCTACTTATCATTTCATCGTTGATACAACTCCTCCACGCTATAAGAGTATTTATCCGAGTCAAAACGCAGGTTACGACATGGTACTTTCTGGGCCACTTTGGGAGTTGGGCCGTGGCGGTAGTGGCCAGTTTTCTATATTTGCAGACGGTATTGAGGATACTAGTGGAATTGACAAGATCCGTCTTGTCATTAAACGAAGTAATGGTTCTGTGGTCTCCGACAATAACCTGAGTTATGACACAGCCAATAAACGTGCGTTCTATCCGTGGATTAAAGATATGAACACCCAGGCTGGCATGCCCTCAAGTGATCTTGATGAAGAATTCACCTTCAATTTCATCGTTACGGACCTGGCAGGAAATACGCTTAACATTCCTCCCCAGCGGTTTTTATATGACGATCAAATGGGAGAATTTACGCCATTTGCAGTTCATGACTCACGTGTAAGCACCAGTGTTGTACCCGGCATTTCTTCGGGATACGTCCCGTTTAAACGAGGCCTTACAGTGCTGGAAAACCCCTACAAGTTGGTTATACGTATCCCAAGAACTAACTGGAAGCCATATCGAAATGGTGGCATGAGCATTACCAATAACTATGGCGGAGTACAGGTCCTTTCCGAAGATGCCACCTATGTCTACGTGGAAGTTAAGCTGCCACAGGGTGCCTTAGATGGAAACTACTATAGACCTGTGAATACATATCAATGGTCTGGAGGAGATCTTGGTCAGTATGCCAGCTGGCTCAACTGGGATCCTGCCTCTGTAAAGAGTCCGGCTTGGGGAAGTTCACCCATAGAACGACAAAAGGCTGATGGAACATGGTTCAACAGCGTAAACTGGAACCTGTTCAAGGCATCTGATATGCCTATAAAACTTACTAATATCCGATTCAATGTACAGGCCAGGCCATATGATCAAAAAATCACTGGCGGAGCAACATGCAGTATTCCAGCTGGCTCAACAACCTGTACCGTCTCTTTGCCCCAGGATATTATAAATGGCACTACCGGCTATCTTCATAGTGGCTATGAAGTAAGGTCAACCACCGAAGCAACCTTCTTTGCCCCTATATGGGAGAATATAGCCTGGCATACACTGGGTCCCTCCGTCACTGGATTTGATTACAATGAAACCACCAACATTCTCCAGGTTTACGTGAATCAACCTGGAGATGGTTCATATTTCGACCATGTTTATGTAAATCGAGTTTGGTTGTCAGATAAAAACCGTAACAACGCAGAAATAAGCGTAACCGGCAAACAAACAGGTAGAAATATGGCGTCTGGGAACTACACGTATGAGTTCAACATGAAAGAGGTACCAGAAGGCAGTTATAACGTGGTGATTAATGCCCAAGATACATTCAACAATACCGGTAACCTCCCTTATCAAACGGTTGTCGTTGATAATACAGCACCATCTGTAAGTATTAGCTACGAAGGAAAACCGATCAGCAAAAACGTAACAGTATATGGGCTGGAGAACGTCCGTATACAGCTCACCGATGCTCTAACTAAACCATCCTTAAGCCGTATGACTCTTCGCGGTGGCCCTGTTTCTGATGCGGTGGAATTGTCTTGGGTGAATCTGGGAAAAAACCTGTATGCACCTAATTATCCCAAGATCTTTCCGTCTCTTAATGAAGGCGAAACATACACTCTCACAGTTCAGGCCAAAGATGAGATGAACAACGTTAAAGAAAGCTCAGTCGAATTTAACTACCTTCCAAACAATCTCGTCAGGCTAGAGAATCTGAAAACCTTAGCTGTCAATGCTTCTCTCAAAACATCTGACAATACTCCTCTGGCTGTTCTGTATGCCAGCCAGCTGCGTAAAAAGGATGGTTCAATCGCTACAGGGCTTCAGGACGCAGTGCTTACTGTCCGTAAGGACGCTGCATTCGGCGTGACTGTAAATGGTGTTTCTGCGATGCCAGGTGAAAGCAAAGAGCTTCAACTGGATTTGGGGCTCGGGGACAGCCGTAGCTTTCCTATTTTCCCTGCTGTATCCGGCCTTACAGGCAGATCTGAGTTCATGATTAACATTGAAGAATTAAAATAAAGCAGGGCTGTTTTGCTGAAGCACAACGGCCGTCTTCTGATGCGCCGTAGCCCATGTTGTTGCAAATCAGTCCGACGTTCATTGCGTAAGTAACGCTTACTGCGGACCATGGTAGTGATTAGACTCACTACCATGGTCATTTCACCACATATCTTCTCTGCATTGCTCTTGTTGGGCAGACTAGTAACTCGTCACTAAATTGCAGCTTTTGTCTTGCTAAGTCGCTGGTATAACTGCACTACGAAATCGTCAAAAGATTTTATCCCTCATGTAGATCCAATAAATGATCCCAAAGGTGCCAGAGAGTACAAAGAAGATCCCGGTACGCTGTAGGCCGCATGGTTACTGGGCTGGAGCATTGTCACTGACAACAGTAGCGACATAAGTGACAACGGGAGTGACTTAAAAGACAATGGTAGAGACTATTTCGACGTTGGTAATGATTTTAAGTGACAATGGTAGTGAGGTTAGACTTAAACTTCCACTGTGAGGTAAGGTGACTCGCATTATTTAAATAAATTATTACTTTCAATTACTTGCGACACGAGTCTGCATGTATGCTTCTATTTCTCAAAAATTTATCCACCGAAAATGCCTGTGGCTGTGATTTAGCTTTGACGACAGTTTTTATCAGGGAGGCAAGTTGAGACCTGTATAAGAACTAAGCATTTATTTATCCCCATTTTCCACAAGGTAGTTCCAATAATTAGTACCTTAGTGTTCCTGATAGATCAAAAGAGATCCCCGCTGCCTCCAGGCCAGACGGCACAAGGCCTGAGACGTGATCAGTGACAACAGTAGTGATTATCTTGACATTGGTAGTGATTATTATAACGTTGGTAATGAGTTTTTTGACATCAGTAGTGATCAGAGCGACAATAGTAGTGACTTTTCATTAGATCTTTTTAACTTGATCTGATCCGTTGTTGATAAGAGTTGCAGGTCATTGTATGCAAAGAGTTTTTGCCAAGTTTTAATGAGTGGAGTCGTTTTTTTAGGTAGAACTTATGCACAGATATGGATCATCACAATGATCCATCCAGTGACATAGAGTTCGCTGGGGCTTACTATTCACCAATCTGTTTACACATTCAGTGATAACTTATTATGACTAAAGAGAAAGATACTGAGCAGCAGGACCTGGTCACCAGGGCTTTCTCTGTTAGAGAGAAAGAATCAGGTAAAGACATCATTTTGCGTCCTAACAGCAACCGTACGGTGCAGTCTATTGCTTTGATGCGGCTCGGGCTGTTCGTCCCATCACCAAAGAGTGTGGGGCGTCAAAATCGGGAATATAAAACGGTTGGCTTTGACGCAACGAAAGAGTTACAGACGCTCTCTTTAATGGAGAGCGAGGGGTTCACCAATATTTCAATTGTCGGTGAGCGTCTTGATATGTCAGTAGATTTTAAGACGTGGATGGGCATCATTCGAACCTATGCCAATCATCCGATTAACAATGACACGATAAGCTTAAAATTCACTGAATTCCTCAAGCTATGTACGCCTGAAAATTATCGCTCATCTACAGCGTCCAGAAAACGTATAGACGCCTCCTTACGCAGGTTAGCATCCGTTACCTTGTCGTTCACCAGTAATAACTCGTCCAAAGTCTATACAACGCATCTGGTACAGTCTGCCCTGTTAGACCCGGAATCAGATCAGGTTGTCCTTC
This sequence comes from Citrobacter sp. Cpo012, assembly GCF_030333015.1. Taxonomy (NCBI): domain Bacteria; kingdom Pseudomonadati; phylum Pseudomonadota; class Gammaproteobacteria; order Enterobacterales; family Enterobacteriaceae; genus Citrobacter; species Citrobacter sp. Cpo012. Next base: position 179,932 of record NZ_JAOWGR010000011.1, on the reverse strand, counting down.
AGGTTGATCCTAAGATTTTCGAGCTCTATCAATACGATCATAAGGTTTTGATGCAGCTGAAGGCAATTAAGGAGTTGGCCAAGAAGGAAAGCGCCCAGGCTCTCTATACGTTCATAGAGTCATTACCGCCAAATCCTATACCGATATCCCTTACTCGGCTGAAAAATCGTCTGAACCTCAAAACACGAGCAAATAGTCAGAATGCTACCGTGAGAAAGGCTCTTGAAGAGTTGGCATCGATAGGATACCTCCAGTACACCGAAATTAAGAAAGACGGAAAAGTATACTTCCAGATTCATAAGCGGGATCCCGATCTGAATTTGAACAATACTCAGCCTCCTTTAGAAGTGGTTGAAGATGAAGAAGAGAACTCAGGGTCTTCTGTTTTAGAAGGTGAGTTATGCCCACCAGCTGACCCGATTGACGGCGATGATGTTCTTACCGTCCATGATTTAACCGCTGAAGAACTGCGCTATATTCGTAGTCTTCGAAGCCAGAAAAAGAACAGCAACGCCAGCTAAAGTTAACCCGGCGGTTCAGGCTCCGGGTGCTAAATTACTTCTTCGATTTTCGTTAGTCCCAGCCCGCTCTTTCACGTCAACGGTAATGAGTCAAAAGTCATTACCGTTGTCATTGTTCTCTACCACCCTATGTAGATCGAGATTGCGAATTCAACGCTTTCTCCTGAGTCACCTGTTAACACCCGGTTTCTACGCTTTACTTCATTGGCCAGTACATCCAACGGAAAATATCGTAACGGGGTGACAATGGCAGTGAGTTGACCCACTCACTACCATCGACATTCAAATCCCGGCTTCTCTGGTAGCTATAGTGACAATGGTAATGATGTGTACCTTACTGGCATTGTCATTGTCCTCCGAGTGTGCGTTCAGCTTTGGGAGGACACCGGAACTTAATGCGGCGAGTCACGGCCATTGTGAATCTCGATTGGATTGGCGAATACGGCTTCCGGTTGGGCCAGATGTCAATGGTTATGCTTCATCCAGCTCATTACTGTAGTCATTGCCGTTCAGCTGAGCTGATGCTCCTCTCATTCTATGTGGCGACAACGGTAGTGAGCCCAGAAAGTGACTACCGTTGTCATGGCCGTCCAGTAGAGCGGGTCAACCTCTTAAATCACAGGGTGACAACGGTATTGAGCCCAGAAAGTCACTACCGTTGTCATGGACGTCTGGTTAAGCGGATCTACCTCTCAATTCACAGGGTGACAATGGTAGTGAGCCCAGCAAGTCACTACCGTTGTCATAGTCGTCCCGTTGAGCAGATCAACCTCTTAACTTACAGGATGACAACGGTAGTGAGCCTATTAAGTCATTACCGTTGTCATTGCCATCCAGAAGAGCGGATGATCCTCTCAATTCATACGGCGACAATGGCAGTGAGCCCAGCAAGTCACTTCCGTTGTCATAGCCTTCCAGAAGAGCAGATGAGCCTCTTAATTAACAGGGTGACAACGGTAGTGAGCTCATTAAGTCATTACCATTGTCATGGCCGTACAGCTGAGCTGATCATCCTCTCAATTCACACGCCGACAATGGTAGTGAGCTATTAAAGTCACTACCATTGTCATAGACGTCCAGTTAAGTGGACCATCCTCTCAATACACACGGTGACAACGGTAGTGAGCCATTAGAATCACTACCGTTGTCATTGCTTTTCAGGTGCACTGATAAGGCTCTCAATAGACACGACGACAATGGCAGTGAGCAATTAGAGTCACTTCCGTTGTCATTGCTTTCAGCTGAGCTGATAAGGTACGTCATTTACACGATGACAATGGCAGTGAGCCAATCGAGTCACTACCGTTGTTAATGCCGACCAACCGAGGGAAGGGTCCGCTCAAAGAACTGAGTGACAACAGTAGTGAGATCATCCAATCACTACCATTGTCAGCTTAAACCTGTAGGACGAAGAGGCTTGTCCGATAAAATGACGACAATGGAAATGAGCCTATCCATCACTACCACTGTCATTAAAGTCCAGCGGTTCAACGTTAATCAGTAGCTCCGGATGACAATGGTTGTGAGTCAGGCAATTCCCAAGCATTAGGTGACAGCAGCGTAACACCTCTAAGCTCACTCCTGTTGTCAGGGGTTAGGGTATTGAGTCTCTACCGTCGTCAGTGTTTCTGAGACACCAGTATTGCAGATCACTACAATTGTCACTTAAGTATCGACGGGGGAATAGATGCAAGTGACTGGCTAACCAGTACCAGTTTAGATTCAAAACGATCCCATCTTTGTGGATGCACTTGAGTAAGCTCGTATGACGATATGTCAGAGAAGTGACAACGGGAGTGAGTTGCCGGACTCACTACCGTTGTCATCCCCGGTTGAAGGAAGAGGATCCCCGGGGCTGTATATTTACCGGGTATCCTTACTCAAGGGTTTCGACACTCACTCCCATTGTCGTAATCAACGAGTGTGCATTGTCTTTTAAAAGCATCGCTGGAAACGTACGATTAAAGTAACTTTTCTTTCGGTTCTTCCTTGCGAATCTCTGAAGACGTACTGGCTGATCGGAGTCAAGGAGGGCAGTAAAATTGAAGCCGTCAGTTTTACTGTCGGCTCCGGGTAGTTACTTCAACTCGTCGATCTGAATCATGAATTCTGAGGTGCCAACTTTCCCATTTTCGGAAGGATAAACGGGTAACAGAAGATTATCCCCCTGGCCCATATCTATTTGCACCTCAACTGACTCGCCTGGAGCCGCCTGTGCCCCATTAAATTTAATACCGAAGGCTGCATCCTTCCGCACAGTCAGCGTTGCGTTCTGGACCCCTTTAGCAATTTCTCCATTTGTCTTACGCAGAACGTTAGTGGACAAGTACGCAAGTGGTACGCCATCTGTCGTTTTGAGAGGCGAACTGACCGATAATGTGCGTAGATTATGTAACTGCACAAGGTTATTCGGTAGATAACTGAACTTCTGAGTATAGGTTTTGGTATTCGACTGACTATCGGCAACTGTTACGCTAATTGAATAATTTTCAGATGGTTCGAAATTTGGGAACAGCCTCGGATACTCAGGCATGTATGTATCTTTGCCTGCCGGTGACCACGTAAGCTCAACGTTATCAGCTGTGGGGCCACCTACGAGCTGAAGACGGGTTATCCTCGGGGTTGTCAGATTATCTGCCAGAGCAATCCTGAGGTTCTCCAGGCCGTACACTACCGTATCGTCTTTTACCGGCTTTCCGTCGAATGTTATGGCCACTGTCGGAGGAGTGTTATCCAGAGCAATTTCTCCGAAAGTTTTATTGGTCTGGTTCTGGAAGAAGTCCCTGATGTTGACCTCAACGTTGTATTTTCCTTCAGACTGACGGGATAAATCATAAGCAATCGTGTAGTTACCTGAGATACGAGATTTGATTACGCCTGTGGGTGACATCCGGCTACCGGTGTTCTTATCGGAAAGATAAAATTCCCTCAATGAGACCGAGTCGAACCAGTTACCATCGCCTTCAAGTGACGCCAGTACATCCAGCTGCTTGTTAGTCTCGTCATATGATATCGAGTTTATTACCGGCAGTTGTTTATTGTTCCAACGTGTCATAATCCATTGCTCAGACCGCAAAATGGGATTGCTGATGCTGCGAACGAAGTAAAGGATTCTATTGTAGCCTTGGGTACCCAAGGCCATATCAAACGTCTCAGGCGCTTCACACGAGGTTTTTCCTGCCGGAATGGTGCAGGTCGCCTTACCGCCGATCTCTTGTGCAAAGGGCCGGGCTTCAACGTTAAAACGAAGTCGGGAAATTTTAATTGGCAGTCGTGATGAAGCCACACTCTCAAAATCCTTCCACTTAACCCAGTTCCCCTTATCATCGAGGAAATCTACCCAGGTACCCGCAAATGCAGGCGTTTGGTTTGCAGATGGGTTTAGAACGAGGCTGTATGACGGATAATACCCTCCCCACTGGCCAAAGTTCGCCATACGAGCCATATCCCCATTAATTGAGCCATAGGGAAGAGTCATTTCAACATAAGCATAAGTGCTGTCTACAGCTATCTCTTTGGGGGCGGAATATTGATTGATGAACTGAAGCCCACCTTCTGAATAAGCACGGTAGTTAGATTTTGGGATCCGGTAGACTAATCGAATAGGGTTTTCGTTAACGACCATACCGGCTTTGTAAGCCGGATAATTAGAAACCCCGGGTACGACGCTGGAAGACGTATTTGGATCATGAACGGCCCACAGTGTCATCTCACCCAGCGTGTTGTCGTAGCGAAATTTTTGAGTTGGCAGCGTTCGGCTATTACCTGCGTTATCGAAGATAACAACTTTTGCAGTAAAGTCTTCATCCAGGTTGCTGTCTGGTATTCCGGTTCCCTTAACTGAATTCTTAGAGTAAGTGTGGTACATCTTTTGGCCGGATACGTCATACTGCATCTGTGTAGTGCTGTAGAGGCTACCGTCCTGCCTGTAAATATATATTAGGCCCTTATCAATACCATTTGCATCACTTACGCCCGAAGAGGTGAAGTCATACTGCCCCGTTGCCTCTAATCCAAGCTTCCACACGTCACCAGCGGTAGAGCCAGAACCAGTATTAGCGGTAAGAGCATTTGCCGCTGGAGGGGTGACATCAATTAGCCAGTTATAGTTATAGGTCGCTACAGGCTTCTGATTGAGATCTAACACGTTTATCTGAACGACAAATTTGCCTTCACCCAAAGCAGGCAAAGTTACTTTTTTGCCGTAGAACTCACTACCGTCAGCAGCTGTTAGTCGGTCTGATACACCCGTCCGTGTAGTCGTAGTATTAAGAATGACAGTTCCAGTGTCTTTCGTGACTTTGACATTAACGAAACGATCAAGACCTGAAATAAGTGTCAAAGTTACCGGTGATGCCGGATTAAGCATAAGACGAGAAGACGGGGCGTGGATCTCAATACCGTTCGTGTCTTTAAAGGCCGATTCATATATCTGAGCTGGGGCCTGAACAGACATACCGAGTCCGGCTACAGCAGTAATAAAAGCGAGATGTTTCATTCTTATTCCCCTTTAGGTTTGGTGTTATTTTAAGCTTTTCCTAAAGGTCACTATGTTCGTAAAAGTATAAAAAACTTCTCCATATGGTGCTCGAAATTACAAATCTATAATTTGCCTTTCGACAAACCTTATTGTGCGTTCAGGACGGAAATCTTTCTTTTTGGAATTACATCTGACATTTCTGTGGTATCCAAACTGGCAACGATTGCAAAACTTATAACATTAGCCTGAAACTATCGGCATCCACATATCGCATTAAGTGATGCTTTTACTTTGTGTAAAAAAGAATCAGGATAAATAAGGTATGTCAGATATAAATGCGTTAACGGACGGCATATATGAATCAAAACCTGGCGGCATTACGCCACCAGTCAAGAGGGGAGTGAACCTCAGTCAGTACGTCTACCTTCGTTCCGCAAGGCGCTTCTTGTTGTGAATTACAAACTGCCCTGGCGAGAACTGCATCATTTCACCCCCAGCAACACACGTGCCTCTTCAACGGTTTGCCAAGAAGGCATTGCTACGCCAGATTGAGTGCCGTTGCCCCTGCGCTCACCTGTGTCACATTCTACATAAAGACGCATCAGCATCGCTTCTGTTTCAGCGGCCCGGCTATTATCCATTACCAGTTCTGCTGCGCGTCGTAGCTGTTCTGGAATGTCATTCCACATTCCCGCACCACTTCTGTCTTTGTTAGTGAGCAAGTCTTCAATAGCAGATGAAGCCATGTTAAGCAGGTCAGCCGAAACTAAAGGCATCGGCGGGGCGGTATAGAGGATTCGACGTCTTCCGCGTCTGTCTGGATCGTATTTATCATAAAAAGCTTTGTTCACATCTTCCCAGTGCCACTGAAGTTGCCCGGTTGCGTCATGGTGGCAAAACTCGCACTGATAAACAGGCGCAATCGACATAACTGCCTTTCCAATACGTGCCAGTACAGCAACTTCGTCAGCTCTGAGACTCATTGCTTCGCTTGGGTTACTACCCTCGGCAAATTCCAAAATTTGTTCAATACGTTCTGGTGTGAAAGTGGTCATAGGCTTTGAAAACATATTTTTCCAGTTGTGCTTACCATATCATCAGGCATTAGGAGCGTTAGCGAATAATTAACAGGTCAGGACCAAAACTAAATCCTTCCCCCATACGGTCTTCATGACGGGAGACATATGCCTTACCGTATTTCTCCAGATCCTGTAAGCGATCTTTTGCCAGATTCCACGAGTATTCCTGGCCCCACACGGGTCCGTCACGCCCGTCAAAGCGGTCAGGTTTACAATTTGCTTTCAGAAGAGCGTAGACATGCTCCACCGTGGGTAGCTGCAAAGCACTATTAGCCTGAGAAACGGCAGTATGCGTCATTTCTGTTCACTCTTTATTGATTTAGTCAGTTAAGCCGGTCAGGTAACTTTAACCGGCTACTCGTATTAAGATTTCTTTCCGGTTGCTTGTCAGTTAGCGGCGAAGATCAATTTCAAGGCGGGCTGTTTTGACCTTTGTTCCGGACTCCCTAAATGTATCATCCGGAAGAGGCGAAATTTGTCCGCCAAGTTGTTTGACTCGCTCCCTGAGCGCTTTTGTCAGTGTGTCTTCCCGGAACAATACCCCAGCTGACAGAATGGCCTGTAAGCGACCTCGCTTAGCGAGCATTGCGATGGCATGCATGACATGTTTAACGTCAGAGCGTTTAAGGAATGGTGGATTCATAACGATAACATCAAAAGTTTCATCGGGCTGGTACCCAAGAAAGTCGGTATGCACCAGCTCGACTCCTGTGCTAAGGACACTATCGTTCTTCACTGCAAGGAATCGCTCATCGTTCAATTCGATCCCGGTAATCAATGCATCCGGAGCCGCCAGTTTTAAGGCTTTCAGAATGCGGCCATCACCAAACTCTGGCTCCAGTACACGCTCCCCGGCAGCTGGTTCAGCGCGTAGAACCATATCTGTGACTAAATTCTCAGGTGTAGGGAAGAAATTGAACAGATCTCGTGGGATGTCAACCGAACCTGTCAGAATGATTTGCTCGATACGCTCAGCTGCATCCGCCGTAAAAATATGTGCCTGCTCTTTTCGGTTCCATTTGCCACCGGCGGCTTCGAGCACTTTGTTTGTCTTAACATAAATGCTGCGGTCGAGCTGGTCGGCCAGGAAAAGAAAGTTCCCTTCAGCACGGCAGCGAGATAAGACGTTCAGAACTTCAGTTGAGATTTGCATTAAAACTCCATTAAGAGGATTTACCCGCCTGGCGGCAGCGGGTTGGTTACTTAAACGGGACAATTCAGATTTGGCCTTGGTTAGTCGGCAGACAACAGCAGGGATGGGCTGTTATAAGAGAAGCGGTCAACGGGAGCCTTATCAAATCGCTGACCGCTTGCATCAGGGGTCAGAACGAGTCCGTTATGGGCGCAATGAATGTGGAGCAACATATCCCCGCCGGTGTTGATGTGTAAGGCAGGCACACCCTGATCGATTTCGAACATGACACCAAAACAGGGGTTACCTTCCTTGTTAACAACTTCACAGTGGATGTTATGTTGGCCGGTAACGCTGACCTGATAGGCCTGACTGTCCTCTTCTGGCAGTGTTTCCTCCTCCAGGCGCCAGTCCTGAAGTGTGAGGCTAATTTCAGGGGTGTCATGCTCTTTCTGAAGAGCCTGGATACCTTTACGGAACAGCTGCATCATTTCAGGAGTAAGGCAGTCTTCCTCAGCTCCAAAATGTTCTTTCCAGCCTTCAGGATCTGCATACATCCAGACGTTTTTAGCGAGCGAAGGTAAGGAAGCATCAGGCTCTACAAGGAGGTGAGGGATGTTCTCTTTGATTCCGAGATAACGTACCGGCTGGCCATTAAGTGGTAACCCATCCGACACTGTAACTTCTGTTCCTGGCAAGACGACGCTGTTTACCAGACCTCCACAATGTTCGGCCACCACGCGGCCTAAATCTGCCATAAACATCCGATGCTTTTCTGGTGAGTCCAGCTCACCAAGGAGTTCAGGTTTAAGCAGTAAACCGGTAATAATCTCAGTCAGTTCACGAGGAGATACTAATTTATACATTTTGTTTTCCTTTTCTGTGTTGGCTTTATATTACCAATCCAGATGCACGAGCTAATAACCTCCAGACAACTTTTTCAAAAATTATTTACTTAAAGCAGGGTGCTAATATGCGCAAGAAATGAATTTAGGAAGGACGGCTTCAAATTTAACTTTTTGGTTTTTTATTTTAGACGGACTTTAAAATAGCATCGTTGATAAAATAATAAACATGGTTTGTTTTTTTTGTTTGTATTGACAATCAAATGGGTATAAATTAATTTACTTACATGGCGTATATTTAACGCCACCGCCCCGGCGGCACCGGGCATAAAAGGAAAACCATTTTGAAACCGATGCTCAAAAAAGATTTTTTTTCAGCTATTGAAAACCTTCTCAAAGCTGGCTTTCAACCTCGCTTTTACACTGTTAACAGTGGCCGAATCGGTCTCATTACATTCACTGATAAAAATGGAACAAAACAGGTCGAACAGGTTTATTCCTGCACTTCTTTAGCCGCCAATACTTTTGGAAAGCGCTTCACCACTTGGTTAGAAGAAATTTTTCAAAAGCATAATGAAGAAAAAGTAGCTGATTCCGGGTTCGAGGTTGGTAGCCGTGTCTGGGATAAATTGATGTATACGTTGCGCACCATTTCAGAAATTCGTGCCGGGGGGGTGCTGGTGCTGGATAACGGTACACAGCGTACACTGGATGAAGTGCAAAAAACGGCACCTGAAACAAACCAGGTGGAGCCAAAGGAAATCTCTTCACTTCAGGAGCTGCTGAACGCTTCCAAAAATCTGGAGCCGACTTCGCCTGAGCTAATTGCGGCTCTTAATGAGGCTCTGTCAACCGCCATAAAACGGTGAATGCAACGGCAGTCTGGCACATCAGGCCTTGTCAGAGATTAGGCCTGAAAAGCACTTACGTACCGATATAACACCTAATTCCCCTCTAAGGAGATTGCCCTAAATGGCGATGAATAAAAAAGAACAAGCCGCGTATGATGAGCTGGTGGCACAGGCCAGAATAAACCGCGCTTTACGCTGGTCTGACTATGGCGTTGAACGCGATATGCCCGTACCAGAGGTCTCGGGGGAATACCAAAACGGCTGGAGCTTCAACACCGCCACTGGCACTGTTTATCCGACATGGAGCGGAACTACGGTTCACGGCACACGGGAAGAGGGAGAGGTTGTCGATGCAACCTCCCGCCGCATGCGAGGCATGAATGGTAGCCAGAACGGCATACCACAATACAGCACCAAAGAACGCGCCCTGAAGGCATTACGCTGTTCGCTTGAAATCAAGTTTGCCATGCAGCTGGATGCCATAGATAAAGCTATCGCAAAAGAAATAGAGCTGTCCACCGCTCGCCGGGAGAGCGATACATCAGATGCCTAGCGGTAAACCATCAATTCAGGCCCGTGATCAGAGGGGCCTTAACGCCCTGAAAGAGGCGGTTCCAGCGACGGCACAACTACAGATGCGGGTTACCCCTGAACGTAAACTGCGTTACGTCAATCAGGCAAAGGCCGAAGGTCTGGGTCTAACAGACTGGGTCCAAAAGCATATGGATAACGTGTGTGATCTGGCAGGCCAGCCTGAAATAACCATGTACAAAGATGATGGAGAAACAAGTGGCCAAAAATAACAACAGTCTCAAACAGCATGTCTTCAATATGCTGTCGGCTGGCAGCGAACTTAAAGAAGTGAAGCGTTTTCTCACCAGCAAGCGAGTTAAAGCCCGCCTGGCAGTGTCAATGATCCACGAGCAGGCGATTGCTGTGCAGAACACTGAATACCAGAATTATCCGGCTTATAGCTAACTGGTAACAACAATTACAGAGAGATACTTAAAATGAGCGTAAACCCAGAATACACCAGGGTTCAGCATGTCCAGATTATTCGCGAGCGAGATGGGCAGAAGGAAGTTGTTCGAGTCTATGATGAAGATGGCGACGTGGTTCTGTGTTTACCTGCATACATTCAGGATGAGGAAATAAATCTTATTCTGCGCCGGTTGAATGACGTATATTCAGTCGGATATCGTGTAGGTGATGCAGCCCGCCGCCGCGCCATCAAAAAAGCGCTGGGGGATGATGAGGAGTAAGGCCATTTTTACTGGCAAGATATCTGTATACCGGAGTCTTTAGAGTACGTTCTAATGGCTCCGGATTATTAATACTGTTTTACTCATGCAATAAAAAGCAAACCAAAATTCTTTCGCTAATTCATTTTTAAATGCTCAAATCATTAAATGTAAGGAGCGTTATTTATCAATAGGTATGGCGTTCTTAATGGCTATTAAGCTAGTTCTGCTTTCGCTTGCTTCTGGAAATTAGGGAAACCTAATTTTACCCTATCAAAAAGTAACTTTTCTGGTTTTGTTGCATTCACGTAAACAAAAAAAGTCCCGCCGGGCAGAAAAGAAAAACATCAAAAATAGCTATTTTCCCGAAAAGATCACGAACACTGAAAAAGTATCATGGGGAACCTGATCAGGAGACAACCCATGAAAATCAAACTAGCCCTGCTTATTGCATTTGCAGGTTTCAGCGCAGGAGCTTCCGCTGAAATCGCAGAATTCAGCTTTAAAGATACCCTGAACGTTAAAAAGACCGTATCGCCTGCATCCGTATGGATTAATCCGGTAACGAGCTTTGACGTTGCCGTTATTTCCGGTCTGGACCGTTATATTACGCTCAGTCTGCTGAAAAGTGACGGGAGCCTCATCTGGAGCACGAAAAGCAGCCTGGTTACCGTTGATGACCGTACCACATCTTCGACAGGCTTTGATTATTACGGCAAGACTCTGACCGTACCAGCGATGGGAGAAGATAGCTTCACCCTCAGAGAGGTGATTACCGACTTGCAAGGGAAGGAGGTCTCCCGGCAGGATTACCCGCTTGCAATTGACCGAACGCCTCCGGCAACGGGTACCATAAGTTATACGAGAAATGGGTGGAACTTTGGCAGCGAAGCGATCTTCACTTCAGTACCAGCCGGTATGCAGTACGCCAGCGTCCAGGCACTGGTCTTTAATGGACTGAGTGATAAAGGTTCCGGGCTTGCTAATGCTGAATATTTCATAACCGATGCCGCTGGAGTGGAGCGTAAAAAGCCAGCGGAAATTAATACAGTGGAAGGTAGCGTAACCGTTCAAGTCGCCGACGCAAGCAGCAATGCCCTGGCACCGGAAAACCGCTCTGAATATAAAGTGGGGATCTACCTTTATGACAAAGCGGGAAACAGGAGCGAACTAAGCCGCCGAAGCGTAATTGATCGGCTTAAGCCTGACGATATCATCCAGGTGCAGGACGCCACTACCGGATCATGGGTCTCCTATCAGTCTGGCATGACCGTCTTCCAGAACCCTATTTCCGTACGGGTATTAAGGAAGAAAAGTGACTTTACTGCTGTTAACGGTTCCAAATATGGCTGGGCGGACTCGAATTTCCAGACGTCCGATAGCACTTATAATATCTATACTTTCAAATACATATATCCAAATGTGGGGGATACTTATCATGAATTTCAGACTCTGGCGGGAGGAGTAAGACGAATTCATCATAACTCCCTCAACTTCACTCCAGCCCCGGCGATGGAAATAGCCCCGAAGATAGTGGCTAAAGAGATGTACCGGAGTGATACCAGTGAGTGGTTAACTCAGGCCTCAATCAGCGTTAAAACCGCCACCATTAGCCGCATAAAGGTAACCGCAGAACCCCGACCATACGTGCAAAAGTTCAGAACGGTAAAAAATGCAGCCTGGTTCTGCACTATTCCTGTCGGACAAAGTTCATGCGAGATGACGGTTAACTTCTACTACACCAGTGACAAAGGATTTGAGTATCTGCATCTTTACTCGGGAAAAGATGGTGACAGCATATTCGATGCGCTTGCTGGTAATTTTACGGTTATCTGGGATAACAACCCACCGGTGGTTAATGTCGCTCAGGTAAACAAGGCCTCCAAGACAATCACTATGACGGCCACCGATAATGATCGCGTCAACGCCTGGAACATCAGCTACTGGGATACCAAAGTTTTCGAAGCCACCCTTAAAAATGCCCGGGGGGAAACTTTCACCCTGAAGCCTGTGACTGTCAGTGAAAGCGATTATAAAACCAAAAACGCCACTTTCTCATACGCTGGTCTACCGGACGGGGATTATACGGTTGTTAGCGTGTCTGCCACGGATCTTGTTGGAAACACAGGAACCAAAACGCTTAATGCACCGCTGAAAATTGACTCAACGCTTCCGGTTATTGCGTTCAGCTTTAATGGCGCAGACGCAGAAGGAAAACTGGTTAAAGGGCTTGAGAACCTACGCATAAGCGTTACTGATGCCTCTGGGGATGCTTCCCTGATATCGCTTCAGCTCGCTGGTGGACCTAACTCTGAAAAGGTCACCCTTGCATTCACGCCGCTATCCAAGGATGTCTTTATTCCTGAATACCCCAGAATCTTCCCCAATACTGACGAATCGGGACAGATGTATCATCTGGAGGCTCTGGCTATTGACGAATCAGGTAACCGGACCACTAAAACGCTTAATTTTACCTACCAGCCAGCTAACCTGATTATGCTGGATAATCTCAAGACGCTGGCCACAGCCGTAGCACTGAAAGCAACGGACAACACGCCGCTGGCCATCATCCGAACCAGTGTGTTGCGTCGTCAGGACGGTTCTATCATTACCGGACAGTTAAACGGAACCCTGACTGTTCAGAAAAACGCCCAGTTCGGCGTTACGGTTGCCGGAGTTACGGTCCAGCCTGGTGAAACTAAATCGCTGTCACTGGATCTTGGTAATGGTGAAGAGCGCACATATCCCGTTACTCCCGCTGTAAGTGGTCAATCTGGCACGGCCACATTTGCTATAGAATTCCCTCAAACATAAACCCTACACAAGGGTACGGTAGTATGCCGTACCCTGTTACGCCATCCTCAATGTAAAATGTAGAGTTGAGCATGACTTAATTATTACTTTCTCATTAAGTGTCTCTTAAACTGCAAACGGGAAAGGAATATTCCCGAGACGGGAAGGACTCCTTCCTTTTGGTTATAATCTATGATGCTAAACCGTGTAATTACACCGGAACAATGTCCTCGTTTAAATCGCTGGCACCAGTACATGATTTATCCATGAATGCTTTTTGATGCAATTTTACTTCAGAATGCTCTTAATTTTTTAAACAAAATTATATTTGAATCCTTCGTGTATAAATTTGCAGACCCTCTCTCAATGTTTTTTTAAAATATTTACTCTCAGGTTATTAGCCAGTAGATTCATTCTGTCATGATTACTCCAGAACTAACCGGAGGAATCACATTATGACCAAATATTATGATCGCAGTGGAATTGAAATCTCCAGCGCAAAAATCCGCTGTGTTGATTCTGTAAAAGGTACTGCGGAATATTCTTTTCGTATTGTTTGCGATAAATGCAATGGGCGGGGAGAGCGTAAGCATTTTTATAGAAGTCGCTGTATGGCTTGTAAAGCCACGGGTTACAGCCTCGAAACGACCCGTACTGCTTACACGCTGAATGCGCTGTACCGCATTAATGCGCAAGCTGCCCGCAAAGTGTCAGCATCCCTGCAAGACGAGCGTTTAAGGACTGAAAGCGCCCACAGTTCTGCGTTCACAGCATGGTGCAGGTCTCATCAAAAAATGGTTGATGCAATCACCCAACAATCCAGTAGTAATAATTTTCTGGAAAGCCTTAAGTCTTCTTTAACCCACCAGCGTCAGTTAAGTGATAAGCAGCTGGCAGTTGCCGCCCGCATTTTAGGTATTCATTAATTCAAAGCCCTTTTAATTTAATTTTAAGGTCAATTATTACGGAGGAACTATGATCCATTCATTTAAAGACAGACGGCTTGAAAAGTTCTTCCGTAATGGAAAAACAACGGCAGGTATTCCTTCTGAAATTATTAACGCGATTCTGTGTCGACTTGAAACGCTGGATAATGTCCAGAGTGAGCGGGAGTTATTATCCAACAGCTTGCGTTATGAACGCTTAAGAATGACGTCAAACCGTTATTCCTCCATTCGAGTAAACTCTAAGTATCGATTATTCTTTGAATGGAATGATGGCGCACATAATGTTCATTTGTCTGCACATGACTATAAATCGCTCATCCATTAAGGTTAAAAATGAAGCTATTTTCAATTTCATCCCGGGATACAAGCATGGACGCGATGTTTTATATCCAGGCCAGTACTAAACAACAGGCAAGTTACATATTTAGTACCCTTTCCCCGAAGCCTACTGCGAACTGCCAGCTTACAGATTTGCAGAATGAGACGGTCGTCCCTTCCATAAGCCCTATTTCGCTTTCACTTAACCCCTGGTCGATCAATTCCCAGTCCCGAACCCGGGAACTGCGTATGGCCACGCATGGTCTTAACCTGATCTGTGCAGTCACGGATGAGCATACCCGTCAGATAGTTGACTTTTGCGATAACCTTGGACAGCAGCTTAAGGATCCGGACGACAAAAGCGCCTGGGTTAAGCTCATTAATTCTGAATGCGCTTTGCTTAATTCTCCTCGTCTCTATCCCGTTCTGCTTGAGCCGGATACACCGGCACAATTTGAAATCTTTGTGCCAGCTCCGGAAGATGGAGAACACGACACGGTCATAGCCAGCGTTGTTAAAGAATGTTTCGGAGATGAATGCCGGTACAGAGTAACGGACAAAGCTTTTGCAATGTCGGAAAAGCCAGTCATCAGGCTGGAAGCTCATTTCAATGACAAACGCGAAAAGGTTTTAGAACTGACCTTTTCCTGTTTCAATCTTTCACTCTCAGCGTCCGTGCATGAAAACCAGCTACGTCAGATTTTGTTACTTTGCGAAGACTTTGGCGTAAGGCTTCAGGGTAGAGCAGGGGCATCCTGCCACGTTAATATGCGCAGTGCTTACCGTCGTCTTGCTCATGTTGGCACCGGCTCTCGCCCAGGTGATGACAGTGATGTGCGGGTCTATACCTCGTTAAAAGAAGAAAAAGATGTTAAGAGGCTGCTTGATAAGTCAACCAGGGGAAGTGAGCTTGTACCGGCGAGGCACGGGCAGCAGTTTAACGGGGTCTTAGTGAATGCCACACCCGCATCGGCCACTACTGGTTTCATTTACCTTTCGCATGATTTTCCGGAAGGCCAGTTTATGATGACAGCCGAGGTGTTGCATGTTGGAATTACACCAGGCGGTATTTACTACATTGAAACACTGGACGGTTACCGGTTTATCGTGACAGCGTTTGAGAAGGGATTAATGAACGGTTTGAGGGAGTTTATAGCTGCAAATGAGGAATATTTTAAGTATTACCGCTGGTCTTAGTATCTGAGCTGAAACCGGTAGGCCAGGGAAGGCAACCGGGAAAATGCAATTTAACCTGATCCTATACCTACGACTATCTTTATCCACTTATAATAGCCTCACCAAATTATAATGCCCGATCACCGCATTTGCTTAAACCTCACATATTCTTCTTATGCTTCCCCTGATAATCTTCGACCGAAAGACAAAGGAAAGTGAATACGAAATAAGATTTATGAGCACATAAAAGTTACTTTTCCTTGGTGGCACATCACAAACATTGTGGGTTTCATAATCCTTTTTGTTATTTAAAAAGGATGTGTTCAATTCTAATTAAAGGTGGTATTTTTTTTGAAATTTTGCTGGAAGGTTATTAGCTGGGGGGATGGGTAACAGTATAATAAGTACAGATGAAAAGGAGGTTTTATGAAAGCGTTAGACGTGGTTTCAACTCAACTCAACTTTATTAATCTGTTGGATCAGGCAGGATATGCTCTTTCAGAAATTGTTGTAAAACGCTTCAGTGCTGCACCAGCCTTTAACGAAGGGCACTGGTTGTTCATTGCAGAGCAGGATAACCGCTACATTGAAGTGGTCTGTATTCTCTCTTTAGCTTCAGAAAGCGGAGAGCAGCATGTTGATGTTTTTATTAATATGTTCGAAGACCCGATTGATGATGTTATTTCACGAAACATTGAAACCAAAACCTTTGCGACGCTTTATAAATACATTGAACGTATACCTTTTACTCCGGGTGTAAAGAAAGAATTCTTGAGCAGTATTGAGAACATCAATTTTAGTTAATCAAAAACCACAACTTTTTGCCACCAAGTTATTAGGTAATGTTATCAACCTGATATCATTACCTTAACATGAATATGAGCGGAGCCGGGTTATGTCTAATAATACTGAAGTCATTAGCTGTGATTTATTTTCAACTCTATCTTCACTTAATTTTAGCACCGAGGATATTACAGGTTTGACTCCGGCCAACTTTCGAAAGGGAGCTTTCTTACATGCAAAAATTTCTGCTAGCCAGGCCACGCGAGCGACTGATATTTCCATTCAATTACTCACGGATCGTGTTTCAGGTGAAATGAACTACGTAATAGTAATTGGCAGGCACGAAGGACTCCTGCAAAGCGAAGCAATTGACCCAAACGCTGATAAGCAATACCGGGAAAACCGTTATTCTCGCCATTTTATCTCAGTAACCGATGCCAGTACCAAAGCCCTGAAAAAAACCTGCAAGGTAATGAAAGCATATATCAAAGAGCAGGCATTTAAGCCTAACACCTGGGGGCACAGTTTCATTAAGGGTTGATTTATTCTTGCCCCGGTGAGCCGGGGCAACGCTAAATTAACCTCAACCTGTACTGGAGGCACAAATGTCTGAAAAACACTTTATCGTTAAAATCCAGAACCGAAACGGCGACCATGAGAATAGCTATGTTCGGTTACTCGTCAGCGATTGTGAGAAAAATGCTTGCCAGACGGCACTCATTTCAGAGTGCCATGGCGAGCTTGAACAGCTGAGTTTTGAGGACGGTGGGGTTTACGACTACAACGGCGAAAATCACTACAGTGTCAGGAGCTGCGTGGAGGTTGCTCCAGAAGACGTTGCAACTTTGCAACGCTTCCTTTAACACCTGCGACATTTGATTAAATATCGGGCGTCCGCTACAGGATGCCCGTGATTTAAACGATTCCTCAAAGATCGCTGTCACTCCTGATAACTGTATTAAGAGCAGGTTTGTGATAGGTTCAGCGTAACAACATTACTGGAATTTTGGTTGCCTTGATGAAGAGCTGCTTTTCTGATTTACCCGTTAAAGACGGCACGTCCGGAACCTGGAAACTGGACACATTCGAAATTACCGCAGATAAGGCGATGAGCCTCGCCCTTCGTGCCGAGTATACAGGTAATACAGACGAGTTTATCCCGCCCGGTAGATATCGGCGTTTGTCCAACGGCTGGGATGTGGTGATGTCCAATACCCCGATGGAGATCAGAACCTGCCAGGATTTTTTAGAGCGAGCCACCGGGCGCGTGCTCATTAATGGTCTTGGTCTGGGGATGGTGCTTCACGCCATTCTTCAAAAAGAAGATGTAACCCATGTAACAGTAATTGAAAAAGAACAGGACGTTATTAACCTCGTTGCGGCCTCGTTTGCAAACGATCCTCGCGTTGAAATTATCCATGCTGATGCAATGATGTATTGCCCACCAGCAGGCGTCACGTACAACGCATGCTGGCACGACATATGGCCAGACTTCGCAACAGCTAACCTCTCACAGATGGATAAGCTGGAAATTAAGTACCGGGACATCTGTGAATGGCAGGGCTCGTGGGGCAGGGAGGAGTGTGAGCAAAAGCACATTGAGTTTCAAAATCTTGGGGCTGATTGAGTACAACTTTTGAAGGTGTCTCCGCTAAAGAAGACTGGGTCTCTTTGCGCATGCCCAGCTGTGCTGCATGACCTGACAAAGCCTATAAATAAACAGATCGGTTTGATTTAGTAATCCCCCTTCCAACCATCAGGCCGATATTTAAACTGCATCTCCATTAAGGTTGGCTGATGAGCACGATTTCTACGGATTTAATTGCACGGATCTACGCAGCCTCCGAATTGCCGTTGAGCAACGACGAGCTTTATCGCGAAGTGCAGCGTGAAACTGGCATGTCGGATGCCGAATTGCACGAACTGAAAGAATTTGGGTCAGATAAAACCAGAACCAGCGGCGTCAAACACAAAGTACGTTGGTTTCAGCAGACTCTTCGGCAGGCCGGAGTCATCGAACGCGTTCCAGAAAAACGGGGCGTCTGGAGATACTCCTCTAAGACGAAAACAAACCTGCACGAGTCATGGGAAAAGCTCTGTGTTGTCGGTTTCTCAACTTCTCTTGGGGCATCGGTTTTTGGAAACGCCTATGCCTTCTTCAGCAATATCACAGAGCAAATTCATCTTTGCCTGACCTCGCCGCCTTACCTCCTTCGAAATTCAAGAGACTACGGGCATGGCGGGGGGCGTGGCGAGCAGGTTTATATTGACTGGCTTCTGCGTATCCTCGAACCGATCGTGAAACAGCTTGTACCCGGCGCAAGTGTGGCATTGAATATCACTCAAGATAGCTTTAATAGGGGCAGGCCTTCACGTTCTCTGTATCTGGAGCGTCTGACACTGGCATTATGTGACAAGCTGGGGCTTGAGCTCATGGACAGGCTTCAGTGGGTGAATCGCAGTAAGCCCCCATCGCCAACGCACTGGGCATGTAAGCAACGAGTGCAGCTCTGCTCATCGTATGAGCCTGTGCTGTGGTTTACCAATGATGCGAGTAAGGTTCGTTCAAACAACTTACGTGTACTGCAACCGCATTCAGAGCAGCATCTTAAATTGCAGGCAGCAGGCGGTGAAAATCGCACGACCTTTTATGGTGATGGGGCGTACCAGCTTAAAAGCGGATCCTTTGGAAATAAAACAGAAGGAACGATCCCCAAAAATACTTTGTTTTACGGCAATAGCTGCGCTGATACGAGATTTTGCCATTCCATTGCCCGCGAGCTAGGTTTTCCGCTGCATGGTGCAACGTCTCCTACCAGGCTTGCAGCGTTTCTGATTGAGTTTTTGACAGAGCCGGGAGATCTTGTTGTAGATCCCTTCGCTGGCCTGCATAAAGTTCCCATCGCAGCCGAGCGACTTGGCAGACGTTGGCTGGCGACGGACAAAATCATGGAATGGCTGGCGATTTCCCGAAACCTTTTTACGGCCGCACCGGGATATAAGAGTAACCCCATGCTGGACGAGCTCGCCGAACTGTATCGGGCTTAATGCAAGTTAACGGTTTTGATAAAGTGGTTTGAAGCGACAAGCGGTTTATTCATTTTGCATTGTTTCTACCATAAAATGACAATATTAACGGCTTAGCATACGCCGCAGAGATAATTAGGGTGCCATTCATTTCCGGTTGTCTGTATTAACGAGTGTATTCAATATTCGCTTGTTTCTCCGATATAGACCCAACAAAAAAAACTGATGGTTGTGATACAGAACTTGTTGAATTAACATCTGGTACATTAACTATATTGGTAATTTAGACGGTTTCTAAATTAAAGGTGGACAGATATGAAGTCAGATACAGAAATGGTTTCTCCTATCGAGTTGCACATTGGCGATCATGTCCAGCGGCATGGTGCTTTATTTGAGGTTATGCATATTGTTGAATCCGAATGCGATATTCCCGGCGGCATCCGGGTAGCAGCATGCATTTCACGGGTTATCGGTGACGTTACGGGCAATATTCCTCGTGGTTGGCTGGAAACACCGAAGCGTATGGCTGAGCGAGGAGTTAAGTGGGCGACGAGTCTGCCTGAGGGGCTTTACTTTAACATCCAGGGGAACGCACATGCGAAAGTAAGCCGGGTTATTCGTAATGTGACTAATTGAAACTTTTTTCTGAATTGCGGTGTAAAAGTTACTTTTCACCGCATCGTTTTCCCTAACTACTAAATCAGAGCTTCTCTGAAATAAGCGGATTTAACCGCTAGCGATTTATTCAGGCCATTTTATTCTAATCATTATCCTACACTTCAAAAATATTCATTATTTTTTCTTCTGACCTATTAGCCAGAATTCTCGATTCGGTATCATTTACTTACGGTAAATCTTTTGAAAACGAGGTAAATGGCATGCATTCTCAGGATCCTATCACGAAATTAACCCAGACGTTGCAACGCGACGATGGTTCTCAGGTTCGTATTGTAGCGCAGCGGGGATATGGAAGTGGGCTTACAGCCTCGCTTGATGTGTACGTTCTCCGTCGTGATTCCTCTGAAAGCAACTGGTCACTGTGCGGAAAAGATCCTCACCCAGAGTGGAGAAAGATGTCAGTAGATGAGTATCAGAAATTTGGACGCTCTGAAATGCTGCGTTATGCCACACCAGGTGAAATTCTCAGGGTGGCATCCGCTATTGGCCAGCCAATGAGCTTCCTCGATGGCAACCCTGCGTTTTAGCCCGAACCCTGGCGACGCCTTTTAAACCGGCGTCATTCTTTTTACGAGCAACAGACGGAGAAAAAATGAATCTGAACGAACGAAGCACGAGCGCAGCAACGCCAGATTTGAGCCGACTTTATCTCATTTCCGGGCGCATTATGTTTGATGATGATGATCAGGCCTACCTGGTCGAAGCCGACTCCCCTGGTGATGCAGAGGAGGCTTTCCGGCATCATATTGCTGACAGTGCCGACGACTTAGAAAAGGTGATTATAGTTTCCTCTACAAGTTTCGCTTCAGCTCACAGCAGTCGCGTAATTTGTCGGCCTGCCGTGAAGTAATTTCAACTTCCAATGATATTTCCCTCTTTATAAAAGCCGCCGTCTGGCGGTTTTTATTTGCCAAAATGAATATTAATCCTGAATGATATTAATTTAAGATGAGGTAGTGTTCATATTCTTCTTCTTAATATTTTTTCTAAAAAAACGCCTTCAGGTTATTAGTTGGTATTAGTGTATTTGTTATGATCTTCTCATCAAATACATTAATTAAATAATCAAGGAGTCAACTGTGGCAGATAATTATACTCAGGCGTCGTTTATTATTCCCTGCACTCAGGAGCAGGCAAAAATGGCACAAGAAGCAATCACATTCGTTACCGAAGCAGAAATTGCAGAAGGTGAGCGTTTGCTTGATAAGCCACTGACAGATTGTTCTCTGACTGAGAAGCTGATCCTCAGTATTATCGAGAACCACCCTGAGTATGACCCTTCTGAGCCGAGCTTTGGGCAACCATCCTGCCCAGACTGCAATTATGAACTGTTGTTCGCAACAGAAGTTACCAGCAGTGGGCTGGCAGTTTTTCATGGAGAGACCATTGATCTTGACCATGCAATTTGCCTCACAACTGCCGTGCTGTCGGTATTCGACCTCTCGGAAATGGTAACAATTACTGCTGCATTTACATGCAGTAAAAGCCGGACAGATGAATTTGGGGGTATGACTATTCTGGTCACAAAGGATACCCACTATTACCAGGATGGCTGTCAGTTTTCTCGTCTCATGAATGAGGCTCACAAAGCCGGTATCCAGTATGCTCTGTGTAAAGTGACGCATTACCACGGTGAGAGCAGCTATGTGGCAAGCTATGTCCTGAGCTGCGACGTAGCGGATTCAGCCCAGGAGGTCGTTAACAAACGACTGAAGGCATGTGCCGGAAAAGAGCCAGAAGACGGAATCTATATTCTGTGTGAAGAAGACAACACTAGTCTTTCGGTCGAACTCGTTACAGAACTGTCTCCGCTCGATTACGACAAGCTGAGCAAGCTTCTCCCTTCCCTTGACACCCTTTGCGGCGCTTAAGCCTGCCAATTACCGTAGCCACCGGTTTCCCCGGTGGCCTGGAGCCTGCCATGACCAATAAATTCATAGTTTCTACCGTTGATTGTATCAATGAATTTGCAAGTGACGTTCCGCAGAGTGTTTCCTTACGGATAGATACAATGCTTGAACAGCGTATCCGCAAATTGGCGGCATACGTGAAAGAAAACGATCTTCATTTAACTGAGTTTTACTTCTATGACGCTAACTGGTCATTTTGTGGTGAAGATGAAATTCAAGAAATAAAAGACATGGATGAATATAAGCATAGCGACAGCATAAAGCAGGAAGCGATGCTGCGGGAAGTAATGCCATCAGCACGTACGGAATGCCCGGTTATTAGGGTGATGAAAGATTCATTTCAGCTTTCAGCTCTACCACGCCATTGTGGTGATGACATGACTCTTAACACTCCTTTTATTCCGCTGTCTGAGTTGAAAACAAATAATACGGCATTTATTACGCCGCCAACCTATAACTAATAGCTGTGCCGGGTGATTAAATTACAATGGATTATTTTTATATATATTGGCATTAAATCCGCGTGATTTTGATTTAATATAATTTCGCTAAATGGTTGCGCTGTAGTTATTTTAAAGTTCTAATAATATCAGTGATGCAGCATATACCGTGGTTCAGGAAAATATATGTTTATTGAAAAAAGCGACTCATTCCTTGAATTATCCTCAGAAGTTATTTTTCCTGAGGCGGCTAATGCTGCCATTTTGAAACATGATAAATGGGCGGATGTTTGGGAGACCCTGACAACCGATGCCGATCTGAACTATACCGATGAAAAGGAGACTGTGAGTCTTTCTTCTCTGGTCATGTCAGCCACATCTGCTATTTATCAGGCTATTACGGACGGCTGGACGATGTGCGTGGGATACAGTGGCGGCAAAGACTCCCATTCTCTTCTGCACCTGTTTCTGATGGCATTGATCAGGGCAGTACGTAACGGCACAAATATCAGCGAACATCATTTCATTCAGATGTCCGATACGCTGATCGAAAACCCTGAGATGCACTATCAGGCTTCACAGGTTCTCAACCAGCTCAGAATGTTCATTGCTGAACACCAGCTACCGGTCACAGTCCTTGTCGCCAGACCGTCTCTTACGCAGAGCTGGGTCGGCCGCATTCTGACTGGGCGCGGACTTCCGACCTGGACTAATTCTTCTACCCGACAGTGCTCAACCGACTACAAAATCGCGCCCCTGCGCCAGGCCAAAGCTCGTTACCTGAAAAACGCCCCGGCATCCGTTCGAAGCAGGGTATGCCTGATGCTGGGCTCCAGGGATGATGAAAGTGCCCGAAGGGCCGGAAATATCCTCAAAATGGGAGGGCAGGCGAGGAAAGTAACCCTGACTGAGCACGGTGGTGAACTCTATCCGGTAAAGGAGTGGCGCACTCAGGACATCTGGTCTTTTCTGATGGCCTGTGGTTCCGAATCACGCTTCCCTTTACCAAGCTTTATGCCGGATAACTTCAGCCTGGCAACGCTTTATAAAGACGCCACCGGGGAGTGTATCTGGTCGCCGGAGAAACCCACTCGAACATCAGCTTGTGGGGCTCGATATGGGTGCTCGCTTTGCACAGCAGTAGGGGTTGACCATTCAATGGAAACGCTCCTTCGAACTGACCCGGAGAAATACGGTTATCAGGCTGGCCTGAGTCGTCTTCAGCGATTTCTTTCTAAGATCCAGTACGACTGGAGCCTGCGGGATTATATCGGTCGTAAAGTGTTCGAAGGCGGATATGTGCGTCTTCAACCCAATATCTTTTCTTCGTCCCTGACTGAACGTCTTTTTCATGCCTGTTGCAGCCTTGATTATGTTGAAGCAAGACGTGCGGCAGAGCATCGCAGAAAGCTACTTTCCGGCGAGGTTGACGATACGGCTTATAACCGTCGTATGGCTGAGCCACAATTTCGGCTTGTACAGGAAGCAAACGTGATCCACGTTGATTTCCTCTGGTCGTTGCACTGTTTCAACCCTCGCCCGTTTCGGGCAATTGAGATCTATCGCAGGGTCTGGGAAGAGGCCGATCTGGACCTTCTTGAGGATGAGCCTGACATGCAGCCTGTGCCCCGTACACCAATGCCAGCTCCACTCTGGATGAAACTGCCCGGAGGCCGGTTCGGTACAGCTTATGATGGACTGACTGATACGTTGCCGCTGATGACCTATTTTGACGGGCAGGCTGACCCCAGGGCTTCACGTAGCCTAAAGACCGGAGAGAGCAGTTCTGTCGTCGTGGCATTCGAGGAAGAGGATGAGCTGACTGTTGAAGAAGATACGGCGTCCTGGATTATCTGGCATGAATACGACGGGTTACGCCAGCGCATCGCTGACGGTGAGTTTACTCCAACGACTGCTGCTCAGTATCTTCTTCGTTATGGCGCGGTCCGAATTTCAAAAGGCAAGGGCGCTGTCTATCATCGTCTCGCACAACGGGGACAAACCTTTTCCCGCCTGGGGATAGGCGACAGAGTGTCGCTTCCAGAGCTGGTTGCCAGTCGGCGTTTTAAAATACTCAGTGATTCTGCATACCGTCAGGTTGTAGCCCGGAAATTGCGTGGACAGATAAAAAAGTTCAGATTCTGGGCATGCGTAGCTGCCTGTGTTCAGTTGCACGTACACAACAAGACGGCACTCGGAGAAAGAATTTTAACGTTACTCGAAGGTGAGAGGGAACAGCAACAAGGTGCGATCCAGGCGAAGCTGAAGGCGGGAATGATGGATGCAGTTCTAACTCTGTGTAACCAGCGACTCCGGGTGAAAGAAAATACTAACCAGCCAGAGGAGTTCCGCTATTACCGTGCCGTAAGAGCTCGTTTCATGCGCCATTTATCTGAATGCCTTAAGCCAGAAAATGGCGGCGTTATCCGTGACGTTATCTGGGAACTGAGGGTGCTGAGCAGTGCTCACGGTACGACCAAAACAGGTTTTTACTATGTCGATAGCAATCGCCCGACAGCGAAAGGACTGTTAAACCGCCTTCTGATGAGGATGGTCAAGCAGGTCGTATAAGCGTCTGAAACGCGAAACACACGAAAATGGAGGGGTTATACAAAAAAAACTTAGCTTTGATCGTGATGTAATGTGGACATCATGTCCAAGCGTTGCTGCATCCAGAAAAGTAACTTTAATCCTGTTGATACAGCCCTTGCATTACCTGTTTACGCATAGCGTGGAAACGTTCTAATTAAACCAGACGAATATAAATTTAAATTAATTCACTCACCCCCGGAATCGGGGAACTAAACAAAAGGATCATCAATGCAAAATCAAAATACACCCGCTCAGGAAAAACACACCGTATACCTTTTTAATGCCGAACATGCTGACAAGACAGCCGCCAAGCAAGCCGGGAAACTCTTCACGCTGGACATTGAACACCCAATGACCCTCAACGATCTCTCGCTGCTGTGTGAGTCGGTCGCGGACGCTGTGGGAGCACCTGGCGGAATTAAATATGAAATCACAACAGAGCCTAATGGGGTTCAGGAGGAATACTGAATCAGTGTGGTGTGAGTCCATTTTAATTTGACGTTTCATGAGTTCTATCGAGAGGCTGAAGTATGACTTTGAAAATGGAAAGTTCCCGGACTTCCAAGCCTGAGGGGCCATTTGTATTAATCACTTTTGAGGGGGACGAATTTCTTTTTGATGACAGACATAATGTCGTCAAGATAAATGGCAGGCCTAAAAAAATGGATGTAAAGCGAAATTATTTTGAGTCCGATCTGGGAGAAGGGAAAGCGAAATACTGGACTTTAAATATCGAAGAGGCTCATCGGTTCAATTCGATTGATGAAGCGACAGAACAACTTTGTAAACTGAGTCGCCCTCATCTGATCAAAATTCGCAAAGTTGAGGGGGTATCTGAATGACCAAAGAGATGTTTTTAAGCATTTTAAATGAGGCACAGGCTCGTGTGGATAACGATTCGCTTCCGCTTGATGTTCGTATCCGGTCACGCACCACGGTAAATGATTGCGTCATCCGGGCAGATAAAGAGGGGTGGCCTATTGAGTATAAACAGAAGGTCTGGGTAGATGCAGTCAGTGGCTGTTATCTTTAGCGGTTACTTAAGCCAGTTCCTGTGCCCGTGAGCTTAGTAAAGGCGGAAAATGATATGGTCAAGGTGATAAATATCAACGGGAATTTAGTTGAATTACCTGAGCCCTCAGCAAAGTTATCCAAAGCTGAATCACCTGATGGTAGGTTCTCAAAACCTAAAAATAAGATCTCTAAAATACAGCGAGCTGAGCTGCGAATGAAATTTGGGGGGCGTTGTGCCTATTGTGGTTGCAAGCTTCCTGAAAAAGGGTGGCATGCCGATCATGTTGAGCCTGTTCGACGCGACTTTGAACTGGTGAGAGCCCCTGTCGGCAGCGGCGTAACTCATGTTGCCCGAAGTACGGGTAAGGTTATGCACCCTGAACTGCATGCTATAGAAAACTTATTTCCATCATGCGCCCCCTGCAACCTTTTTAAAGGAGCTTTTAGTGTTGAAGGAATGAGAAAAGAAATTACCAAACAGGTTGAACGGGCTCGCGCATATAGCGTGAATTTCCGTACCGCAGAACGTTTTGGTTTGCTTCATATTGTAGAAAAACCGGTCGTCTTCTGGTTTGAGCAGTATAACGAACAGAAACAAAACGAATAATTTCTGTGAAACATAAAAGAAGTTAATCAGCAGTGGTTTACTAATTAAAGAGTGATTTAAATATTTTGATGCTGCTGAGGAGCTGCCTGGTATATCCTTCAAAGGAGAAAATGATGTATCTGCATCTTGTGCCCCGTATTCTTCACCATATGAAAAACAAGTGTACTCTCGTGTCAGTTTCTGTACCTGAATTGTCACTTGAGCTTAAAGCTGATTCGCTGGTGGCAATGAAACCTTATCCCAACAAGTCCTACCACGTTGTCATGTTGAAGGGGCGACGTGCATTAAATGGCTTTCTGGTAAAAAGCCCACGGACTTTAACTGAGTTCACAATGATAACAATCTGGGAAATTGAAGGCTTTGGAAAAATTAGTCATACCGTAAAAACGCTCGTTCAGGACAAAGACTATGACTTGGTCTCCCATGATGTCCTTTTGGCACATGCATACCATCAGAGGGAGGAAGAATTGGGGTACCGTGTACATCCATCCTATGACAGTCTAGCTCCCGTCGATTTTGAACCAACAATGCAGTCAAGGTACATAAAGGAATCCGATCTTTCCCACGACGTATGGGAAACCTATTCATGGGGGGAATTGCTGCGTTCGCGTGAAGAGACATTTCTGGCGATGACCATGTCATCTGCTCGTTTAAGCCATCCAGCATTCATCAGAGGAAACCGACTTCCTCAAACTGACCAGGCCATCATTATCAGTTCGTAACGACCTTTTATTCTTTTTGATGCCAGGCGAGTCTCCTTTTGCCTGGCCACTTTGATTTATTGCCTGGGAGTAACCTATGGATGAGCAAGATATTCTCCGCGTTATAAACGGCCGTGAGATTGATGCTTCTGACCTCCTGGAAGAAGCTATGCCGAACGCAGCCCGACGCTTTTATCGTTTAACTAACAGCATGAACAAATTGCTTTAGGAGGTCAGGGAGCACTTTCCTGACGCGATGTATTACTCTGCCAGCGGAACGGTAAGCCTGCTGTTGGGGAGCAGCCACGACAACAATGACCATCCGGTTAGAGAAATGGTCGCTGTAACGTCACCAGATCTAAACATTGAAGGCGGTGATTGGTAGGTCAAGCAGGGGATCTATGTGCACTTCATGTCCTAACTTCATCCAGTGCTGAATTCAGTGCACAGACAGTAGGGGACTTCTCCTTTAATCAGAATGGCAAAGGGTTACGTGAGGATCAGATTCTATTTTTTTGCCTCGAAAACGGATAAACCCAGGTTTTGGCGCTTTAACCGAAAAATCAGCAGAACGGTAAATGATAGGCTGTCATGGATAACCATTTTGAGGCAAAAATGAACGTTTCAACTTACAGCAGCAACATATCGATAGCAGAACTCAAAGAAGAATTTATACCCGGTCTTCTGCTTAATGCTGGGGCAATAAGCCATTACGGCGACTCGGCTTTATCTTCGAAGGCTATGGATAAGTATTCAAATCTTCTGGAGAAAGACGCAGTTACCGCTTTATCAGGAGCCTTGAACCGTATCGTAAGTGCCTTAGCGGAGGCAGATCCACGTTCTATCAGTAGCAATCCATCCTGGTTTTCCCGCTTTACGGGCAAACACCTTGAAAAGCGCGTTCGTTACCAACACGCACGTGAGAAGGTGGAAAATCTTATTAATGAGGGGAACGGATATCTGACACATGTGAATGAGACGCTACTGGCTTTAGAAGAGCTGCTTGAAACATATGTGTCAGAAATCAAACGCCTTAAAATTTTTATCCAGGCAGGCCATGAGTTCCTTAGGGATTCTACCGAAGAAAAAAATAGTGACGATCTAAGCCTTGTCTTCGATAAACCGAGGGAAAGATTTGCCAGACGTTTAGCTAACCTGGCAACACTGCTTGCGTCTCATGAAATGGCCGCCATGCAGATGGAAATCACTCGCGGGTCTTGTATAGATATTGCTGACCGCTTTAACGAAACTATAAAAGTCCTGGTTCCAGTATGGCGGCAACACACACTTTCGCTGTTATCAGTAAATAACACTGACCCTACGATTGTTAGAAAAGCTAATCAGGCCCACGAGGCTCTTCTAAAAAGCCTGCGACAAAATTTAGAGGGATTCCAAAAATGATTAATAATTTGACCACCAAAACTGAGGTTGTTGCTTTTACTTTGACTTCCGCTGAACTGGAAAAGTTCGGGCTGAATGAGCAAGATGAACAAGAGATTAAAGCCGTCGCGGAATGCATTAATGCCGATGATCCAGGAACAGTTTATCGTTTTGGCCGGGCAATGGGGGAAAACACTGCTAATTATGCGGATAGCCTGCTTGAGCAAATTCGCAATAAAGATTTAGACGAAGCCGGGAGCAAATTAACTGAAATTATCAACCTTGCAAGAAATGTAAACATCTCGAACTTAACTGAAAGTCGTTCAAATCTGCCAGTTATTGGCCCTTTGTTGGATAAAATCCGCACCCGTGGGAAGAATTTCGCCGCACAGTTTGAATCAACTCGTGAACAAATCGATGCTCTGGTTTCAGAGGTTTCAGTTACACAGAATAGCCTCGGTTCTAATAATATTTCGCTCCAGCAAATGTTTGATGAAGTCGTTAAAGAACACCACTTAACAGGTGTACATATTGCTGCCGGTAAATTAAGGCTGGGAGAATTACAATTAAAAGCAGAAAATCTCAGAGCTAATGTTGGTAACAATCCTGCTAAGTTCCAGGAAGTATCTGATCTGGATACGCTAATTGCTAATTTAGAAAAACGTATTGGCGATTTAGTTGTTTCTCAGCAGTCTGCTATGCAAGTATTGCCAATGGTACGGATTATACAGGCAAATAACCAAAGTCTTATCGACAAGTTTCATAGCGTCAAAGAGGTTACTGTCCCTAATTTCAAGCGTCAGTTTCTGTTAGCCATTTCTCTAAATGGACAGCGTAACGCTGTAAATCTTGCCAATGATATCGATAATGCCAACAATGAGTTACTCCGTAGTAATGCAAAATTACTGCATCGCAATGCAGTAGAAACTATGAAAGCAAACCAACGGCTGGTTATTGATATCAGCACCCTTAAAGAGGTGCAGGATACGCTTATCCAGACGGTTGGCGATGTTGTTAAAATCCAGAGAGAAGGGGCTATTAAGCTCAGGGAAACAGAAAAACAGGTTCTTGCCATGCGTGAGAATTTGCGCACCCGACTGACACAAAAAGGGGTAGATCATGGTGCGTAACCTTAAGAGTAGTGACGATTTTTCCCGTGAACTGTCTTTTCTTTTTCACCGGTCTATAAAGATTAGAAATTCAGGTTTCGCGATATTTGGTGCGGGCCTGCTGATAATGATTTTTGGTCTTTGCTTGTGGTTGCTGTCATTACACCTCTCACCTTCAGTTCTGGACTTTGATATTGATGTGCCCTTGTCATTCTTCAATTCATCTGAAGGTGAAGATAAGTTAGTGGTTTCGGATTTTGGCGATGCATTTGGAGGCTTCCTAACTACATATTCTAAGTTGCTATTAGGGATTATGGGGCTATTAGTAGTTTCTTCAACTGCCTTTAAAATTTTAAAGGGGGAGGAAATAGGTGAGATATTCCCGATGCTTCTAATTGCTGGCGCTTTTCTTATCGGCTTGTCAGTTTTTACATCTGCTTTAGGTTCGGAAGAGACTGATGCCACTTCAGCTTCGACTGTAAAGGTTATCAAGAAATATGTAAAACATGAAAAATACGATAAACTTGTCGCATATTTAAATGATAGTAATTGGCCCTCAGGCGAAGAGGTATCTGTAAACTATTTAAAGGCGCAACTACATATAAAACTCGGCAAGCCAGATGTGAAGTTAACACAGAATGTTGTTAGGGCGTATATGTCTGGTGTATTACAGTCAAATATTCCCGTGAAAGTTCGTTATGCATTGGAAAAGACAGCTTTAGATAAATCCGTCTCACCACTTGCGATTCGTTATGAGCAAAAACGTATGTCTAAATCACATAACTTTTCAAAAGCGTCGGTTAATTGTCTTAAAGTAGGTAGTCCCGTCGCATTCGTTGGCGTTTTGTTCGCTCTTCTTGGTATAAAAATCAGGCGGCGAGTCAGATTCTTAGAATCAAATTGAATGAAAGCCCGGTACGCTGGGCTTTTTTATTCAGTAACTTTTATCAAATATGTAGTAATTTACCGGAATCTACTTCTCCAGCTTGTTAGCTGAAAAGCTTACTCAAGTATAATAATCTACTTCTGATTATGTTTTTTATGGTTTTATTTTTACACAACTTATTAAGGATACATGATGTGTAACTTTACTCCTGTTCAAATTATTGCTGATTATATACTGAGGTTTCTTAAAAATAATACTGATGCCAAGCTTTATGAGGCAATGCAGCGTCTTGAAAAGAAAATTGGTCAGTTTGTCGCTGATGGGGTTGATGAACATCAATTACGCTCTTCATTAAGCAAAGTCTGTCGATCTCGTTCCAGGGCGGCTCTTAAAGAGGAGTGTGAACAACTCATTCCATAAAAAGAACATCATACGGGAAAGTTACTTTAACGGTGAATGGCTCGCTTCTGGCGGTTTAAGTTGACGGCCATTCCTACCATAGCCATCATAAAGTATGATTAGCATTCGAGTGTGGCACTACTAATTTTAATGGGCTACGCATTCAGTCTCCACCTCTCTAACTATAAAGGTTCTTTTCATGTCCAATAGCTTCGATAAGCCGCAAACGCTCCCGGTACATAATTCTGATGCCGAACCCTTTTTTCCGAAAAACCTTGGTCCATTTATCGAGCAGGTATCCGGAAGGGATCTGGCAATGCTCACAGAATCAGAGAAGGAAAAACTTGCGCACCTGATCAGAACTGGACGTAAATATGGAGTTTCTGTCGCTATCGTTCCTGATACAGATTCTGCTGAGCTTCATGAATTACTGTCTAATGCCGATTCCATTGAAAGGCAGTTTTCCATCTATGAACGCATCCAGACGAAGATTGCGTTCACGCGGTGTCAGGAAGCATAAACAAAGTGAGAAATACAACTACGTGGTATGACGTAGAACATATTGAAATCACCACAGGCGAGCGAGGCGGCAGGATATGGGTGCTGAAGCTCTCCTGTGGCCATACAGTATTTCGCCGAATACCTCCTATACGTCTTCATAACCTCACAGCTTTTTCTCTGCGGGAGCCCCCAGAAAAATGTCGGTGCTCTCTTTGCAATTCAAGTCCATAATAAAGCCTTTTTAAAGGCCACAAACTGCATATCACTGGATAAATCATCCTCTACAGCGTTCATTCTTAAACGCAAAATTTATATTTCATTCATTCTATTTTAAAAGCGTTATAAAAGACGGAATCCTATTTAGTCTGTTTGATGCTTAAATCATCTTCAGTGCCTTTTATCTTTTACCCAGCGACTTTAACATTAACCTGAGCAGAAAACTTGTTTTCAAACTAAGTTCGAAAACTTTCTGCTCAGGTTATTAGCCGGGTAAGCCACTTTGTTATATTTGTTTCATGTTAACAGAGGAGGCGATATGCAAATTGAAAAGGTGATGTCATTACTTGAAGTGCTTTCAAGCTGGCTTGAAGATAACATCAATATGGATTCTGAAATTATCTTTGATAATGACGAAGATAATACCAACTCAGAAATTCTGTATCCTGCTGTAGAAAAGGCTAATGCCGTTTTGCGCAAAATGGCATCTTTATCTTCAGATTCTGTTCATGCAATTCGACAGCGCTTGCAGCTTGCCGTAGAAGGCAAAGCTGAATTGTCCCTCAAGGATGTGGGAGAGCTTCTGCTGGCAACAAAGTATCTGATGTTGTCCACTGAAGAGGGAGAGTAAGCCTGTGACCACTCTCGTATTTGAAATGGCAGATATCAATAAACTGATCGAAGAAATTCGCACCGCAAAAACGTTTTCGGTCACCCCAGATCAGATCTATGACCCGGCATGCTATCCGGGGGGAGCCCTCCTTAACGCTGAGGGACAGACTGAAGAAGAGGCGCGTAAAGCTGGTAGGGTTTTCTTTCCCTCATCCTCAAAAATTGCCAGCACACATCTGGTGCCAAAAGTGCTTCTCGCGCACAGTCATGGTGTATACCTGATCACTAATGCTGAGCTTGAGGGCTCTCCCGCATCCCGCGATACTGTGGCTTACGCCCAGGGGATGAATCCAAAACTGGATGAGGACTGGGATTACGCTTGTGATGCCGCTTTGGGTGGGTCTGATTGTAGCTATACCATTCCCGTTGAGTGGCTGGAGTTAGCGGTAGAGCAGGGTTTTCAGGAGTTTCGACTTCGAATGAGTGAAACCAATATCAAACTTGTCAGCAAATAGTATGTCCTTGCTGTTTCCAGTCAAACATTGGCCGCCAGTCGAGCTGCTGGCGGATTGTTTTATATAAGGCCGGGAAGGTATGTCAGGTTTAAGCAGTTCCGCCCAGAAGCTTACAAGGGCGCAGATTTACGTGTTAAGACGGATGGCATCCGGCACGATCTATGATATCTCTGGCAATTTCAGACGGGCCAGAGAACGGCGTACGTTTATGGGGAATCCTGATGATGTGACGTGCAGGAGCTCTCCGGTCCTGTTCCGGCTGGGCCTCGTGGAGTTATGCCAGCCAGTAAGGCATCTGGAGCCAGGTTTATACTATCGGCTCAAGTTGAGCTCCTCAGGGCATGAAGCTCTTAAGGCGAACGCACACCTCTAACATTTGAGATAGTTCGTTCGCAGCCAGGAAAGTAACTTTCATCTCAAGTGTGACCCTTACCACCTCATTTATGAGTAAAACCCCCCTCTGATATGTCGAAAATGCTCATTTATACGAAAATAGTTTCTCTTCAGGTGTGATGTAATTACTGAGAATTCTCCCTGAATGGAAGGCAACCGATGAAAATGTTTTTTACCCCTTATGTTCGTATCGTTTTCTATTTTTGCGCATTGATTTTTATTGTTTACAGTTTCAGTGATTTTTTCCAGGGCGTCCCTGACAGCACCTTCTTCAGTGCGGTCATCACGCTACTTGTTATCGGAACCATTGTTGCCCGGCATCTGGATCGCAAAAAATCTCGCAAAAATACTTCACAGATTTAAGTTTCCACTCAGGCCACTCTCGGGTGGCTTTTATAATTTAATAAGGACCGGTTCATGCATAACCACGAAATTCAGACCATTGCTATATTTAGTGCCCAGTATAAAAACATCGAAGATGCCGAAAACGCAGGTGCTTTATATTCAGTAGATATTGAATATCCGATGACACTAAATGATTTATCGCGGCTTTGCGACTCTATTGCCGAAGCAGTAGGTGTGCCTGGCGGCGTCAAATACCAGTTCGTGTCCCAGCCGGAAGCGCATGAAACCAGCTTCTGATAACCAGTAACCAAACTGCCTAAAAGCAGGTGCAAAGCCATGAAACAAAAAAAGTCTTCTATGTCACGTATTGTGCAGCTGTACGACGGGAGCAGATACGGAAACTGCGAGCAGGCTGATAACGAAGGAGAGCTTTTTACGGTGGTGTTGAATAAGCCTTCGCAGATCGATGACATCCGTAAAATCGTAGACACAACCGCCGAAGTACTTGGCAAAGCTTTGCCAGTACTCCTCTTTTAAAGCTTACATCCGTGAAGGATAATTACGGTCTTACTACTTTCAGTTTTTCATTCCAGTGCCGTCTATTTTAATTTATCGATTTTAATCGGTCGGCGCTATTTCATTGTTTCTTTTCCGACTGTAATTCCTTATATATAGGAATATTTCAAAGAATTTATCTCAGGTTATTTGTGGCGTGGTGCCAGTTGTTATAATGATTCCACATAATCTGGAGAGTCAATCATGATCACATCTCTAATGAATTTCCGCGATTTAACCGGAGAGGCAGTCATCCAGGCGCGGCAATGCGTTATTAATGCTGAGATCGAAGCGGCCCGGGAAAAGGTAATTCATGCTCGTTCGTTATTCAAAGCGGGTATACATAATGTTGTAAACGGTAGTTCTGGCATTAAGGCTGCGGCAGCACATTTTCTGGTGATAAAACGTTTACAGACTGACACTCGGTATCTGGACGCGGTTATCACTGATAACCTTTGCATGTTTTCTCCTGAGGGTTATCTGTATCTGTTTATGCAACAACGTTATTTCCGATAAAACAATGGGTTAGGGAAGTATCTTTCCATTAAAAACATTAAAAAGGTGACTTGATGAAACCATTTGGACTTGCCGGAAAACCCCGGCCCGAACCTTGCGGCTGCTGCTGGTATACCCGTGAGGACTGCCCTTACGTCAGCGCAAAACAGATCTATCGCCGCAGGCAGCGCAAGGCAGAACGCCAGCGTCAGCGCAGCACCATTGTGATGGCCGTTTCTGAATTTCGCTGACCTCTTCTGGAAATATCATTTTTTCTCCAGAAGAATTTTAAAATAAAGGGAAATCTTTTCACGGGTATCTGATGTTTATTGTTTATGGTAAATTGCGCCACATTAATTGTTTGTGGCGCAGTTCGTGATGGCTTAAGGATATAATATGAAAATCAGCCAGCTGGAATCCGGGATGCAGGTTTGGTCTGTAACCCGTACCAAAATGGGAAATACCACCATTTCAACGGTCATTGTCCACCCCGTTGTCATTATTGAAATTCATGATAACCATGTGATTGCTCGCTGGAACGGCAATGCACCACGTCGGTTTGGAGAAACGGCTATCAGGGGCTGGAAGAAGGAGAAGCCACTGCTTGTCCGTGAGCCTTTCGGAAATGTTCGTCTGGCCACCCGGGCTGAAAAAACCGCTATGCAGGAAAAAGAGTAATACCCCCTTTTAGCACCCACAATTTCATCGTCCATCTGCCTTTAACCTTGCCTGTTATTAACGGAATCCTTTCTGACTGGGCGGATCCCACGCATAACCTGAACTGTTGGCTAACCGTCTTACAGCCAAATTCCCTCCTTTATCTGGCAGGAGTGCGTCCGTGAGCTCTGTATGATCTACGTGTTTGTTAAGTAGAGCACATAACAGGAGTGGGGTATGACTGAATTAAATAAAAGCCTGTCCGGTTTTTCCGGAGCTGATGTCAGTAAAGAACAGGCTGCCATAAGGGCACTTGTAGAAAGAGTAGTGACCAACTATCGCAGCCGGACAGCACCTGATCGGGTTCAAAAGGCTTCGGTAGCGTTTAATGGGGGATTAATCCTGACCCTGATGCTGGCCTTGACGCTATTGGGCTACCTTGTGGCGGAATTGCTCAGGGGGTATGTTGCGGATAGTTCACCCTATGTGCCCGGTCTAAGTTATTCGCAATTTTCGATGCTTATGGTCGTTGAGCTGTGTCTATGCTTTCTTGCATGGTTTTTGGTTGTCACAGGGGACTATCCCCGGCCGTGGATATTTCAGGTAGTCCCGATGGAGCAGTACTGGTTCTTTGACGAAGTGGATGACGACGATCTTGCCCGGCTTTCCTGTAACCCTTACATCAAGCGCTGGCTACTTGATGAAATGTCCGGTATTCATCGACTGACCTACACGAGGCTGCATGATCGACTGGAGCGCATCTGTAATATTCCATCCCATCTCGAATACAGCCGTATTCAGGCACATAAGATTTCCCTAATCAACGGAAGCAGTGCCTCCTGATCCTACCATTGCATCCGGAAATTAAACGGGCAGGAACTGCACTGTATGTTCCGACCCAGCAGCTGCCCGTTACCCTTTTCTTTAGTATAAAATGACTTTCGCCGACAACCGGAAGTGAATCATGTCAAATAAATGAAAAATCAGTAATTTATGTAGGCGGGGTGTTTGGCTGATCAGGGCAGGGTGGTATAATAACGCTGGTGCTGGAGGCTTTTGCCCCAGCCAGCGGTAACACTGTTTGACTGTGGTAAAAGCAGAAAGCCCCGAGTAATTTTTCAATTAACCCGAGGCCCCTGTATGCTAGTCACATTCAGAGTAGCCTCTTGCCTGCTTAAATGCAAGGAGAAGAAGGCCATGAAAATGCCGAACCAACCCATTGTTTTGTGCATATTAATAGTTTGTTTAACGCTGTTGATATTCACCTGGCTCACACGAAACTCGCTTTGCGAGTTGCGGATGAAAGACGGAACAAGGGAGGTATCTGCTATCCTGGCCTACGAATCCGGTAAGTAGCTGACAAAGAGGGGGGCAACCCCCTCTTTTCAGGGTGTGGATTAGTATGCCATCGGCACCTTTTGAAAGGGTTTCTCCAGTCGGGGAAACCCTTTTTTCCTCCCGTCTTGTGGCATATAGCCTTTTGTATAAATCAAGAGCCAGACCCAAAGAGTCCCGCTTCACGCAAACCGTTCAAAAGCCTTAGCGTAATCCAGTCGGGAAAAATTTCACCGGTGCTCGTCCGGGCACGTACCGGAAACACTGGACTTCTCACTGGTCGGTAGCTCATAGAACGTAGCCATTGCGGTCAGTCCTTATTCTGCACCCAGTAGAGTTTTATGGCCGTCTGGCAAATCGTTCAAACATTGTCATTTCTGTTCTCGCTGCATCCGGTCAAATGATACGGTGAATTCAGCTCATAGGCATTCGCATCGCAGTCTACGAAGGCACCAGAAGTTTGAGGATGTTACGCAAAGAACAGTTATCAGGTTTGCTGGTGGGCGTAATGACTACCTCTACTTTACTTCATAGGGATTCATCTGCGGGGATGCAAGAATTGACTCAACGTTGACCGGTCGTACCAGATTTGTCGCGGAAAGCGCCTTTTTGTGAGGGGGGCCGCAGCGCTAAATCTTTTCCTGGAACGACATGAAGGACAGCAGAGCGTCCGCCCTGGAGGACAGCTCAATACAGTCTCCACGCTGCGGTTCTATCTCTTCGTCAATGGCTTCATTGTACCAAATACGCAGCCGCCATCCCTTTGCAGGGAAAGCGCTCTGCATCGCCAGGACCATCCCCTCCGGCGACAGCAGTTCTCGACAGAGGTAGCAGGCCCCGATCCGGGTTGAATCCCGCAGCCACATTACGGGATACTCTTTAACCAGTTGGTCATACACGCATTCTGCCGTATGAAAGTAATTTTCGTCAGCTCTGCAAAAATCACACATTAGCTTTCCTTTAAATGGTGTTTATCATGATGATTCAGAAACTTGCTCCTTCAAACGACGGGGCTTTTTTAAAGTAGAAACTCTACAGCACAATTTCTGTCATTATCAAATCCGCCGGATAAAGTAATAACTGCACCGAAAAGTGGTTTGATCTGCATTGCATCTGTCGGATATGCGACAATAATAAGGCGCTTCCCGGACTTTCTCGCTGTCTTGATAAATTGCAGAACTTTTGCTTTTTCTGATGCATTTCTTATCGAGACACTATCCAGAATTAATGTTCTCTCAGGCGTTTTCAAGAAATCATAACCATCAAAGTTGTCGTCACAAAGCTGTCGGCCATTCAAATCCGGGAAACGATAATACCTGCAATCACTATCGACAATACGAAGCTCTGCTAAAAGGGTGGTTTTCCCGGATCCCGAATCACCCGTGACCAAGACGTGATGGTCAAGGTTTTGTAGCACATCAATAGCCTGTTTTCGCATAACATCCTCAAGTCAGAATTTAATCATTCGTTTTTATTATCATTCGCCCGATTCTCCCATCAGCATTAGGTATCAGGCTCTGAGTTTCATGACATCAGCTTCCGTCATTCCGTAGTAATAAATTATCATATTGATGAGGGGGAGCGATGGCGCATAACGGTGGCTTTCCTGCATATAACCTAAGTATTTCAGTTCCACTCTCCCGGGGCCGAGGTCCGGCAATGCCCGCCGATGCTCAAAAGCTGCTTTGACAGGCATTCAGGAAAGTAACTTACTACTAAGGCATTACAGATCTAGTCGACGGGGGAGGCTATTCAGAAACAGTCGTCGCTTTGGCTGTAATCGTAGTAATGGAAGGGTTTTATACCCATACTGCCGGGATGGGAGAATCACAGTACATTATGCCAGCGTATACGGGCCGTCATAACTTGTTTTTTTCTAGAACACGGCGAAGCTTTCTTACCTGGGAAGCAGTGGAAAGCGTACCAGTTCGGGGATGGCATGCGCTTGCCTTTTCACCAGGTTTGAGCACATAGGCTAATGCCAGCTCATTCAGAGCCGCCTCAGCTTTCAGCAGGGCCTCAATGGCCGTGTTCAGGTATACGGTTCGGCTCTGATGGTTCATCAGGATTTTCCTCACAAGGGCAAAAAAACAGGCGATACCTGCCGTTTACCCTTTGTCTCCGTTAAGAATGGCATCACGGCAGGCTTCCCAGATAACCTGGGCATTAGCATCACACTCCACGAACCCACCGCACTGATCGTATATCACCTGGTATACGTCCGGGGGAATCTCCCCAGGCGCAACCGGAGATGAGCGTTTGCCTTTATGAATCTCATCTGCGGTATCACAGACAGCATCGAGATGCCGCGACATCCATTCAGATAATTTCAGACCCTCTCGATTTGCCTGTTTTACATAGCGAACTTTTCTGGAAACCGTAGATCGCATCTGAATCTGTGTCACAGCTGGCACATCTTCTTTCATGGCATTCTGTAATGCAGCTTTGGGCTTTTTCATGTTCATGGTTGCTTTAAATTATTCTGGAGTTCGTCTGATATAAACGCTGCCGTGATCTGTCAGCGTCGCTTAAATAGTTTATCGCCTTCCGCCAGTTCGCCGTTGAGCTGTTCAATCACGCTCCAGATGAGCCGATCATCAGGCGTTGAGCCTGCACACTCTTTCACGACCGCCACGGGTCTAAATTCTTCAGGGTCTGCCTGCCCGGAGGTGAAGAGCCTGCTCTCAATCCAGTGGGCCCCCTCTGTGCAGCAGTGGCAACTGGTTTCAGGTGGTTCATCCAGACCGTCCACTCCACAGGCTGAGCAGGTGAACAGTTTGCGAGACCCACCAGCCAGTGGCGTATCGCAAGCTGCTGGAAGTACGCCAGCATTGCGCCAGTACAGCACA
Organism: Citrobacter sp. Cpo012; assembly: GCF_030333015.1. Classification (NCBI taxonomy): domain Bacteria; kingdom Pseudomonadati; phylum Pseudomonadota; class Gammaproteobacteria; order Enterobacterales; family Enterobacteriaceae; genus Citrobacter; species Citrobacter sp. Cpo012. The sequence goes on along the minus strand of NZ_JAOWGR010000011.1, from coordinate 140,550 downwards.
TGATTTGAATCGTAGCAGTGTCCATGAAGCAGAAGCGAAACGCCGCAACTGCGAGTTTCAATGGCTTTGCCTGTGCCAAGGTATTGCCCGATCTCGTCCCATACGTCCACTAAGGTGTCAGGCAGCGGACGCGTAACAGGGAACTTAGCGCAGTCGTCCGGGGTACCTTTAATGCAGCAGAGGGCCGAATACGCAAGCTCCTGCATTTCGTAGGAGTACTGACCACATACCACGCGTTCCAGTTTGTCGATTAGTTGTTCTTTATTCATCATACTCAGCCTTATTAAACAAATTCATTACGCCACTGGCACCATCTGGGCAGGAGCAGACTGCGGCCCGGTAGTAGAGCCGCAGGGGGTGTCGCTGGACTAACAGGTGCGCAATGAGTCCCGCACTTCCTCATGACTGGTCATTTTCAGAAGAAGCTTTCCAGGGCAGCGTGGTTCCGCCTGTGAACGGGTGACGTCTTCGTTGATTGCCTGGATATGAGCAGATTCAACGGTCCGACGCTGTACGACATGGTTGCTAAGGTTGAATTCGCACTGGAGCCTTCTGGCATCAGAATCCGCGTTCATTACAATGCGTTCATCAAAGCGGCGGTTCATTCGCAGAGCCTCTTCGTGAGTTGCATCAACAAGGGTGCGTCTGGTGACATAGTCGTTACCAGCAAAGAACGATAGCTGAGCGTGTTCCAAAGAGTAGTCGGAGCTTCCCTTACAACGGACAATCGCGGCTTCAGAGTGCAGGATTAATGAGCTCAACCGTGAACAGACGTCATTGATGGTGCCGGTTTTCAGACAGTCGTGGATAAGTGTCCAGGCGGAAATGCTCAGCGGGCGGCTGGTGGTCACATAGGGATTGTAATGATCAACCGTTACGATAGTACGCAGTGAATGAAGCGATTCGGACTGCGTACGTAAGTCACGGCGAACAGTACATGCCACCGAGGCAACATCTTTACATTCTTTGTCGGACATCGAGTCCAGTACGCGGATCTCCACCTCTGCCGCCTTTGAGGCGATATGCGCACTAATCTCACCCTTAAGACGTTTGTAGTCAGCCTTGAAGCTTCTCACGCTGTCAATATCGATCCAGTAACCACAGCTGTAACCAGCATTACCAAACTCGTCATCTTTCTCATAGTTCGGACAGCCGTCATTGCTCCAGCCAGCTTTTTCCAGCAACTCGTCAATAGCGACCAGCTCAGCCATTGGTGCATGTTCGATAATGAAATAATGGACTCGGCCCCAGGCATATGCGCGTGAACGGCCATCTACAGAAGTATCAGAAGTCGTCTGACGGGAAAGTTTCATGAGGTACTCCAGTTCTGCCCGGTACCGCCGGGGCGGTGGTGCGAAAGCCGCACCATGAATGACACTATGATCCTCCTGGCTTCTATTGTCAATACAATTGAAGTGGCGTTGTATTTATTCATTATTTGGACCCGGCTCGTACGGAACGACCGTCGGGACTTACCGATCTTTCTGCGGTGAGCAGGGGAAGGGAACATCCCAACGCTTGTTTCCAGATGCACAGCCAGGGAGGACGCAGAATGCCAGACAGAATCATCGTGCAGCGGTAGCGAAAGACCCGACAAACGGGAAAAGCATCCTTTTATTCCAAAGCCAACCTCAGCTTTTAATGTCGCCAGTACGTTTCCTAAACATGCCAAATCGGTCTCTTATACGGCCGGATGGGCCCGCTGAAAACGATAAAATGAGAAACAGAACCCGACACATCGCTGCTCTCTGGGAAAGCCGGTCAGCAGATGGAGCGCCAGGAACTAAATCCGCTGGTTTTAATAATGATTGAGGAGAACAAGATGAAAGATAACAAGACACGTCCTGTAGACTCGTATGCTCATGCTGATTTCATGGAGTCCGTCTTCAGCAACCTCAGGGCTTTCTGTGATGCGGAATGCCAGCGGCTAACTGCCGGTTATCCCCCAACTGTCAAACCAGAACAGCAAAGCACTGACGGCCAGCTGTCGGCGGCATAAAGCATTACCTGCCAGTTCGTTCAAATTTCCGCTTCCTTAAGCCCGGGCCAAAAGCCCGGCTCAATCCAAAAACTGAACGTACCGGTTTACCTCTATATCTCCTGAATCTCCTGCGACTTACAAGAGACCCGCACCGGTTTAGCCATTCCTGTCCTGCCACTCTCTCATCACTGGCCCAGACAACCGGAAAAGTAACTTTGCTCTCTTACTCACCTTCTGAACCAGAATTTTTGCTTAAACGTAAAAACGGCCCACTGTTGTGAAGATTTAAAACGGACGGATCGAGTAGTATTGCCTGAGGAAAGTTTTTTAAGAAAAGTTACTTTTTCTTCTCCGCAACCTATTAGGAAAAATGTCGAACCTGGTATTGTTGTGTTGTAGCGCAGTTAAACAACCAACCAAAAGAGAGAACAAAAATGTCCGCAATCGAAACTGAAGTAAAAAACAACAGCAACGAAATCAGCCTTCGTGGTTACCTGGAACGCACTGGTAACGGTGCCCGTAAAGGTAACGGCCTTATCATTGACCCTTCGGTTGTTGTAGAGCAGGAAGGCTTTAACACCCGCACGGCCGGTATGGGCGAGCTCTACTATTCAATGCCTCACGTTGTGGAACACCTGAACAGCCTAGCCGATGCTTACATGGAAGACCCGTTCAGCGTGACGCCTATCGTTGTTCAGATGGTTAATGGCGTACCTGTACTGCGACAGGGGGCTTGCCGTATCCGTTCCATCGCTATTGCAAACCGCCAGCTGGAAGCAGAAGGGCGTGAACGCATTACTCGTATTCGCTGCGAAGAGTTTCGCGGTAGCGCTTCAAAAGCAGAACTCTTCACCCTCACCGGCAACTCCAACCTGGCGCTGTCTGTCGTAGCTGAAGCGCTTTCAATTAAGCGTCTTGTTGAAGATAAAGAAGAGCCTAAGACCTTTGCGGAACTGGCAAAAAAACGTGGTAAATCAGAGCAGCATCTTCGCCAGATGGTTCGCGTTCTGGACCTGCCTTCTGAACTACAGACCATGCTTGTGAGCGATCAGGTGAGCATGTACGTTGCGCTGGACGAGTATATGTACAGCGGTGAGGATGCGGTAGATAACATCAACAAGGCGATCTCCATCTATGGTAAAGCGACGAAAAACACGCTGAAATTCGTCAAAGCTGCCAAGGTAGAAGAGCGCATGGCAGATCCGCAGACTCCGGAAAACTCCGGTGATGAGCAACCGGCAGGTAATGCTACCGTTAACACCCCGGAACCGGATCAACTGAATGATGAAAGCAATACAGAGACGCTGGTTACGCCACCGGTACAGGAACCAGCTCCGGCTCCAAAGGACAGCGCTCCTAAACAGAATCCGGCAGGTAAAGCGCCATCCATGTCCAGCGTTCTGAACAAAAAGACCGTGACCGTCATTGCCGACACGGCGATCCCGATTTTTGAACGTATTGCTGAAGAAGCCAAGCTTAAAGAAGGTGAATCTGTCAGCACTGATACTTACACGCTTGTTCTGACCAATGATGAAATGAACGATATCATCAATGCTCATGCTGACCTGAAAGAGTACCTGCGTAAGCATGCTGAGAAGATGAACAAGGGACAGGCATGATTTTCTGACCGACCCCTCCATCCGGACGGGTCGGTAACTTTTTCAGGACAAGGGGAAACAGGGTAATGAAGAAGGCTGTTAGCAACGTAGACAAGACTAACCCACTTCCAGTCCTGACGGATTCGGTGACACGGGTAAGTATTCAGTGCACGGCAAAAGATGAAAACGGGGCAGGGATCGAAGTGAACATCCTCGACCTGATTCAGGATCATGATACGGATGAAGTGAAAGTGCAGTTTGGGAGCTCGCCTGTTCAGGCTCTGGCGATGCTCCGCCGGGTTATGACAGCACTGGAAAAGCAGGCAAACGCAGAACTGAATACAAACCACTATTCGCGCATGCAGTGATCTACTCTGGCAATTTCATCCATGCTGCCTCTGTTCTGTATATCGCGGGCGAAGCCTCAGGATGAATAACGCTGATGTTAGCAGCTGGTGGAACAAACAGATTTAAATGGAACATTGCAGTGAGTAAAACAATGCGTAACGTTGTTGCGGGTTATATTCAGCCGCTAAGCGGTTCCCGGACACTATGCTAAGCGTGGTCAGACGAAAGCTCAGCAGTATCGTCGACATGCAGGAGACCGTCAGACAGTCATCACAAATGCTTGAGCCTGATGCAGCCATATTCCTGAAACGCGCCATAGTTGCGAGGATGCTTCAAAAAATAAAATATCAGGATAGTGAAGTTTTAAAAGATTGCCTTGGCGTTTTTTTTATTTATGAACAACGTGAAAAATTGCGCCGACTTGGCGTGATTACTAACTGGGGGATTAATAAAACAGCAGGCGGGAAGAATAATAAGTTGTGATAACTCAGTAAATATTAATCTAAAAAGCGTCTTCAGAAACAGAAAAAATGCAAATTATATTGCTTCGGGTTATTAGCCGCTGAGGCTGTTTACTTATAATGCTTATAAACTGGAGGTATTATGAGAAAACAACTTGCGTACGCTTCAAACTGTTCTGACTGTCTTTATTCGTATATTTACCGCACCCTGCAAAAACGGGCTGGTGATGAGAATGAAAGCCTTTATCAGCAGGCCATTTCCAGCTGTCGTACAGCCAAACAAAAAATGAAGCTGGCCGGGTATTATGCCGGTCCATGGCAGCTGCTATTCAACGCGTGGTGTAACAATCGCGTCCCTAACACAGCGGTGCTGGCTCTTCTACTCCAGCAGTGCTTATCTCATTTCCAGTGCGAAGAAGTGATCGCAGCCTGGCAGTAACCCTATCAAGCCCCTTCGTATAGCGTAGGAGCAGGAGATATCTCATGTACAGAAACGACAGAAACGTGGATTCCTTCAACCTGGTTAATGCTCTTCAGCCGGTCTTTCGTAACACCGGCTGTGGGATGTTTGAATATGATCGTAAAAAGCAGAATGAAACCGCTGATTCAATCTTACGAGCGTTGGCGTTAAATGCCGATTTCGCGAGGGCCTTAAAACAGTACGTCCGGATTAATTCTGTACGACGGGTTGTTCAGTTCGATGACGGCTCGGTTCGTTATGGTATTCATGCCGAATTTGAAGGGCATAATAAAATTAATTCCTTTCGTATTTTTAAAGATGAAGATACAGACGCATTTGACTCCTATTTTTATTCGGTTTGCGATAATAAAGCTGAGCTGGTGGATTTTAAAATGGACTCTCTCGATATTCAATTACAAGCAGTTTTTGAAAAGGTGACAGGTATTTATCTGTCACATTAAATATTCAAGTTTTCAACCCTCGGGCTGATAGACAAAAACGCACTTTAGAATATAGATGAGATGAATATGAAAAATGTTAATATTTTGACTACCGATATCGCGGCCATTAATGCTCTTTCTGGCGTAGAACTGACTGACTTTCTCACTGCCGGGTATCAGGTAAAATGTTCAGGAGAAAGGGAGGTTTCGCTGGTGGGCTTTCCGTGTTTAGCAAGCAACAAGCAGCCGGTAGAAGTTGGTCTCGGCATTTTCATTAATCGCGTGTACAGCAGAGACAGCCAGTCTCTGAGCGGGAAATTGCGCTATGACCTGTCTAATGGTCTGGCAACCAGTGCATTTTCATTTTTCTCCCAGTCAGGCTGGTATGGGGGATTCCGTGTCGTATCCTTCCGTGACAACGGGCCAGCTGCGTTGAACAACATTGGCATTGTCCATGAGAATGTATTGAATGCATTTTGTGCTGACTTCCCCCGGGCCAATGTGAGCGTAACCCGTTTTCATTGTGGCATGACGCTTGAGCAGATCCGAATGTTCATTTCAGACACTGCTTACGATATGCCGCTTTATAACAACGAGTCTGACTTTCGCAGGCTCGCCAGTTAGCATGGAGGCTGACTTCAGTGCTTACGCCTAAAAGCCGATGAGCGAGGTGGCGGAACCGGTTGGCTTCGCCCAGTATTACTTACTTCTCTCAAGGCACTGCGCTGCAAGCGTACGAAAAAAATGTAAGTAGCTAAATGGCGTGAGCGATTAGTTCTATACGGGAAGAAGTCATAGTATTCTGAAATGATAGTTATCTCATACTAACGATAGTCATGGAGTTTCTTAATGGGCGTTGATATCTGCTGGCGATTTCAAAGGGAAGAAAAGCCTGGTAAATGGATAAATTTATCAAGCAATTATAAAGGGGACCGCTCATATCTCCACTTTGCCTGGCTCGGATTTGATGTAGATCGTGAATGGGCGAGCACATCAGGAGTTTTTATCCACGCATTACGCGGATTACCTGATGATATACCGTCCGAAGATGATGATTTATTCGGTGAACATTCATACTCATGGCTGACTTCGGAAGAAATTTTGTCAGCCATACCACCCGATAACGCCGGAGAGGTGATCCAGGAATTTGTCGAAGAAGTAAAGCGTCTCCACGTGGAGAACGGCAGCGTCCGTTTCGTCTTTGGATTTGAAGGGTAACCCGTAAGAAAGTAGCTATCTTACCCGGCTAGGTCTCCAATCTCTCAGATGCTCAAAGAGGGCCGGGCATGGTGCCCACACATCCCCTACCATTCCGATTTGATATTCGTCTAATACACCCTTTAAAGAAAACAAGCAGACGGCAATGAGACGTCGGATTAGCGTCAGCAAATATGAGACGTCAGTAGTCGATGTTTGTCCTGCGGAAGGTGAATCTGTTTACAGGGCGTAAAGCCGTACCATCCATGAGGGCTCAGAGAGCCGGGGTCTCCTCCAGATTGCTGGAAGTTATTGACTCTGGCAGGCCTATCCCTATGACTTTTTCCCGGATGGCAAATTAAGATCGAACAGGGCCAAATTAGTACTCTTTTCTAAACGGAAATACTGAATCACCCTGATATAACTGGTCTCTCACAAGACAGGAGATCATCAATGGAACGTGTAATATTTTCAGTAATCTTTTTTATGATGCTGGGCGTACCTTTTTACCTTCTTTATAAAATTGCCCGGGACATTTTTGGGACCGCCGGTGCTGGTGAGCCTGCACAATTGCCTCAGGGCAAGCAAAGACGCTCAGGAGGCGCTGGTTCGGGTTCGATCTGGCAAGGACACCATCTACAGGGGAGCAGCCATTTGAACTCCCTCGGAGGTGATTGTAATGGTGAAAATAGCATAGCTGGTGGTTGTGATGGTGGCGGTGGAGGAGGTGACGGAGGTGGTGGTGGTGACTGATAGCCTGCAATTTTACCTATCAGGATGAAACCCATGTCCAGCAACCGGAAAAAGAATTCATTTCAACCGAAAAGCCCTGCCTTAAAGTGAAGCGTATTAAACGTGAAGGATGCTGAATTAGAGGGTATCGGTTTTATACTGAAGCGTAACTGGAAGAAGGATCTGAAATTAACTATTACGGAAAAGTAACTTTCTGACTCACCACGTACGCCCCTCGGTTATGCCATACAGTTTGATACGAAAACAGATCAGTAAGTAGATTGCTATACGCCGGAGAGAAGTCTATTTTTCATGCACCGAACCTGTTTGGCCTGCAATGGAAGCAGGTATAATAATCACATACAAAGGAGGGCATTATGAATACATTTTTATACGTGCTTTTGGCCTGGATTGTTGTGCTTTTTATCGCCAACAAACTGCTCGCAAGACGTAAGCCCAAGACGGTTAAAATCCTGGTACAGCGCAACGGGAAAGCCGCAGAGGTTGATGCTGTAGTGGTTCAGGGTTCAAAGAGAGCTAACAACAGTTCTGTTGCGGACAGCGACGCGGTAGATAGTTATTTTGAAATGAATCCTTACTCCCGCGAAAACCAGGCGAATGGTTGGGCTATGCTGGCCAGAGACGATGACCAGCTTAAATAATCAGTTGAGTGTGATGTGTAAAGCAGCTTAAAACTCTAAATGGACGAACAGGGGAGGTGACAAAGATGACAACCAATACAACAACGACCACCTACCGCTCAGAAGAAATCGTGCCGTTCAGACGGCCCAAAGGGGATCTGGATAGTCGGTATATGCCTCAGGTGTATGCAATGGTGCGGAACTGGGCAAGTAACCCTGCTCAATATGGTGAGGGTGTACTGGCCTCCTACCGCCAACCGGCAGTAAACCTTGCCTACCAGGTAAAAGGAACTCGTGTTGTTTTAATTCTGGTACCAGTAGAGTGCGAGCCACCTGGAGTGATAATGACGGAAACAGTCCTGTGGCCGTCACTATCACTTGTAGAAGTCTTGCAGACCTTGCAGGAAGCCTGGCAAAATATTCCGGCGTTAAACCCCTGACGACTTCTGTCAATATCACCGGCTAGTGATTTACCTCTCTGCTGGTGGTCAGCCCGCCTAAGTTCAAATTATCTCTTTCTAAATTTGCCCGGATAAAAATCGGTCCCTCTAAAATAGCCTGCCCTGAGTAGGCTACGTCATACAAAGCGTTGGCCAGTCACCAGCTGGCTGGTGGCCATAATGCTCCACAGGATAAACCGTATCAGAACTACGCAAAGAAAAAGCCCCAACAATTTACCGATGGGGCCTTTTGCAGACATTTTACAGCCTTACCAATGATAGAGCGCTAAGGCTTCTGCTTAGTGAACAGACTTGCCCACAGATAATGGATAAAGTTGAGCAGAATGTATGTTACTCGTTGCTCGAATTTCATCGGGGCTTTGTACTTTGTCGTTATGTTATGAATATGAGTAAGGTCCGTATAGAGCCCTGGCGACTTCCTTGTTGACTTCAACACCGAACAGATGTGCTGAACAGACTCCGGTGTGAACAACCGTAGCCCTCGTCGTTGTTTGACTTTATGGATAAAATCGTCCATCCCCATACATAACCATTCCGGCTTGATGCCATCAAACTTACAACGTCCGTTTATGATGACGACATTGATACATTCCAGTTCTCTAGCCTTAAGAGCAGACTGAATAGCCCTGATGTGCCCCTGGTTTTGCTTAAACGGGTTCTGCAACTTGAGGGTTCGGGACTGAGTCCATTTCCGCCAGTGGCTTTCCTCCAGAGTACCGTAGAGCTTGCCTACGTAGTTTTTCTGCTCTATGACGTATATACCATGTGGGGCTACGAGAATGTGATCAACCTGCGTAGTGCTATGAGCCGATAACTGAAAGGTGAGATCACTAAGTAGCCCCTGAGCTTCTTCAGGAAGCCCAGATTCAATTGCCTTTGCAGTCCGCCGTTCCGCTATGGCAGAGGTCATAAAACCCAACAGACACAGCAACACGACGAAAATAAGGATAATGAAAGCTACCCCCGTAATGCTCCACAGCAGATTGAAAGCATCCATGTTACCTCACAGAGGGGTAGCTGGTGGCATTAACAGATTCTACCAAGCGGGTAGTGGTACCGGTAAGGCTCTCAATATTTGAAGACAGGCTCATCAGCATGCCGAGTGCAGAACGGAGATTACGATGAGGCTCATTGTAGTTTTTGAACGTGTCAGTGGAGTACATTTTTGAAAGACGTGTACGGATCTCTACTGACGTAAGATCTCCATCCACCAGGCCGTACTTAACTGCCTGAGGTGTTGGCCATACACGGCCTGAATAGAGAGAAACAGCATCGGCATCATGACGCGAGAGAAGCTTTTTACCCCGTCCAAGTTCAACATCAGTTATAAATTTTTCATGCATCGTGTTCAGGATCTCCTTCTGCATGAACTCCCTCGTTGAATCGGACAATGGGTGGAAGGGGTCAAGAGCATCTTTGAACTCACCGGCCGTAAGGGGCTCATTCTTGACGCCTACTGTGCTCATGATCTCTGACAGATTCCAGTGGTCCATACGCACACCGATAGAACCGATCAGGGCATTACTGTCGGCATAAATTGCATCAGCGGGCGATACCGCGTAATAGCATGCGGATGCGCATATGCCTTTCACACTAACGATGATTGGTTTATATGAGTCTGCGATATCAGAGAAAAAACGACCGGTACCGCTGGAGAGTACTTCGAGGGAGTTTTGCTTCGACCGTGCTTCATCGCCACGTTCTGTGCTCCCGGTTTTGTTACTCTTGTCAGCGGCTACAGATGAAAGAGAGCCACCGGCATCTGATACGCGTTCAATCTGTGGCTGGTGGTTTTTAAGCGCGTTTATCTGGCGGTAAATAATGATGGCGTCAGAGGGACCACCACCACCTGACTCTGCCTCGATAATAACTGCTTTGGCATGGGGATTATTGTAAGCTTTGGCAAGAGCTGTTGCGATCACTGTTCCATCGCCCGTTTCCGAGCCGGTACCCATCTCGCCAGAAATCCGTATTACAGCTATATGGTCTTTCTTCCCTTCAGCGTCCTGCCATTGTTCGTAAAGATTGTAGAAAGAAAACCCTACAGCGGTCATGGCAATTAGCGACATAGCAACTTTTGCCGTGGTATGAATGCGAAACATCTTATAAAAACGGTCAGCGTTATCATTGAGCGATTCTTTGATATTTGTAGGGGACTTCCTTTTTTTACTGCTTAACATCTGACCACCTTTACATGAGTTTTTGAAAGTTAGACCACAAGCGATTCAATGCAATTCCCAGTATCAATAAAGCGACTGGTGGGAAAAGTTGAGCGATATTGTTAAATAGTGACATATTCGGCATGACCAGGTAGACCATCGTTAAAGCACTGATCACCCAAAATGCTCGAAACCAAATACGATAAAACTGAACTGTAACCTTACCAAATACGTACCTCTTCAATTTCCACTGGTACATTCCATCTGCTAGCATGGCAAATAGATAGGGCAGAAAAACGATTAGCCACCCCAGGATTAAGTTCCACCGGAAAATGGACTGATAAAGTAAGAGGGGTATGTTTTTGGCCATAGTGTAATTAATAGAGGTAAATTTTTCAGCAACAATGTTAATACCTCTAGCTGGTTTTTTGGTGTCAGGGATCAGAATAGTATTCAGATAGTCAATTAACTTATAGTCATGTACCAACCAATTTAAAGTCGCTTCACTATTTGCAATAACAGACTTCCAACGGTCATTTGATATGATGGACCGGCTTGCATTAACCTCCTGAGTAATCTGATATTTGAGCTCCTCAGTATTCTGGAAAGCCAAGCTGTAACCAAAATAAATGACCATGCCAAAAAAAAGCATTGTTCTGAGCACTGCTGCTCTGCTTGTATTATCCGCAGCCATTGCTTTCCCTCCATTCACGAAAAAGAGCTAGCCTCTGATCGTGATTGCAATAGTTGTTACGCCACATCGTCGGGATACCCAGGAGCCAGTGGTACTGTTTAGGTATGATTTGGTCGATGAGGCTTAACTCCGCCAGTTCTTTATGCTCTGCGCTTTTCCACTCGATCTGTCCCACATCAGGAACAAATACAGCGGTCCTTGCTTTTGCGGCCTGGCGGGAAAATTCTATAAAGTTGATGCCCCACGGCGTCCAGTATCTGTACTGCTCGTTTAGGCCGATGTTAAACACCGGCAGAGAAAGAGTTGAGTCGGCAAAAGCCGAAATCACATTTTTGCAGACTCTTGGACTATCTATTTTTTCCTGTTCGGTTTTGAGATGAGTCAGCAGTGCACGGTCAATAATGCTGTTAAAGGTGTTTGTATAAAGGCCATTAGGGTCAGGAAGCTGATCTATGGCAGTAATGATTTTAAATTTTAACCGAGAAAGAAAGGGAGAGTCCTCAATAGTAACTATATGACTATGTGTTGTTTCTGGATGAATCTGGGGTTTGATGCGCTGTACTTGTTTAAAAGAGACACTACCTGGCAAATTAATGAATGCGCCCACCGTGCGTGTTAAATCGACGAAATAAGGCAAAAGATAACAACCAAGCATACGGGCATTCTTTTTTACAAGATCACACCGTTCGTCATTGTTATCGAAAGAAATACGGAAACTAACGAATTTACGTTCAGGACCTTCGCTGGTGGTCAGCGATTGAATCCATTCATGGCATGATCCTTGTGGTACCGACCAGTAGCTGGTTTCACGGTCCCCAAAGGGATCAGTCGTGATCAACTCTCCCTTTAAAAGGAAAAGCTCAGACAGGGTATTTGCCATGGAGAATAGGGAATCGATATCGTTGCTCTGACAAAATTTTCCCAAATGATGAAACGCGTTTTTTTCTATCTTAGTTAGCCGATCTCGAACTTCCTGAGAATCTGCGTACTTTAAACCCAAAGACTGAAAGCGCCTTTTTACGAGCGAGCGACATTTGCTGACTTTTAGTGCAGAGCTTAAAATTTGCTGGCGCGTCAGGACAATTTTTTCATCCATCAATGCAACTTCCTTAGAAATTTATTAAGATTTTTGATATCGAGATTTTGACGCAAAGTAACTTTTCCGGCCTTCTTGAAAAGCATTTCCGACAGAGTTGTGTTTGGCTTCATTTGTTTCTCAGCAACAGCAATAGGGATTTGGCCTACAACCTTCCTGCCATCTTGAAGCCTGGCAACTATGTGAAACATAGGGACCTGACCCAAAAGATCCTTTGGAATACTCTCTTCTAAAGTTGTCTGCTTTCTTTCTGAGATTGAACCTGAGAAGTTATTATGCGGCAAAGATGTTTCTGAACCGGTCGTATAAGTGACCATATTTGTGCTTATCGCACTCTTACCAAAGTTCTCTACAACAAGCGTCTGAGTAGGAGTATCGTTGACTCGCAAGCTTATATAATTGTTGCAGAGCCCCGTAATTCGATTGGCAGTTTCAACACTTGCCGCAGCAATAAAGTCGGAGATGGTTTGGGTGCAAATAAACAGTGCAATTTTCGCTGCACGACCCTGCGCCAGAAGGTTAATCATAGGGTTGTTAATGGCTGAGTGTGCCTCATCAACAAAAATACTTATCCTGGAATTAGCTGACATATCACCATCCTGAGCGTTGTAGCGACTACCGGCACAGGAGGTCAGATCTGACATTATTAATTGAGAAATAGCAGCTGCTGTATCGGGGTTTGAAAGGCCATCAAGCGAAATGTATAGCACCCCGCCAGTGCTGAACATCCCTTCGCTTGTTACAATTTCTCTTGATGATACTGAGTTCGGGTTAGGAGATAAAAGCTCATTTAAAGGTTTTTCAATGAGCATATCGAAAACAGGCATAATACCTGCGGTCATTTTAGCCATATGCTCTGGGTCGGACATTGAGTAATCAATAAGCTGGGAAACAGTATCTAACCAGTCTATTTGTTCGGACCCCTCGTAATTCATGAAATGAGCCGTAAACCATTCAGCGAGACGCTTGAAACGTACCGGCAAGGTATCGTTAGCGACGTACTTAACTTTTTCGGTCCAGACATCGTAACCATAATATCTCGCGTAACATGACTCCATTACCTTGACTGTAAGATTCACAATAGACATGTGGCTTTTCATGTTCTTGTGAATCAGATAAATAGAAGGCTTTTTCTCTATGTAAGAAAGCCCGGAAATCACATTGGAAACGAGAGCCTTGGCATACTGAACGAATGGGTTAACCTCACCGGGAACTGTCACCAAGCTCAAAAGACGAGATGTTAGGTCAGAAACATTAGTATAGGTGTTGCAGACATCAATACAGACCGAAGATGCTGGCTGGCCAGGATGAAATTTATAGAAAGGAAGACCGAGGGTCTTAGCCTCTTCCATTAGAGATTCTCGCCACTCTGCATCGTTCTTTGGATCTATGACAACAACAACATGACCAAGATGAAGCATGCTAATGCTTAGTAAACGCTGTAGCACCGTTTTCCCGGTACCCACGTTTCCGGTTATCAGAGTATGACCAAACCAATTGTCTTCAGTTACAAATATGGGTTCCCTACGTTCCACAGCAAAAATTGCATTGCTGCCGCCCATCTTACGAGCCATTGCGTCAAAATGTCTCTTAATTGGGTTGAAGACGAATGGCAACTCGATCTCACGTTTATCACTGGAGAGGTTAGCTATTTGATATGCCCGATCCGCATGTTCCGGGCCCCACTCAAACCCATCACAAAAATAGGACTTTCGCTCGGGTATATCCTTATTTTTATTTTGATAATCCTGAACCAGTTGACGATACTTTCGCTCATTGGAGAAAAAGTTACTTTTGTTAATTACACGCAGTGAATCAAGACTAACGAACATGAAATGTCGCTTGAATACACGCCAATGAGCCATCAAAAATGGCGCTGCTGTTTTGCAACGATAAAGGCACAGCAAAAAAAGCAATATTGAGGTGAACAGAACTATTGGGGCGATGTCCAGTCCGTCTGAAGAAAGTCCCATATAAAGCATAGAAACCGAACAAATCAAAAGTATTGAGGCACTACGATACTCAAGAATAGGCCGATAAAAATTCTCTTGTGCATGGAGGTTAGTCCTCTTCGAATCTGACATTATAGGTTCCCAGCCTCTTTCAGGTTATTGATAATTCGTTCAATGTCCACTTTCGCCCGGTCTGATGCGGCCAGCAAAGTAGGCATGTTAAATGCATGGCATTTTGTATTGATCACAGCACCAGAATTAACGAGGTACTGAGGAAGCTTATTGAAAAGATCTTGAGCCTCTAACTGCGACCCAAATTTTTCCACGCAAGATTGGGTCAGATAGAGAGTATTAGGAGTACTTACCATAAATCTGTTTTTGCGCTTTCTTTTAAACGCCACCTCCATTTTGGACAGAATTTGATGCAGTACTAACGCAATTTCTACAAATTCAAGCTCTGTAACGTCACCTTCGCTTATAAGCGAGAATTCACCATTTTGGTCTGATTCAGTAGATGCAAAGACTTTACTGTTCAGATTGTAACCAGAAACAGGTGATGCTGGTTTTTGTACTTCTGCTTTGTCCGATGATTTATTCCGGTTGCGCTTGGGATTTTGTTTTTCTACCGGTGCTGTTGGGGCGAACAGTCTGGCCAGTGCTGGCGAAAGATGATGCCCCTTAGCGTCTGTGGGCGCATGCTCTCCATTTGATTCTTCAAGTAAAGGAGGTAAGGCGGGCTCTTCACTTGCCATCACACTGGTTGCGGCTGCTTCGGTCTGGGAATACACAACTTCAGCTGGTGGTGGGCAGTTACCCTCAGTATCTGGTTCTGAGTTTTCTTGTCCTACAGAAACATCCATAGAGCGTTCAATCGTACCCTGGGGATCAGCGTTCTGTTCTCGGTTAAGTTCTGGTAATTCTGACGGCTCGGGGACAAGCTTTTCATTATGGACCGAAGAGCTTGTTGCACAACTACCGACTTCTGGCCGAGAAACACTAAGCTGTGTGAAATCGGTATAATCAATGATCTCATGCTCTTCATCTTCTTCCTCAAAAAGATGTTGATAATGTTCATATTCCACAGCCTCAGTTTTCAGCGGACCAGTCGCGGATGCACTATCGGTTCCATGATATTCCACGTCGCCAGAATGTTCTTCGACTGCATTTACACGTGGGGGAGGCAGCTCAAGCGTTTGCTTTGGACGTGGGGCAGAGTTTTCAACAGAAGACTCATCATTAATCACTAATGCCTGATACATAGAAGTATTGAAAAGTGACTTTAAAGTTGTTGGCCTTCTTGGCTCATGATAGGTGAGCTGGAACCCGGCGCAGTTATCGCCGAGCTGGACTAAACGCAGATCGTCAATGTCCCTTACTATCCACATTCCATCGAGAGAGCCTTCTCTGAATGTCAGTTGGAAATAGGGCTCTTCACTGAATGCTTTTTCATCTAATCCCGGCAGCAATGCCATAGTGGCATCTATGTTGAGGTAGGGGACAGCATCAACACACACTATATAGTCATTGGAAAGTGGAGCGCTTAAAAGGAGTTCATGAAGTTGGTTGACCAGGACATGGGATTCCGTGTCCTTTGCCGATTCATCTTCACTTTCTTCTATATCAGGAATGACAGGATCAGCTGCTTCCTCACCCTCAGATTTAACTATCTGCGTGTCATTATCAATTTCATTATCACTTTCGGCTTTCTTCTCAAAATCGTCGGATGAGCCTTCATTTTTCTTAGAATGTATATCAACATCAATAGAGGCAGAGGAGCGGCCTAAATCATTAACCTTAAGAACAGCCGTCTCAACAGTATCAGTAATTTTAGTTATAGCGTCCCGACCGGGCACTGGTCTTCTGTATTCAGTAACTGTTTTTTGCTCGTCAATGTAAATAAAGTCTTTATTGGCATTAACGCTAAAAAGACCCGGCACTGAGTCAGGGATTTTATAGGAATCAAAGATTAAACCAATCCACCTTAGCTTAAGAAGGTTATAGAATTCTAGTTTCCCTATCCCATTTCTAAAGATGTTTGATATTTCGTTTTCCGAATAGATACCCGGAATGAAGTAGTGAACGACACGCTCATCATCATAGGGCTCGACGTAACCACGTTGAACTAGGGATTCTACCAATACCGTCTTACCAGCCTCTCCCTGAGGGAAGTTATATTTATGTAATTCGAAATCATTGAGAACAAAATCAAGGAATGCGTTCTCGTTAAGGTATACCTCACCATTTACGATAATGATGTGCATAGGCTTAGTATTGTAATTGTTGATATTGATACTGGTAAAGTTGTGCTTGATGGTACTAATGGCCCTTGCTGCTGCATCATTAGAACGCAGACCCATGATAGGGTCACGTAAAACATTAAGGTCTGTACCAGTAGAATAGAAATCAGCGGTCCTCACGCATTTAGACAAAAAGTCATTCCCATCAGTATAAACGTTTAGGGCGGTGATCATTTTTGAATAAACACGTTCTTTATTTACCCGATCCAAAAATGCAAGACATACCGGGTTTAGGATTCGCTCAAGGAAAACGCTGGACCAGATATTATGTTGATTATGAATACGCTTTCGCCAGTGGATTTCGTATTCAACCACGTCATTTTCACGTGCCCAGTCAAGAAGACTTTGTGAGCTTGGCGTCCAAATGATCGGACTAGCTAAATTCAGGCTTACAATATCGAGATCGTAAACCTTTCCGGCATCATGGACTAAACCACAGATAAACGCAGCATAGAGATATACTTTTCTACGGACTACTTCTTCATCTTGATATCCGATTGGTCTCAGTTCTGAGTGATGCGCATTTTTTAAAGAGAGTATGGCCACTTCCAGGCTGTGAGAAAGTAACCCACCAATACCATTATGATGATGATTTTCGGAAGCTGGCAAAAGATGTATCCAGCGAACATATTCAACCAAGGGCTTTAATACTAAATTAGTAAATGTATATGCATCGTCCCTGATGTCGCTATCGCTGATAGCTAACATCATTGAAATTGAGTGCAGCTTTTCCCGATACAGAGACAGGATTGACTGTTCATTAAATGTCTGTATGCCCGTCGGACGAGTTGGATACTCGATGAATTTCAGGACTTCTGGATTTGGATGATCAGGAACAGTGTACTTCTGATCTCCTAGAATCTGCGCAAAAGGAGAGAGGCTTGATATATCCTCAATCATTACAGAGGTTGCATCATTCTCCTGAGATGAGAATATCCCCAAAATCCGTTTAATACATAAATACAGCGCCCTGAAATTCATCATCATACCTTATCGACGTTTGCCTGACAGTTCGGCTGCAATGTATGCCTGCACACTTTTATATTGCATTACTTTGGTGATGAACTCTGCTGGACTGTATGGCCCATCCTTACGGCGAGAAACATTCAGAGTCTTTTTCACATTCTCAACATATAAATTAATACTCTTTATAATGTTGTGAGACATAACCGGATAGTCGCTTACAGCCAGTAAACCCAATGAGTTGTACTCATACATTGTGTTCATGAGCTGGTTCATCTCGAAGATGTACTTGTAAAACCTCATGGTGTTGTGGTTATTGAAGTTGAGTTGTACTGGTTCAAAACTGAAAGGTACAAACTGAGTTGATGACATGAATGAGTCATTCTTGTCGAACTCAATTGACTTAATATAAGCAACAAGATTTTCTTTCATCTTATTGTTTTCTTCATGCAGCTCGTTGAACCAATCCTGAATAGCCTGAACAAGGTCAGGATGTTTAACTGCATCAACCGTTTTAAAGAGAGAGGAAATAGCGATACTCACATCATCAAAACCTCTGATGACTGCTCCATTTCTGGCAGTTAAAAACCGGTTAAAGTCTGGGGTGCCAGGGTTAATAATAACTTTGGCCATACCCTGGTGCTCTGGTCTACGTTGAGTAGAAGTTTGAGCGTTTACGCCTTGCTTTTTATTTGAACCTTTTACCATTACATCTTTTGGTTCAATGTTAATACGCTCATTGTCCGTGATAATTGCGTCGGTCATTGTGCCACCTTAGTTTTTGAGTATTGACGGATTTTTCGTCCAAGTTCGATATATGCTGAATGATAGAGCTCAAGCATTTCTCTGTAAGGCTCCAGCAATGCTTCCGTTTCAGAAATCATTTCGTATTCCCAGCTGGCATGGTTTACAAAACAGTTCTTAGAATATTTTCCACTTTTCATTGGTTGCACCCGTTTTGACATGTGGCTAGGCGCTCTTGTTTTATAAGGGCTGAACTGATGCCAAGTGATCGTTACTTTTCTGGCATTACCAATTAGCTCAACTTTTGGTGCGTAAGAACCCAGATACTCCCTCTTTGGAACTTTGCTATGTCGGGTAAGGTTAATCTCTTGGTGGTTTCGTTCCTTCCACTTGATCCAGTATTTTGTAATGAGATCTTCAGCCTCAACACGCAAACCTTCAATCTGAGCACGTAAATTTTTACGTGTTAGCTCTATAGAACTTATAAGATTCGAATTACTCATGACGCCTCCTGATGTGAAATTACTATACCGGAGGAAATTTCCGTTTTTTTTCACGAACAGAAGATTTTTGAATGCTCTTTGATGAGGGAATTGAACAGATGTAATGCACTCGCTGTTTCCCCCATTCGGAAGGGGCCTTCAGAAACAGTAACAGCGAGTTTAGCCTCACTTCCATCGCTACCCCCTAAAGTTACTTTTGAGGGAATGACCATTGTGGATTATTGCTTTTGATAATGTGCATTGCTCTATTAAAGTTATACATATATCTAGTGCCACTTTTCCAAAAAAAATGACCCTATGGAACTTTGTCCATAGTGACACTTTTATAAAAAGTGACCCTATGACGACATTACATAGGGTCACTTTTCAAACATAAGTGACCCTATGTGAGGCATTCATAGGGTCACTTTTCTTTGTTTAGTGATCCTATGTAAGCATGAGGTTGATGAAAAGTAAAAATGTCAGTTTATGACGGTCAGTGAAAGACGTCGTTATTCTAATCCAACGTTGGGAGGGGCTGGATTTAGGTTTTTTTTTAATCGCTTCACATTTCGTTAGCATGCGCAGGAATTTTTGATAAAATTCTGGTTAGTTTGGTTAAAAAGTGTTACAAGTAAGCGGTGTGGTTGAAGGGATAGATTTAAGGCATATTCAAGCCTTAAGAAAATACTAAAAGTTACTTTTCACCCTACCGAACACCTAACAAAAAATCCATGTTGAAGATTTGAACAATTGTAATGGCGCAAGGACAATCAGCACATGTCAGAATCTGATAATTTAACTCGTAGCTTACTCGGTAAACTTTTCCGCACTGAGATTTCGCTTATTCGTAGTTACCGTGCATTTTTAATGTTATTGCCTGTGCATGGATCTTCTGCATATCAAACTGGGACTCCTCTTCTCCAGCGTCGCCTATTTGGGAAAGGATTTAGTACAGCCGCTGATTTAGCTTTTGAAGTGGAAACACGTCCAGGTAGTTTTTTGGTTCCGCGTACACTCGGAAAGGAAATTACATGGGAGAGGTTTTTTTCTGCGGTCTTGGACGGTGATTCCAATGTAATTCGTGAATATGATACAAATGATATTGACTATGGTATTTACGATGCCGGTGAAAAAGTGACTTTTCTGAATGGTACAGTGGATATCTATAATCCCAAGAAGATTCATGAGTTGCGTTCTAAATGTGTTGATATACAGAATGACTACTTTATGCAGGTGTTCTTTATCTCAATGCTCGCACCAGAGTTTGTAAGTATTTTCTTTGGTTTAAAACCAACTACAGCTGATGCTATTAAAGACATTGGTTATTCATCGTTAAAAACAATTAACGATGTCGTTCTTTTCCCACGTACAATTGCTTTCTCACAAGGGCATATTGAAGAGAGTGTTTCACTTAAAACGAAAGTTTTTGCCTGGGCTTATGAATTGTCTGCTGACATCCGGTTAGGAAAAGTTAGTGATGATTTGATGGAACTATTACGTTATGACACTATGTTCACCAGTCACCGTCAGGATGTGTTCAACACTTTAACAAATAAAGTTATGTTAAAGGATTATTGATATGGCAAAGGTCGATCAAACAAAAGCTAATGCTCTATTGCGAGCAGCAAGAACTATGTCGCTTGGGGCAAATAAAAATACAATACGAATTTTGTACGGTAATCATGTTGCTGAAAATATCGATTTTGAGCCTGGTGCAAAAACAAAACTCAAAAAAGGTATCCGGGGCTGGAGCAAACGCACAGATAACCGCCGAGCCTTTTCTGCTGTTATTGATGTCGCAGTTAACTATTTTGGTTTTGATCCAATAAATCCGGAAGCGAGTTTTCGGCAAATTGACTTCAACCGAATAATGAGTGTCCTTCATAATCTGGGATACTTTGTATGCGCACCGGAAGTTAATAAAATAATAGAAATCCTTACTTCTATGAAAGAAATTGAAGAACTAGGTGCCTGCGAAAAATGTAAACGCCCATACATTGTGCCAGTGACAAATGATGCTCATTGTCCACGTTGCAGATTATCTTCAACTGCTTCAGCCATAGAGAGGTATTCTCAAGAAGAATTAGATTAAATTTAAAAAAGATATCGCGAAACTTGCCTTGTCTGAATCTAAATATTGACTTAAGTCAAATTCTGTTGTTTGCTTTACAATCAAATATTAGTTACAACTTAAATATCAACTCTTGACAAGTAAAGATATAATTTGATTTTTCTTTATTCAGTTTTTCTTCGTTTCAAAAATGTGCACCTTTTTTTCTGTTGAAAACGTAAAACTACTTAGGTTCTCTAAAACCTTCTCTGCATGACGACTTCTTAATCGCTTTCAATTAATATATTTTATATTCTTGCCTAAGTTCGCTTCTTTGATCCTTAGCTATTCCTTCTTTGAAATATAGAAAAAGCATTACTGGTGATGATTTTTTTCAGCTCTAAATACACCTGTTTTCAAAGCAATATTTGCTTTTAGATATTCGATAAAACCATGTTTTTGTTACACCGGATTTTTGACAATGTGCAAGATGGATGATCTTTCCATCACCGAGACTATCTTCTTAGTCAGCACTCCTTTTCCGTCCTTTTCAACATAAAAACGACCATGCTATACGAGCTCTAACCTTTTTTTTGTATGCCATCATAACCGCATCAGAAAAGGAGAACGGTCTATGACTCGTATTGCATTAGCGCCTTCAAAGATGGTTTTGCTTATGTCTTTGGTAATTACTGGTGCCCACGCCAGCCCTGAGCAACCCCTAATAAAAGATACGCCCTTTGTATCAGGCCAGGCTTATAAGAAGGGTTTCTTCTGGTATGACGATCCTGCTAAAAAAAGCGAAGCTGAAGAAGAAGAGGTTTTGCCACCAACCGGTGCTGCTAGCTCGCCTTCAAAAGAGGAAAAGGTAGATTTAAATTCAAAATGGCTAAAAGAGAATATGCCTCGACTGTTAACGCAGGCAATGGATAACCCTACCGCAGAAAATCTATCACGTTATTACACGGCGCAAAGGTTAATGCTGGATATCAGTACGCGTTTTTCTGACAAATCAAAAGATTATTTTCTTAAAAACCCGATGATGTCTGAAAAACGCAGGCAACCAGTGGAAAAGGTGGCACTGGATGCTCACCGCACTGTTGTTGAAAAAAATCAGCAAACGGTAATGAAAGATATCTTTACTAAGTCAGGTTTATTTTTCTTTTTCCAGAGTACTTGCCAGTTTTGCCACGAAGAAAGCCAAATACTTCAATTTATGCAGAACTATTATTCGGTAGATATTCTTCCAATCAGTATGGATGGAAGGCCATTGCATAATGGCCTTTTTCAGGATTTTAACATCCCCAATGCACAAATTATTGATCAATTTAAAATTCGAGAGGTACCTACAATTTTCCTGGTTTCAAAGGATGGGACATCAGCTCAGCGCATTAGTGAAGGCATGATCTCCGCTGATGAATTAAAGAACACTATTATACTTGCTGCGAAGGGCATGAATCTGATCGATGACGCTTCGTTCCAGTCAACTCTAGATATTAAAAGGCAATATACCATCGGTGATGATGGCGTTATTACCGTTAATAAATCCGAAATGGAATCAGACCCATTCCTACTTCAAAAAATAATGGACCAAAAACTCGAAGGCTATGACATGCCTACGGCCGATCCGGTCAATTATCTTAATGCTGGCGGCAGTTTTGGAGGCACTTATGCGCAGTAATGCCGTTTTCAACTTCAAAAAGTTACTTTTGTCTCTTTCTGTTTGTGCTGCAATTTTAGCCCCGACTGCAAATGCAGACAACGCAATGCGTAACATTTTCAATGGCATGATGACGTCTACCAGCCCGGCCACCTTTTCCACAGCAACCCGTACAGGCATAGTTGGCGGGTCAATGTCTTACCGAACAACAAACGTTAATACCAACCTTGTTTCCATGTCGTTTCCAAAAGCTTCTGTCGGTTGTAACGGTATTGACGTTTTTCTTGGGTCCTTCAGCATGATCAACGGGGACCAGCTTGTGCAGGTGGCCCGTGGTATTGCCCAGGGTGCGGCTATCTATGCTTTTAACGTTGCTGTTTCAGCTATTTGTGCTGACTGTGCTGCAACGATTAATGACATCCAAAACAAACTGCAAGCGCTAAATAAATTTGCGAAAGATTCATGCAATGCAACTTACTCTTTCCTTTCTGAAAACGTGGGTACGCCAAGCCAGTTCGCTAACTCAGTTAGCTCTGGACCAGCCTCAATTCTGGGATCGATTAATGGTCTCATTCCTGATTTCGGCTCATCGATGACAAAGTCACCTGAAGCTGTCACTTCTCAGGTTAAAGCAAAGGATCCTGAAGAGTTCGCTGAAAAATTCAGTGGTAACCTCTTCTATATGTCGTTCATGGATATTGATAAGGGAACGATGAACATCGGAGGGGTAACGGAGTTATCCGGTTATAAACTGGCAGAACAACTTATGTCTCTCGTGGGTACTGTCATTATCAACTGGGATAGCAAAGGCGAAAAAGCGGGAATGGAAGTCCGCCCGTCTACCATGACTGTCACGGATTACATAATGGGGCCACCAGCTGGCGGATCAATTAAAATGCTCAAGTGTTCTCCGGCACCAGATCCATCATCCCCACGAAAGGCTCAGTGCCTTGTCATGTCAGAAGTTAATGACGGTGGTTTTAAGGGATTAAAGGATACCATTTCTGATCTTCTTTTAAACGTACAGAAAAAAATCATCAACGACGTTCGTGTTTCAGATGATGAATTACGCATTATCTCCTATATCGGCATCCCGACCATTATCGACTCTTTGCAAACATTCGAAGCACCGGAAGGGTACGCATACATTCAGGACATCAGCACTATTGCTGCGACGAGCCTCGTAATCAACATGTTGCGCCAGGTTGAGGCCAAAATTTCAACCATGAGCATACCGAGTGAGTCGCTGTCGGGTAAAAGGGATGATCTCAACCGTTTAACAGACAATCTCTCAAAACAGGTTAAAGCCGCCTATGAGCTATCGCACAGCCAGGTCGGTACCAGCTCGGACGTCATTTCAACCTGGGATAACCGTCGCCTGCA
Source organism: Citrobacter sp. Cpo012 (assembly GCF_030333015.1). NCBI lineage: Bacteria > Pseudomonadati > Pseudomonadota > Gammaproteobacteria > Enterobacterales > Enterobacteriaceae > Citrobacter > Citrobacter sp. Cpo012. Next base: position 116,748 of record NZ_JAOWGR010000011.1, on the reverse strand, counting down.
ACGGAAGGCTTTCACTGAAAGTATTCGTGGCACACGTAACTGAGGTCTGACATGGATTACAACATATATACCCTGGGTGATATTGATTTTGTCTGGTCGGCTTTTACCGGTATTGCCCTAATCTTTTCTCAATATACTGGTGTAAAAGAGTTCCTGACCACGGCCGCCGTTGTAGCAGGTGTGAGCCTATTCTATAAAACGTGGCTATGGCTTCAGGCTCCGACCAAAAATGAATTACCGTTTTTCTCCTGGTTTTTGGGGTTGATCCTTTTCATGATGGCAATGGTTCGAGTGGATGTAACTATTGAATCTGTAAAGTCGGGAGAGGTCAGAAACGTCGACGGAATTCCAATTTTTATTGCTGCGATGGCCACCGTCACCACTAACTTAAGCCAGGGTTTGCTGAAGGATTATAAAACTGCGTTTGATCCGCTTTCTCCGGTGGACCTGTCTGCAACAACTCTGGACGATGACATCACCCTCGGTCCGATGATCCGATTCGTGAAGTTTTTGCAATGGGGCGGCGATAGCCAGGGCTACTGTTCTGCATTTCCTGAACCGGCCAGCGGGCTAGGGCCAATGAACGTATGTGCTACCGTTCAGTCTCTTGCATACAACTGCCTGAAGGCTACCCAAAACTCAAGCGCAAATATTGCCGGTAAAGAAACTATTTTTAACGATATTTTCTCAGCTAATCTGGCAGATAGCATGGACCGGATTAATCAGGCGATGAAAGGCGCACTGAAGAATGCCTCTGCCAGTATTGTTGGCGCTAACGGTTCAAAATCTGGTACATGTGATGAGGTCTGGTCAACTGTGAAACAGGTTACCAGTACAGCTGAAGCTCGCCAGACTATTTCCCTTATAGGACAGACAAACGGCATCCTTACTCCAGACGAAGCAAATGGTGCACCTACCGGCGCAAGCTTTACTGATGTTATGGCGTCAGCAAATGGTATGTACGGTAAGGCTATTGGTTCGTATGACGCCACCCTGAACCTGTTCATAATGAATGAGCTCAGAAATGGCGCAAGCAAATATAAGACCCCACTCGGTCTGGCTTCCGATATGCAGTTGTTTGAGGCTTCTCTGAAGCGAACCAACACAATGGCTTCACAGGGCCAGTTGTGGTTACAACTGTCGGGAGCAGCAATCGCATTCCTTGAAATGTTTGCTTATATGGTTGCTCCATTTGCTTTGCTTATGCTGCTGGCGTTAGGTGGTAATGGTGTTGCCGCTGCGGCGAAATATTTGCAACTTATCCTCTTCGTGAATATGTGGCCGCTTACGGCAGTAATGGTCAACGCGTATGTGAAGAAAGTCGCGACGGCCGACCTGGATACCTGGAGCACCCTCAACAGCCAGAATAATGCCGTCACGTGGATGGGACTCCCAGGGCTTGCGGAAACATACAGTTCATACCTGTCTGTTGCTTCCGCCCTCTATGCTCTGATTCCGGTACTCACATTATTCCTGATGACACAGTCGATTCACCCGATGATGAATGCGGTTAAGGGAGTGACCCCCGATGCGCCGGTGGATACTGGTCATGTAACGCCCAAAGTATGGGATGGCCCTAACAGCGGTAAATCTTCATTTGGTGACGTGACACGAACCGCCTTAACCAGTACCGGTCAGGGATACAGCGATGGCGGCGCAGTTGATTCAAGTAATTTCCGTCTTGGAATGTGGAATGCTGGTTCAAGTATCGCTAACAGCCAGGGGCAAGGATCAGCTGTAACCTCATCAGTTATGAGTGCGGCAAGTAATTCATTCCAGGCTGGTTACAGTCAGATGAGCGAAATTGGAAGGTCAGGACAGTCGAGCCAGCAGTTCTCAACCAACCTGCAAACAATGAAGCAGATCTCGGATAAGATTGGTGCCTCTGTAGCAGAAGGTATTGCAACAAAACATGGGGTGAGTGCGTCTCAGATGGCCAGCATTGCTTCAAATGTTATTCTCAACGCTGGGCTTAATGGAGGTGTTGGAACTGGCAATGGAGCCGGGCTGAAAGCGGCTGTAGCAGGGCAATTGAGTAGCGGTGCATCTAAGACCAATACAGGCAGTGACTCGCTTTCAAATGACCTTTCAAAAGCAATCACGAATCAGCTTAGCCAGGATTCTGCGTTAACTGACCAGTTCAGTAAAGCGGCGTCTCAGGTAAGCAGCGATCAGATATCCAATACTAATGCGTTTAAAGAAGCATCGTCGAAAATGAACCAGGCGACACAGACGATGGCGCAAAATATTTCTACATCGGTTTCGACTAACGCAAGCTCCAATAGTGGAATGAGCCTTGATTCTAAACAAAGCATTAACCTGGACAGGTTCTCCGATTCTATTCGCAACAAAAACTTCAGTGATGATGATGTAAGGAATTTTGCTCGTAAGAATGGGCTGGATGAGAATGCGTTTATGGAGAAATTCAACTCCTATAACGATACCTTCAAGGCCAGTAATCAGCTTGGATCGCAGCTTCAACGTACTGACGCGCTTGTGGCTGCAACACGAGATTTCAGTGAGCAAAAAATTGCGATTGATACCGCCCGGGGAGAGACGGCCGAAAGTAATAAACAGGATCTCCGTGAAACCTCCAGCCTGCTTAAAAGTCTGGTTTCCGACTTCGGTGGTAATGCACAGCAGCTGCTACCTATCACCAATCAGCTCGACAGAATTTCAGGCGACGGGTCAGGAATTAATACTATCACTCAGGCACAGGATAGAACTCCTGACAGCGTAAATACGTCTGGCGTGATGAGTGCGTCACGCGTAGGGGAACTGGGTGGAAGTGTAGATTCGCAGGCTAAACTCGGTCTTTCCTCCAACGCTCAGGACGCGACACAGCGTGTCCCTGGAAAAAGTGAAGCTGGCTTTACTCCGTATAACCTTGATAACGCGGGCAAAGGCGATATTCAGGGAATACATAACAACAACGTGGGCCGCACTTATTCTGATGAAGAAAGGAATGTGCTTAATTCTCTCGAAACGAATGGACCTGTACTGAATAATCAGGGTGTAGAGAAAGTCGTCAATTCGGGTCAGGATGTCAGAAATGCAGAAGGCACATTTAACGATCTGGAAAAGGTTGGAGGTCGAGTTGTTGGTGATGGAATGGATCAACGAGCCACTGCTTTAAACAGTATGTATCAGAGCGGTCAGGTTCGTGGCTTATCTAATAACACTGATAACTACTTTAGTCGTGTTGCCAACAACCCGAACTTAAGCCGGGACGATAAGCGAGCTGAATTGGCACAGCAAGCTGTCTTTACCTATGGTGCCAGCACCATGGCTACCGGTGCCGAAAGAGAGCAGCTCAAAGCGGATACCCAGAAGATCCTTAATGAACTGGGTAACTATAACGTTAACTGGAGTATGAATGACGTTCAGAGCATCCATAGCAGTTTCAACACTCATAACAGAGCTGATGGTTCACTTGAGTCAGTCGTACGGGCAAACCTGGGAGAGGGTGGGTCGGGCGGTGGTCTGGTTGGTAACCGCACTCAGACCGTCACAGATCGCTTGGTTGGGGAAAAGATAGAGGCCAACACTGAGCGGGGCGCGATTTCTGGTGCGCTACTCGGGGGCCAGCAATTTGTTTCGGATACGCTAACCAGCGTTGGGGCGAAACCGGTAAATGAGATGCTTACGGGAGCGGGCATCCTTCAAACCCAGACATCGATAGCAAATGATGCCTCTAACCCTGCAAATATGCCTGATTCTCTCCAGGGTAAAGTCCTTAATCACATGCAGATGTCTGATGGCGTCGCAGCTGTAAGTGACCGGTATCAGAGTATTAGCAGCGACGGCGTTTCGACTTATGCGAATGCAGCGCAGAACTCTGAAAGGGCTATCCGGCAGCAATTGACGGATGACCCACGCTTTGGGCCTCAGAAAGCAGATGAATTCATTCAGTACATGAAGTCAGAGCTGAGCAACACAAATGAGCCTTACCAGTCACGTGTCGATAAAGCGGATCAGTGGCTTAATGAAAATAAAAAATAAGGGAGGTTGAATATAACCTCCTGAAATGACTATCAATAGATTGTAAATTACTGCTATACAATTAAGGCCGCAAAGTATGTGTTTGCGGCCTTTTTTTCAGAAGTACCGCTCTTGCGGAACATTCAACTGACGGTTTGAATCAGTGAAGACAAAAATCTATCAAACTCTGTATGAGATTCAATAACATAATCAGTAGATGCTTTGTCTCTTATCTGAAAGCAGTCGTCTGCAAAACTATAAGCGAAAAGTGACATGCCATCTTCTCCGATTAACACCTTATCAGTGAGATTTGGGTCAACGTAGATTTCATTGTCTCGTGCTTCAAAGTTGCGTATGTAAATATTTGACCACAATAGATTTTCGTTCTCTGCCTGAACAAGGTTATAAAACGTAAGTCCGTTGTACTCAAAACCATCCATAGCATTAAACACTTGGGCATAATCAAGCCTGGTTTTAATGAGTTTCTGTATATCTATATAGGCGCTCTTTTTGTGATCTGCCCACTCCACTGGAGGCGGATTGCAGATTAAGTCTTTCAAGACTTCCGGGGCTACCGGGCTGGCTAAAGGGTAGTCATCTGCAACCATCAACCTCTTTAGGCTGCTGAGTAGTTGAGTTAAATTTTTCATGAGCGCCTCTTACTTTCCTACCGGGTAGATAACACCGTTCGGCGATGGCCATAGAACTTTGGTGCTTGAATTATACGGTAGATCCTTCGTAATGATGGATTGTGCTTTCGACAGTGCTGAATGGTATGGTGAATTCTGAATAAGTACCAGGTTGTCTATAGCGTTTGTGCCACCATCATCAAGAGGGATCTTGTGGTGAACCTGCCACCCAGAGGGGACCTTGCCTGTTGCAAGTTTCATCAAATCGTTAGGTTCAAACGTAGCCAGGGCATCTGGGTGGTCTGAAAGTGATTTAAGGAAGTTAGGGCGTACAGTATTGTTGAATTGTCCACGGAGAGCTAAATATTCAGCTCTGTCTCGGCGCATGTAGTTCAATTCGCTAACATTCATATCATCGAGCAAAACGTGTGCTTTTTTGTACTTGCCGAGATAACTTGTCAATTCATCCGCAGACCTTGGATTTCGGATAACCAGAAGTGAAGCCGCTGCAACCAGCATACCTGAAGTTGTTTCGTTCAATACCTGGTCATAGCCTTCAACAGCTTCGCCGCCAAGTTGTTCAGCCGTATGTCGAAATCCCTCCACATTTCCATTATAAAGCCCGCCAGCTGCGAGAAGACGACCAGCCGCTTTGGAATTAATGGTTTTTGTTGATTGGGCGTGCTGTGCTGGTGTCGTTGATCGAACGTAATACCCCGGGCGTTTCAACTGACGAGAGATGATATCGCGCAGACGGGTAAAGAGGGACAGGGGCAGGTCATTGCGTAGGTTGCCATTTGATATAACCCCCGGCCCGGCATTGCCGGTTATGTCTTTTCTAAGCAGAACGATCTTACCGTATCTGATGTCGTCAAGCGTATCGCGGTAAGCGAGCCAGGGGCGTTGATGGTGGAACTGGTGATACCGGCTGACAAACTGTGTATATCCCTGCGGTAAATTCCATTCCTGAATAATCCGGTTTGGCAGGGCGGTATCTTCGAGGTCATGTACCGCCGTGGCCGGATGTATGATGTGGGGAATATCCTCAAGGTATATGTCATCCAGTGACTTAGCCTGACAGTGATGCAGCATAATGTCCCTTTCTTGTCGAATTCATATGAGACATTATTGCGTATGGTATAAAACAATCAATCCTAAAGTGGATGGGCGTACGAGATCAGCAGTGACAGGGTAAAAGGAAAGTTACTTTGTTCATCAGCGTCCCATGAGCTGATGGTACCTTGCGTTAAGAGCTGCAAGGTCAGATTCGGTGAGGCCCGTGTAATAATCGGTTTTGTGCAAATGCGGATAACCGGCCGGAAATAATGATTCGTCGTCATCAAGGCAGATAAATGCTTTAACTCGATGTGAAAAGACAAAGTCCTCACACTCGGCAGCCCGCACACCAGTCTGTCCATGTTTTAAATATACCGAACCGGTTGCACCTATGATTTTGTCTCTATAAGGCACCCGGAACAGAGATTTCAGATAACTTGTATTAGCGCACTCACGCCATGAGCTGGAGATAACAATCACCATGGCAGGGCAGTTATCCAGCAATTTCTCTAACAGTGGCATTCGCTCAAAGGTTTCATTTTTACACCTGTGGCAAACCCCATCGAAATCTAAGAAAAGCACGACATGCGAATCAGGGAGAGGGGCCCATAAACCAGCTGTTGTTTCTTCATGAACACATACTTCTTCATGATGAGGGTTTTTCTGGATCAAGAAAGAAGAGAGAAACTTAAATAAATTTCTTGCAGAAAAAGACAATATATTACTCCTGAGTCAGTGCGAAATATTGGTGGTGGTTTACCCAAGCCACTCGATGATCTTCTGTAATATCGGGTTGAATTTATTTAACAACAGGAGTCGGGTTTTGCTCCGGGACATTTTTAGCTATATGGCCATTGTAACGAGGAGGTTGCTGGGTCCATTGATAAAGCTCACCCATCCCGTTACGCTGCTGGATCCGGCGATTGTACTTTACCATGAAGTTAAATATGTACTTTGCACGTACCTTTGGGGTTTTGCTGTTGTAATCTGCAATCCCTTCAAACACATTGCCCTTGCGATCAACAATTTTTCTATAGAGCCACCATGTTCCAACCCAGAAACTTGCGCAAGCATCGTAAGCCAGAACCCGCCACGTTACCGTCGGGAAATGCTTTTTTATTTCAGGTAGATTGGATGAGTTGATCTGCATTGGGCCAATATCATAAGTGCCGTTAGTATTCCTGCTGAAAGTACCAACCTTACCGCCTTCATTGTCAAACAACGTAAAAACCAGTTCAGCATCAATTCCGAAGTAGCGGGCGGCATCCGTAATGCACTGAGTGTAAATCTCATCAGGAACGGGAATAGGTTTCAAATCATCTGCTGGTGGTGTAAACACAACGATTTCTCCACTGAATCTACGTTTTATCTATTCTCCCATATATCTATCGACTTTCTTTCGGCTTTACCCGTTGATTTAAGCGTTTAAGCAAAATTCTGGAATTTTGGGGCGTGATAATATTAGTGCTCGATTTAAGGAGCAGAAATGAAAAAAATTATTAAGGCATCGGTATTACTTCTTTCATTAAGTACCGCCTTCACGATGAATGCCGAGCCGGTTAATACAATGATACTGCCAGATGCAGCCCGGGATAAGCTCAAAGCCATTGGGCTTTCAATCGAGCACGTCGAACCCTCGCCAGTAAAAGATATTTTTACGGTGATTTCCAGGGAGGGGGTAAGTTACGTGAGCAAAGACGGAGATTACATTTTTACCGGAAGCTTATTCCACGTGAAAGGTAAAGATGTGGTAAACACCACTGAGCAGGCCATTTTAATGGGCGTCCGTGAATTCGCATCCAAAACAAAATCCATCGACTACAAATCACCAAACGAAAAATACCGGCTTGCTATCTTTACCGATATAACCTGTGGATACTGCCAAAAACTGCATCATGACCTGAAGTCTTATCTTGATGCCGGTATTTCGATTAAGTTTCTTGCATTCCCACGTGCAGGACTGAACTCGGTAGTAGCCGGGAACATGGCCAAAATCTGGTGTTCAGCAAAGCCAAACGAAGCTCTGGATGCAGCGATGAATCCGGTTTCAACTATCCCGGAAGGACGTCCTGATGAGGCTTGCTTAAACATTATCAAATCGCATTTCCAGGTGGCCTCAACAATCCCGCTGCAAGGTACTCCTACCATGGTGACACTAAGCGGCAAACCGCAGTTATTTACGGGGTGGCTGAGCCCGGAAAACCTGGTGACCCAAATGGGCGCTGCGCAAAAGTAACTTTTCCGACTGTAAGAGGTGTGTATGAAATCTACTTTACTGAGTACGTTAATGCTGGTTGCTGTAGGTGTACAGCCCGTTTTCGCTGCACAATGTCAGTACGGAGCCTGCGGAACGGAAAACGATCCAGGAATCGTATTTCTGATGTCATCGGTACAAATGGATCAAGGTGAACAACTAAAGGAACTCTCTGGTGTTGCGACCACAGGTGACACCATCTCTAAAAAGATGGAAAGCTACCTGGGAAATAAAAAGCTCAAGGTAAACACCGACAGTACCCGCAAGGGGCCGGGTAATACCACCATCAGGCCTACAGATGAGCTCGCCCCAACGAGGCAACTAAAAGTTATCCGGCCCGAACTGGTAAAAAATCCCGATTCGCAGCTCGTGGTAGCTTTCAATGAGCGCCTGGCCTGATTTATTGACTGAGAGCGTCCAGAAGGAAAAAAGATGTCGATACTCAGTAACTTCGTCATCAGAGCAACGGGGATACCTGACAAAAAGTATCTCCGGGATCCCGTAATAAAACGTTGTTATGAACGTCTGAGTCGTAGGGTGCCTGCTCTAATGACGGGGTGGCTTCTGTGCATTCTGGGTTCAGGGTATGTCAGTATGGCACTGGAACAGCCTGATAGCACGGTGTTACTCAGTCTGCTGCTGTTGTATGTTATGTCAGGCATTTTACTGATGCAGTTCCAGTATATGTATTCAGAGCGAAGCATAGGCTACAAGTTCTACCTGGAAGTGCTTATGAATGCAGCTGCCAGTACTCAACATAAAGAACAGTTACAGTATCTATTCATTAATAAGCCCAATTCCATCACGATGGGCGATCTTTACCGACTTTATGATTTTAATGGGGGAGGGCGATAGCCACGTTTATGTGCGTGTCCAAAAGTCACTTTTGAACATTCTCTTCCCGCCGTCTGCTTTCAGTTCCAGGGGATCACTGCAACATAATTTCCGGAACGCAGCGGCGCATCAAATTTATCAGTAAAGGTGTCGATCATTGCTGAATAAGCAATGCTGTCTGACGGCACAGGTGCATTGCTTTGCATACTCACTTTCAGAACCTGCTTTGCTCCTTTCGCTGACGGGTATACCTCGACATCCAGCTGTCGCATATAGTGCATCTGCGACATCGTCTCAGTGCCTATTACCCCATCGACTGGCTTGTAGTCATAGTCAGTATGCGATTGGCCATGCTTGTCAGTTCTCGTTGTCTTTTTATCTACAACGTAGCCTGTCACCCCAGTAAGGAGCTGCTCGCTATACTGCATGTTCTCCTGTGAGCTGCTCATTCGGAACCTGAGCACATAATCTGGCTGGTGAGTGGAAATAATGACTCCTTTTTTTGCTAAGCCATCAGCAAAACGGCCTGAAAACATTCTGAACTGAATACTTTCGTCCGGAGGGACTATCTGAAACCTTTTATTTGTAACAGGACGAGGCATTAGATCGTACGCATCTACCTGGTTTGCGAAATGATATCCGCATCCACTCAAAAGCATTGCGGTTGTGAGTATAAAGCCCTGCCTAATCATCCTTTAATCTCCAAAAAGCATTGTTTCACGAATAATTCCGATTTCCCGGGCCAGTATAATCCATCGCAGGTTAATAACTAACAGGCTGAAAAGCATAAAGGTAGCTATGTCTAAAGAATTTTATTTAAAACCGATGGCCACGATTTTAATTTCTGCGGTAATTGCTACCGCTGCCTCGGCGTTAATCACGGCAACTTATTTTAAACCGAAGGTGCTCAGTGAGGAAGAAATTGGCAGAATTGCCGCTACTTACCTGGTAAAAAATCCCCATTATTTAGTGGAAGCAGGTAAGGCGCTGGAAAATCAGAACGTGAGTGCCTCAGTGGAACGAATAATTCCATATGCGCCAGCTCTGCTGGATACCAAGGAGACGCCAAACATCGGCCCTGATGACGCCGACGTCGCGGTAATCGAGTTCTTCGACTATCAGTGTATTTACTGCATGCGGGTTACACCTGTTGTTGAATCGGTGATGAATCAGAGCAAAGATGTAAAATTCTTCTTTAAAGAATTCCCGATTTTTGCCGGTTCAAAACCTGTATCTGCCATGGGGGCCGCTACGGGTCTGCACGTCTATCAGAATTTCGGTGCTGAAGCCTATCGTAAGTACCACAACAACCTGATGGCTGTGGCTCATACCTTCATGACCTCTCAACGCAAATTCGAACTCACTGACTTTAATACTGTGGTGGAAAAGTCAGGGTTTAACAGCACGTTTTCTGACAGGGAAAAAAACCGGTATGAAAACGTGATCTCCGGCAACATGCAGCTGGGCGAAGCGCTCGGGATCACCGGCACACCCGGTTTCATCATTATGAATATGAAAAAGCCGAATGCGGCGACTACCACATTTATCCCCGGGGCTATGGACGCAGCAACTTTGCAGGGCGCAATCGAAAAAGCTCGCGGGGCCTAAAGTTACTTTCACTTTTGATGAGTACGGCCATGCCGGACATGGCCGCTACGCTTTTACAACGAGTAATTCATCCCAGCGGGTCGTATATCTCGGTGATAGCATGGCCTGCTTCATACGAAAATCCTGTTGAATGCCTTCCCCCAGTAAAAACAAAGATCCGCGCTTTTCTTTATTGAACCGGTCCATAACTTTCATCAGTGCCTGACTGCCAGGCCTGGCCGGGCGCGCATCAAACAGGCTGAGTTGCTCTGTGCCGTCAGTCATAGCGGAGAGCATTACCCCTGCTTTCGCATACGCTATCCCGGGTTTGTAAATGCGGTTCAGGATGGTCATGGCTGCATCAACCAGATCGCGGGTGTCCTGTGTAGCGGTAAGCGGCTCGATACCACAATTGCTGTAGCGGTTTTCACCTTGCGCATAATTGCTGCTCTGAATGAAGACTGTGATTTGACGGGTCCACGAGCCATCCTTGCGCAGCTGCTCTGCCGCCCGGGCGGTAAAAAATGAAACTGCCTCATGTAGCTTGCCTATCTCATTAAGGCGCTGACCAAAACTTCTGGAAACGATAATCTGTTGCCTGACAGGAGGAGACTCGTGCAGCCGGAAACATGGTTCGCCATGCAGTTCCCGCCAGGTACGCTCGATTTCAACGCCAAAGCTTTTACGTAAAAAGCGAACGTCGCTATTATAAAAATCACCGGCAGTGATGATCCCGAAAGCAGACAGGCGTTCACTAATCTTTCGACCAATACCCCATATTTCTCTGGTACTGATCAGGCTCAGGAGCTTCCTGATCCTGGCCTGATCAGTCAAAACTACAACCCCGCCTGTAGCTGCCCATCGTTTGCTCGCATAGGTGCATAATTTAGCGAGGGTTTTGGTGCTTGAACAACCCACACCACAGGTAAGGGACAGATTATGAAGAAGTGTACTTCTGATCAACCGGCCGTAATCTTCATAATCTATTATCTTGTTCATGTTTTTCAATAACATGAAATTTTCATCTATGCTATATCGACTCGATTGAGGCGCGAAGCTTTCCAGCGTTTCATGGAAGCGATTTGAGTAGTCTTCATACAAAGTAAAGTTAGAGCTCCGGACTTCGATCCGGTGTTGCTGAATCAAATCCCTGCACTTAAAAATTGGGGTCCCACGCTTAATACCAACGCTTTTAGCCAGTTTATTCATTGCAATGACGGACGAATCGTTATTGCTGGCTATGATGAGCGGCTTTTTTGACAGCTTGGGATCCATCGCACACTCAAATGCCGCATAGGCTCCGTTAATATCAACGTGCATGTACATGGCTGAACTGATTCAGTGCAAAGGTGACGACGCCCCATATCTCAAGGGATTCAGGATTTACACGTATCGGCTTACAGGCTGGATTAGAAGGCATCAAAAGCAGCTCAGGATACGTGTGTAAGATCTTTACCGTAAACTCTCCATCGACCAGCGCAACGACGATAGAGCCGTGTCGTGCTGTTAAAGACCGATCCACAACCAGTATTGCTCCATCATTGATACCGGCATTGATCATACTGAGGCCCGCCGCCCTGACAAAGAAGGTTGAGGGGCGGTTGCGGACTACATATTCATGCAAATTTAATTCATTATCTTCATGCCCGGCGCACGGACTCATCACTCCACAGCTTATTAAATCACTGAAAAAAGGTGCCATTTCGTAAGGCTTGTTGCTAATGTGCTCAAGGATAACAGACATAGCTACACTCGAATTCTTATACTGTATGTATAAACAGTATTGCGAGTTGAAGAGAAAAGATCAAATCTCTCCGGTAAAGCTATCAAGCCTGACGAAAAATTAAGCTTTATCATAAACACCAAAAACCATCTTTTACCGATAATGGCGAGCTGGCCTACGAAGAAGGTATACAAGCTAGGATGAAAGGATTCTGATGCCCCTACCACCAAACCTTTTCTCGCCAGAAGACCAGGCTGAGTACAATGCTTTTATGGCAAGATTCAGCGAGATAAATCACTATTATGATCATCGCACTGTCCCCGTGATTGACTGGTTCTTTAAACAAGCAACCGAGGCGTTGCATCACGAACTATGGATACCGGCCTGTACGAGCTTCCTGAACGGGATTGAAACATCACTCATGGTTACGTTGAAGTCGCTGATGCTGAAACCAACAGTTAACGATCAGCAGCCAGCTCCTGAGCTGGTGGACTTGGAGGGTATCTCCGTAATGAGTAATGCCTTACTGAAAAAGGCCAAGCAGGAAGGGGTGCCGGTAGAATTACTGTCATTTCCAGCCGAGCAGGATATGTTGGCTAAGGTAGCAGCCGGGAGAAAACCTGAAGCAGAAATTGTCAGGCTGAGAAACAACCTATGCCATGGCAACATTCTGGAGTTCATCATGTCTGTTGATATCGGTACTTCAGGCCCCATACGTATTTTTACTCCTGAATGCTGCCGTGAACTGGCGCATGAACTTTCGTCCATTTCCAGGAACTGGGTGGTAGGTTTGCACCAGTACTGGGTCGACAACAATCTGATTTCCCCCTGAAGCTCCTTGAACCTTGCTTTCAAAAGCCAGGTGTATGAAATCCTATTTGGATAATATTTAAAGCCAAAATATGGGGATCTCGTATTCGGTGACAGGCATGGTATAAATGATGTGTCTGAGCAACCATCATTGATAATCATGGAGTGAGTCATGAAATTAAAATACCTTCTGTTATGTGCAACTCTGTCTGTCGCCTTTACCTCCTCTGCGGTCCTTGCATCTGAAAACGGGAAAAAACCGATCCCGGGCAAATCAGATGTGATGGTTGCCGATATTTGTTTAAAACCTGAAATCCAAAGTGAAACCGATTATAAAAAAACGAAAGAACTGGTAAGGACTGAGTTTGAAGAAAACTTGCCTATTGGATCTAAAATCAAAGAAAAAGACCTGAATGCCGTAATTGAAGCCTTTGCTACTCGTAAAAGGGACACGCCGGAGCGAGCGGACCATTGCCAAGAAAACGTACGTGAAAGATACTGGGAAATGAACCCGGTGAAAGATAAATAAAATTCATTCACGTTGTATAATATAGAGGCTTCAATTCTGAAGCCTTTTTTATTTTCAGATTAACTTGATTCTGACAATAAGGAAATAAAAGTGAGCATCATCGCTTAACATTGGATAAGAAAAAGAGCCATCTTTTTATATTGGACAGGTTTGAATTTAAGGAATTTTGAATTCACTGTTTTCTGCGTTATTAGACGACAAAGGCAATCTGGTATGATTCACCTAACACACGAATCTGTAAGGAAAGGTATATGGGTGACCTGGTCAGCAAAAATAACATTGACCGTTTAGAGCGATTTCATTCTTTGCTGGCGGGTCAGTACTGGACGTCCACTGACAGCATCCCTGAAGAGGGTATTGTGGCAGGGGATACGCTGCTCATTACGTCTTTGCGTTACGTTGAAGATAAGCTGCACACAGTAATTCTACGCGCCCATCCCCGCGTTTACGGTCAGACTGTAGCTATTGTCACTGAAGACAGCAGCGGCAACCGTAGGGAACGTGGCAAAGAAATGCGAGAGCATCGCTTCCTGGTTAAGGATTTTCTGTCCAGTTTTGTATTTGAACCCGACCATAAGGTAATCCGGGATGCTGAACTCAGACAAGCTCAGGAAGAAGTGAATAGCCTACAGGCATCGCTTACAGCCCTCGTGAGCGATGCTCAGGGGCTAATTAGGTACAGATGACCGTGAAAACCCTGTGACGGGCATTAGCGTTGCGTTAGTGCCCTCTCAAGAGCAGCAGGCGATCACCTCCCTGGCAATTGGATCAGTTCAGAATGCTCTATCCTCTGGTATTTCAGATACCCGCATAGAACAAATCAGAGAAGCGGCCTTAAAAGAAGGCCAGATCAGCACAGCCATCAGCAAAATCATCACACAACGAACGCAGGCAATCGCTAATGCCAGCAAAAGAATGCTGCCCTATTTCGAGGAAGTTGCAGCGGCAAGTCTGGCCACTACAGAAGAAGCCATGGAATATGTGAAGAAAATCCACGATGGCGTTGGCAGTCTGGAACTGTATACCGGCAAAGATGTTGAGGTAGTGAATATCGTGAAGGGTGAATCCGCTCCATCACACCTCCCGCTCCAGGTCGTTCAGGCAAAGCTGATGGTGGATGAAGAGCTGGCTGTATGGTGCGATCTCGATAGCTGGTTCGACTTCTCTGATATGGAAAAATTTCATGAAACTTTACGAACCAGCCCCGGGCTGGTGGAGCAGATTTTTCCGTCCGAACGTTCCATCGTATGTATGGCCACAACACGACGTTATATCGATTACCGCGATCCCTGGGAAAATCATGTCCGCAATGACAGGAACCGGGTTGTATTCCTTCTGATCCGGGACGGTCAAAATATTCATCAGGTTTACTCTTCGGTAGAAAGCCATCTTGGGGCTTCGCAGCTATTCCCTTCCGCCAGCGAACAGGAAGCACATTTCCAGGGGATTGATGGCAGCACCATAAAGTTTGAGGACGTCAGTTATACCGACCGACTGAAGCAGCATGATCTTATGGCACTTCACTACCGACGTTTCCTGATCCTTATCTGCGGCCTCGATCACCGGCTCAAACTATTTGGTGATTTCTATGATACCAATACCCCTTTCAGTTTTCTGAGCCTTGAGTTCCAGGAACGGTATTTCCAGTTTCTGCACGACAAAGATGGTTCTGGCCTTTTGGGTATGGCTGAGACACGGCCGTCCCTGCAAAGTTATCTCGAACAGGCAAACTCATGCCTTCAGTCCGGATCCCGGGTAATGTGCAACTGGGATTCGTTGATGAACCCAGTGACAGCACCAGGAGCAGTGCAGGAAGACAACAGCTACTCTGGCTATAAATGGCTTGGGAGAACCCATAAAAACTATGAGCCGGTTATTGCATTCCGCCAGGGAGACGATATCTGTGTCAACGCAACAGTAAACAGATACTCAACGGATCGAGATTTCAATTGTAAGGTGAATTTGTCTTTATTTAAGGAGTCCAGCAGGAATGATGCTGAACTGGGTTTCCTGTGCATGGATACCATTAAAGCGGAGGAGCTCGAATGGTACATTCACAGACGTAAATTCAGGTCTAATCACCTGTTTTACATTCGCTTCTTCAAGATGGCTTTAAATTATATTCGTGCCGAGCGTGAGGCAGAAGAACCGTACCGGCAGATGCTGAGCCAGGCTCTGGCCGATGGAAATATTGGCCAGCCTAATCTGAGATCAGAGTTGATAGATCGATGCATTGTAGCCTGGCGAGCTGATAACAGGGGGGCGACGCTGGAAGCTGCCATGAGTACAGAGAAGGGCTCCAAAGAGCTCCTGAACCAGCTCTATATGCTCGCTGATGTGGGGCTCAAACAACTTCCCGGGGTTCGTAATTTTATCAGCAGCAAAGGCTATGAGCTGGTCAGGTTATCGGTAAATGCTTCAGGGAAACTTGTTGCATATGCCGCACCAGCAAATTTTGAATGCGACAACCGGATGGAAGGGCATGCCTGGGTTCATCGAATGGTACTTGCTACATCCCGAAATGGCTTAAACGTCACTCATCAACGTTTTGCGAAAATGAAACACTTCTTACCAGCTGAAAACACCCTGTTCGAAGATGAACAGCTGGTGGCCACATGGTCGGGCAAAAAGACTGCTTTCAAAAGCTTCGAAGAGAAGCAGCGTTATTTTGATACATGCTCCCGTGGCGCTCAGGCTCTTAAGCAGTTTTTAAAGCTGAACGATCCGGTGATTTACACCAATCTGCTTGGCCAGTGGATTGAGGCCTATGAAAGTATCAATGAAACCAGTGAGTACGTACAGCAAGTAAACCTGATGGCTCCTGTTGCGGTCAAGAGCGAAAAAGGTAAAGCCAGCCTCATCTATATTGGCACTAAAGACCTGGCCGACTGGTTTTATCAGAAAGCGCCGACACCCGAGTTGCAGGCGCTGTTCCTTGAGGAATACCTCTCAAAATTTGAAAATAAAGAGGTCAATAAAGAAAAGCTACTTTCACGCAGAAATACCGCTCCGTCTCTCAGTTTTTACACCATGGACAACGGGGAAGTACCAGATGAAATCCTCGTCACCAAATCAGTTGATAATGCCAGACGGTGGTATTCAGGAATGTTCACAAGCATGCCAACGATGTTAAATGACCAGTGGTCCTGCCATGTTGCGCATTTTTCCCGTAACGGAAAACTCTATTTGACGCCTGATCTGGTCACTGATGAAGGGGAACCTGGCTTTGATGAAATACTCGGGTATCCGCGCCCGGAGGGGCTGGTACCGGTAACCGTGTGTGAGTTTGAAATTGACCACTTTAACCGACGTGGCACTGATGCGAATGGTGATAAGGTGAATATTACACAATGGGTCGATATTTATCAGGGTGAGCGTGAGGTTACGGAACTGCTGGGGCCTATTTCTGAAGAAGGGGTGAACATCAAAACCTACAGGATGGACTCTCTTGAGCAGGCGATGAATAACATCTCCCGGGGCTCAACGCGCCTCAGACCGTCAACGGAGAATAGCGAGTGGCAACAACCAGCAGAAGGTGTGAGCCGCTATGTACTTCGGTCATGGTAGAACGCGGGGGCAGATGCCATCAAAACATCAAACAAAAAAGCCATTACAAGCACAAAGACCCCTTATCACTCAAATTTGAAAGAGGGTAAGGCTTTATGATGGGAACCCGGATTATCGCCCATATCGCCGGAGTAACAGGCATAAAAATTGTTTAATCTTTATGCCAGCGCTTCGGCATTTGCTGGCAAGGAGACAGTCTTGAAAGACCATATCGTACCCCCACGAAAAACTAGCGCGAGTTTATCTTATCAACTCAAACGTATTGGGCGCATGCTCCTTCTTTTACTGAGCTTGGCTTTTATAGTTTACGGATTCGTACTGGCTTTCCATCCGCCGCTAACAACCTGGCTACTTCAACCCGGTGGACACTTTGCCCCAGATGATCGATTCATACTGGTTAGTGTTAAGGTTCAGTTTACAACCGGAATAATGGGGCTAATTGTTTGGCGCTTATGGTAACAGTGGCAAGCAATGATGAGAGAAGGATAACGTTGCTCAGCTCCATCCGGTTTACTGATTGCTTTAAATAGAAGGCAGTCATTCCTACATCAGAAAGGAGAAGTATAGATGGTAGAGGCACGTTATCAAGGCAAGCCTGTTAACAGTCTTCCTGAAGAAGCTTTTGCTGAAGGGTTATCGCGATCCGGTTTAAGCCCCGTTCTGCTACTGACATCCCCGACCACAGTACCCGTTACTACGGATGAGCGCTGGTGGCTCGCAAAGGAAAACGTGTCAGGACATTACGGCAGGATTTTTTATGCTGCGGTGCGGGAACTGGTCATAAGGTCGGAAATCCTGTCAGCAGTGAAAAGTATTGCGGATGAGAATTTCACGTCCGAACACATGGGTTACTTCGAGCGACTTACATCTAATGAAAAAGAAGTCGTGTTTAGCGATTATCTTCGCACTCTCGCTGAATGCGGTCTTACCTGCACTGCGAAGAATCTTGTCAAACTGACGCAGGATTTATACCCGATTGATGCCACTCCTGACAACATTAGAAAGCTATCCACGGACAGGGATGCACTGAACGAACTACACATTAATGGTATGGTACTTTTTATTACCGGCCCTGCGCTTTGACTATGGAGATAAAACACGCGGTGTTATCCCTGTTAAGGGTTTAGGTAACATTCTTCTATAACTACAGAAAAATAGAGGTCTAACATGATAGTAAATAAAAACAGGTTTATGCATAAAAACGGGAAAAGGTTTAAGTCCATCGGAAGGTATTTAAGATTTTGGCAAGCAGTAGCGTCCTCTGGTTTACCCATAAACATGGTAATACGGGAAAAACCATACCAACTTATGGTCGCTTTGATTGCTTTATATACGGCCATCCCTGTTGTTACAATAGTAATTTTATCTGGTCAGCAATCGCATAAGTTGGAACTAATTGCTGTGCATTTCATTACATTTATCACGATGGTGTTTGTTTTGCGTCGTAAGATGGGGAAACGTTGGCTGGATTTATTTGAAGAAAAATTAGCCATTTATAAACCTAATGATAAGCTCGCGCTTAGCGAATTAGACGAAAGCATACGTGAGAAAAATGGGCTAGACTTGCAGGATCTACAAGATTGGTACTGGAAAGAGAAGATGACATATGCGTATCACAAAGAACATAAAACAACCATAAGCTATCAAAAATTCAAGTAGCATTTTAAAATGTCAGGGGAGGGCTATTGTGATTTATTAAGTCGGCAAGGTTATTAGGTAGGGGTGTTCAATATGATAAATTCTTCGAGTGTGGTTATTTCAAGAGTTGTTATGGTCCTTTGAGATAGCTAATTATCATTACAGACTTTATCGAAAGGTATGAATTATGAACATTACCGACAAAGAACTTAGCTCAAATACAGTGAGTCAGTATGGATGGAACTTAGGAGAGTTCAATCACTCAACACCTTTTACATCTCATTTTATTTATATCACCGACTATCATAAAGATAATACATGGATGATTTCACTTTCGCAGGAGGATTTTAATACGACCAAAATTTCAACATCGTTAAGTCTAGATGCCTGTGTGTCCATGCTCGGAAAGATACTAAAAAAAATGTCTAACAAAATCGGTATCTCACAAACGGAAGAATCTGAATTCGCATTTCTTTTAACAAACTATATTAAACAAACTTTGACTTTTAGAGAATGGCAACGCAATGCTGAAGGAAATCAACGACTGCACTTTCTTATTAATATCTACGGTGCAAAAGAAGACGGTGGCGAAGTGGTTTTAAGACCATTTATTGTAAATCCTGATGAATTAATGCTTACTCCAGCGGATGTCGTTGAATTTAATTCGCAGGTTATCAAAGTTGATCGGCAGCGTCATCCTGAGTGGTTCCGTTAACAGGTCACAAGGGTTAAGAGCCTGAAAGGCTGCGATAGGGGATACGCAGCCTATTCTGTATAGCCGTCGAGTAATAATTGTTCTAAATGACTATCGACCGTTTCCTGATCACCAGGAATATAACGAGGCCATCCTGTTATATCGTTGACGCGTTTCACAATGTATGGATGAAACCCAAACTGCTCGGAAGTGATGTCAATATAATATTGCACTTCTTCGAAATTTAATTCGCACCAATAATGGCCAAAGCCACCACTCTCTGTAAATATACCGCCATCATCTGCACCGTTACCCCCACGAACAACAGCATCTAGACCTTTAGATTTTGCGAAATAACATACAAGATAGCTTGCAAAAAGGCATGTGCCTGTCGTCTTCTCTGTGCCGCACTCCGTTAAAATTGAAAGTAGCTTTTCATGCGCCACTCTTGCAATGTCTGATACCAAATCCCGGGACATGTTAGCTCCAGTGAAATTGTTAGATCGACTTAAACAGATAATAACTCAATATTTTCATGAAGTACTTGTGGGTTCTTAAACCAATAGCCGGAACCACACATCCAGGGTTCACCTGGGAAAACAAAACCTTCTTGAATAAGGTATTTGCGGAATAGGGGAGGCAGTACATTTTCAATTTTCAAAATGTAATTTTGTTCATCTGCAATACATTTCAATTCTGCAAGAAGCGCTCTTAAAATGCCTGTGCCGGGCTCTTTAACTGAGATAGTAGAAACAACCATGACCGGATATCCCAGGACCGAACACATGCCTGCTCTTGCCCGGATGTAGAGCTCCTCGAAATGGTGTAAGCCGTGTACATGAGAAGACCTTATGGGTATCTTACCATCTGATGCCTGCGTTATAAGGTCGGCGAAAACCTTTTTGATTTTCAGCAAATCTGCCTGAAAATTTTTATCGTTTAAAGGATAATCGGAAAGCGAATTTGTCATGTGATATCTTATGTTTATAAAAGTAAACGATTATCTTAATTCTATTCTAAGACCTATAAAAGTAACTTTCTTCATTACCACTCAGTTCTTAATTTCAGGGATATCATGTGAGTGCCGTTTGAACCAGTCTATTGTCGACTCAGGAATAGTTAGTCTGTCCGAAAAACCATCTGAGATAAAGCTAAGGAGGTCTTTATCTAACAGCTTAGCGGGGACGATTTTATGTTTTTCATACAGATAATTTATCTCATCCGAATTGGCAGGAAAAATCCCATGCGGAGCAGTGTCGGAAACTGACGTCCCGTCAGAAAGGTTTACCCACATCCTTAACCGGTAGTCGATTATATAACCATCTAGCATCAGCCAGAGATGAGGATACAAACAAAATCCATTGTGCTGGCCGCGAACGGTGCCAAGAATTCGTTCATGAGGGATACAGGCTTTTACAAGAGCATTACTTATTATCATGGTATGCCCATCGCATTCCAGTGGAGCCTCGTCCATTAAAAGGAAGGCATTATGAAGGTCAACAAGATGGCTTGGTAATATAATACTCATTTTATTTTTTAATAATTTCACACGGTTTTCATCGAAAATAGTAATCCCGCCAGTTATATTCTGATTCGTCAATATTAGTCGCAAGAGTCTGTAGCATTCGATGTCCATCAGGGACTTTTGAAATGAAAGTCTGCATCATTTCAAATGATATATTGTCAGAAATATCAATTCTAATGAAGTCCTTTTCTTCAATATAGGTTATACAAAAGTGCTTAAATACACCATTTATAAAATGCTGAGATAGAATTGATTGAAGGTGCTCTCTATCAGATTCAACTTCGGAATGTAAAAAGTATGTTTTCATTTAGACGCCCTCACTTTCATAAATTGATAGTACTTACAAATGCACTTAAAAGCAAGGGTGAAAAAAACAAAGAGTTTGACCTTTATGAGGATTGCTAGGTTAAAGGAGGCATTCAAATCCTCCATATGAAATCTCATTCCTGTTTTTTAGGAATTAAAGGCCACAAAGGAAAATGTAGCCAAATTAAAAGTCACCCAATTAGTAATTATTATGATCGATGAACCCGCGTATAATCTCATTTGTTGTAATTCTCGTGATATATATCTGATAGACATTTATTTTTTTAATGTCTTGTTGACTCACAACACCATATAAGCAACTCTTAGACTGGTTTAACACGGCGCTTCCACTTACTCCATTTTGGAAAAAACCAGTCAAACCATCAGAACCCACGATGCCTTTATAATAGTAGGTAGAGTCGGGAGAGGCATACGTATTTGAAAGAGTATTATACATGCCAGATAAAACCCAAACAGACTCACCTGGAGCAAGCGGTTTTTCACATACTGGAAGCCTCCAATTAGGTGGGGCTTTAACAAGACTATTTTTTTCTACTTTTAATAGAGCAAGATCCCGGTTCTGAGGATTATCAATATTGATAACTGTTGCTTGTTGACTCCCATTCCTTGTTATTATACTTAGACTATAATCCTTGCTTGCATCAAGCCATAAATGTGAGGCGGTAAGAATATGTTGTTCATCGATCCAAGTGCCTGAACCGGAAATTGTCATATTTCCAGACTTTATTTGAATTTTTACAGCAGAGTCCGAAAGCTCAAAATCATTGTGGTGCATACTTTGTTCATGATGATTATCGGTGGAACAAGCAGAAATCATTAAGGCTGAAAGTGCTAAAACCGTTCTATACATAGTCAGTTTCCTTCGAATGAGGCGAGTTTGGTTTCAAGAATATTTTATCCAGCGAGGAATTGTGCTAGCGTGTTATCTTCGTACTGTGGATATATCTGCTTCATCATGCCAAAAGCAGCAACCGCTACGCTTTCTAAGTCGGAATAGAATTTAGGCTCCGTATTAAGATCATCACCATTCTTCAGAACGCCCTCGAAGCAGCTATAATCATTTCCGAACTCCTGAACAATAATCCAGCGACCATCACGGCAACCAACGAGCATAACCGCTGAATTAGGATAGTCGCCAGCAGGCGTTAGCCAATCAAAGTGATAGTGGTCTATCGTGTCATATTTCAGATGTACATTCATTATTCCTCCGCTGTCGATTACATTATTTAAGTTTTTTCAAGGCCTCAAAAGATGCGAGGTAGGAATTATAGCGATCACCAAATTTTTCTATCGCACGCTTAACGCGCATTTTCTCCGCGAGTTCAGTCTTGTTTTCGGCCTGGTAGGACCTATTATTTTGCATCTTTAATTCTTCCCCTGGGCCTGCTGCGTACGTTTTGTTTTTCTCACTTAATATGGAGTGCGTAACTCGTCGGCTGGTATGAGGTTTGCTCATTGCCGACCGTAAGGATGAGTGGAGCAGGGAACAACATGGCCGGGGGCGATAAGCTTGAGACAACTGAGACATCCTCAGAGAGGTTCGTGGATATGAAGAAAATAGCTCTTAAACATAACGCCAGCAAACTAAAGATTAAGAGGGGGCTTAACCCTATGATTTTATGCGAGCCATCTAAGTTCATGAAGTAAGTTAACAATCAACATGATTTAACATAATCCTCGTTATGTGCACTTAAGTTATTGATTCATATATGGTTATTTTTTAACATTTACGTTTCAAGTACTGATAGATTGCCTTTGAAGCCAACGCTGACCGTCATTCATCTTGATCAGGAATTTGGGCATCTTCTAAAAACACCTTTGTACGGTAATCATCTTTCCAGCCTAACCAAACTGAATCTTCACCACCGGAAGAAACAACTTTACGGTTTCCTGTGAGATTATCAGCCTGTTCTAAGCATATTGACTGCATATCAATGAGCAAATCAGCTTCTGCGACTTCCGTGCCGCCGATCGTTTCATAGCCGGAAATCAGAACAATTGCCTCAGGGTCTCTTTCGTTCAGCATGGCGATCAACTCTTTCACTTTCATTTTAAGATACCAGTAGTTTATTTGTGTGCATTGCTGATGGATTTTATAGTGCTGCCGACCTTTTTCAAGGTGCTTCCGTTGCTTCCAACGATCATGCTAACGACCTTGTTGTCTGACCTGGTATTGCCGTGGTCATCCTTTTAGAGAAATGCTCCAAAGATCAACATGGCGGCATAGGTTTTCCAGCTTGACCAATCAATCGTGGAACCAAGCAACAGATAGAATGCCAGGGCTACCAGCCCCAGCTTTACTACTAGCGCGATTATTATGGTGAAGATAGACTCATCGCGTTCGCCTTTAAGTATTTTATACCGCGTAATTAAACTGTCGTTTTTCATGTAGCATCCGTTATAGTTATTAAAGTCCTGCATTAGAAGTTGTTATTTGCCGAAGTTACCTTGTATGAGTTAACTGTGGATCCAAAAATACAAAATATAAGCTGTGCCAATTGAAAGGATTAGAAAAGCACAGTTACTAATAAAATCTACTAATGCTTGTAGCTTCTTTATTCTCACAATTGCTGGACCGTGTTCAGTAGAGGTACTACTCAGCCCTTTTGTTCTGGCACTCTCTGCTTTTCTGAAAAAATTGTAATGCAATCCTGACCGCAAGCAAAACCATGCCAAACCAGTCGTTATTACGATATTTATGTAGAAAGCATATTGAATCATTTGTTCAGTTTCGAAGCTTTCCATTGAAAACCCTTTGTTGAAATGTTGAATAAAATTATTTTTAGTAAATGTAAGCAATAAATAGAACGAATATTAATAGTGAAAGATGCAATGCCAACATCTGCTTATGATGCCTTATGAGGATTTCTTCCTTCGCATTCATTAAATCGTACATCTCATCAATATTTTTATTGCTGGTATATTCGAGACGTTCATCACGAAGTAATTTGAACTTTACCAATACGACAAGTGATTTAATAATAAAGCTCGTAAGCATAACAGTTATAGACAAAAATAAAAAATAGGCCAAATTCATATATCACTCCATGGAGATTAATAGAAAAATTTATAATAAGTAATCTCATAGAGCATTACTTGAATCTTCTTCCCATACTAAGGACTCACCGAGAAACTTAGTTAAAGATGATTTGGCATACTGTGGTTCGGAAAAAAAACGTGGGAACCAGCCGTCAAAGCTTTGGGTACCATTGTGACGATTTTCAGGCGAGACTGATAAGCGGTACCCGTCTTCGTAAGGTGAAATGCTAAATGTGTATCCATCATCTGTCTTTGAGATCAGCGTTTTGCATGTCATATGACTGTTTGCTCACAAAGTTACTTTTCTAAGATATCGAAAAGTGTGGATTAGATCATCATTCAGATAGTCTTTTCATCACAAACTTTCCTGCCCACATTATCACAATTATAAAGGTAATAAAACCGATCTGCTCCCAACCTAAATTGGTTTGCTGTTCGGAATCATCCAAATGAATTGCATAAATGTAACATCCGAAGGTAAGCGTGAGTGGAACAACAAGCATCCCTACCTTTTTAGTAATATTTCCAATAAACCACCAATAAAGAACCCAGGAAATAATAGAAGAATAAAAAATTGCTTCTGAAACTATCATATGTAACCTCTTGAATTAGTCGATGCTGTGGGTAAATAAACCCGGACCGTCAAATGATGCAATTGCAAAATATTTAGTAACCATGAATCCTTCGGTTATCTATTTCAGCCATGTATGCAGTAGGCTTTTTTAAGAGATAGATTGGTGAAACGACATTCGTTTTGACTTTATAAGCCAGAATGAAAACACCTGCGGAGCTTGCCATAAGTACCGCAAGAAGAATAGATACCGTTAACTCCTTTGGTGTTTGTATCACCGAAAGAAGAAACAATGCGCTTATGGCTGCAAAAATCCAGCAATATAATGATGCATCCATAAAACCAGCTACAACACTCGATCCAAAAAAAAACCAAAATAAACTTATTAAGATTACTGAGTTTTCATTCATGTCTGTTCCTTGTTATTACTAATTATATTATGCTTTATAGTTGACCGTCAGACTACCCACGGGTTTTGACGAACAAAGTCACGCACTCCATTTATACATGCTTTTGAGATGACTTCAAAATAAGGATGGTTTGATGGAATCATATTCCCGGTATTATCAAGAAGCATAATAGTCCCTAAAGACCGAACCAGTTGATATTCATTGAGCTTACGCTTTAGCAAAGTTTGCAATCTATAAATTGTCTCACCGGAACTGTTACCTTCGATACCTACAACAGAGACCGTACAGTTCACTTCCTGATTATCAGATTGATAATCGAACCAGTAATTTTCGTTGCAATTTCCTTTTTGCGCATGCTCAATTTTGCCAGGCCATTTTACCCATAAAGAAGAGTTGTTTTTAGATCGTAAGATCTGCTTCAGCGTTTCCAATGGATTTTTTTCATCAACCTCAGACCAGGCCGAAATAAATTCTTTCTGCATTGCCTTAGGGTCTATAACGGCAATGAAATCAAATTCCTCTTTATTGATAGAGTTGGCTCGATCTTTGAGATAAAACAGACCGAGTTTATATCCCTTTTCACTTTTCCAGTTTGCTCCCACAGGCTGATAGTCTGTATTTATAAACGGTTTGAAAGTGTGAGTGTCGGGAGAAAAAATTACTGAGGGTGCCAGCACCCGGCCTCGGTATCGTATTGGATTTACAAATATTTTTTCCCCGTCACATAACATTTCAATAATTGCTTTTGTCACAACTACTGAAATAGAAGGTCTACATGTATTTTGATTTATTTCCCCGAGGTGCGCCAAACTTCCATCCTCACTCTTC
Source organism: Citrobacter sp. Cpo012 (assembly GCF_030333015.1). Taxonomy (NCBI): domain Bacteria; kingdom Pseudomonadati; phylum Pseudomonadota; class Gammaproteobacteria; order Enterobacterales; family Enterobacteriaceae; genus Citrobacter; species Citrobacter sp. Cpo012. The sequence continues at coordinate 90,746 of NZ_JAOWGR010000011.1, read as the reverse complement.
AACACCTTTGTAAGGCAAGTCGGGCAATACTGTTGATCTCTATAATAAACAGGCATGGTTAGACGACCGGAATCGTTTAGTACCAACTGAAGTAACGGATGAGGCTCTTTCATCATGGTTATTTCTTCTCTTTCACCTTTCTGGGCTTTTCGTTTGCCTGTCTCCACTGCCATGGTGGGACAGGGTTGGTGTCTGCCCATAACCCTTTTGCCTCCTTTTGTGCTGCGGATTCATATTTGATATAGCCAGGGACAATGGCGTTATCTTCGAACCGATAAACCCACGCATATCCACTGTCCACCATAGAGGCATTGATATCATATCCATCTAACCAGATGGTACCTAACATACGGCCATAGATATCCGTACCATGGTCTATCACGGTAACGATTTTAGTTGCTATAGCTGTGGTTAAGGCCTGTTTTGCTTTTTGGCCAAAAGCCTGTTTAGATTCAGGAGCGTCTATACCATACATCCGTATTTTGATGGTTGTGTTTTGAGCATCCAACGCAGTTATGGTGTCACCGTCAACAATCTTAACCACCTTTGCCTCAAAAGTTGTTGAGTTCCCCCAGGACGCCACTGGGAATACAACAATCATGATGGGCAAAAGTAACTTTGTAAAAAAAAACATCATTTCACCTGGATTTGTTGAGTACAGACATGTATCCACAAGCCTATTTACAGGCAGTATTTTAACAAGTCATTATTTCATGGGCGGGCTTAAAACCAATCTTTTTGCAACTTAAAGGCAGAATAATCACAATAAATTTAGAACCTGAACCAAAAAATAATCCAAATTAAGCGTGTTAATCTATCTCAAAGATATTATTCCTGAGAGAGTTTGGATGAAACGTTACACTCATGATCTTGAGACAGACCTGAATGATGTGGATAAAACACCATCTCTGATCCACAAAACTTTGTTAACAGCTTCGACTATTTATGACCTGAAATATCTGGCTCAGGTATTAAATGATGAAAATGGCAGTAATTGGTCCCGTGCATCCCTTAAACGTCAGGTTACATGCATACCTGAGCATTGTGATCTGAGTATCGCAGATGGACGCTATCTACAGACTTTAATACCTTCACGACCTGCTGATTATGAGGACAGGCACTTTAGCTTTATCGATCTGTTTGCAGGGATAGGTGGACTGCGAAGCGGATTTGATGCCATCGGTGGTAAATGTCTTTTCACGAGCGAATGGAATACTTATTCCAGCCGTACTTACCGGGCGAACTGGTATTGCGATGAGAACGAGCACCGCTTCAATTCAGACATCCGTGACATCACTCTTAGCAACCGGCCCGAGGTTACTGATGACGAGGCATACAAATTTATCGATGCCTCTATCCCGGATCATGATGTTCTTCTTGCGGGATTTCCATGCCAGCCATTCAGCATCGCCGGTGTCAGTAAAAAGAACTCTATGGGTCGCAAACACGGTTTCGAGTGCGACACTCAGGGTACGCTCTTCTTTGATGTGGCCAGGATCATCCGGGCAAAACAACCTGCAATTTTTGTTCTGGAAAACGTAAAAAATCTGAAGAGTCACGATAAGGGTAATACCTTTAACATCATCATGAAAACGCTCGATGAGCTTGGCTACGACGTCGCAAACAGCGAAAGCACGGGCGCGGATGATCCTAAAGTCATCGATGGCCGTCATTTCCGACCCCAGCACCGTGAACGTATCGTCCTTATTGGTTTTCGCCGCGACCTACGTCTGAAAGACGGTTTTACTCTGAGAGACATTAAAGACTTTTATCCGGACAAGCGCCCTTCTCTCTCAGATTTACTGGATCCGAGCGTAGATAGTAAATACATCCTCTCCCCTAAACTCTGGGAGTACTTATACAACTATGCAAAGAAACATGCGGCAAAAGGCAATGGTTTTGGTTTTGGACTAGTAGATCCTTCCAATGTTAATAGTGTCACCAGAACCCTCTCAAGCCGCTATATGAAAGACGGATCTGAAATTCTTATTGATCGGGGCTGGTCTCATGAGCTGGGAGAAACTGATTTCCATAACACATACAACATGGACCGTCGGCCACGCATGCTAACGCCACGTGAATGCAGCAGGCTAATGGGCTTCGATAAACCCGGGGAAAGTGTTTTCCGTATCCCTGTGTCCAATACACAGGCTTACAGACAGTTTGGGAACTCCGTGGTCGTTGATGTCTTTGCGGCCGTCGCCAAACTGCTGAAGTCTCGAATTGAATTTGCAGCCTCCCAGCGCTTGCGGCAGTTTTACGACGAAGTCAGCTGACCTGAGCTCCTTCATCAATTTAAATGCTTAAGATTGTTGTAATAATGTCAGAGGTCAACCATGACGTATTTCGAATCAGCTGAAGGTGAGACGGTATCTAAAGAACGAGCATTACAAGAACTGTCCAGGCATTGCGTTCCCGAAACAGATTTCGAAGAATTCTTTAGCGACATGGGCGTAAAGGAACAGTATGACGCTCAGGAAGTGTTGCTTTGGTTGGGATATTAAACTTCCTGTTTAGGAGACTACTATGAGCCAAAAATTCGCAGTGATGATTGCTTACGACGACGATCCAAACGTCAAAAGGTATTCACCTGACTTTCAAACGCAGGATGAGTTTGCTAAAGGGTGGCAGTCGGCTCTTAAAAAGGCACACCACACCTCAGGTCAAAAATCAGTCATCACCTGCGGATGTCGTGGAAAAGGAGAAAAGCGACTTTATGTTCGTGCTTTACCGAACGGTGATGCCTTTATTCTCGTCAAAGCCGCTAACACGGGCATTGAGCATGATCCTTCCTGTGTATTCTTCTCCCTTGATGCCCGGCATACCGGCCTGAAAGGATATGCGAGTGGTGTGGTCCGGATTACAACCGAAGGTGATATGGCTGTAAGGCTCGGTATCGGTATGACAGAGAAAGATCCTCCTGAAAAATCAGAAGTGCCTCCCCTGCCCCATGTTCAGCGACCAGAAGGAGGTCAGGCCTCAATGACCCTCCTGGGCTTGCTTAGTCTTTTGTGGACAGAGTCTGGTCTGAATGTCTGGTACCCGAAAATGGCAGGGAAACGTAACGATTCACTGGTACGGTATCGTCTGCTTGAAACCGCTAAACAAATTCGTACCGGCAGAGCCTGCATAGGTGACCATTTATTCATTGGTATACCTGACCCGAAACAACCTGTCGCTCAGTCGCAAATTCAGCGTCTTTCATCACAGGCGATGAGTGATAAACGTCTCATGCTCCTGTCAGTTTTACCTCGCTACGATGCTGAAAAGCATGAGAAGCCACTTAAATTTTTACCCCTGCGGAATTTTGGGGGGCTACCGCTGATTTTTTTCAATTCAGAAGGCCATTGGGATAGCGTAAAGAAACGATTTTCATCGGAGTACGCAGCATGGAAATCCGGGGCGAAAATAGTTGTCTTTGCGTTGACGTCACCAGCTGCGGTAACCGGCAGAGGCCCTTCTGTAAGAGCTCATCAAATTGTGCTGATGCACGTTAGCGAGAACTGGATACCTCTGGACTCCTCCTATGAGGCGGTTGTTGCAGAAAAGCTGGATGCAGAGCACCGGCAGTACGTTAAGCCCATGCGTTATGATGCGAGTATTAGTGAGGTGTTCCCTGACTTCTACCTGCTCGACACAAAAAGCGATAAGCCGTTCCCGATGGAAGTATTTGGTATGGCCACTCCTGCTTATCTGGCCCGAAAGCAACTCAAAAAAGATTATTACAACCGTGAATATGGGCCTTATGGATGGTGGCACTGGGATGCGACCACAGCATCTGAAACTATGGTGCTGCCTCATTTTCCAGAATCACGTAAACCTCTTTCAACTGGCACACCTGCTTAAAATGGAGAAAAAATGTCATACATGCTTTCACTAAGCGAACAGACAAAACTGAACGCTTTCCTGTCAGGGATCCTTGATGATTACAAGACTGGGGTTATCACTCAGATACAAGCTGTTGGTAAAATCGGTAACGTGTTTTCTGCACTGGAAAGTGGAGACTCAAAAAAGGTAGTGCATTTGTTGACTGAAGGACGAAAACTCCTGCGGACGGGCTGAATGTCCGCAGAAGGTCTACTGTGCCAGGGGATGCAGAGAAGTCTATCAACCTGGCTTCATTTATCATGATGTTTTTCTACTACGCGGCTGTTTTGACTTTCCAGTACCTCCCCCTGCCATTGCACCAGTCAATGTATCAATGGTGCCTTTCAGGGATTCTGAGATTGTTTTCTCTGCCTCCAGGGTAGCTTCCAGCTTCATTACTTTGGACTGGAGCGTTTTTAATTCACTGCTTTGTTCAGCCACTTCCGCTTCATAGCCCTGGCTGACCAAAGTTACTTTTTTCAGGTCGGCGCTCAGCGACTCGTTTAGTTTATGGAGTTCAGTAAGCTCGGCATTCACCGCCACCAGGTCACCCTCCTTCCCGGACAGTGCACTTTTCAGCTCAGCACAGAGGTTCTGTGCAGCAATCAATTCCTGTTCAAACCTGTCCCTCTCTGCCTTTGTATCTGACACAGTCTGACTTAACTGGTCGCATTGTCTGGAAAGACCGGCATTATCAGAACGCTGAGTGTTGATCTCTTCGTTCAGCTTTTTTTGATATTCAAGGTGACCAGCGATCTCTGTTTTACGTTCAGCCAGTTGCTGGGAGAGTGAGTCATTTGACTGCTGTGCGAGGCTTAATTCATGCCGTGTGCTATCTAACTGGTGATGGCAGGTTTCGAGTTCTGCTTCGGCAACATTCAGCCTTGTTTCTAACTCCTTGACGGTACTGTCCCGGATCTCTAATCGACCCTGTAGCGCCTGATTCTCAAGTTTCAGCTCATCCATATCGGTAGCGCTTTGCTCAAGCCGCTGTAAAAGCTGCGTTACCTCCTCCTCCAGCTGCATGCTACGTGCTTCAGCTTTTTTAACACTATCACTCTGTATTGCGGTATAGCTTCTACGGTAGTGCCAGGTGATGTACGAGATAATATCGCCGAGTGCAACCTTCACCTCATCGGGTATATCCAGGTAACGGGCCTCTTCAGGAACCTCTTTAACATACTTCTGGTACTCAGCGAACATCTCCTGTGACCTTGCAAACGAGCCGCCAACAGCGTTTCTGAGCCAGTGAACTTTGAAGCTCAGATCGATATTTTCCGGGTTAATTTTTTTCTCTTCGCACAGACGTTCGATTGCATTGAAGTAATCGATCATCGCAATAGATGAGTACCTTGAACGACCCATTTCCTTTGATTTTTCTGTGGATTCGCTGCGGATGTCATTCTGCACCTCTGGCGAGGTAGCATCGTTCAGGCTTTTTTCTTTATCGTTTTCGATCATCATTTTTTTCCTGCGGCCGGAAGCTGGTTTGCAAAATATATGCTGATAAGATCGTTCAGAGCATTCAGAAGCGAGATACTGTCGATACAAATATGAACGTTTCCATTCTCAAACAGGCGACACCGCCAGCCATTCTCATCGCAGACCTCGCCTGTGAAATCTGTATTTCTCATGGCCGTCAGCCTGTCGACCATACTCAGCCCACCGCCGGTTGCAGGTGTTGGAGTATCAGAACAGATGCATACAATATTCTCAAAGTCGCGTAAACAAAAGTGATTGTCCTGCGAGAAACCGTTGTACCTCAGTACGTTCACACCAGGAAAAATCCCCCGAAGAACAAGCTTTTTCGGCATTGTATATTGCCGTGCATTGCTTTTAAAACTTCGGTCAAGCTTGTTGAGAACATCAACGAAACCTTCTGCAAGCGTGTCTCGTCTGTTAGCCAGTGCATGCTGTAATGTTCCCTTAACAATCTCCAGGGAAGCGACGGGCGGATCCGTACGTAGGGATTCGTTAAAGGCTTCTTTTTGCTTATGGTTCCAGTACCGGTCCATACCTGTTTCTTCAAAGAGCCTTTTCCACGTTTTACGGTCAATTTCCTTACGCCCCTCCTCGATGGTGCGATCCAGTGACGACGGAAGACCAAATGCGTTGGGCTGCATAATTCTGCTGGTGAAGAGAGAGAGACCGCACAGTTCCGACGCTTCCGAGATTAACCGCATCCCTTCTTCGAATTTCTGCATGGCCATATCCCGGGCGCTGATGAGCTGCCCTGTCCGGCTCGCCGGTACTGGCTCAGAACCCTGGTTTTGAGTCATTTTACACTCCATTTTGGTATGTCAGAACATTTTGATTTGAGCAAAGGTAGGGACCCTCTAAAACTAATAGAATTTACGTAGAAACGCGTTTAGTAAAGGCTTTACTAATTACTAATGACTAACATATTAGCACTTTCAGATCTGTCAGCAATAACCCCGGGCGGCGAAATAATGAGAAGAGTTCTTACGGAGAGCCTTTTCTTTCTATCTGATTGATTTTTAACACTTTTAAATGTCAGCTTTATGTAAACCTGTGGGATTTACTCCTAATTAAATCCCATAGTATGAAAAACGGGCAATTTTATGCCTTTATGACGTGACGTTGTCACGTCTTGCGATAAAATTTAGTCACTAGTAAAGAGTTAACTAGTGACTACCTGCCTGATCGGAGTGCTTGAACGGTGGACTCCAGGCCGGATATGCAAATGGTGAGAGATATACAGAAAATGATGGACCGGTTTAATAAGCCAGCCTTTCTTGGGCGGATTGATGCTGTTGAACACGCTATAAAGCGAAAATGCCCCTTTTTAACCTATAGGTAGGGCACTATGAGTAAGATACAATCAAATCGCCAGTCAGATGGCTAATTTCATTTTGACCAAAGCGTGCTATTACTAGCGCTCTCGGTGAGACGAGGCTTCAATGACAAGTACACTTGACCCATCACACGAGCAAATCGAAATGTGGCGCAGAGCTACCGGTTCCGAAGGTGGACTCAACGAATACCGCAACTGGGTTCTGGAAAATAGTATGAGATTTACAGCATACGGTATCCATACCGTTATCGTCGAAGGTGAGGCGAAGCATATAACAGCGCTTGATGATGTTACCCTCTGTAACGAGTGGGCGAAGCTTAAAAGAGAAAACAATAGGCTTTACGCAGCAAATGAAAAAATTTGCTCTGGCTGGCGTGGTTTTGTGTTGCGTTTGTTAGGAATAACACTGCCATGCAGAAAACCGGTCATCTTACTGGGGGTAGATGGGAAGAATCAAAATGATGCCGTGAAAGGGGCTGATTTGTAATTTTCAGGCGAGCCCACCGTTCTTAGAAAGCTGTTCTATGGGTATGTAAGGAAGATAATGTTCTCTGAACGCTCAGTACACTTAATCACTTCCTGTACAAAGGGCAAGAATCATCAGGGCCACGTCTGGCCGACATTGAACATAGATCCAAAACAAACCCCGGACGACGCAGCATATGCCTGGAGTAACATTGTAGACGACGCCAGAAGTAATCAGGCGGTACCGGCATTGTCCTTGTATTCAGGTAATCACTGGTCTACGGCAAAGGAAATTTTAAACTCAACCAGAAATCTGGAGTTGTGGATAATCTCTGCCGGGATGGGGTTTTTAAATAGTCGAGATCGGGTGCCCTCTTACGAGGCGACATTTCATCAAGTACCATTCAGGCATGATCTCTGGTGGAAAGCCATCACAAAATCACTAGGAAAGCATAACCGTTGCGCAACTATAAGCCAGTTAATGCAGTCCAGTCCGAATGATGAATATTTGATTGCGGCTTCGCCTGTTTATATTGCTGCTGTCCAGAATGACATCCTGAAGGGCATTGAGAGTTTGACTCATCCTCTTACACAACTAACGATCGTGACATCAGGGGCATATGCTGGCCCACTTGAAGAATACTTAATTAAGAGTTCTTCAAGAATGATGAAAGACCTGGAGTGCAATATGGTGTGCCTGAATATAAAACTGGCTCAATACATACTTAAAAGTGGTAGTCGTTAGAACTAGCCTGTTAATGATACAATTCTCCTGTTATTTTATTTTTATAAAAGGTCCCAAATATGCTCAAAAACAGATTTTCTTTATTGTGTCTTGCTGTGGCATCGTCACTTACTCTTACTGCTTGCGATGTAGTTGATGCAGCCTATGACGAGACTTTAAATGATAATGCACCCGAAATTGTAATAGCTGGAGGATTCAAAATTGATATCCAAGGTAATGCAGTTCCGGTTGAGGGATATGATAATTGCTCTTTGAATACTCTTCAGGGAAGCGTTGATACGGATAAATCAAATTGTATTGTTCTGGATAGAACGCGTAAAAAAGTACCGGTTCTAGTTCATTTGTCATCCGGTCCCGTCAAAGAAGAATGGAAGATCGAGTACCAGGTTGAAAAAACCAAATCCGGCAAAAATTTCATCCAAACTCGTATGATTAGACCTGACGGTAACTTTGTAGTGCCTGCATCCTCAGAACGAGGGATCTTTAGTGGCAAGCATTACAGTCAAGCCAGCTAAGTCAAGTCTGTCCGTTCAAACAGAAAAAAGGTTTCTTAAAAATGACGTTATCCGCTGCGTTGCAAGGTACTTTTAAAGAGATGAGGAAAGACAATACAGTAGGCATCTCAGTTCAAACTTGTTCTGATATTTTTGATAGCAATGTTCCTCCGGCTTATGTTTTCTGGCTTTATCGTCTCAAAGCGGGAGAAACTTTACCGCGCGGAAGGTTTTTTAGAAAAAGAAAGCCAATCATCAATGTTATGGCAGTTGTACATGATACTGCATCCGAAAAATAAAGGCGCTATCAGGAAAGTTACTTTTATGAACGTAATTGCAGCTGGGATTTTTTGCTTTATTTTTTACCCTTCAGCTTTCGCTTATGCTTGTTATAAAAAGAGATGGCTAGAGTGGATTTTTCTTACTTTAATTATGATTTTTGCTTCTGCCATTTCGATTCAACAATACAATGATGCGAATTTTGTAAGTGAGTTAAATTACCCTATGTTTATCTCCGCCATATATGGACTGTCACTGGCATGGTTTCCTTTTCCGATTGCTTATGTTGTTCTGCGCTTCCTTCTTGATGATTTACAGCATGAATACCCTAAACAGTGAGCAGATTTTAAGACTCACGAACAACATCGAAAGCACGAATCAGTCTGCACAAGGAAGATAAGGAGTATTCTTAGCAAGATATCTTTGTACCTGAAGACATAAAGCTGGCATCTTTTTCCTTATAGAGTGTATTATGATTAAGTAAATCCTTATCAAAGAATTAGAAAGTGAGGTCGTATGTCTGAAGCACTCAAATCGTTAAACAATATTCGTACTCTTCGCGCCCAGGGCCGCGAGCTGCCTTTAGAAGTACTTGAGGAAATCCTCGAAAAGCTTAATGTCATTGTTGATGAGCGTCGTCAGGAAGAATCATCCAAAGCTGCCGAACTGCAAGCTCGTCAGGAGAAACTTGACGCCCTGCGTAAGTTAATGGAAGAAGATGGTATCAACCCGGAAGAGCTGCTTGGCTCATTCCAGGCCAAATCTACGGCTACCAAGAAAAGCCGTGAACCACGCCCGGCCAAATACTCATTTACTGATGAAAATGGCGAAACAAAAACGTGGACTGGACAGGGCCGTACCCCCAAAGCTCTGGCAGAACAAATTGCAGCCGGTAAAAGTCTTGATGATTTCCTGATCTAACTTTTGCCACCAGTTTTGATAGAGGCCACTTCGGTGGCCTTTTCTCATACGGAATCAATTTTCAGGTACAGAACATATGAAAAATTCAGAACCTAAGAGCTGTGATCCCTATGTGGACAGTTTGATTAGAAATGCAGATGCAAAGGAAGCCAGGTCATTTCTCAAAATATTGAAGCCCTTACCATTCCTTATCGTTATCATCGCTGTATTCTTTTTTTGGGTATCGTTTTCCCGTTTATTATCCCAGGTCGCGTAAAACCTTTTTAAAGACTCTTCTTTACCAGATATGCTCCCTCACCGGGATGGTTTCAACCTCTTCAGTTTCCCATATTGGCAAAATCGTCAGGAAATAAGACGATACCCTCCACGCTTTCCATTAAAGCGGGATGACGACGCCCAGTTCTTACGACCAGACTCCACGTTTTCGATTAGGATGCCTTTGGGCCCTTCTAACGAGGCCACCTCAACAACTCGCACTTTCCGGATCAGTCTTGGATCCACTTCTTCCCAGATCTGGCCAACTGTAATTTCTTTTTGGGTTTGCATTTAATCTCTCGCTATCATTTAGTGAACAAGACTAATCCTCGCCGTGGTTCAGCTTATGGCTTTATTTACGCTGACGATCCTTAGCCTTAAATTTTTGCCATCGTATCCGAAGGTTTTCGATGTTAACCGGAACTTGCATGCGTGTCGTCTCTATCTCATCGCCATGCCATTTCTGGAGATCATCATCCAACTCCCGGGCCTCCCGGCTGAAGTAAATTTTCATAGTGTCAGGGTTTATGGCGCAATGGTCATTGTCGAACAGTGTATGGATATCACGGCGAAGTAAAATTCCGTTCGTTACGTCGGGAATGCCTTCTTCATGACGGGGCGTTAAGTGCGCGGCTTCAGTACGCCAGGGGGACCTTACGCCGGTGACAACACATCGCCCGTAGCAATTCAACCTAACATCCCGGGCGAAAGGACCTTGGTCAGGGCTGGTGACAGAAGTACATTCCTGGCCCTCTTTGTAGATACGCTTCGGGAAGTCGATAGTGGTTTGAGCTGTTTGGGAAAGTGACACATACGTAACCCCTTTAAATCTCCTAATCCCCCCATTAAAAGTGGTAGGAATCGAGCTAGTTATGGCCACCAGTTTCACATCGCCCATTTCTACGATCTTTAGGCTCTTATTAGCGGCTACATGTAACTGGATGAATTTACCTACGAACACATCATGGTTCTCATCTTGTCTTTCAACACACAAAACGACATGGTCGAAGGTTCTCTTGTCAGAGATTACCCAGTTGCCGGTTTTCACACGGCCTGCTTCACTCACCCCTGCGGTAAGATCGGGTATAAGCGTCCCCTGCATGCCGTCAGTTCGAATTGAAAGAATTTCACCCGATAAACCCAGTTCTGCAAGCTCACTAATAAACGGTCTTTTCATCCGGCTTACTGGTTTTGGCTTCGTCATTTTCATCTTTGCTGTCGCACCTTAGTACCCCATTGCTCGTTCCTGGCGGGACAGCCGTTCATCAGCTGCCTGAAGACGCTCATCACGCCGCCGTGCTGCCAGAACCCGTCGTTCTGAAAAAGACATAGCCGCTACGTTTGGTACGCTGAGCTTACCGTCACCGGCACAAACGTCACAGCGAACATCGAATGCTCCGGCAAAATACTTTTCACGCATTTCTGGCTCCCACTCAGCCATTTCTGATTGGGTGAATCCATTTTCAAAGGCCGGGTTTTCCATGGTCCCGTGGCCTTCGCACTGGTGACAGATTATGTACTTAAATTTGCGCATATAAGCTCCTGTAGATGATGGATGAGCCACTCTCGCTCAGTGTTATGGCGAAACATTTTATCGCCGTTGCAAGACATTCATGCTTATTAGCAGTATTCTCGGAGGTTGTCCGCCTGATTTCAGGGTTAGCAATATTTAACATGGCCAGCTCTACCCTATCATTCATACCGATAAAAGTAGTTATGCCTGTAACTTCGCTCACCTTCCTTGACAACGTATGCAAAGTTTGAAAAATTAAACACCAACGAAAGGCTCATACCTTCGTTAGTGTGCGAAAGCCGCTCGCGAGCGACGGAATAGGTGAAAGCTTTAGTCAGGGTTAATTACCCTGTCTGCGGTGATGGGATGGCTCAGGCGTATATCATCACTCCTTCCAAAGTCCGTACACACTCTTACAGCCCTTGCAGAAATGCAGGGGCTGTTTCATATCAGACAAGCGCAATAAAATCTTCAAATGTTTTCCAGAATTTAAAGCCCTTAAGCTATATCTGTATCTCACGGTTCCCGCACGGAAAAGTAACTTTCCTGATCAGGAACCGCTTCGCCAGTCTTAACTTTCGAAACGGTTAAAGTTACACCAGGCTGTAAATGGTGAAACGGTTTTTGAAGCCCATGTAACACCGCTGTCAGAAAGATAACTAGCCCCAAGACGTCTAACCTCTTTTTGATGAAGAGCTAATTCTTTCGGATCGGCAATATCTTCCACCACACTCATCATGGCCCTCTGAACTCCGGGAGATGCCATTGAATAAGCTGTCGAGCTTACAACTGCGTTTTTCAGGATTGCCACTCTTTCTTTTTCTGGTCGTCCATTGTCAGACGTATTCGCATAAGTTGTACCGGCAATTAACAACGGAAGGCTGGCATTGGCACAGAAATGCATAACGCGTTTTTGCTGGAGCTGTAATTCAGTGGCTGCAAATGCTTTACCACATCCGAGGATTCCCAGAATCATAACTAACGCTGTTTTATTCATATAATTGAAACCGTCCTTTTTAGCTCTTTAACTGTTGCGTTTATCTCGGTGTGGATATTTATGAAGTGTATGATACCCACTTACCTGAGACTGCCAGTATACTGGCTCAGGTATTAAACCTAAGAGGTCTGGTGCACCGGTTTTAACCTTTTCATTTCGCTTTTATCTTGTGCCAGGCTCTTGAGTCAGAATTTAAAGGTTTGTGGCATGCAGGTTTTACTACCAGGTTTTGGCACAACCTGGCTGACACCCTTCATTGGTCCTGAGCAAGGCCCTGGTATTCTGCCCAGCGTACGGCCAACCGCTCTAAGTCCAGATCGTACACCAGCGGTGTGATTTTACGGCCTTCAAACAGCTCGCCCACCTCAATGCCTGGCTTAAAATGAACGGTCAGGGTGGCCGGATCTATGCCCATAAGATCGGCATCAAACAGCGCATGCATTGTTGGAGTCATCAGGATGCCATTAGACGGATTGTACCGGGTTCCATGTTCAATGTGTGCCGCATCCAGGACACCGCCATTAACCCAACCGGTTACCGCACAACGGCCCGCGAAATTCTCGATGAGCAGAGCTTTAAATTTACCCTGTGCCACGCCACTACGTTGCGTCACTACGCGCTCGCAGCGCTCACCCTGGATGTCTACGTCAGGTTTCCGCATTGGTTCGCTGGTGGCCGTCTCAGCTTGTTTTAGGGTGGAACGTGGATAGGCCAGGTTATATGCTGCGCCTGTGGTCATTTGCTCGATGACCGCAGGTGCATAACCTTCTGCTTCCAGCTTACGATATGCAGCCCGGTAGTCTCTTTGGGTTTTCAGCGGGTAAATCTTTCCGCCTTTACCATCGAAAGCGATAAACCAGAAATCGTCCTTGCCAGTTTCCAGATTTCTGCAACGTTTCAGATGCCATCCGCCTTCTCTCGCCCAGATGGTACGGTTATTTCTGGCATTCGTTTTGTCATAACCGTTCTCGTCAAGCCAGCTGTCAAAGCTGGTCAGCCCCAGATCCTGAACCTCCAGAGAAGGCACTCGAATGACTTGCAAGGTATGGCGGGGTCTTGGCTCTCTCATCTTGATCTCTTTCTAGCGCTGGTCTGGGAAATACGGATATTGCGGGCCATATTCATAGTCATGTTGGCCTGGCTCAACTTCCCAGAACGGACGGCCGCTAATTGTCTTTGGACCGCGCTCGTTTACGATGTCTTCTACATCCTGGATATTAAATGGCATCGTTGACAGTAACAGCTGATCTTCGGGTGTCAGCGTCACAGTTGTACCGTCAATACGGCTGTAAAGATCGGCAAACTGTTTACCTGCACCGTGTAACCGGTGCTCCGCTACGCTTCTGATTGCGTGTAAGTCCAGCTCCGCCGCTTCCATGCGATCCACGTACAGTTTCATTTCTTTACGTAATGCACCCAGTTCACGGACTTTAATAAATCCGTAGACGTATCCACCCAGGGCGATAACTGCAATGATTGCTAAAATTGCCATTTTTTTCTCTCACGTGATTGCGGCCGTCGCTTTAGTCTTAATGTGAAGTCTGGGAATTCGCTGGATGTTAAGTACGTTTTCATCCCCAGACCGACAGATGCTAAGGCGCGATCCCAACACTCCATTTGTAAGTATCAGGCCCATCTTCTCCGCTGGTGGCATCAGCTACAATCTGTGCATAACGTTCTCCAGCAAGTTCTCTTACCATCTGATCCACGACCCATTGCAGATGATGCATTTCATCGGTTCCACCGTAACGACAAGCCAACTCAATAGCCCGCTCAATTCTTTTTTGTTCTTCAGTCATACTGAATCCTCACGCTTAAATCAGCTATTCTGAAAACATGCACACTATAAATTGCGGCTGTTATTTCTCAGCCAGGCGCCTGCATTGCTGCCTCATTCCATCAAAAATACTTTCGGCAAGCTGCGGGGGGAACTGGTCCGGAAGAAGCCCGCTAACACGTTCAATGACTCCCGGGGTTCTGGCGATGATTTCCTCTATCATCGCCTCCGTCTGCTGTTTACTCAGGCCGGTTATCTCACCATGCCTGATCCAGTGGCGTCGTTGTATTCGATATATCTGGTAATAGTTGCTACTGCCACGTACGGCCATTGCCAGTTTGCACTTCTGCCAGGATATCTGATTGTTCCCATGACCGATCACCGGCCATGCCGACAACACATCATAGAGTGGTGTAAGGTGATAACGTCCCTGTGGCCCAATAGAAATACTGAAATTTTTAGCGTGGCCATCTGTTGCGGCCATCATCCAGAAAATTATCTGCGTCATAAAAAACTGCGCTTTGTCATGCTCTGCGCGGTCTGAATTACTCAGAACTTCCATAATTTCCGATATACCTGGCCCGCCGTCCGCCTGATATTTTCGTAATGGCGAAACGCCCAGGGCCTGACACATATCCTCCTGGGGTAAACGAATGATCCATTGTCCGTCTCCTGACCATTTTCGGTCAAAACGTTCTACCACCAGCGCTTTCTGATCTTCAAAGTGAGCAATCTGCGTTCTTGCCACGGGGAGCCCGTACTGTTCGAGAAGTACCGAGCAGAGCCATTCATTTTCAACCGACGAGCTCATGTCGGCTTTCATGTTCCCCACAAGTCCGAGTGGTAGCTTGAATATATGCGTCGTTGGTGTATTACCCTCCGGCATGCACCACCGATCTTCATGCCACAGTAGGGCTGTTTTCTCCTGAGCACCGGCAATAGATAAACGTAAGTCGTCATTATCTTCTGGCCTGCCCGGTAGCAATGTCTCCGTGGTATTACGCAAAGTTGCCGCAATTTCTGATTCAGTAAGAGGGTGACACTTCACGGAATATAAATCTGTGGGTTCGTCTCCGTCATGAAGCAGCTGTATCGCGCCCACGCAGTCTTTTCCCAGCTCCGTCAGCAGATCAAAAGGCTCCAGGCTATCGGCCTTGTAACGCATTGCCAGACGTCTGCGTATGCCTTCGCTGTCCGGGAGTAAATTATCAAAATAGTCACGTACCACATTTCCACGCCAGACCTGGTTCCCGGGAGTAAAAGGAAGGGACAATGACAGCGGCCTTCCCTGTTCGTCTGCACTCCAGTCAGGAAGGTATTGTAAGCTGTCTACCCCTTTACTTTTTTCCCAGTATCCGACTTTGATTCCGTTCATCCAGATTGCCAGACGCTGCTGTTTCCGGCTCATATCGTTACCATTTCTCCTGTCGTGCAGGTGAGTTTGATTTAAGCATTTCTTCCGTCTGCTTCCTCTCTGAAGAGGTGGTTGTCGAGGAGAAGCTGATTTTTACGCCCAGGATAGAAAACACCTTGAATAGCCGTTCAATGCTCGCACTGGCAGGGTTGGCTTCCAGACGTGAGTATGTCTGTTGAGTGACCCCTAACCTTTCGGACAGGTCTTTTTGCGTCAGGCCATTCGCCTTGCGAAAACCAATGAGCAAGGGACGCAACTGGTTGAGCGTGTTTAACGGGTAATCATTATTGATCATAAGCTGGCCTCGGCAGTTCCTCTGATACACCTTGCAGGCTGTTTTCTAAACATACACCCTAAAAGCTGTAATATCAAATTAACAGCCTAAAAGCTGTTAAGCAAGAGAAACAACCTTTAGGCTGTTACTAAGTGGCAGCATAAATCTTTATGACGTTTGATATGAGAGAACTATCAATAATAAGCCGTTACGCTCGTACAACATCCGGGAAGAGAGCTGACAGGTCAGGATCATCGGTAAACGAGAAGCGGAGTATCTTGTGGCCCTGTTGTGAGCTGTATAAATAACTATGACCTACTATCTGCCTCGGGGAGGAGGCAGATAGTATTAAAAGCAAAGGCAGACATTTTTAGCAGCTGGTGGGCTATGGGGTTCCAGAGGTGCTCCGGTGAATGTTACTTGACTGGCAAGTTTCCTGCTCTGATGGTCAATGCCTCGATGCTGTCTATATTATTCTGAAGCCGTTCCAGTTCTGCCTTTTCAATACCGGCCCAAAGCTTTAAGTGTCGCTGATAAAGGGACCACTTGAGTGAGTGAAAACCATTCCAGGCCAACCCCATCCAGGAGGCGTAATTCGCATTGAGAATATTGCCGGTGATATACATTTTACCTGCGTTAACAGCACTGGAAGTTCCATAACCCAGGGCAAGCATCATCCGGAAGCGTGGATTTAGCCGCAACGGCATGGTATCCAGTAAGGTCTCCCCAAAAGCTCCTTTTCCCAGCGATACCTGTTTCGCCACATAGAAAACCCGCATCAAAACTTCCATTATGGTCATCGGAATACTTGTCACGATAAACTGACGAAAGTCATACCCGTTGACATACATGTACTCTATTTGTTTGCCGAAGTTAGAACTCCCCACAGGGATCCCCTCAAGCATGCGAAGTAGCCCCATAAAAGGAGCCGGTAAACCCATGCCACGGTTTCCTCTTGCTGAGGGGGCATTAACATCCGATGCCAGGTGTCCAAACATTCTGGCGATGAGCCTGAAAATATTGGTTTCGTCAGTAACGCCTTTACTGGAAGGATAAACCACGATCTGTCCATTCTGAACCACCGTACAGGTCCCGTTCAGCATATCCTTTATGCCGATAATAATGCCCAGTATGGGATCGTGTGACAAAGCACGTAAGCGGTGATTTGTGGGAGACAAAACGCCACCGGCCGCGCCCACTAAATCGCTGGTGATCGAACTGTCCGGTGCCCCTATAGGGAACATTTCTGAGAGTTTTTTACTCAGGTCCTCCGGCAAAATGGTATTGAAGGCTTTCTGCACCTGTTTATTAAAAATACCATCCACTTCTGTCGTAAAGCTTACCGTAGGTTTTAGCGGGGCTCTGACGCACAGTAAATCCAGCATGGAGGCTATAAGCCCGCATCCACAGGCAATGGCATAGTCCCAGGGGTCAAGCGCGTAGCGATCATTAAACTCTTGAATATGATTCTGGATCCGGGCATCTACAATGGACAGGTCACCCGTGGAGAGGATAGTGGCCAATTCAATATCACCACTGACACGCTGGTTAGCCTCGCTAAAGATGGTTTTGAGGCCTGCTGATGGCATGGAAGCATCTGAGGGGGTCATTTCTCGAAGATGATGTTCTTTGAGCGCCTGATGCTCCGCTTCATCAGGTTCAGTGCCGTTCATCAGCCCGGACAACTGTGCCTTAAGGCTTTCTATATCACGGTTTATTGTCTCGTGTGCCTTCGAGATATCCTGGCCACGAAGCTGAATATAACGGATGGCCCTGAGCTCATCATCATAAGGAGACTGACTCATGTGTTTACCTCACCGCGACCAGACTACCTTTGGGAGCTTTTTTAGAGAGCATGTCGATTGTTGCCTTGATCCCAGCAATTTCTGCCTTAAAAAACTCCGCATTCGACATTAACCTTTCCTGAACTTCATAGAGCTTTTGAATGGCCTGACTGAGGGCGGCTGTCAGTTTCGCATTTTTTTGGTGTTTCACTATCGCGTACCCGCCAATCCCTAACACAGCTACAGGTGCGGCCAATACCGCAATGCCTGCAACCATACCACCACCGACGATAGACCCTGCTGTAGCGAGCCCGGAGGTAATGCCAGCTGCTGACACTCCCGTTGTACCAAGCGTATAGAGAGCACCGAAGGAAGCCGCAGCGCCGACGCCGGACCCCGCCAATGCTGCTGCGCCCTCAGTAATACCCGGGAACTTTTTTTCAAGCGCCTGAAGAGCGCTTGTAACTTCATCCATTGCATTCTTGCGAATTTTTTCGAGCTCTTCAGTTTCGGTAGTGTCCATTACAGGCCTCGTATTCATAACTTGCTGTGTGATAGGTGAAAAAGTGCACCATATAAATGATGCAGAAATCATGACTTACTATTGGGGTTCTTTCCAGTTCAAGGTGGTCAGATTCAAAGCGTTTTGCTGATAATAAATGCTGACACCATATTTATCGGCCTCGAAAAATTATCACGCCGGGCACCAGTCGAAAACTGGCCGTACTAGAAGCCGGACGACGATTGAACTGACAGGAAAGGAGGTTTAGAATTATTCATTGCCCCAATTAAACTACCGATTACATAATACTCACCTTCATCAAATATTATATAGGGTCCACCTGAACATCCTTCCTCGTTGTAATGCTTAATAGTAAAACGAGTTGTGCAATGCTGGTTAAAGTGTTTAGAGCAGTTGCCGCAAGTGACTTCTTGAATTTGCCCAAGAACTGATGAAAGTGCAGTCTGACCCAATGGATATCCCACTCCGAATGTAAGCATGTTGTCGACGGGGGGGCGACGCTTAAAATAATTGAATACAGGTTGTTGCATCTCAGGTGGTAAAACCATTTTAGCACTATCTACAAACGGCATATTGCCTTGAAAGTTGCTTTGGTCATTACAGTCCTTAAGAATGAATTCCACAGGTACGGGGATGGTGTTTACTGGTCCGAGATGATTGTGGAATATCACGTAAAGCTTATTGTTGTTGCTACTGGGGTATTTCTTGCCAAGTATATCCGTCACAACATGAGCTGCGGTGAGGAGATGTTTACACTTACCATCATAGAAGCCAAATGCCGTCGCTTCGAGGGATTTACTAAAGCCTGGAGTGTCACTCACATAGATTTTGCAGACGTAGTTTTCAAGCATTTTAACTTCTCCTTCAGAAGGCAGGTAACCACCAGGTCATACGACCGAAGATATGCCTGCTGAGCAAGTCAGGGCAAACAAATGCCTTGGGTGATTTCCCGCCAATTCGATTAGTCTGACCCTCTATGGTACTGCCGCTCCCCCGGACGGGTATGCACAACAGCGTAGGTCAATGACGCCCTCTATTTAGAGAGCAACAGACAAAATTATCGGCAATGTACATGAAATCATTAATCCATTTATCGGTGTACCAGGCTCAACGTATGATCTTCAACCAACCGGCGAGGGCAACGGAGTGCAAACAAAGTAGTAACCGTAAATCAGGCAGTCAGACATTCGTCAGGTCCATCGACTTACTCAGTAAAGGTCTATAAATTCAATTAGTTAAATCTATGAGGAGCTGTAAGTATACAACTTTAATGTCACGACACGAAAATAGCGATACAACTTTAATGTTAGCGATACAACTTTATTGTCTCATCGCTCGTCCATGCAATCAGATGCATACGATCATAAGTGACACAACTTAAATATGACGTGACATCCACTTGAGCAACCTTTGTCCTTTCAGATAGTTATCTCATTTGCATGTCCTCATCCCATAAAGGGGAGGGCCTACCCCTGGCATCGAGCAAACCTGACCACCCTGCCCTCATTTAGACCCCACATGCGGCAATGGTGCCCTGTCCACGCCGCCCGCGAACTTTGAGGAAATGGGGAGAAAATAAAAAGAAAACAAAAAGTTATCGGCTGAAGTACCGGCGCAGATCGGGAATCAGGCGAAGCCTGACAGCACGTTGGGGCCTGGCAGGGGGCTTGAGGGATGAGGACATGCAATTGTGGTAACCTTCCCGCCACGGGGTCGGTTAAATTCGTATCCTGCCGGTGCAATTCCAACGGCCGCGTTACCAGTTCGCCGGGTAGCATGGCCAGCAAAGCCAGGCATCGAGCACCCGGGTTTCACTGACGGCCGCTGCATAGACGCCGGTATCCGGGAAGAAATAAACCGGGGTGGCATTGTTCAGCTGGTCGCCTACATCGGCCAGAGCGCCGATCACCTCATGAGGCTTCAGCAGCATATCCGTTAAATATTCATCCGGGTGGATGGCATTCAGCGATATGGCCATCTCCAGAAATTCATCCAGGGTGTGGCGGGTACGATACCCCCGGAAAACCTCGTATGAAGGCGTGACGCATTCACCATCCAGGGAACAGGCATCGTACCCGGCCAGCTGCTCTTCGGTGAGTCCGGAGGCATGCTTTGCCACAAGATTCGTAAACTGCTCTTTATCGTCCATCACAATCCTTACGCTGTAGGGGCCTGTTTGTGTTATCACTGCTTCCGGTTTTTACTTCGCACAACCCGGCAGGAATCCGGTCGCCCGGGCGTCCTTTGCGGTCTTGTTCGCCCTTAGCCTGAATTACGTCAAATTCCTTTCACTACCCTACCGCAGGGTGACACCTCCCCTTTTCTCCGGAAGCGAAAGAGGAAGAACAGTTTAACAGCCCGGATCCTTAATAATTTTCGCGTAACGGACTAAATGACCGGTTTATGCAGCTTCTGATAACCACAGACCGCGATAGAATAAAACGTCTGGTGAAGAACCGGAGTGTTATGTAAGCGGGTTTTAACTGGGTATCTGTGTAGTCCTGTTTAGCCAGATATCCCGAATAAAAACCTCAACGATTAGGTAAAAGAAATGGATGGATTCTGGTCGATGTTCTGTTTGTTTGTCGTGGTAGTTTCACTGCATAAAGCCCTTTCTGTAGCAGCAGTACGAGCAGACGCAACGAAAATAAATACTCTTCTCAGAATGAGAAAGTTTAAAAAGTAGCTTTCAAGACATCTGAGTATTCTTTTAAATCCGCAGAGGAAGTTATATGTTTATTACAGATGGTATGGTTCGTGTTTTTGTTTATTCGATTGCAATTGTACTCTTTCTGCCGCTTGGCTTGTTGAAAAGCACGTGGTGGTTTTCACCATTGTTTGCGATAGCTGCTATTGATTACTTAATGTTTCTGCGTCGACAAGGCTAGTTGCTGAACCTCATACCTCAGAGCAATCTGTATGTTTTTTTCACCACTGGTTAAAAGGTCAGGCTACGTTCCTGACGTTTTTTAAAAAACAGTTTTATGTTTGATGCGTTACTGGTCTGTCTGGTAACCCAGTGGTACATTACCATTATTAAGGCTGGCTGGCGGTGGTGCATCATGCTTAAACGACCCTCTCTGAGCGTACTTTCCGACAGTCCTGTGCACCACTTACCCGGCAGGCCTATGTCCTGGTTATTCTTCGTTGTACCTTTTTCTTCAGCTTTATCCCTGAGATGTCTGTCTGAACAGTTCTAAGCAAACCGGAATGTTGTCATGGCCAAAGTACAAGGGCTCTTTGTTGGATACCGAAAATTCGCTGTTGATCGCGACTGGCTTCGTCAGCAGGAAGAACAACGTTATCGGGATCGCCAGCGACAATTTGATGAATGGTCCAGGAAATGGGTCACTGTAACCAGGCTCAAAGAGACTCGTTTATGGACTGACGGAGCCATCAGGCGATGGTTGGGTGAACCTCAGCAGCAGGGTAAATATAAAGCTTTCCCCGTTGAAGCGGTTTTGGCTGCTGAGAAGTTGAATGAGTTTCGGCTCTGGCTTAAACCCCGACTGGAAAAGAAACGTGCCCAGCACCACCACTTTTTAATTCCATTTCTGTAAAGTAGAAACAACGGCAGTTCCGGCCGCATTCAAGGCTTCGGCATCTGGTCAGAAATAAAGCGCCATTTTTCAGTATAAGGGAGGTTAGATAGTGGAAGGTATTGAGACACTGAGTTTGCAGCTTGATGAGAATGAAACTATGGCCCTTGCTCAATTAGTTAAACGTCTGAGCTGGAGCGATCTTCGTGGCTGTGCTGTGAGTGACGAAGAAGCCTGGGTAATGAAAAGCGCAATTGAAAAATTACAACAGGCGTTAAGGGAAGAAGGTTATGCGCCTCGATGAGGCTGGCTTCGTTCTTTATTCCGATAACAAATTTGCTTAAGGACTAACTTTGAGCCAGCACTGGTATGAGGTGAAAAGCAATCAGGGAATTGTTCAGGTGATTGTTGGGAGAAGATATTAATGTAATGCGTTTCTGCATTACATCAAGCAGATTAGCTTTTTCTGGTCAAAATAGACGATGTGATTTTTCTTTAGCCGAAGTCCATCCGCTCCCCACGCAACCGGTAAAGGTTCGCAGGTTTAATAAAGATAGGTTTCGTATCTCCCTAAGGGTGGGATGGGTAAACTCATAATGGCATCTGTGTTTACTATGTAAGTATTCGGGTAAAATTCATCTAATACAGTAAAGTTTAGTTTCTTACAAAAGCTTAATAAATATGGGTTTTTCACGTCTTCTATTACAACATCGCACCAGGGATTCGATTCACAGCAAAGCTTCAGAAAAGACTTAAACCATCCCTTGTTTTGTATTTCTTCCGGAAGCCGTACCACATGTATGGTCAGACAATCTCCATGATAACGATTAGTACTTTGTCTAAGCCCTACAACAATCCCCTTTTCTTGAATCTGTACACCTGCCTGATGCTCTTTCATGTCTGGCGTATAGTGCCTTGCTCTGTTTAACCAGGCCACCAGCTGCTGAGCCGTACTTGGTGATTCTTCAGCTATCCATTTCAGGTACTTGATGCGGTCCATATGCGCCTCCCTGTACGATTTCCAATGAACAAAGGCTCTACAGTATTAAGCTGCTGTAGAGCTCATTCAACCAAGCTCAAACTGTGCGTATTAAAGGATGCCTAACCTTTTTGTTTCATCGATCCACGGTCTGAATTCTTCCAGTAGATTATCATATAACTTTTCATCGCTAATCGAACCGAAATCATCCATGGCAAAGAAGTGGGTGTTATCAACCCGGCGGTCAGTAAAGTCATCCAGATTTTTGAGGATACCGTAGCTTGAACCACCCAGGCCGACAAACTTCCAGAAGATGGGGTAGTTGGCAGAACGCCGGATTGCATCTTTAATCGCCCGGGTCTTGCTGATCCCGCCATCGGTAATAAATACAACATACACCGGGATTTTCGAGTCCTTAAAGTAGTCGACTATTTCTTCCATCACAGGAGGCTCGTTGTTTGTCCCTCCGAGGCCCGGCAGGTTCTCCCAGGCTGAACGCTTTCCAGCCCCGCGAATGGACTGAATATATGTGTCCAGGTTGTCCAGTGTGACGTTTGGATACTTCTTATGCTTCTCTCCAAATCCCCAGACATCCATTTCACCGTCGTCGTCGAACTGGGCGGCAAGAACGGCGATGCGGTCCAGCACAGACTGAACGTTACCCTTACTGAACTGGCCACTCATTGAGCCGGATGCGTCAAGTACAAATGCAACCGCTGCCTCAAGGGTGTCCAGTTTATTTTTAGTAAGACTGACCGAGGCTTTTTTAGCGAGGCTTACAAGGCGCGGAGATCTGGTTTCCAGTTTCTTTTCCAGACTGATACGAGCAGGCTTTGCTGGCTGCGGAGCTGGCTGTGCGACATCAACGCCATAGCTAATGGCCAGAGGCTCAAGACCACCGTTGAAACCCTGCCCGAGCGCACGAAGCTTCCAGGCGCCATTGTGCCGATATACTTCACCCAGGATAATTGCTTTCTCACTGCGGCCCTGAGTCTCAGCCTGGAACTCAGCGATTCCTTGAGCCTGCATGCTCAACGAACTGAGCCCACTGATGGTATCTTCACCATCAATGACAACTGTGATTGCAATTTTACTGATGTTCGCAGGAACACGATCCAGTGCTATCTCAATGCTGGACTGCTGAGAACCGGTAACGAGCTTTACTGCCCCTTCAGGAGAAGACAGATTATTGTAAAAGATAAAGTCAGAATCGCCGCTGACCTTTCCCTGAGCATTAAGCAGGAACAGGCAGGTATCGGGTTCGCCTTTAAAGCCGGATTTGGTAGGGTACTGAAGATTCAGCCTGATCGCAGATTGCTGAAGTGGTATGTTTTGTCCGGATTGTAGATTCACATTAACTCTCCTGATTTTTGATTATTTTAAAGCGCAGCGTTTATATAGGTTCCCCTGGCTTAGTTCAGGACGCTGGATTTCTGGTGAGGCGTATATATGGTGTGACACCATATTTCATCACGTTGAAGTTTCTATACCTGTTGAATTGGAATTTCCATTGGTCGGGTATTTTATCTTCCAGAACCCGTGCCTTCATAAGTCGCAAACGTAACATATATCAGAGGGGCATGCTGTTGATATAAGGCACAGAATACAGGCTTTAACCAGCAACCAGAGAAAAATCCGTTTCCTGCCTTTAAAAGGCTCACGTCAGAATTAACATCTCTCTGCTTTCTGAGATTCCCGAACCCTTTCTGCCCCCCCCCCTCCTGATAGCGGATCGCAACCAAAAAAAACCCCGGCATTGCCGGGGTATGATTCAGCGTTATTTTAGATGTTAACGCCGTGCTGGGAGGCAAGAGCCGCCAGGCCACCGGCAAAGCCCTGACCGACAGCTTTAAACTTCCACTCAGCGCCATGACGATACAGTTCACCGAAGACCATTGCGGTTTCGGTTGAGGCGTCTTCAGACAGATCGAAACGGGCAATTTCCGTGCCGTTGTCGTTGTTGTAAACGCGCATGAAGCTGTTGCTCACCATGCCGAAGTTTTGTTTACGCGCTTCTGCATCATAGATGGTAACGGCAAACACCAGTTTTTTGATGTCTGCTGAGACTTTGGTCAGATCGATTTTGACCTGCTCATCGTCGCCGTCGCCTTCACCGGTACGGTTGTCGCCCTGGTGCTCTACTGCGCCATCAGGGCTGGTTTTATTATTGAAGAAAATGAAATGGGCATCTGACAGCACTTTACCGTCTTCACCTACTGCGAATACGGAAGCGTCCAGGTCAAAAGCCTGACCATCGGTTACACGGGCATCCCAGCCCAGGCCAACCATAGCGACATTCATGGTTGGTGCTTCTTTAGTCAGAGATACGTTGCCGCCTTTTACGAGAGAAACTGCCATTTTTTTAGCTCCTGCAAACAGTTGAATGAGGCTGAATTAACAGCCCCGGATATGAAAAGTTACTTTTCGATCAGGACGCGTTAATGCCGTACTGAGCACATACAGATGCCAGACCACCAGCATAACCCTGGCCTACTGCGCGGAATTTCCACTCACCATTGTGACGATACAGCTCGCCAAACAGCATGGCGGTTTCAGTGGACGCATCTTCGGTCAGATCGTAGCGAGCAACTTCAGTCTGGTTATCGTCATTAACCAGACGAATAAACGCACCGGATACCTGACCAAAGCTCTGGCGACGAGCCTGAGCATCGTGGATGGTCACAACGAAGATGATCTTGTCAACTTCAGACGGGACGGCGTCCAGTTTAATTTTCAGCGATTCATCATCACCATCGCCCTCACCGGTGCGGTTATCGCCGGTGTGCGTTACGGAACCGTCGGATGACGTCAGGTTGTTATAGAAGATGAAATCTGAATCGCCGCGCACTTTGCCGTTTGAGGCCAGCAGGAATGCTGAAGCATCCAGGTCAAAGTCCTGACCGTCTGTTGAACGCGCATCCCAGCCAAGGCCCACCAGGACGTTTTTCATTGACGGAGCTGCTTTACTCAGGGAGACGTTCCCGCCTTTGGAAAGAGAAACACTCATAAAATAACCTCTTCGATTAGTAATTGTTCAGGTTAACACTTAAGGGGATTAACTCCCCTTTTCCTCAGATTCAGGTTTGCCCGGGAACATGACGCTTGCGAGAATGCCCAGCGCCAGTACACCCAGTACAACATACAGGCTGGTTGTTGCCGCGATGCTGTAACCATGATGCCAGATGTGATCGGTCGCATTCAGGCCGAGTTTTGCCGCGATGAAGAACAGCAGCACGATTACGGCCTTCTCCAGATGAACCAGGTACTGTTTCAGTGCCTCAAGGACAAAGTACAGAGTACGCAGGCCCAGGATAGCAAACATCATGGCACTATAGACGATAAGCGGTTCACGACTGACGGCAATGATTGCCGGTACCGAGTCAAACGCGAACATTACGTCCGAGAGTTCAACCACAGCCACACACAGGAACAGCGGGGTCGCATACAGCGCCGCTTTTTTACCACGGCCAATGGTGACATCGCTGTTTTCTGGTTTCGCCAGTTCAGCATCCACTTCCTTCTGGTTAAGCAGGAAGGCATGCCCTCTGAGCTTCGGCCAGATAGGGAAGAAGCGTTTAACCATGCGGTAAGCCAGATGCTGGGAGTAATCCTCAATTTCATCATCGTCATCACCGCTTTTAAGCATCATGACCGCTGTCCAGGCAACGATAATAGCGAAGACAACTTCAACGTACGGCCCCAGACTCAGCAGGCTCGTACCGATGGCGACAAAGATGCCCCTGAAGACAATGGCACCAATGATCCCCCAGTAGAGAACACGGTGGCGATAACGATCCGGAACGGCGAACCAGGAGAAGATGGCCATCATGACGAACAGGTTATCGACCGACAGCACTTTCTCCAGCGCATAACCCGTGACAAACAGACTGGCAACCTCAGCACCGTGGTGGATATAGAGGAAACCGGCAAATGCCATCGCAACCACAACCCAGAATACGGACCAGAGCGCCGCACTCTTCAGCGAAATAGGCTTGTCATCACGGTGCATAAACAGGTCAATAAAGATGGCACCGACTGAAAGCGCAATAAAAACAATGACCGTTTCAGTCGGGAAGCCGATGTGTGTGGAAACCATATTTTACCCTTAGGGATGTGGATCAGAGGCCAAATTCAGCCGGGTCGAAGCCCAACGCGATAGCGATCTCGCGGGAGGCCAGTTTCTCGTCCTGATCGAAGTTACCGTCACTTTTCGCAACGGCAATACCAACACGTAAGGCCAGCTGAGCGGCCTCAGGCTGATCTTTCAGCGCCAGGATGTATTTCATGGTTTCGCCCTTGCCGATTTCAACATCGAAATCGAAGCTTGAAACCAGTTTATTGAAGAACTCAATCACCTCATTGGTATCGAAGACCTTCAGCTCTTCTGAAGAGCGCAGAAAGCCCATCATTTTCTGCTTTTCTTCCGAACTTACGCCGTCACTCGATACGGCAATACGGGCACATACAGCAACGGTGCCCTGCATGAATTTTTTGTTTTTGAAACGGCCAACCTGGCGGGTCAGTTCGTCACGGCCTGAGTTAATGGCACCTTTAACTTTGTCGAAAAAGCTCATACCTGTTTCCTTTGTTGCTGTGTTATTTAGAACCGGCGCTCCAGCGAAATCCCCAGCCAAATGCCCGGTCCATTTCGTCCTGGCCTTTGAAGTACTGGTTAATTCGCTCGACCTTAATTGCGCCGTTTTCGTTTACGAGTCTGGCAATGGCGCACAATGTGCGACGGTTTTCACCTTCGGTCAGGCGGGTCTCAATGGGCGGTTGATCCGGCACATGAATGGTGACCACACCATCAGTCTTGTCCCAGCTGGGAACACCTTCATAAATAAAGGCGTAAATCAGCACTTCGCGGATATGCTTCCATTCACGTCCATTGATATGCAGCCACTCGCCGTCTGATACATCACCCGTCCGGTCATCGCCCTTGAGCTGAACATACGGTTCATCGCGATAATCACCGAATGCATTACCGAGCGCCTGAATGACCGATTTATACCCGTCCTGAAGCTCAACAAAGGCCCCCAGATCCAGGTCGATTCCTTTGGAGCCGAACATGCCTGCAAAGCCTGATTTGCCGCTGCCCCGGTGCCAGTTCAGGTTGATCCGGATTTCACCGAAGTTATCCCGTTTGGTCAGGCTGATTGCAGGCTTCTCTTTTGTCAGCGATACCTTGCTCAGGCTGATTTTTGTCTCAACTGGCGGAGGGGTTACAACCGGAGGAGTCGGGGCTGCGGGAGCCGGTTCGTCGGCAATATTTACGCCGAAATGCTCTGCCAGCGGTTTAAGTCCACCGTTGAACCCCTGCGCAATGAAGCGGAATTTCCAGTCATTATTACGACGGTAAAATTCACCCAGAATTAAGGCTGCTTCCTGACGGCCGCTCAGTTCGACACTGCCGCTAACCAGGCCGGTAGCCCCTTGCTCCACGTCGATGGAAAGATTACGAAGACCGGACACCGTCTGCCCACCGTCACAGGTCACGGTGAACGCAATTTTCTGGACATCAGGTTTCAGCCGGTTGAGCGCGACAGTAAAGGTTGAGTACTGGCCTTCACTGACCAGGCTGACGGTACCATCATCGTTACGTGGCTGACCATAAAACACCATGTCCGCATCACCCTGCACCTTCCCGTCGGCATACAGGCGAAACGCCGAAGCATCCACCTGGCCGCCCGAGGTGATCCGGACCCGCAACTCCTGGGCTGGAACGGGGGCATTGCCCCCCGGCGTCAGGTTCATTAGCGAATAACCGCTGAAACGATATCGGAGTGCATATCGTCAATTGTGCGGCCGCGACAGGCATGGCCAAGGGCGGTAAAGTCCCAGTTGCCGTTATTACGGCGCAGCGAAGAAATAACGATCCCGGTATGTGAGCCCTGCTCAGTCAGCTTGTAGCGAGCCAGCTCTTTGCCGGTTTGATCGACAACGCGGCAGAACGCGTTTTCGACGTCATTGAACGACTGACCACGGAAGCTGTTTACCGTAAACGCCAGGTATTCAACGTTTGCAGGCAGTCGGGAGAGGTTGACATTAATCACCTCATCGTCACCGTCACCTTCACCGGTCAGGTTATCGCCACTGTGCACAACAGCGCCGCAGGTGGATTCCAGTTTGCGGAACCAGATGGTGTCAATTGTTTTACCGGTGCTGTCCATTAATACGCAGCCAGCATCGAGATCGATTGAGTCGTTGCCTCCAAACAATCCTCCAAGAAGACCTTTTTTCTTAACCGGATCCCAACCGAGACCGAAATGAAGCTGGCTTAATGCAGATGATTCTTTGCTGAGTGATACCGTCTGGTTCTTAACTAATGAAACCATGTTTTATTCCTTAAAATGGTAATGACCGAGACAATCAAAGGTATATTTAGTAACTGACGAAGAAAATCATATCATGATGAAGTTCTCTGACAAGGGAAATTTTGGTAGTTTTCTGTAAAAACACAAAAAGAAATCCTTTTCAGGGTGTTAATTTTCTAAGTTTAATTTAAATATCAATGTGTTATCAGGAATCCAAAAAACACTGACGCACTCCATAACCACAGGAGTTATTAATCATATTATGATTGACATGTAGCTTAGACACTCATAGACTCACTTCTCAATCATAAATTTGCATGGCGTTCCGGATAATTAAAAAAAATGAACAAGAAAATTTGGTTTATGGAAGGTTTATCCTCCCAGCGAGATATTATTCAGGGGGTAAAATCATTTGCAAAAAAAAATAATTTTGCCATTACCGTTTTTGCCTCCCACCGTAACGAAAGAAATGAAATCCTTTCCGTTGCCGACTATTCTTTGACTGAACCTGAAGATCCTCAAAAACGTCTTCAGTTTATCCAAGAAACCATTCAGTCCTACGGCATCCACCATATTCATACTGGCCGTAACAGCCAGTGGTTTGAAGAACACCGTTCAGCCATTGAATCGACCGGTGCCACCCTTACTACCGGTGCAACGGGCGTCGACTGGTTAACTCTGGCTGACGAAAAAGTTACTTTTGCTCAGTTTATGGAGCAAAAGGGTCTCCCGGTCGTACCATCCTGGCGGGTGAATACGCTGGCAGAATTAAAAACACACCTCGCGGCCCCGCCGTTCACTGACAGCCCGGTATGCGTGAAGCCGGTGACGGGTATCTATGGCATGGGATTCTGGCGCTTTGATGACAGTGCTTCGCCTATGGCCGTCTTTAATCATCCCGAACATCGTCTGGTCAGTCCGCAACAGTATATTGCAGCAGCATCAGCTGCTGAGTCGTTTAAACCCCTTGTTTTGATGCCGTACCTGCCAGGCCCGGAATTTTCCGTCGATATCCTCGCGGATAAGGGCGAAATACTCGCAGCCGTGGGACGCCGTAAGGAAGGGGTTATCCAGTATCTGGTAAACGAAGGAAGCGCCTGGGAACTGGCGTGTGACTGCGCCAGGGTTATGAAGGCCGACGGGCTGGTGAATGTTCAGACGCGAAACGATGTGAATGGCAACCCGGTGCTGCTTGAAACCAACATGCGTCCGTCAGGGGGGGTGGGTTATACCCTTCACAGCGGGGTGAACCTTCCTGGGTTATTTGCTGCCTTTAAGCTCGGTCTGATGTCTGAAGATATGGTGCGCCAGAGCGCTAAAAACACCTTTTCTCCGGTTGCGGTGAGATCCATTACGGATGTAATTGCATACCCGGAATCACTCTCTAACCTTCTGAATTAAGGCGTATTTATGTCTGATATCCTCGAAGATATGATTTATCGCCGTACCCTCTCATGCGGTACGATTCAGGTAACCCGTGACCAGGGTGAAGTTTCGCTCGATGACCTGTTTGACATCGCTGAAAGACGTAACCCGAAACGCGCCTTTCTGTTTGTCAGCAAAGTACTCGGCAGGCACATTCCCGTGCCACCCTCAGTCATGCGGCAGGCCTACAGACAGCTTGCCAGCCAGTTCCCCGCAACGCTGACAGGGCCCGTACTCTTTATCGGTATGGCTGAAACCGCCGTTGGGCTAGGGGCCGGTGTGTTTGATGAAGTGCGCCACCAGCATCGTGAATCTGTCTATCTGACCTCTACCCGTCACCCGGTTGATGGCACGTTACTTTGCGAGTTCAGGGAAGAACACAGCCACGCCACCGATCATCTGATCTATCTGCCAGATGATGAAGAGAAAAGACGTCGTGTTACCAACGCACGAACGCTGGTTTTGATTGATGACGAGGCAACCACCGGTAATACCTTTATTAACCTGCTTTCTGCCCTGCGTAATACCGGCAAGCTTCAACATATTGAACAGGTTATCGCCGTAACGCTGACCGACTGGAGTGGCAACGCCCTGTCGGAGCGTACCTCCTTGCCCGTCACTTCGGTTTCGCTTGTAAGCGGTCAGTGGGGATGGACCCCATTACCTGATGCACCTGTCCCGGACATGCCGAAAGTCAACGTAACTTCACGCGGAGAATGGGACATCCAGGGAAAACAGTCCTGGGGTCGACTGGGGATGCTCGCACCTGCGGCCGATCTCGGCCATGAGGTCTCCGTCCGCAAGGGGGAACGTATTCTGGTTCTCGGGACCGGGGAATTCGTCTGGGAGCCGTTCCTGCTTGCTGAACGGCTCGAAGCTGCCGGAGCACAGGCACTTTATGGTTCGACCACCCGCTCCCCTATCGCCGTTGGTTATGCCATTGAGTCCGCCATTTCCTTTACGGATAACTACGGGCTGGGCATCCCCAATTTTGTCTACAACGTCGCCCACCAGCAGTTTGACCGCATTCTTGTGTGTACTGAGACACCCGCAGAAAGTATTGACGCGCAGCTTCTTAAAGCGCTGGCTGAGGTTGCGCCCGTCGTGGAGATTGTTACCTATGAATAAACCCGTTGTTCTGAGCGACCTTGACGACACGCTCTTTCAGACCCGTCGTAAAATGGTGGACGAGCTCGCCCTGGAGCCATTCCGTACCGGTGCCGTTGATCGTACCCTGAATCCACGAAGCTTTATGACGGAAGAACAGTCCATGTTAGTGGACTGGCTTCTGGAGCAGGCTGAACTCATTCCCGTTACCGCACGGGGAACTGAAGAAATCAGCCGCGTACGGATCCCTTTCCACTCCTGGGCAATCACCACGCACGGGGCCGTCATTCTCACGCCTGAAGGCAACCCCGACGAGGAGTGGAAGGCCCATATGCTCGGCCAGCTGGCTCCCTATCAGGAAAAGCTGACATCGATGCAGCGTCTGATCACTGAAATGATGGAGGCCAAAGGGATTAATGCCTGGGCAAGACTGAACTTCGAATACGGTGAAACGGCGGTTTATATGGTGATGAAACACCGCGACAGCACCCGCCTTGACGAGCTCAATGCCATTGCAGATGAGATAGAAACGGTGTTTCCGACCGAGGGCTTCTACATCCACCGCAACAGTAATAACGTGGCCTGGCTTCCCACCCCGGTTGAGAAAGGGCTGGCCGTCAGCTGGCTGCTTGAAAAACTTCGGGCTGAACGCGGCGTTTTCCCCGTAATTGGTCTGGGCGACAGCCTGAGCGATCATCGTTTTATGAAACTGTGCAGCTGGTTTGGCATCCCGCGTCAGAGTCAGTTTGCAGATGCCATTTCACAGCGAATTTTTGGAGAAAATTAAAATGCAGCCACATGAAACATTTACCGGCTCATACCAGCCCGGTGACGTGGAATTTCTGCTAAAGCCGGTTGTCATTGAGATGACGCCGGTTGATCAAAAAGAAGAGCTGATTCAGTCCGGGAAGAAACATTATTCAGACATGCTCAGCCAGGAGCCAGCACCAACACAATGGCATCTTGATTTGTTTCACCGGGCGCTGGATCGGGGCGCAGAGAGGCTTGCAAAAGAAGTCACACAGCTCGCTATTTCTCTGGCCGAACGCTTCGGTGATGAGCCCATTGTACTGGCCAGTCTTGTCAGAGCTGGCGTACCGCTCGGCGTTATGCTGCACCAGGCCCTGCGTGACATGGGGAAAACCTCATGGCATTACGGCATCAGCATCATCCGGGATCGTGGAATTGACGGTGCAGCACTCGACGTCATTGAAGAGCGTCATGGTACAGGCGGTATTGTCTTTGTTGACGGATGGACAGGTAAAGGCGCAATTACCGGAGAGCTTGTACGCGCACTGAAAGATCGCCCGGGCTATCCTGAGCAGCCGCGACTGGTTGTCCTGGCCGATCCCTGTGGCTGTTCCTGGCTTGCAGCCAGTGATGATGACTGGCTCATTCCTTTTGGCATCATGGGTGCGCCGGTATCAGGCCTGATCTCCCGCTCAGTATGGTCCTCTGAAGGATTACATGGGTGTATGGTTTGCGAGCATCTCAGTGAATTCGAATGCAGCCGGATGCTTGTCGATACCGTCGCTCATTTCCGTAAGAAGTTAACCCCGTCATCCCTCGCTCCCCTGAGCTGGAATACGGAGTCAGCCCGGATCTTATGGCAGACAAGTCGCGACGTTATCGCGTTCCTGGCCGATGAATTTAAAGTGGACAGCGTCAATCGTATAAAACCCGGTATTGCTGAAGCAACCCGGGCTGTATTACGTCGGGTACCGGACCATGTATTTGTGCGTTCTATTGACGACCCGGACGTTGCCTTGCTTGTAGGGCTTGCTCGTGAAAAGGGAATAGTTGTTACAGAAATGGGGGGAACCCTCGGCCAGTATCGGGCTGTAACCATTATCAAGAAGGTACTCTGATGAAAAATCGTCTTTCTCCCTGGAATCTGGGAGCCACGCTATACATGCCTGCAACACGGGAAGATATTGCTGATGCCGTCCTGCACGGGAAAATCCCGGGTTTGCGCTCTCTGGTGATTTGCCTGGAGGATGCTGTCAGTGAAGCAGACATCCCCGTCGCCCTCAAAAATCTGGAGCACCTGCTGCACGAGCTCAGTAACAGCATGCGTAGCCTGGGTAAAAATGACTGGCCTCTGGTGTTCATTCGCCCCCGGCATGCCGAAATGGGCAGATGGTTAAAAGCGCATTATGATCTTTCCGCTGTCGACGGGTTTGTGTTGCCGAAATTTACCCTCAGTTCGTTAGCTGAATGGTGGGATATCATGGGCGGGACTCACCTGTGCATGATGCCAACGCTGGAAACAGAAGACGTCTTTGACGTGGTTCAGATGCGCGAGCTGGCCACCCATCTGGTGGAACATCCCTGCCACGACCGCATTATTGCGCTTCGAATCGGCGGCAACGATCTTATGAACGTTGTGTCGCTTCGCCGTCCCCGGGACCTGACGCTGTATGACAGCCCGATGGGCTACGTCATCAAAATGCTCGTTTCGGTCTTCGGCCCGCGTGATTTTGCCCTGACCGCGCCCGTATGTGAGCATATTGACGATCATGCCGTTATGGCCAGAGAGCTGGCTCTTGATATGGCACATGGGCTTGTTGGGAAAACGGCCATTCACCCGGGTCAGATAGAGGTCATTCAAAACGCGCTGATGGTCACTCAGGGTGAGCATTCTGACGCTCTGCGGATCCTGAACTCTACCCAGGCCGTGTTTAAGTCGCAGGGAGCAATGTGTGAACCCGCCACACATCGCCGCTGGGCGGCTGGCATTCTGGACAGAGCTCGTTTTTATGGGTTACAGAACGAGCAAAGCGCTGATGGAATCAGATTACTTACCGTGACCCAGCATCATTAAGGAAATCATAATGGGGTTCAGGTTCAGAAAGTCGATCAACATTATTCCTGGCGTTCGCCTCAACCTGAGTAACGGTGCACCGAGCCTCAGTGTCGGGCCGAGAGGTGCTTCCGTTTCTTTTGGAAGCAGGGGGACCTATGCCAATCTGGGCTTGCCCGGTACCGGGCTGAGTTACCGTACCCGGCTTGACCGGGCCGCGCGTTCCGGAGGTGGGAACCGGACGGCAACCGATCCGGGGCTCAGACAGGCGCTTGAGCAGGAAGCCGCTGAACTCATGTCAGCGGTGACCGCAATCCGTAATATTCACGAGCTCACGCCGGATCCAAAAACAGGCATCAGCTGGGCAGAGCTGGAGGCAGTATACCTGCATAACAGAACGTCGCCTTTTCAGGTTCCGGCACCGGTACGTCCAGAAAAGCCAGACTACCTTGCATTGCCGGAAAAGCCTGCCGAGAGCGAAGGCATTAGTTTTCTGGGTAAATGGTTTGAATCGGAATCAGCTAAAGCTGAGCGCCACGCCGAAAATCTTCGCCGGTGGCAGCAGGAGCTGATTGATGTGGAGCGTGAGAATACCCTTCGACAGCACCGGTACCAGCAACAACGGACGGCCTGGGCCGAACAGTATGCAAACTGGAAGTTTGAAGCTGAAGAACATGAAAAACGGCTCGCCACGGCTCAGGCAGATGCCCGGCAGCAGTTCCGGACAGACGCCGCGTTTTTCGAATCATACCTGGCGGGTGTGCTGGCAGAAACTGAATGGCCGCGTGAAACGCTTGTTGCATTTGAAGTAAAGCCGGAGCTATCAGCAGTCCTGCTGGACGTTGATTTAGCTGAGATTGAAGATTTCCCTGATAAGATTTACGGCGTTAATGCCCGGGGCACGGAGCTGACGGAAAAAGCCATGACGCAAAAAGCCGTACGCGAAAACTATGCCCGCCACGTCCATGGCTGCTTGTTCCGCCTGGTCGGTATCGTTTTACATACGCTACCGTTCGACAACGTGATTGTGTCAGGCTTTACGCAACGGGTCAGTAAGCGGACCGGCTATCTGGAGGATGAGTATATCCTGTCCTGCAAATGCACTCGCAGCCAGATGTCGTCAGTAAATTTTGCAGGCATAGAACACATTGATCCGGTTGAAGCGTTAGGCGATCAACCGGTTATTCGAAAGATGAGCAGTACCTTCATTTTTCAGCCTATTGAACCACTAACCCTTTAAGCAGGCTAAATCTTACGATGCAATTAAATACCAGACAGGCCCGGATTTTTAAGCTTGCCAACTTACTGGGCACCGGCAAGCCCGTTTCCGCTGCCGACATTATAACCAGTCTGGAATGCTCAGAGCCGACATTAACCCGGGCCCTCAAAGAGCTACGCGAGTCATATTCTGCGGAGATCAAATACAGCAAGGCAGGTCATTCCTATCATCTCGTTAATCCGGGCCAGCTGGATAAAAAGACCCTTCGCCGGATGAATGAAGCGCTCGCACAGAATGCTGAACTGAAAACCGGTGAGTCCACAGGGAAGGTCGTACTCGATAAGGATAAAAAAACAGCCGTGTCATTATCGTTACGCATGCGGATTCTAAGAAAAATTGACCGTCTGGCTGCGCTGAGTGGCTCGACCCGAAGTGAAGCGGTAGAGAAGCTGGCTCTTCACTCCGTTGATGAACTGATAAAAGAATACAGCGCTAAAAAGTCCTGACGCTAAATCTCAGACCGGGGTGAAAACCCCGGTTTTGTCATATTTCACCTCTGTATTGGCGTGACGGAGTTTTGATCTATTCTCCACCCGCAAGGTCAGCAGCGCCTTACTGCCTACAAAACCTGGTGTCTTGACATCCTCTTGTGCTACACATCAATCTTTGGGCGATTTACACTCCATTCATGCAGATCTGTGATGTATGATGATTTTCATACATAAGAAAGTTTATTTTTTCCCGAGTTTTTTCAGAAATCTGATATTCCAGTACGGTCTGAATTATTTTCTGTTGATAAGAGGCCATTCGCATGTCGGTAATTCAATGGTGGTTAACTTATTTCTATAATGCCGCTTCTGAATATTTAATCTCCACCCGACAGATGTCGTGCCGTTTTATCAAATCAACAAACCCTGGCCTCTTCCTGAAACTACTCTCCTCTTCCGATCTCTTAAGAAGGAATTACATTTGAGACGCTTACCCGTATATCTGCTACTCGACACGTCCGGCTCTATGCACGGAGAGCCTATCGAAGCGGTTAAAAATGGCGTTCAGACGCTGCTTACCACGCTGAAACAGGATCCGTATGCACTCGAAACGGCTCACGTGTCAGTGATCACCTTTGATTCTATAGCCCGACAGGCAGTCCCCCTGACAGACCTCCTGAGTTTCCAGATGCCAGCACTAACAGCCAGCGGCACCACGTCTCTTGGCGAAGCGCTTTCCCTCACGGCCAGCTCCATTGCCAAAGAAGTACAGAAAACGACGGCTGACACTAAAGGTGACTGGCGTCCCCTTGTATTCCTGATGACGGATGGAAGTCCGAATGATGACTGGCGCAAAGGCCTGAATGACTTTAAAGCGGCCAGAACCGGCGTTGTTGTGGCATGTGCAGCCGGGCATGATGCCGATACCAGCGTCCTCAAAGAAATCACTGAAATCGTGGTTCAGCTCGATACAGCTGACAGTTCGACGATCAAAGCCTTCTTTAAATGGGTCAGTGCGAGCATTTCGGTAGGCAGTCAGAAAGTGGAGTCCAGCAAAAAAGAAGTGATCGGTCTTGAAGACCTGCCACCGCCGCCGCCAGAAGTAAATGTGGTCTTATAATTTTATTGATTAAGGGGATGTCATGTCTGTCAGTCTGAGCAAAGGCCAGGGCGTAAGCCTGAAAAAAAATGAATACGATCTCTCGTCCGTTACTATCGGCCTCGGTTGGGATATTAATGAGGAAAAAAAAGGTTTCCTCGGCGGGCTCTTTGGTAAAAAAGAAGAAGAATACGACCTTGATGTGATCGCTTTCCTGTGTAATTCAGCCGGAAAGGTGACCGATCTCGGCAATGTGGAAAATGGTAAACCAACGCTTGTGAATGGCGATATCATCTTTTTCAACAGCCTTCGCCATAAGTCAGGCAATATCTGGCTGACGGGCGATAACCGAACCGGAGCCGGTGACGGTGACGATGAGCAAATTATTGTGCGCCTGAATTCCCTTGACGCTCAGTACGAGAAAATTGTGTTCATCGTTCAGATCTACAATGGTGAAAAGCTCCAGCAGCACTTTGGAAAAGTTCAGAATGCCTT
Organism: Citrobacter sp. Cpo012; assembly: GCF_030333015.1. Classification (NCBI taxonomy): domain Bacteria; kingdom Pseudomonadati; phylum Pseudomonadota; class Gammaproteobacteria; order Enterobacterales; family Enterobacteriaceae; genus Citrobacter; species Citrobacter sp. Cpo012. The sequence continues at coordinate 53,155 of NZ_JAOWGR010000011.1, read as the reverse complement.
CATCCGGGCAGTAGATGCCCGTAATATTGAAATGGCACGATTCGATCTTTCTGGCGGACCCGCCTTCGCCAGCCAGCGCTCCATGGTTTTTGCCGAGCTGATACGCGAGGCTACAGGCTGGAAACTCAGGGCAATTGGTGAGCCTTCAGAATCAGATTCGTTTGTCTCGCACCTGAGGAATTACATGTGATGCGCCGCCTGCCTGTTTACCTTGTTATCGACACATCCGGCTCGATGCGCGGTGAGTCCATCCATTCCGTTAACGTTGGAATTCAGGCGATGCTTAGCGCTCTTCGCCAGGATCCCTACGCTCTCGAAAGCGTTCATATCTCCATTATCACCTATGACAATGAGGCGCGTGAGTTCATTCCTCTCACGCCGCTGGAAGACTTCCAGTTTTCTGACATCGTTGTGCCAAGCGCAGGCGGGACGTTCACCGGTGCTGCCCTTGAATGTCTGATGCAGTGTGTTGAACGGGATGTACGTCGCTCAGATGGTGATACCAAAGGAGACTGGCGTCCTCTGGTATTCCTGATGACTGATGGAACCCCTTCTGATGCCCTGGCGTACGGTGAAGCGGTAAAAGCGATTCGCGGCCGGGGATTCGGATCCATCATTGCCTGCGCCGTTGGTCCTAAAGCAGGCCATGAGCACTTAAAACAGCTCACCGATAAGGTTGTGTCTCTGGAGACGCTAGATTCAACCGCGTTTGCAGGTTTCTTTAAATGGGTATCGGCCAGCGTGTCTTCCGGCAGTACAAGCGCGGGGATCAATAACGGAACTGATACCCTTCCCCCTCCTCCACCAGAAATCCAGCTGGTGCTTTGACAGACAGAAAGGTGCTGCTTTCCTGGCAGCACCTTTCTGTACAGCAACGTTTTCTGCTGGCCGTACCAGCCGTACGAGGAAAATTATGAGACGCCTTCCCGTGTTTTTTGTCCTGGACTGTTCAGAGTCCATGATTGGTGAAAACCTGAAAAAAATGACTGATGGTCTGCAAATGATCGTCGGAGATTTAAGAAAGGATCCACACGCACTTGAAACAGCCTGGGTTTCGGTAATCGCATTTGCCGGTGTAGCCCGTACGATTGTACCTCTTCACGAAATTGCCTCGTTCTACCCTCCCCGCCTTCCCGTTGGCGGCGGTACGAGCCTTGGGGCCGCATTGCGTGAGCTGACCGTACAAATTGATACCCAGGTCAGAAAAACCACTCATGAGGCTAAAGGCGACTGGAAACCCGTCGTGTACCTCCTTACCGACGGACGTCCGACTGACGACACAACCGCAGAAGTGAAGCGCTGGAAGGATCACTACGCGAGTAAAGTGAATCTCATTGCCGTTGGCCTGGGGCCGTCAGCGGACCTGAATATCCTGCGACAACTGACAGAGAATGTCATGCTGTTCACCGAGTCTCAGGAAGGGGACTTTACCCGCTTCATCAAATGGATCACGGCCTCGGTTACGGCGCACAGCCGCAGCGTCGGGGACGACAAACAACCTGAGCTCAGCCAGACTGAATACATAGTCCGGCTGGCCAAGGACGAGCCAGTAAAAGCGTACGACGAAAACTGCGTTACGCTTACCGGCCGTTGCAGCAAGACCCGTCGTCCGTATCTGATGAAGTATGAACGGCCACCAGCAAGGGTTTCCGGGCTCGATTTCAGCCTGAACCTGAACAGCTTTAATATTGCCGGATGCTATCCCATCGATGAGGACTATTTTGCATGGTCAGATGCCACCGCTACCGGTTTGCAGGTAAACACCAGCGAACTGCATGGCGTACCGGGTTGCCCTCACTGCGGTAATGCCAGTGCGTTTGCCCTGTGCTCATGCGGAAAATTGCTGTGCATTGACGGCCCGGATGACGTGATCTGCCCGTGGTGTGAAACAGGCCTGTCATTCAGCAATGATGGCGGAAACACTAACTTCGACGTAAACAGAGGAAAAGGTTGATGTCGCAAGATGCTTCACTTAAAGAGAAGATTATCCGCTTAGTTCTGTCTGAGCTGGGCCACCCTGTAGAAGGTGAGCGGCTTTTTCTTCTATCGGAGGACCCATCCCTTACCGAAGAGATTATGCGGCTTAAAAAGCGGATTGAGTGTCTTGCACAGGGTTTATCTGCGCGGGTTAGCGAAGATGATAACGACGCAGTGATTGCCGCCTCGTCAGCTTCCAGTCTTTCCGATCAGCAACAAACGGTCGTAAGTGTTGCTGATAACCCGGGCATTGACGCTACCGATACACCATTACTGCAACCCCTGCCAGAAAATGAACCTCATCCTCCGTTCTGGAAGCTGATGCCTTATTACGAATTTGATAAACCAGCACAGAGGGAAGACGAAAACCTGTTTTCCCTGGTATTAAAACCCGGGCAGATACCGACAGGCCAGCAGCGGGCCGGATTAGCTGTGACGCCTGCCGTTCCCCCGAGAGCTAAAATAATTATTCCCAACGCCCGCGCAGGCGAACGTTTCTCTTCGCCGGTTGCTATCGTTCTGGATGAGGGCCAGCAGGCTACTGTCAGGGACGTTGTCTTTCCCCGGAACATTGGCCTGTCCTTTGACAAAGAGCATAAGTTGCTGACAGGTACTCCCACCGAAAGCGGCGATATAGAGCTTTCAGTAATCTGGTCATGCGCGTCGCACGACGAATGTGAAACTAAACAGCTATTTATAGTAAATCCCGATCCGAGAAGCCTGTGGAAGGTGGTAGAGCCACCAGCAGACGCTCCCTACCCTAAGTCCCATCTGGACGCTGCTGGCCTGGTCAGGGGTGACATACGTATTGCTGCCGCCAGTCGCCGGGGACGATCTCATGAGCATGCCGGGAGCTTCAGAGATGACGACTTCTATATCAACCACTGCCAGGAGACAGGATGGTCTGTCATGCTGGTCGCAGACGGGGCCGGTAGTGCGGTAAATTCCCGGGAAGGCTCCCGGATTGCAGTCAAAACGGCTGGCGATTACCTTTTCAATCAGCTCAGTGGTGTGAAAGGCGTCCATTTAAAGCAGCACATCACGGCGTGGGAAGGGAGCGATCGGCAGGCAACCATAAACGCCATGCTTCATCATTTTAAACAGGCAGCTACGCTCGCGGTCAACAGTATCCAGAACGAAGCCATTTGTGCAGAACAACCTGTGAAATCCTATTCAACAACCCTTCTGGCAACTGTAGCGCTACGAACTGATAAAGAGCTGTTTGCGGCTGCATTCTGGCTTGGTGATGGTGCGATAGGTGCATACAGCCCTTCCGGTAAAGTCAGGATACTGGGAAATCCCGATAGCGGAGAATACGCAGGACAAACCCGTTTCCTTGACCAGAGCATTATCGCAGACCCCTCGTTTAGCGGCCGCATCAGCGTGGGTAAATGGAATGATGTATCTCACTTGATCCTCATGACAGACGGCGTATCAGACCCTCTGTTTGAGACGGATAACGGGCTTCGCAGTGACGAAAAATGGACCCGTCTCGTTGATGAGCTCAACCCTGTCCTTACAGACGCCAGTATTGCGCCTGAGAGGTTAGGCGACTGGCTTAACTTTTTCTCCACAGGGAACCATGATGACCGCACTATTGCGGTGTTGTGGTAAGGGATACGCTTTTCGGTGATCAATATGGCAAATATCGTTACGTGCAAAACAAAGGACGGCGAAACAGTCCAGTATGTTGACGAGGTAATTGGTTCGGGCTCGATGAAGGATGTTTACTTCTCGCCTGATAAATCATACGTCGTCGCTTTTTATCATAAACCGCAGAACGAGCAGGCCCGGGATCGGATTGATATGATCACCGGACGCTACAGGCAAAACATTTTTGGCCAGTCCGGAGGTGAATACTGGAAGGACCTGTTTTGCTGGCCGACCCATGTTGTTGAGCATGGGGATAAAATCGGCATCGTGGTTCCAACCTACAAAAGCTACTTTTTCTTTAAATACGGCTCTAAAAACGATGATTTTCTTGGCATAAAAGGTCGTGAAAAGGAAGGCAAATGGTTTGCCAGCGCCAGCAACCAGAACAAATTTCTCGACCCACGTGAACGAGGCAATACGCTTACCTATCTAAAGGTCTGTCTGCTGCTGACAAGAGCCGTCAGAAGGATGCATGCGGCAGGTCTCTGTCACAGCGATCTAAGCTATAAAAACGTGCTTATCGATCCAGAAATGGGACATGCCTGCATCATTGACGTAGACGGCCTGGTTGTCCCTGGAAAGTATCCTCCCGACGTCGTGGGCACCCCGGATTTTATTGCTCCGGAAGTGGTGAAAACCAGCCATCTTTCCAAAGAGGATCCGAACCGCGTATTACCAAGCATTACTACTGACCGTCATGCGCTGTCGGTGCTTATTTACATGTATCTATTCTTCCGTCATCCGCTACGTGGCGGAAAAATACATGACATGTCGGATGAAGTACGTGATGAGACCTTATCTATGGGTGAGAAGGCACTCTTCATTGAACATCCGACAGACAAAAGTAATGCAGTCAAAGTCAGTCAGCTATCCTCCTTTTCACTGCCCTGGGCTGACCCGGAGAAAATTCCTTACACCATCATGGGCCCTTATCTGACGCCTTTGTTTGAACGCGCCTTTATTGATGGCTTACACGATGCCACTAAACGCCCGACCGCCGATGAGTGGGAAAGTGCCCTGGTAAAAACAGTCGATCTGATACAGCCCTGCCAGAACAAGGCGTGTGAACAGAAATGGTACGTTTTCTCGGGTAAGACAAAGCCGGTTTGTCCCTATTGCGGTACGCCATACAAGGGTAAATTACCCGTGCTAAATTTATATTCTTCCCGAAAGGAAGGCAGTTATCGTCCTGACGATCACCGGTTGATGGTGTGGAGCGGGCAGTCAATCTATGCGTGGCATGTGAATCGCCTCATTGCGCCAAATGAGCGCACAACCGATGCACAAAGGAAACGAGTTGGGTATTTTGTTTTCCATAACGATCAGTGGTGGTTAGTAAATGAAGGCATAAATGGGCTTATGTCATTACCGGATAAACGACAGATTGCCATTGGTGAAAAAATTGAACTGACGAATAACGCTCAGTTTGTTCTGTCAAAGGAGGAAGGCGGCAGGCTGGTCGTCGTTCAGTTAGTAGAAAACTAACGGACGCCCATAACGACTGAAACCTTCTGGCAGCATACTGAACCTGTTTAATGAATCACTATATTAAGCTGTGTCAAATTTAAGCTGCCAGAAAAACTGACTGTCTGTGCCGGATATGTGGTTCACCGCCTGCGGCAAGGGTTTAATGCGCAAAGCCCAATTTATTTATAAGAGTGAATAGTTTTGTGGCTCTACCCTGCTGCTCTCCTTTCCTGTGTCATGGTTTTTAACATCTGAAATACTGACATTGTTAAGCCGGTGATTGTATAAGGCGATGCGGACAATCTCATGAAGATATTCAAGTTCGTTTTGTGTCAAGGACTGGCCTTCCTGGGTTTTTGAAATCATTTCCTGCCAGCAGATCAGTCTTTCGTAACTGACATGTTCGCTGTTTTCCAGGCAGTGCAACCTGAAATAGCGAAGGAACAAAGGAAATTCATCGGTCTGAGCGATGTCATAAGCCCGAACCGTTAACCGACACAGACATACAATCGTATCCTGCTGTAACCTGACTAGCGCGTTATGACTGCCCGGAAGGATATCAGGCAATTTCATCTTACAGTCAGCAAGGCGCTGAAGAAGAGGCCCTTCCTCTGAAGGCTCCCGTCCCCGATACTCCTGAAGAGGTTCAGATTCAAGTTCATGCATTAATGGATGATATAGCCATTCCCGGGAACTGGTCTCATCAATGATCAGGCTTTCAATGCACTCACTGTATGTTGTTTTACGTCGCCCGAGCTGCACCTGACTGATTTCATATTCAATATCAGGAAGATCGATACGCAATGCGGCAACTCTTTCGGAAGGATGAAGGTGGTCAAAGGTTAACTTCGCAGAAATGCTACGATCCCTGTCCAGAAAGACGGCCACACATAAATCATTAACCTTTACGAACAGATCAGCTGTACCTCCGAACATACTGCCGCTTCCACTAACCTCATTCAGTGAAACCGGCCCACCATCGTCGCCAGCGAGAAGATTTGGGAAACCAAGAACCTGGTGCTCGTTGATGACTTCAATAATTTTTCCCCGGATGGCTTCCATCAGACCATCACAGTCACCGGCTACAGCAGTACTGTGTGAGAAATGCCAAAGCTTGACCTCCCCCTGCTTTGCTAACAGATCAGTTTTGCAAGCGGGGCAGATGCAGTTACAGTCGATACCCCGGCTGACCTCTGTAATATCTAAAAAGAGTCCTGATTCTCTCTGGAGTCCAAATGGAATACCAAATGTGTAACTCTTACGCATGGCTGCACCCCGTTTTTGATAATTATTCAAATAATATCCGAAATAACGGAGGAGGATTTCTGTAAAACGAATTAAAAGAAATGATTTTTTAGTCTTCCAGATTAATGTTTGACAAGAATCAAATGAGAGCCTTACAAATATGAAGAGAGAAGTTTAGGTAAAGTAACTTTTATCACAACTTCTAAAATTAAGGAGAATATCGGATGTATTTAGAAGTGGGCTTGGCTTATGATTAAAGTCTTTCTCCGAACTTAATAAAAAAGTTAAAAAGACAGGCTATTACAGTGCCTTTAGCCCCGAAAGGGGCATAAACTATTTTCAAATCCAGGCACAGTCTTTTTGTTGTGCCAATATCAATAATTACTCGCGAACAAAGGTCCACACACTCGCAGGAACTTTGTCATATAACTTTTTCATTGTCAGTTCAGCTTTACGATGATCATAAGCACCAGAAATTTCAAGAGAGGCGACACCCGAGTTTTTTTCACATAACCTTTCAAATACTTTTTCGAGCGTTTCGAACGAACTACACTTACGGAATTTCATTAAATAAGACTGCTTTGTGTCAGACATAATCAACCTTCTTTAGACAGGCCTCAACTGGCCAGGGATAATCTTAATATCATTTTTCACTTAAGCCTAACGATTTCACAACCTTTTTCGTTGTTTCCACCCTGTTCATAACCAGGTACATGAGTGCTAAAATGACCTGTAAATAAAACCAGTGTATCCCGGTGAGCAGGATGAAGAATCAATCAGTGATCAGACAGTTTTCGGAAAGCGAATTACATCAGCAGCTGGAAACGTTCGGCAACCATGATAAACAGCTTTCACGCTTGATCCGTTACTTTTCCCATCTGAGATACAACACTGCTAAAACCTATCTGCACTGGCTACGAGTATGGAACGAATGGTATCTGGCGAATGCCCGGTTGCATACAGACTGGCCAGTAAGTTCGCTCCCCGTGTCTGAGGACGCTCTGCTTGCGTTTATGGGGCATCTTGAAGGCAAATTGTCACGAAGCAGCATAAACAGCTGTCTTCAGGCCTTAAATAGTATCCATAAAAAAGGGCTTAACCTGCCCGGGATTATTACGTCTGAAGCATGGTACATGCTGGAAGCCTTAAAACAATCGGAAGCACGGAAGCGAAAGACGACTAAACAGGCAACTCCCTTTCTTATTGGCGATCTCAAGGCTCTGATAAATTTACGCAGTACTACAAACTCAGTTCGTAAACTTCGTGACCTGTGCCTGATCTGGACAGGCTTTGAAACACTGCTCCGTTCATCCGAAATTCGCCGTATACGTCTGAAAGATCTGTCTCTGGATAGTATGACCGGTGAATTTAACCTGACGGTATACCGTACAAAAACGAACATCAGTACACTTCTTACCTACCGGCTGACACGTCAGTTAACTAACTGCCTCTTGAGATTGATGAACCTCGTGAAAATGGATCAGCACAGTCATCCGGATGAATACCTTTTCCAGGCCGTAAATTTCCATGATACAGGCTATATGCCACCCGGCTGGAAGCTTCGGAGTAAAGGGAATGAGCTATCTGAACTTCTTAAAAGGCATAACCTACCCTATCGTGCTAAACAAAGTCTTCTGAACGATGAAGATGAAGAAGACACTGTGGACGATGCCGGTATGCTCAGCAAAAATTCCCTTTTACGAGCATTTAAAGAGATGTGGAATGAGCTTTATCCAAATGAGACTAAAACTCGTTACTGGACAGGGCACAGCGTTCGTGTAGGTGGTGCGATACAGCTAAATATTGAAGGTTACTCGCTACCACAGATTATGGAAATGGGGAACTGGTCGAATGAAGAAATGGTTATGCGCTACATTCGCAATATTGAAGCTGGTAAAAAAGCCATGATCAAGCTTATGCGAAATGCCTTTGATGAATAGCGCCCTTACGGGCGCATAACTTTATTTTTTCTTGAACGGGTTAAGTCTGGTGAGATTAGAGAGTGCCCCTCCCGGAGGCAAAATTCCCGTCCTTTTATATTTGTACACGCCATTTAATTTCATTGTCTGGATTCCAAGATTAATAAGCGTGACAAGTTTAAGGGTATACAGGAGTGTAAATTGTGGAGCAACCTGAATAAAAACTAATAACAAGCCTGCACACATTACACGTAGCCATGCCGCGTACTCCATGCTCAGCGGACGCTTGAAATAGAATCTTTCGAGCAAATCAACTGTCTTATTACTGATCCACGCCGCCGCCACTGAGAGTAACAACACGATGCACACCATAATGCCCAGTTCCATTTTCACTCCCTTCTCTTTTAGTCTGTTTAAGTTGAGGCTTAGCCACAGTAGTTTTGTTTTTTGCTTTTTTCTTAGGTTTGGTATGATGAAACAGAAAACAATCCACCATTACCCAACCATTTTTATATCGAGCCACCAGCATCTTCTGGCTGGGGTAATGAGCATGAAACAGCATTTTCACGTCCATGGTGCCCATCAACGACTGTTTGCGCTTTAGCTCATCCTCAGCCATCTGAAATTCTTGTAAGAATTCTGAAGACAGACGCTGACGCAGGATTCTTATGGCACTGGAGTTTTCATCATTCTTAGCCAGGTGCCCGAAGCGTACAAGTGCCTTGTGGGTTATCTGGATGGGTCCCAGATGAGAGCTGAGCTGTTCGTACTGCCAGAAGTAGGTCAAATCCACCTTAACCCAGCTGATGCTGTCCAGCAGAGCCTCGTTCATGATGGTTCCGGACATAGGTACCATTGTCAGCCTGGCCAGACGCATATGTATGTAGTCCGTAAGCAACCTCAGCGACTCAGGAACGTTTTTATTGAGTAGGAGATGCTGAAGCACCGGGGTTGCGGTCTGCCAACACAGATTGCGCCCGTCAGGCAGGAAAGCAAACTTTTGATCGTCAGGCGCAGAGTTCGAAGCGTTTTCCTTACGAAGCAAAAAATAATGGCCGCACAGCAGCTCTGCTCTTACCTGGTCCTCGTCAGGGTCATGTCGGGCTTTACTTAGATCAACGGTTAGCACAACGCGGTTAATCGCATCAGCGTGATATTTTTTTACCCAGACGCAGACACGATAGAGACGCTCATCGATTTTCTGGCTGGCTGTGGAAATCCATTGCATTGTTGTTCCTTAATTTTCGGGGCTGACAATGAAAATGCCCAGCTCAGCCCCCGGCACGAGTTCTGTATATTTCAGGCTCAGCTTCCGTTGGTTGGACGGACCCTGGCTGTTTTCAGGAGCCCAGTCAGAGAGCGTTTTTAATTGAGGTATATTGCCTGCTGCGAAAATGGGCAAGGATGCTTTTACTACTGAATAATCAGTCTCAGCATATTTATTCCCGTTTCGTTCCTGCCCTTCAGGCCTAAATGCAAAAATGTGAGCAATCGGAACAGGGAAAGAGTTAGTTCGACAAAGGCGATAAGATTCGCCCTGCTTCAGTGGGTGAAATTCAAGACGGTGTAAAGCCTTATCGATATTAGACACGACATTCAAATTGGTAGTTGCTACATTTTTTACTTCTGAGGCTCTCCTGCGCTCCAACAAACTCACAAGTTGCTCTGCTGTTTTAACTTCCTGGTTTCGGTTTAGCCGCCATGAAAAAGTAACTTTTTTAAGCTGGGACTTGATGAAAAGGATATTTCTTGTTGAGTGCATAGCGACAAGGCCCGGGAGCTTCTTGTGCACTTTATCAAAACGGACATTCTTTTTATTATCGATACGCCTCATTGCCGCAGCAAAATCATTTTTTGCTTCGTTTATAGAAGTGATCAAGCTTTCGAGAAGATCTGCTCTTTCGGGGACAATGATTAGACCCGGGTATTTAGTGGTTACTTTGGTGGAATCATGACTTAATGACTCTATGTCATCCACACAGATGTCAGTAAGTGCCTGAATAATTTCCTCAACCGAAGCATCGTCTTTAATACTAACCCTGATGGGTTTAACCTGCTTCAGGCGCTCTTCTGTTCGAGATACGGTGGAGACAGTCATCAGGTTTGCCATCATCGGGGGGGTGTTCGAAAGAAAACACTTGAGCGAGTCGATGCGTTCCAGAATCTGGTCACGAAAATAGGGCAAATCGTCATAACTCATACGTTTCTCCAGGCTCATGTTATTTCCAATCAATTTTGCTGCCCAGGCTGACCTTGCAGAACATAAATGTCATGTAAACCTCTAAAGAAGTCATTTTGAAACAGCTTTCACAGCATGCGATTTATGTTCGATAGGGCTCATGAACAAAGGATGATAATGGAGACGCCATGGATAGTGGATAGTCTTACCCACCTGGGTGATCCGATTGAGGCGAAAACGACCATTTATACAGTCAACTGACCAAAGCCCGGGAGAAACTAACCTCTTCCAGCGGTAAAAAGAGAAACCTGCAACACAGAGGTCATGCTCCAGGAAATGTTGAGTTTCGACGACGCGAACTTTTATCAAAAACCCCAGCATTGGCGAAAACCAGATCAACAACCATGTTGGCGGCAGGATGACTTTGTTCAGGAGATGATCTGTCATAAGCAAGGCAGATAACATCAGAAAACTGATAGTCAACCACAGGGCCATCCAACCGGCCCATACGCGGCTCTGACAGGGTTTCCATTCGAGAAGAAAAAGTTTTTTATGCATTCTGCCCCGCCTAATTTTAATGTATTGCCGAAGTATGCTGCATCATGATGGTGGTGCGGGGAAAGATTTCAAACTTCCACAATTCTGAAGCCGTGTTCCAACCATGAAAGATCCCGTCTCCACAGCGAGTGTTAAAAGCAAGAATTTCATCCCTGACCTGGTAAGCGAGCACTTCTGGCATATCAATAAACTCAGGTAAGGAAAGAAGAATTCCATGGATAACTTCTCCGGTTAACTTACTCATAACCTCTTCCTCAGACAGGGCAGCGTCCGGGAACAAACACAACGGAAGTGAAAAACAACATAGGTCAAGACCAATAGCAGCCCTTCCTGCGTCGTAGCCTTCTTCATTAACGACAAAACGAAAGAATTTTTCTGTCTCACCCCGTAATGATGACGGTCCTTCAGACGGAACTTCAATACCACTGAAGACTTTATCGGTCCAGTTGGTAAAAGGACTGGTGAAAACCCAACAAATTAAGGATAACGCCAGCTCTTCCTTAAACATACGTTCAGTGCCGGTAGTTCTGGAAAGTTGCTTTTGAGTACTCATGTTTTACCTGTTGCATGAAATTATTGATGTTATATAAACACAACCGGCATTTTATCTAATAGGTTTGAAAACACTAAAAATCGCAAATGCTGGTACCTTTCTGTTTTAAGAGATTTTCAAGGTAAAGTGAGGCTAGATCAATTGGCTGGTTCTCTTCAAGACAGGCTCGCACAAGATCTTCAATAGAGACCGAATCAACCCCCCTTCCCTGTAAAATTTCTTTAGCAGATGCCAGCGTTTTATGAACGCTTCGACTTAGTTGTAATCTGACTTGTGTGCGGGTATCAAAAAGACAATCTTCTGTGAAACTTTGTGAAACGGTTCTACTCATTGAAAAATCACTCCATTTCTGGGATCGAATGAAAATTAACAGCTATAGATGTATTAGGTTTCCCATTTTCTACGATACTCAACCACGTACGCGCTGAGATTTGTTGTTCACAGACGAGTATGTAACCTGTTCCCTGTTGATGATGTAGCTCAAGAGCTTTTAGGATAGGCCCTGAATGAGGTCCGAGAGCATCACGCGTGTGAATAAGCGTTTGCTCTGGCAATACGTTGCTAAGCATAGACAGCAGAACATTACGTTCATCCTCATTATCCGACAAAACAAGAATTATACGAAAACCCGTTTTTATACGAAATCTGATTTCTGAAACTAACTTTCTTAATCTTAATTTATATATGACCAGGCGGAATCGAGTCATCAGTAAAGAGACCACTGTGAAGATAACGATTACTGCGCCATATTTTGACCTGTAGAACCACCAGTTAAGGCCTCCAGCAACTATCAGGATTAACATTAAAATTAAACTCCCATAGAAAAAAAGTGCTGGGTAGCGAGTTGTCTTTCCTTCAATTAGTGCTGAGGCAAATATCAAAATGGATATTCCGTAAATTACCCAGTCAAAAATACTTTCTCCAATCATTCTTTAGTGAACATCCTTAAAAGTGGAAATGTAGGTTTATGGGTTTATGCATTTTCCTGATGGCCTTGACAACCAAGGATTTCACAGAAATTGTCACAGTGTGAAGCTGTAACAAAGCGCTCTCCACGTTCGAATCGCTCAACCAAATCCTTTCTTACTTCACTTCCAGGTTTCTGGAAGATGTACTCAAGCTGGAGATCCTCGGCCTTTGAAAGTAGTCGTTCTATGCTGAAATCAACATGGTAAAAGCAAAACTGATTATCAACCGGGGGAAAGTTGCTTTTGGTACTGTTCTCGTTTTTGGATTTTAGTTCATTCATGAGCTCTCCTTGGTTGAGAACAGTATACAAATCTCTTTAGGGATTTTTTTTCGTTAATAGCACTTTTTTGAGTTTAAAGAGTATGTTCATACCAGAGCATTAGAGGCTACGAAAAGGATAATGGAATTAGAAAGATAGATTTTAAGTGGTGATGTAAGGTGGGATAGGTAGAAGAGGAGTAGACGCTTGTAAGCGAGGCAAAAAAAAAGGCACGGAAACCGTGCCATAAGAGTATGTGAGAAAAAATCAAAATCAGGGAAAGAATCAAGCAGCTTGTGAAACTGAATCTCCAACTGCAAGATTTAAATTTCTTAGGTTATCGAAAACTTCAGATACTAAGTCATTACGGTCGTGGATTTTAATCCGCCCACCGGTTAACTCTGAAACATAAACGGTATGGCAGAGGTCAGTAACCACTTCGCCGTATTCATCAACGACTTCCAAAGATGCAATCATCGGAATATAAGAAGCCGCAGCATAGCTCTCATAAATACTTATTATGGAGTCATTGTTGCGTCGAGAAATTACCCTACCAGAAGGTAAAGCCTCATCTTCCATATAGCAATCAGATAGGTCCTCACAGAAGTCATTTTCTTTAAGTGAAATATTAAGGGTCAATTCACTGTTGATAGAGCGTGAATAAGAATATTCACTCAGTTTATAGCAAGCCAAACTTATATCACTAAAAGTTTCATAAGCTTTATAGAGGCTCGATGTTATAGACTCAGATACAAATGTTATTAGTCCAATAAAATGAGTATCCCAGAACTGTTGCAAAGCAAAACGGGCAATCATAACCTGACCATCAACCTGCATCAGTCTGTTATATTCATCCCGGTCATAACCTTTCGACTGAGAAACATCATTAGACATGCTAAGAACTTCACTACAAACATCATCATATTCAAAACGGCTAGTTGCAAAGTGTTTTCCTGAAATCTCAAGGTACTGACCAGAGACTGCGTCAAACACCTCAAGAAAGTAACAGAGTCGCGATTTTAAAGATTCTCTGTTTAAAGCTTCTATTTCATTCTCAGAGATACTATCGACATATAAATCAACAGCATTCTTGAGTTCAATAGCTTTGATATTACAGGTAAAAGAAAGCTCGTCACTTTGACAATGGCAAACACTTAATACTATATCCGCCTCATCAAAATCTATGCCAAGATAGCTCAGAACTGCTCGGACATAGTTTTTATCATCAGATGAATGTGTCATATACACTACCTCAAATTTGAGAGGAAGTGCCCCAGAAGGGAAGCGACTTCCCCACTGGGTTAGATAAAAGTTTGGTTAAGCTAAAAGAAGATGCCAGCGACAGATTTTACATTGTCATAGACAAGTGTCTTCAGCCAACCAAAGTTACTTTTTTGGACTGAAGCAAAAGGATCATTGAGACGCGTTACGAAAATCGTCAAAAGCTTCAGTTATTAGTAATGTGCGATCAGTTACTCTGTATCGGTCATTACTTTCGAGAGATACGTAAGTTGAATGCGAAGAATCACAGACAACACGCCCTCTTTTATTGATCAATCTTACTTCCATCATCACCGGCACATTGATAATTGAAGCAACATCGGTATAGAGGGATATGAGGGCATCATTGTCACAATATAACGCCCCGTTCCCATCAAATGTATCGTTAAACTTAATATATATATCTGGCATATTTGCCGGATAATCATCAGTATTGAAATCAATGCATAACTTTAAGTCATCATTAATACGGCGATTAATCTTATGCTGCCCAACACGTACAAAGCCATGTTCAACAGCTTTGATAATCCTTAAAGTTTCATTAAGACAATCTGTAATTCTTTTCTCGACAAATGAGATAAAGTCACCAAAGTCGGAATGAAAAAACTGTTTAAGTGCAAATTTCGCAACTAACACTTTCCCATCCACCTTCATTTTATCGAGATAAAGATTTCTTATAGCATCAGTAGAAGAATTAGCTTTAGATAACTCTTCACAGTCATTAATAATCATTGAAACAATATCAATAACTTTAACTGGGCTTAAAGTATTACTATATCCGCGAATATCGAACGTAAAAAATCCGAAATTCTTAAATACTCCAAGAAAATAAATTATTTTTTGTTTCAAAAGAATAGAATCGGAGTAAGATGCGTTGTGCTTTATTAGTTCAGATATGTAGAGATCCAACATACAATTTAAATTATCGATATCTACATCGTAATCAAAGGTTACTTTGTCGAACGAAGTATCAGATAATTGAACGGTTATATCGTCAGCGGGAACATTAAGGCCTAAATTTTGATAAAGAAAGGCACTAACAAATTCCACGTGGTCAGATTCTTTAAACATTTACACTACCTCATGACTAAAAAGGAAGTGCTTCCCACCGGGAAGCAAGTTCCCGGATGGGTTAGATTAATTATAAAAGAGTTCTTCAGAAGGTACATGCATTTCTGGTTTGAACTGTTTTAAGGAGTTGTTTATAGCTTTTCGATATAACCCTGAAGAGTGTGGCTTAAACATTTGATATTCCGTAACGAGCAGAGGAGACGTAAAGCATCCTAAGTTCACTAGTGAAATATTTGATGTTTCTTCACAAACATCTAATTCAGCGTATATCCGCCTCTTCATTACCCTGCCTGCTAAATAGCGACGAACATGATTTATAAACTTGTCCGCATCTGATATAGAATTAACTATATAATCAGATGTGACTATCTGATTAGATACAGTTTCAGGTATAGCTTCGGCTATTATTTTTACGTTCATTTCATAATCAACACTATGGAAGCAAGCAAGAATTTGTGGCTTCGCGCTTTCTAAAATCTTTTCAAGAACAGAAAAAATCAGAGAGAACTCGTTTAAAATTCGCTTTTGTATAAGTCCATGTAGATGTTTTATGAAAGGAGAACCGTGTTCAACAAGGCCTAGTATAAGATCCTTAGAGGCCAAATCTGAGCGGTAATAAACGTATTCTAGATTATCCCGGTTAAATCCTTTGATAAGCAAATCAGGCTGCTCTGAGACCAGTCGTAAATGAGTTGAAGCTATAGAAACTTCAAAACGAAAGTTCGCGAGATTTACAGGGCCTGCTTTTAATGTAGCCGCTTCGGAAAAATAAATGAAAAGAGGATGCAAATCATCGTTACCACAGTAAAGATGGTCTGCGCCCTTAAGATATTTCACCAAATGAGGTAGAAAAGATATTACTGGAATATCAGCCACAAATCGAATATGCCGAAATGGTTTTGAATCCAAATATATATTTTCCACTACAGCGCCAACAAAACCCATTTTAACAAGAATAGATTCAACTAACTTTTGTATCGCATTCATTTAAATACCCTCTTAATAGAGGGATTTCTCCCAAAGGGAGAAATCCCTATGGGAGAAAATAATTTTAATTAATAATTGTAGCGAAGCGCATGTTCTTTTTCACTAAGATGGTTTTCATATTCCGACTTACCAGAACTTAAACACTCTTTGAAAAAGACCTTTGAAAAATTCTTCAAGTCACTTCGGTTATTAATTTCTTTGTCAGACATCAACTTAGCTGAGTGTGAGGTATCCACAGGCCCCAACCACCATTCATATTTAATATAAACACAATTGGTTTTTGTATGTCCATTTAGAAATCGTTTTGCATTTCTAAGTATTTTTCTACAACCGTTAAGGTCTGAAAGTAAGATATCTGGAGCAATGAGCTCTTCCAGAATATGACCAGGTAAGCCTTTCCTAAAAAGCTCAACATCGTAACTACAATACCAGTCACGATAATTAAAAGCTTTAATAAGTCTTTCAGGTGTATCCAAAGATATCTTATTCAGGATTTTTAATGCAAAGCATACAGCATCTTTTAACAACTCGTGCACCTCAACATTGATAAATGAGAAAAACGAGCTTAATTCTTTCTCTAAGGAATTATACAACTTACCGTAAATATCCTGAGAAAAAAGATACTGCAATCTTTCTTTATTATAAGTGCAATTCGAAATTGAATAGACTTCTCCTCTTTCGATTTTGCACCCTTCCCTTAAAACTATAGGAAACCTCAAATGGTTAACAATGAAAGAATGATTCTTTCTTTGCTTCAAAGCATCTAATTGAAATTTCGTAATTTCCTCCAGATTTGCATCTTCAAAACCTGGAAAGGGAATATCACAGAAACAAGAACTATATGCTTTTGCTGATTCATACATAAACTCCAGTGAAACATCAGCATCAAAAGACATACCAGAGAACATGCCCTGCCCATTGTCTAAAAATGTAATGTTTTTAACCTGTATTTTTTTATGTTGAACAACCAAAAAGGCATTAATGATTTTTTCGATAATTTTCATGTGATCCTCTCTCAATAAAAAAAGGGATCACTCCCATATGGGGTGTGATCCCCACATGGGTATAATTTAATTAAAAATCTGTAAGACCTAAATCTTTATTTCTACCACAAACTGTAGAAGATATAAGACGTTTTACTCGCTTTCGAGCACTTCGGCCTGACGTATCTTTCAAGTACATCGGTAATGACAATGATGAGATTTGATTACTTCGCTTATGATGGCAGACTATATAGCCCTGCCTCCACCCCGAACGCACAAACTCACGGATGCGGTTAATATATGCCGAAGCTTGAGATTTTGTACTTATCGATTCAGAACACTTTAAGTTCTGTTCGATAGAGTAAAGCTCAGCCGCCATTAATTTCACCTCATACAGGTCATCCCCATAACTTATAGTTTTCAACAGCTCTTCCTTTTCCCGAATGAAAAATACTTGCTGCATTCCAAGGATCAGGTCATAGGCCTCTCGAAAGAGGTCGATAAGTTTATTACGAACATAAATCATAAACTCCTCAAAGTGCTGAAGCCAGAAATAAGCCGCATTACTTATTTGTGAATTGTGAGAACAAACAAGCCCTTTAGCAAGCTCGACCTCTTCCTCCCGAAAAGTAAAGTTACTTTTCTTAAACCGACTTTGTTCAAAAATGCTTTGATGCATTTCTATCCATACAGAAACAAAACCGAGGGATTCAAATTCTTCGTTTAACAAATGTAAACTTTCGAAGATTTTCTGAATTTCGATCCCGATGTCATATGACAGTGGACATTCTTTTATAGAATAAACATAACCGGGTAGGAAGTGAGATAAATGCTCAGTTCGCAAATATAAACTGAATTTAAGTTCTGTCAGTGGTTGTTTCAAAGATAATTTAGATGATTCGCTTATATTTACTGGTTCAACACCATTTCTAATCAAAATAGCTTTTACCAGGTCCGTAGCTAACTTCATACAGCCTCCAGTCGTTATTGAGGCCTCCCTGATGCAGGTTGGCCATCAGGGAAAATATGTAAATCAATTAGCAACCAATCAGACCGTTGCCATTACATTGTCAATGTATCTGACAAGGGATGGGCGGTCGTCCTGTAAGGCAAAACGGCGAAGGTCATCAAGATTATACGCAGGAAGATAATCAGCGTAACCTCGAATACGAAGGTCCTCAACCACAACTTTTATATACTCAAATCGTCCAAGATTTCCTTTTAATGGGGGTTTTCCTGGACTAGACAGCATATCGTCTGCTTGCTCCCATGTGATTTCTTTAGCTTCACCACTATGTAGATCAAGATGGACATATATGAATGACTTATAATCTCCACGGCAACGAAGATAATATTTCGGATAGAAATATTTGTCACAACGCAACAAACACGTTCCTGAAGGACGAACTACGTACAACAGGTTTCTGTCATTTTCTAATATGCCATGTTTCAAAATCGTTATATCTATCTCATTATCATGCAGCAAATAGCATGACGATGGTTCATTGACGATGCGCGATTTTATAACAGCAGCAAATTTATTAAAAACTTCGTTAGTTTGAAAATTCATTAAAATGCTCTCCGATGTAAAACGACGAGCATCACCATAACGGTAATACTCCCGTTATGGGTTTTAATAGTTTATGGAATAACCATGTCATACAACCGACCATAGCCAGTAGTACCGCACATTTATTTTACTGAGCAAGCATCTCAGCCGTGAAAAGACCTTAAAGGCAGGTAATTATCACGAAGGAAAGCGGTTATCTTATCAATACAATTTAAAAAATAATATTGATAAGATAACCCCCCCCGCAAAATGCGGGGGAGTTATCGTTGTTACAGCTGATTAAGACATTCAGGAGCCCAGTGAATCGGGAATCCATCCTGCCCTGTTAACTGGAGAACATCGTTCCAGTCGATACCCTTTTTCCCATCAGGAATATCTTGTGCTGGTTCGAAGACTTCAATTGTCAGCTTTGATGCGGGATATCGTTTAGCCAAAAACTCAACCATGCGGCTTTGAAGTCGCTGAGCAGCTTCGATACCGGCACGAGTGCCTTGTGAGTTAGCAATATCCTTATCCGCCCAGATATAAAAGTTTATATATTTTACATCCGGCGGAGGCAGTAAAAAATCAGGAACAGTAACGTTTTCAAGGCACCATGCGGAGCTGGCTGCCCAGCATGGTGTTGAAGTCGCTTCTACAACAGAAAGCGCGTTCTCGATCCCTTCAGCCACTCCCAGTGTCCAGGTCGAACTACCTGAATCATAGTGAGGGTCAAACAACTGAATTGAGCCACCTGTCATATCGGCAGGAGGCTTCATCATCAGCTTTGGATTTTCTACAGGTGCCTTATCACCGTTTTTGTCTACGTATGTTCTATGGATAGTCAGAGGCCGACCTCGGGTGTCACGATAGATTGCAATCATTCCCGGATAGATAATCGATTTCTGCTTATCTTTATCCCAATAGTAGATCCGGTTATTAAAGCCTAAATCCTTTGGTAAGTGACTCAGTAAGCGGGAGATCCCACGATTACGGAGGTACAAAGCAACAGGAGTATTAGGCTTGATTTCACCGGTATAGTGATACATCACATCAAGTTTTCGCATTCGCTTTGCCACTTCCTCTCGGTCAAGAGTTTCTGTGGCACGAACTGCTGATTTATAGCGTCGTTCATTTTCAATGTCGGCGTCAGTTAACGGAGCATGCAGATCCATCCCGAAAAAATCTGAGAGAATCTTTTTGCAAGTCTGCGTTTTACTTAATTCATAATATTTCGCCAGAACATCAATTCCGTCGCAAAACTCATTTACCGGAAAGTCATTATGGATCGCACATCCGGTATAAAGGTCTTTTTGTCGGAAACGAAACTTCGATTTCCCTGCGCCAGTAAACGGGCAAGGAACCTGGCTCGGGGCTTTTGCACAAGCGTCTTTGAAAGCAGGTATTCTTTCGAATATATACTTCCAGCCAGACACTTCAGCAATTCGAGCATGAACGAGTTTAATAAAGTGTTCAGATACTTCCTGTGGTTTACGACGAAGAGCCGGGGATGCATAAGTCATGATGATCTCTCTTATCTGGCATTGTGAGTTTCTCAATGCCTTCTGCGGTGCAGAAGACAGGGAGAAACCCACAACGCAGAATTTAAGAAAGAGGGCCCGGGGGCCCTCAACATTTATGCTTCAGTCGTGAAGCCATTATTCTCAAGACGCTGTATGTAGTTATCTACAAGTAACGCAGCCTGCTGGCTATTACCCTCCGCTATAGTGACTTCGCGGAAGATTCTTTCCTGAGGGCTATCATTGCTTATAACTTCACCAACACGTCCGAAAATACGGACTTTATGCATCGCACCGACTTTTTCATGTTCTACACGGTAAGTTTTTATCTGAGTCATATTTTGCTCCTTATTCCTTCATGGAGCAAAAAGACCCACCGGGGCCTTTTTGCCCCGATTGGGTAGAGTTTATTAAGAAAGTATTTGATGAACTAGCTTACTGACTTCAATAGACAATAAAGAAGTATCATCAACTGTTACGAAAGTGTCCGTTTCAAAACCAATTATTTCATCAGTCTTAATACCAACACCAACGATTTCTATTCCATTACATTTAGCCTTTTCCATAACTTCGACGATAGTAAATTCCGATTTATTCGGATAACCATCAGTTATAAGAAAAATTATTTTCCTATCGAATTGGCTGTCAAGTAACAGATCAACAGCTGCCATTAAAGCAGATCCCGTAGGGGTATAATAACCCTTACATCCAAGAGTGAATTTCGATAGAGATTCCTCAACGCTTTGATCAAACGTTTTGATAATCTCAAATTCACTTTCCTTGAAGGGAAAAACTATATTGGAGACATGCATTTTTGACAAACTTTCAGCGGCCATCGATAAAGCAAGATCTGACTTAATGGCATGAATATATCTTTCATCATTAGCCATTGACGCTGAAATATCACGAACTAATACGAGGCCAACATGCCCTCTATTTTTAGATTCGCTTTGAGCTCTGAAGACATCACGAACTCCCATTTGTGACAGAATTAATCGATTTCCATCGAAGGTAATTCCACGCTCATGAGTTTTGTTTCGTCCACGCATTTTAACCTGCTGTAAAACAGACAAGTCGCTACCGATTGAATGACTCAGAGACAAAGCCTCATTGTAAACATTCAAATCGATAAGGAGATCAGGGATATCCCATTCAGAAGCACCGAATTCGGCTTTCACGTCATCGGATACTTTTGATGCAATACCTTCAATCTCTTTAGCCAAAGCATCGTGATAATCTTCGCTATCCTCATCACTGCTAAGAAAGGCATCCAACAAATCTGCCAGTATCTCCCATTGAGCCGATGAAAAGTTACTTTCATCTTCAACGTTAGTCGAACTGGCTTCATCTGATTCACTCTCGGAAGGGTTAATCGCATCAGTATCGTCTTCAATAATGTTATCACCCGTGGGATTGCCACCGGTGGGTTCATTATTTCCCTCGTTATCTTCAGCAAGTTCTGAAGGCTCAGAACATCCCTCTTGAGCAAGATCAGCGTTATCGGAAGTATCTGCCTGACCTTCACTATCGTCCTCAGAATCATCCTCACGACTATCAGTCGACGTAAGCGATTTATCTTCTGATTCGGTATCGGTATCGGTCTCGGATTCATCATATGCCTCCTGCTCCTCCTGCTCTGTCTGCTGCTGTTGTTCCTTTGCCTCATCCCGCAGTCTCTCTAAAAGAGCCAGGGTCTTACGAGCAAGGGATTCACAGCCCTGAGTATTTTCACAACCAAGAGCATCATGAAAAATTTCCTCAACATCAGAAATTACTGGAGAAAGTATCTTTTGGGCATAGTCAAAAAACGGATCGAGGGTTTCTTTGTGACCTACCTGCTGAAGGACTTTTACTCGCAATGAGTTAAGCAGATACCACTCAATAAATAGGACAGGATTTTCCGGACGAGAAGATATATCAGGAGTCATCCTTCCGGCTTTAACCATCAGTGCGTAAGTGGCTGCAAGCCGCCGCTTTGCATCCGGATAATCGTTACCAACCTTCTCTTCCATCTGTACATCATCGAACAGATTTATAAGCCCGGTAAGACGTTTTGCCCTGCTATAAGCTTTACGTTTCTCAGCGAGGCTCTCAAACTCTGCATTCATTCCGTCATCGAAGCGTGTAAACCCTTCAGATGACATGAGAACACTATTAAAGGCGTCACTGTAAACCTCACTGACGGTATAGCGACCATGACCAGCTTCATGACAGGTAAAACCTTCAATCAGACTGACAAAGTCATCATCGCTATAATCGCCGTTTGGTAAAACACAAACTTTATTGACAGGATCAAAATACGGTCCTTTGGTATTGTCGTCTATTACAACTCTTACATCGCCTAAGCCGCTAATGACTTTTGCTATATTCTGTAAACGCTTAATATGGCGCGGCGATGATTTAAGATCTAATTTCATAGAATACCTCTTTATAAAAAAGGGGTACTCACCCAGATGGTGAAGTACCCATCTGGGGTTTTTAATAAAGCAAACAGTTACCAGCCTTTGAGCTCGATATCAAAACCATTTTCAGCATTGTCTTCCTGTTGCGAAACTGATTTCTCAGGTTCAGCTACAGGATCAGTGTTTGAAAACGTGCTGTTTTTTATATCGTTCTCTACGACAGGTTCAACCTGAAACACATTTGTTGAATCTAAAATAGCTTCAATACCTGTGTTCTGTAGCGCGTTCGGTTCTGTTTGTGAGCTTTGATTAAATGATCTGGTAATAGATTCCAACCAGTCAGTAACCTTTTGCTCTCCTGAAATAATACGCTTTAACATTGAAGCATCACTCATGAAATAAAACCACTGCTGTAACACCGCAACGTCGCGAGGTTCAGAAATGGCACCTTTAGGTAAATTATTCATTATGTGTTTTATAGCTTCTGCAAGTACTGCCGCCTCTTTATGTATAAACATGAAGCTAATGATCTTATTTTGCATTTGCTTCAGTCGGTCAATAGTACTTGAGCGCAAATTATTATTTTTACTAATTTTTTCATAAACCCTCATTGCTTCTTCTGCCAGATCTGTTATCAATTGTTCCTGATAGTAGTCCTGGGTTTCATCACCTTCAACGCTAATAGGCGTAAAAGGAATAAAGTGAGCAATATTAAATCTAAAGGATTTTATGAAATCATCTTTAGTTAATTTCAACTGATCAATCAAAGAAGACATTCTTGGGCTTCTATTTTTTTCAGCCTCAATATGCATCTCATAATTGTCTACAACGTTTTGAATACCTGCCTGAAACTCTCGTTCAATCTCTTGGGCCCCTTCCAGAAACTCTTCCATACTGGAAACTGGTAAAATCCACATATTGCTATAGCGGATGCACAAGCGTGAGCAAAGGGTTGATATTCTGCTGGTAATCGTACTTTTGAAGCTAAGGGCTTTTATGTCAATCCAACGTACTTCGCTTTTAGATACGCTTTTTTGATCCGTAATATCATCTCCATCATAAGACAAATCGATTTTATCGGTTCGACGCGATCCTTGACAGCCACTTATTTCAATTTTTGTTATAACTGCACCTTCCAGTAAATCTGGATATGATTTTGCAAAATTCTCAGAGATTTGTTTTGCAGATACTTTGTTAAGCATTGAAGTATTTAAAGTCATGGGTTTCTCCAAAAAAAAGGGGAAACCCTCCCCAACGGGAAAGATTTCCCGATAGGGTTGATATTAAAGCTTCTCTGGTGCAATTAAAAGAATACCGGGAAACTCAGCGGCAACATCATCATTGCCCATTGCTCCCTGATACATATAACCTTTTAATTCCATTTCTTTAATTAGACCTTCCATATTTATTTTACCATCATGATAAAACAATAAAGAATAGTCGTTATTCAGTTGCATAAGTCCAGTAAAATTAGTTCCGTTTTTTGCTATAGCAATGGTAGCAGCACCATCCGTACTTAAAAACGCACTAAATTCAAGATGGGATAACTCTGAGATACAAATATCAGAGGTTTCATAACAAATCCCATCTAACTCGACTTTTTTGCTGTGAAATACTCCAGCGATTTATCCTTGTCTTCGCCAAGAGAAAGATCTATAGCTTGAAGAACAAGATCGACCACATGTAAAGGTAAAGCAGAAGCAAAAGCTATTTTGAAAGTGTCAAGAAGACTAAAGGTTTTTAACGTCATCGACGTGCCAACCCAAGCTACTAATTGACGAATATCCATCACACTGTCTTCTGTACCAGAGTCATTTACTGCAATCGCTACTCTTACGAACTTCTCAATGACCTGAAAAGGCAAAGAGCTATATCGTTTAGTAAGCACATTGGTTAAAGCAACTTTGTCGGGCTTCTCCATTTCAACTATCAAGAACCGCTTTATAAAAGCTGCATCTTGACGTTGAGAAGAAACGAACCGGCGAGCCCCTCCACTCATGTTTGTGTTTGCAGTACCAATAAATCGCGTGTAGCCATTAGCAGTTATAACCTCACCACCATTAGCACTGAGTGACCAGGGCTTACGTTCAATGGGCATGTGAAGTTTTGCTGCCGTATCAGGATCGATTTTGTCCACTTCATCCAGAAGAATGAGGTGACCATTACGAAATCCCGTTACCAAATCGCTGTGTACAAAACCTGTATTACCACCATTAAGACTGCGCTCACCTTCAAGCTCATCAACTCGAATATTGCTGTTGATCTGCTTAATTGTCAGCGGCCAATTCATCATGTGGCTAATGTACATTACCATTTCAGTCTTGCCAGAACCGGACTCACCTTTAAGACACACACTTAAATCTATATCCGGACTGATAAGCAGTTTAACCACTTGTTCAAGTATTCGGGGATTTGGTATGTAGTCTTTGTTCAGCGGAGCTCGATACGAGGTTTTAGTTTTGAAAACAGGCACAGCCATCTTTGGATCCATTTCTGGAATACCAAAAAGGTCCTTTGCTAGAACTAAAAGATACTCACCTTTATCCACATAATGTTTTAACTTTATAACATCCGGGGAAAGAAGAGCTTCTAATTTTTCATAAGCATCAGAAGATGTTTCATTTAACTTCATAGCGGCATTAGACATTTTTAACTCCGGTAAAATGCAAACACCGCCCTCTGGCAGATGTTTGCCAGTGGCATTTTATTTGAGATTCATTTGGCAAATAGTTGCCATCAGTTTCCTGATTTGAGGCACATTATAACCAAGATGATTTCCCACTATTTCAAAAGCTTCAGACATGATCCATTCAAAATGATTTTCGAATGTTGGATTTATTTCTAACTTGCCAAAAGCGTTTCGTTTAGTTAACAGATCACATGAAACAAGCTCGTCAAACAACTCTAATGTGGATTTAAAAGCTTTTATGTAAACATCCATAATTTCCCTGTCAGTCCATTTAACAGCCAGTTTTTTTTCTGACATTAAATAATCCTGATCAAAGAAGATGTCCCAGCCCATATCGTCATTGCAATCATGCAAAATGATTTCATCATCATTCCTGCATTCAGCTAATTTCGTGTTTTCACTAATCGAACGATGCGAATGATAATAGAGCCATGATTTTAATTCCGCTCTAAATTCACATGCATCAAGTCCATGAGATAAACAAGTGTATTCAAATGATTTTGACATATACCACCGTGTTTCAGCTTCTAAAAGTGGATTCACTGTGATATTACCATTGTCATCTTTGAAGAATAACTTTCTCCTCAACACTAGTTCTTTAATGATTTCCAAAGACTCTTCCATAGCGGATAGAAAAACAACATACACATCCTCAGGGGTCCATTCTATTACCAGACCACCCAAATCTGGGTTATATTCTTCAACCGTATATAGATAATCTGTTTCTGCTGCAAAATTAATTGTATGCAAAATCTGATTTTTAAGTAATTTGGATTTTTCATAAAGGTGATTTTCACGCCTTTCAGAATCAAAATTTATCTCAGAAATGTTACTTTCATCTGATTTAAAGTTTAATCCGGACGTGTATGCATCATTTAAATGCTCTTTGGGTGAATCAACTATTTGCGTTATTTCATCTTCATCTATATCGAATATAGAAAAAAAACTAAGTTGATTACTACTTATTGCAGTAGCCCTAAATTTTTGTTTCATGGGGACTCCAAAAGGAGAAATCCCATGAAGGGATTTCTCCCCTTTAGGGTGGGTTTAATGTCAGATCTGATTAAAGCTACTTTGTCCAAAACCTTTTAGAGGTTTAGGTATGTGAGCCAACTTACTTGTTGCTACCACTCTCATGTAGTCAAGAGGATGTTCTCTCCCTTCAATCATAATAGTATCGACAACAATATAACCGGAGACCATCAACTCATCACCCTGATTTATACCAGTGAAACAGGTTGAATACATTTCAGGCGACACCTTGATTTGAACTGAAAATTCTCTCTCAGTGATTTCACCATCAACTTCTGTCTTCATCCTATTTTTGAGCTTTATTAACAAACCTATACTCTGGTCAGTCATTTTTTTCTCCACAGCACTGATAACTATCCCGGACACTTTTACTTCATTGATATATTCAAGATATGACATTTTCCGCTCCTCGATTTGTTCAAAGAGAAGCCCCGTTAGGGTTCCCCCTTAACAGGATTAAATAAATTTATTAGTTACATACATGAACGTGCAGACTACCAAACAGGCAATTCCGGCAATATGTAACCAATTTCTTGTTGGTTTAGTTGGTGCAATCGCTAAAGAGTTCTCCAACTTCTCTGTTACAAGACGTCGATTCTCTGCTTTAGCCGCATCATCTAAATATTGAGTTTCACGCTTAGCGAGAGTCTCAATTTTCGATTTTATTGCATGGTCCCATCCTTTAGTTTCAAAAACGCTTAACTCACTAAAGGTGTGCGTCATGAGATCTTCTGGGAAACCCAGTTTTTTCATTAACGGACGAATGGTATCATACATTTTTTCTACATTTTCGTAGTGGGCCTTTACTGCGACATCAAAACGCTTACGTAAAGTTAATTTTTCACGTTTGCAAATGATGTCCGAAACCCAATTTATTAACTGCTCATTTTTGAGTTCACTGGCTTTTTCAAGTGAGTAATCCAGATTATCCACGTCAAGAAATGAATTTAATCCGTATTTTTCAAACTCCTCAACAAGATATTTATCCAGTTCAGTTAAGCTTTTAAAAAGTGGTACATCTGGGGAAGCTTTAAGAAGCTTATAAGCTCCTTCGAAATCAATTTTCTTGACCACGAGCTCCACAACATCCACATGATAATAGCTTGAATAAGCAGAAAGCTTTTCGGCCAACAAAGACACAGGCTTAAGAGACTTAAGTTCAATGATATTTGGGCCGTCCTCATTCAAAATAACAATCAGTTCATTATCACGTTCTGTATATTTCATCAGAACTTCTAAGAGCTGTTTGTTTAGCGCCTTATCCATCTCTGGAATAATTTCACTAAAGGTTTGATGAAGGGCTTTACTGCGAGCTTTATTTTTAGACATTTGGGGTCACCTATATATAGTAAGAAGGAAGAAACAAATTTTTGTTTCAACACGAAGGCAAAGCCTGTCATTCATCTCCCGTAAGCTATGAACCGCCTGATTTATACTATCTGGCATTAGAAGTACGCAACAAAAATAGCCCCAGGAGGAGCTAAATTAGTTACGGTTTGGTAAATTCAGATTGCCTTTTGCAGGCATGGGAAGTGCACCAGCGACAAAGGTGACATTTTGCCGGTGGTGTCTTACAGCTTGTTTAAGCTGGCCGCTTTTCACGGCTAAATCAACGCTTAACGCGAAAGTAACTTTAAGCAAAGTTACTCAAATTTGGGAGCTGATATTTAAGCTCATTGTTTTTATACTATAGCTTTAAGCATAAGTAAATGCCCATATCGAATTATTCTGTATAAAGTGGAGAAATTCGAATATTAGCTGCTTCTTTTATCTTTTCTTCACTGCATTCTCTTAAAAAGAAAGAAGGATCACCATACCACATTACAAAAAGTTGCTTTTCTGCACGCGTAAATCCAACATAAAGCAAACGTCTTTCTTCTTCTATTGCCTCCTCCCCAACTGATCTTTTACTTGGTATCTGATCCGCATTACAACTCATTATTATTACTTTATTCCACTCAAGACCCTTTGAACCATGCAAGGTTGATAGGACTACTTTCTCTGGGCTGTATTCCTCGTCCTTCTTCCTAGGGCCTAATGACATTGCAGCAGCACGATTTATCATATTCATCCAACCAGTCTTTTCTGCCCACTGTTTACAAGTGTCTAAAGCAATTTTTGTTAAGGTTGCTGTACCTTTATTACTCCTCATCTTGATTGACGACGATTCCATCCATTTCGTAAGGTTGGCGAAACGTTTTGCTATCTCAACTTTATCAGAACTTTCCTGGGTAAAGCGCACGAAGTTTGAATGTAATGTTTTTGTTTCGAGAGAACTGTCCTCCGGGATGGCAAGGTCGCCAAAAGTAACTTTTCTTCCTCTCATACTCAATGCCACTTCATCCAAAACTGATTCCTGTTCTCCAAACAATGCCAATACTCTCTTCATTAAGCGAGGATCATTTGATTGTCGGAAAAAGGCCATAAGGCTTAACACATCGCTTGTTTCTTTTTCATCCCAGAATGATTTACCTCCGTAACGAATTACTGGCTGTTCGATCAAACTTTCTAGCTCATCCAAGTGAGCATTATTGCGGCTTAGAATTGCCCATCCATGTGGATCCTGATTTATAAGGCTTAAAATACCCTGTATCTGTTCCTCCATATCTACATATGAACGAAAAGTGACCTTTCCCCCTCCCTTTTTTGCCGAGCGTAACTCTTTGGCATAACGGTAAACATTCTTTCCTATCAGTGCTCCGGCCACCTCTAAAATTTCAGGTTCACACCTAAAGCATGTGTTTAAGTAAAATATGTTAGGTCTGAAGTGCTTTTCAAACTGTTGAAATATTTTGACTCCTCCTGAGGATCTGAAGGAGTAGATGGCCTGATCATCGTCTCCAACTATACTCGTATAGACTCCAGCTCTTGTATGCAATGCTATCCATGAGAATTGTATAGAGTCAGTATCCTGAACTTCGTCTACTATCAAATGTGTCAAATCTAACGTGCGCATTTTTCCCGAATGCATTTGACCGACAACAAATTTTGAAAGAGCATTGAGGTCCGCCACATGGTCTTTCTGGCATAACGCCTGATAGGTATTAAACAAATGGATCTGTTGTCTGTTATGCCGAACTGAAATCACATCCGTATCCATTTCTCTGCCGATAGCATCAATAACGAATTCAGCTTCAGCAAACTTCATCGTTACACCGGATTCTTTCAAAGCCCGGTGAATGACAGACCTCTGTGCTGGCCCTATCAACATCTTTCCCGGCCAGCGAATCATGTCCAGTTGCTTCTTAACGAGTCCGTGAAAAGTATCCACCAGCACCCGGTCAAGATCCTTCTTGCTCAATCGCTTTTGTAACTTTGCTGCAAGTGCGTTTGTTGCAGCGCGAGTAAAGGTCACCATCCCGATTCTTGCATATGGATACTTTTTGAGAATCGATATAACCGCTTCTATCATGGTGAACGATTTGCCTGATCCAGGCGCTGCTATCACCATATTGTTTGCGCTAGCATTCTCGATAACAGGTCTTTGCTCTTCTGTTGGCTTACCCATTTCAACCTCATTACTTCGTTTTAATAATTATACATTTTTATAAAAGCGCTTTTCTTGTGTACTGCTGGTTCTACTGGAAATCACTTTTTTTCCTTTTTTATGCAATCAGGTTGTTTGTGAAACGCGTGACTATGGAATAATGGTTCCATCTCCAAAAGACATTACAAAAAGGGCTTTAAATGAAACTTTTACGTTTAGTATCTCTGGTCTCTTCTGTCGTCATTGGTTTTTCCCTATCGGGTTGTGCCGGTGACACCGGCACTACGCCAGGCACCGCTCTGAATGCGTACAGTCACGGCCAGTACTGGCATGCTAATGCAAATGATTCTGTCGCCAAGAATGCCTATTCACTTGCTGGTTTCGACGTTAA
The DNA here is from genome assembly GCF_030333015.1 of Citrobacter sp. Cpo012. NCBI lineage: Bacteria > Pseudomonadati > Pseudomonadota > Gammaproteobacteria > Enterobacterales > Enterobacteriaceae > Citrobacter > Citrobacter sp. Cpo012. The sequence continues at coordinate 22,984 of NZ_JAOWGR010000011.1, read as the reverse complement.
TTTTAAGGAGCAAGAGGTTACTCCTGGAGGGGATGCCGACAACTTTCTTTCTAAGTATCTCATCAATAGTTCGATGGGCTACGTAACAGGCGGTCTAAAAGGTTTTGGGATCATGAGCCTCGGCTCTTTGTACAGTTCTTCTGACGCCGAATACATCCAGGTCAATCAATACCTAGTGTTCGTCCCCAATCCAAAAAAATTGCCTTACAATGATGAAAGTTTGGTACGTGAAGGAGCTAAGTATGTTTTTGAGCATACAAAAGCAACTCAGGCCTCATTTGGATACAACCCTGAAAAACAGAAAGCAGCTCTGGCCACATGTAAAATTGATATGGCAGTCGTCAATAAATGGAGTACCTGTGATCTGCCCTCTAAGCCTGATGCTGATGTTTTCCCTACAGATTCAATGTACAGCTTTCAGGCGATTCGCCCCGCAACAGGAACCGAAATTCCTCAGCTAAACCTTCCCGCTGGTGATTACGCTGTAATTCGTTATGTGTTCATCCCATTTAAAGGAAACGAAACAAGCGCTGATTTTTCGGGTATCATTTTCCGTTCTGATAGCCCAAATACAACAACTCCAGGGGGTGTTGCAGCCTCCATCAACGGAAAAGATTATTACCTCTTTACCGGTGAATACGGTAAAAAAGGCTTCCCAGAAAAAACATTGAAAGCCAAGTAATTAAAAAAGGGGCCTAACGGCCCCTTCTTCAATATTTCGGCAACTGCTTGCCCGTAACCGGATCCAGCGTAGTTGAACCTACCTCACATATGGCCGGTCGAGGTAAATAGCTACAATCTACATTTTCCTCTTTTATAGCCTGAGCATTTTCTTGTCTGGCCTTTATCATATTTTCTTCACCGCCCATTGCTTCCTTGGTACGTTCTGATGGAAGTTGATAGTTCTCATTCTGGAATGGTAAGTTTTCCACAATTGATTCTTCGGAGAATTTTGAATATTGATCAGGAACTTCTCCCACCTGAACTGCATCATTAATCCACTCCGTCAGATCAATTTTATCGAAATCCAGTTGCTGTATTTGCTTTATTGATAGCCCCACGCAATTAGAGGCGACAGGGTCTATTCCTAATTGCGGATAAGCTTGTTGCATAATAACGCGTGACAACATGGAATTATAACAGCACATGTCTGTTGCTTTTTTAACGCATTTCTTTGTGAAACCAACATTCAGATATTTGACGCATCGTTCCGTATCTAATGTAAAACAGGATTTTTGATTCTTATGAATAGAAGCTTCCATCTCTTTCTGGTCGCATGCTACCAACATTTCTAAAAGCATTTTAGTGACCTGATAGGCTGTATAAATCCAACCGATCACGTTTAATGCAAGCATAAAGTTTTGAACCGCAGCCGAGAAGACAACCTCTCCTCCGGTAGTAGCAACGTTCTTAAAGACAAAGTCACGAACTGTATCTGGTAGCAATTCGTAGGCTTTCTTCATTGCCATCTGCTTAAGCTGACCTATACCGAAGCTGGACATTGTTTCCTGTGCCAACTGGCCAGCACCTCCTGCCCCTCCAGAAGTTGCGGAAGACCCAACTGCCCTGCTCAGATTACCAGCGACGTTTTCATATATGCTCGTTAAGGAGCTCGTGACGTTGTTCCACATTTGCCCTACTGTTTTACCAGCTGATGCAGTCCACTCACCGACCGCATTGGACATAGAAGCCCATGTACCTGTATCACCGCCGGTCCATTTTATTAGCTGAGCATTAACTCTGGTCCAGTTAGTGTTTCTGATCATAGATCCGGCAAGCATGATACCTTCAAGTGCTCCTGCGGTTCCCTGCGGTGCTTCGCAGCAGTCCGTCTTTGCCAGGCCATTTACAAAGCCTACTGAACGACCACACCATTCAGGTTTTCCTTCAAAGACAGAACAGGAATTGGCATCGTTAGGGTCTTCGCATTTGGCTTCGCCCTGCATGTACTGAACCATGTTTGAATAAGCCGCAACTTTTCCAAAATCGTTGTTCTCTTCCTTTGGCCCAGTTTCGCATGTTCCTCCAGAACATGGGATCATGCCAACACAGGCATTTGTAGAAGATTCAACCTCACGAACTACATCCTTACCTCTGTCACAGGTGTATTTCTGTTCATACATGTAGCAGCTGTTAGTGCCCTCATCGAACCAACCCTCTGCACATGTTTGTTTATCGAGTACACATGCTGCATCATTTTTATAAGTGCTACATGCATCAGGCATACTCTTAATTTCTTCATAGTTGTAACAGAGGTCCTTTCCATTAGCGTCTTTCATAATTTTCCCACTAGCGTCATAAGAGCAAATCTTGTCTTTAGCCAATGGATCACAAAAATAACCTTCAAGGTTAGTCTTCCAGGTAAGAAAACCTTTATCACCTTCATACAGCGGCTTTGCCATTGAAAGCACGCTTTCCGGAAGCCGCTTTGTGCCAACATCCATATCTTTAAACCTATCGAAACGGCAGAATGTATTTGGTGTTTGTACAGCATCGTAACAACCAGCTGGTTCCTGGACGTGCTTATCTTCGAGCTTCATATTTTCAAATGTTAATTCAACTTCGAAGTAACCTTCACCATTTCCCCCCACCCATACTCTTGATGCCATCGTTACTTCACGGTCAGGCTCCTGATAAACAGATTGTCTTACTTTATCTGTAATATCAAAAACCCTATCTAGCTTCCAAGATTTATCGAGCTCCCATTTTCCTTTTGGCGCGGGATATTCACTATCTCTATATTGACCATCGATATGCGCAAAAATTTGCGTACCATCAAGTGTTACCCTCATGTGGTCATCCCACTCGGCATTAATGATCTTTGCTGAGGCCAATTTCGCATCCGGATGAAACTTCAGGGTCAATTCGTTATCGAAGACACCGTCACTCCAGTAGTTATCATCTCGGCGGCCAAACCAAATACGGACACAATTATCGCCGCACATTGACATGTCTCCGTTACCGCCTGAAATGTAAACAGGGACTGAGAAATCACGGGTTATCGTGCAGCTGCTGAAGTTATCTTGCTTAGGCGAGTTACAGTAGAACTCTTTGTAATCAGGATAGTGTGTGGTTACTGTTTTTTTAGAGGTCTCAACATTACAGTTCTGAAGCCAGTTTCCAGTACCAGCAACAGCATTTGTTATCTCATTTCTCCCCGCAGTAAACATGGGATCGTTAGGCTTTATAGATGATGCCGGGTTGTCCTTGTTAGCATTTACGAGGGTGCGGTAGGCAACGCCATCATAACTTTGAGCATCAAATAACTGGCTTTTCCGATTCTTTATATCGTTTACAAAGCCATCCTCATCCCCATAACGATCTGCGGCATTGAACTTAATATCGCTGTGCTTTTGCTCTGAGCTGAAAATCTCTCCGGTATTTGTTTTGGTTCCAGGAGTAGTATTGGGATTACTGCTTATACCAATGTTGCCATTAGCATCCCGAGAGAGCAGCTTTGCCCCTTCCTTGGTATAGTTTGAATTGATTGTCCCTCCAGACATACTCGGCAGTTGTACGGCGCTACCAATGGACTTTCCATCGGATGCGGCATTTTTCATGACACTTTCATTTGAGTTCCCTGCCCCATACTTTCCGAGATTAAGATTAGCGGATTCGGCTTTACCCACGTATTTCTCGGTGATCTTCCCACTGACATTCTCGCCTGAATCCGCATTCTTGTACTTCTCAACAATGTCCTGAGCACTGGTTGTCGCATTGCGATTTGCGTTAGGATTAGCAAGATTAAAGTTACTTTCGAGCTGGTCAAATATAGCGTCTGCCGCATAAATACGAGGAGTCATTACCATATTTATGAGAGAGATATAAAAAGCCCAACTCATAGTATTGGCAATCATTGATGCAATAATAGTTGAAGCTATCGTTTTTCTAAGTTTCATTATTTTTACCCTTAGAAATCAAGCGCCTGGTATATATCTGACGCAACAGTCATTGTAACGCCACAACATATAGACATAATTATCATTGCCTATTTTTTTGCGCCCACCTTTAAGGGTTGACCAGTCATGTACCGAATCACCAAGACGATGACAGCAATCCGGCCCTTTCGCCTCAGGAGTTGGGAAAAGCATTGAAAGCCGATACTGGGAACGAGGTGTAAAGTATTCCCACGTTTTCTCACACATTGCGTCTGCTCCCATCGTTCGCATCAGCATTCCCTGGCGATGTAGTTTAGTCAGAAGACGCTGGGTTATCAGTGAACTCGTCCTTACAGCGTCATCATTTGCGTAAATGTGGCCGGTTAATGGATAAAGGTTGCCATCGCATCCGGCACAAAAGTATGCAGCGAGATTATCCTTTCCTGCTGTTACTGCTACACAGTCAGCAGCGCACACCATTGAGGCAATTGGGTTTGCAAAAACTACTGCCTCTGGATTCAGGACGAGTGTAAGCAGATCACTTTCCCACATAGGGTCCACTTCGCTTATATAGGTCAGGCTGGCATCTATATAGGGTTCAGCAGTGCACTCGCCAATAATCAGTAATTTGAGCATTGTCATGATTGGGAACTCCCAAAGATGAACATCGTAAAATCCGGCTTCAGTTGCTGTCATTGGCTGATTTGTGTTGCTTTTACCAATATCAAACTGCGATTTTTGAAGCATCGTGCCTTCAAGAAAGGGGCTGCACCAGGGGCTCTTTACAACTTCTACAATCTTCACCGGCTGAAAGAAGCTCAATTGCCAACCTATTTCCGGTACGCCGTTCTGATCTGTGCAGTAGCAACCCGGACGTGAAGGAGCAGCGCCTTCTGGAGCTGCCCCTATGCCCATTATCCTCATGGGAAAAATGCAGCTCCAACAGATATTCTTAATCAAGCCCTGCCACACTCCAGCTGACTGACACATAGCCCCAGGGACTCCAGCATCTGCTGCCATAGCCATACCCGGTATAGAAAGCGAAAGCATAACTGCTACAATGAACTCTAAAAGTAACTTTTTGAATTTTTTCACCATCATGCTCACTTGGATGTAATAAATGTTGCAACACTTTCGATATAGTCGACGGCTTTGGTAAAATAACTTCTCATCTGGTCCGGATAATTTAGCGTCAGCCATGTTGCAAAGAGAGCGCCTATAATAAATCCGAGTTTCATCTTATTTTTCCTCTGAAAGATTTGGGGCTCCGATACCACGGACTTCTGCCTCGCTAAACAGGGTGATCCGGAATTTATCTTGGTCAGTAGTTATAAGCGCAGGTGTGTTTTTAATCTGAAAGCGTGAGATAATCTGTTCGTTAACTTTAAACACCTTACCGTTAAATTTTTCACGTAAATCATTTAGGTGATCCCATCCATTATCTTTTTGGATACGGGTAAACATTGGCATTACTTTTCCACTACCCAGACGTTGTCGATACTGCTGCTCAGCCCATACCAGCTGGCCCGGATTGAGTGGATCGAAAATTATCATCGTCAGGTTTTGAGGAAATCTCGAAAGTGGATTAATCAACTCACCGGCGGAAGCTATTACACGGCCCTGCTTATCTTTTACGTCCTGAGTGACCCTCACTGTAGGGTCAATTAAAAATTCTTTGTGTTCCTGGGCAGGAGGGAGGTCGACCATCCATTGATTTTTCCATGTGTCAGAAACGGCCCTTTTTTTTGCACCTTCCCAGTCATATTTTTGTGCACGTTCTTCCAGTTCTTTAATGATGCTCTTTTCTTCAACGGGATAAGTGGTACCAGCAACCGGGAAAATATCCTGATCGGGTTTTTTAGCAAGTTCTCGCTGAAAAAACTCAACGTTGAAGGAGCCTACCATTTTTGCAAAACGAGCTTGCTCCCTAGAAATAATTGTCGGTACTTGAGTTACTTGATACTGACTGAAGCTATCAGGATCAATTGTAATCAAAGGAGATTCAAATTTTCCTTTGACAATCATTTGGTTTATTGCTGCCTGTGTCTCTGGTAGCCGAGTAGTTCCTTTCTTTAGACCATTGAAAACTACACGAGCTTTATGCTCTGAGGCCGTACGTAGAAGGTCTTCCAGTACATAATCCGGCAAGCTAAATGAAGCAAAGATCGTTATACCATTTTCAGTTGATAGTGCTTCTTCACGTGTGCTATCCATTTTTCTTTCGAAGTCAGCAGCTGTGATGCCCGAGGAACCAAACAATTTTTCGATATTTTTAGATTGTCCTCGCATGACTTCCGGCTTATTTTCCACAGCTTTCAGAGCCGCTTCATTAAGGCTGGCGTTTTCTTGAATTTCATCACGTCTTCTAATTATATCGTTGACAGCTTCAGAGTTATTACTTTGGGCCCTGATAGCCTGGGTATGGTCTATAACTGCTTGAACACTATCCGCATTCATACCGGGGACGTAACCACGGTTTATTTGCTTGCTCAGGTCCTGGTTTTTTTTGAGTGCTTCAGCTTGCGCTATGTACTTCTGCACATCTGGTGATTTTAGCGTAGCATCAAGGCTAAGAGCCCCATCTGGCTGCTGTGCACCTTTAGCCTGTGCCCCAAGCCCTTTTGCTTGCTGAGCGATTAAGTCAGCATCATGTTGATACTCAGTGCTTGCATTTGTATTACTTAAAACTGCACATAACGCAAGACCAGGAAGTATTGGTAAATATTTTTTATTTACATTAAAAGATCGCATATGTTTTCCCAATTACTGAATTCAGCTTTACTGTTCCCCAAAAACGGGAATCCCATGAGTGATCGGTTTGCCCAATTAGGAAAACTTCGCCTTCAGGAATTATCAATTCTTTTTCAATCAAAATGGACGGAATATTGTATTTCTTTGAAATACGACGTGCATTAGCTTCAAAAAATTTGTCCCCGTTATAAACCCCATCCATTGTTACTTTAAGTTTGTCACCGCCCACACCGGCAACTATTTTTATGACTCGTTCATTTTCTGGGATAAAACGTACCGATTTCGGCATGTTAAATGCTATGAGTTCACCAGTTTTAATACTTTTATCCGAATGATCAATCATATAAAAATCAGCAGGCAGGCACCCATTCAATAAACCGTATCCAAATGTATAACGGGTGAAAAAGACACACATAACGAGAATCAGCAATAAAATATTAAGGGGGACATACCAATCCAGTATAAGCAGCCCTCTCTTTTTAGGTATGTAGTCGCTCATATTTTTCTCACTGGCACTGAAGAATATTTTTACTAAGTAGATGCACCTCTATCCAAGTAACTATTATCCATGTTTTTCAACGCTCGGAAGTCTGCAAACTAACCTAATATTTACCTATAAGAATGTTAATTCCTCAGCATGTATACGCAGCTTTGTTAGCGGCCATGAAAGATGCCTTTGTAGCAAAGTTACTTTCCGACATTAATTTTTCAAAGGTCCAATTATTGGGTATAAAAAAGCCGGGACAAAATGTCCCGGCTTTATATTTAAAAATTAACTACTCACTGCTTGGTATTGATACAGTGTTTTCAGACTTACTTGCCTCTTCGGCCGGTCCGAAAACTGTCACGTGCTGCGTTGCAAAGTCTCCACTATCATCATAAGCAATTACTTTTATGTCCTGCTTACCACGGTTAAGGTTTTTAGAAAGTGTAGCCGTACTACCGAAAACGTTCCTTAATTCGCCGTTGATGAACCATTCATATCTAACCATTTTTCCATCAGTATCATCACATTTATTGGTAAAGCTCCAGCTTAGGTTGGTTTCCGTGTAGCTCAATGTACAATTAGGCACTGCGTTTTTAACGACATCAAACTCAACAGATGCTGAACCTCTCTGTCCAAGTTTACTAACAACATCAATTGTAATCTCGTATTTCTTTTCTTTTAAACCCGAGATCAGTTGAGCCCAATAATTTTTGCCGCTGGGTATTACTTCACCGTTCACCTTGTATGTGACCGTATCTATCGAGTCCGCCGAATGAGATAGCTTGATGTTTGACCTTAAGGTTACATCGAGTGGAGCTCTCATATATTTGTTAGAGAACTTGGGTGTCATCTCAACGTTCATTGGCGTTTGTTCATCGACAACAAAGGTATTTTCGATACGCTGTTCATTGTTTCGGTTATCTTTGAAAACAACCATCAATGTATATTTGCCAGGATTTTCAATTGTAAATTCTTTGGTGTCACCTTCATCTTTAGTGATTACCAGATTCTCTTTGTCGTAGATCCATTCACGGGAATAAGTAACACCAGGATAGTCTCCATCCTTAATACCGCTCAACGCAACGCGTAGGGTGGTCGGTGCCATGTCGTATTTAAGTTTGGAGCTTATTTTCATCTCGGGAAATTTATAAACCCACGATTTGACAGAAACTCTACGGGTAGAAACCGTATTCTCCTTATTGTCCGCTAACCATGCACTGTATTCAAAAGCAGCATATCCCTGTTTATCCAACATTTGCTCAGTAAGGGTAACAGACAGTGAAGAGCCCTTAAATGTCTGGCCATCCGGTGTTTTCCATTCTTCAACTACGTTATTACCATTCTGGTACTTACTGTTAGGGTTCGTGAACTTACCTTCCAAAGTAACTTTTTGACCAACCTCTACCTTTGAAACCCCCGTTACCGAGACAGAAAGGCGCTTGGGTTTTGCGGCTGCCAACCGAGCAGACGTTTCCTTCCATGAAGACTCCTCTGCCAGTTCATCGGAATCAAGGTAACGCATCCGGGCATAAATCGTAGACGGTAGGGTATCAGCTGAAGCCACAGTGTAAGTTGTATCTCCCTGCACCCAGTTGACTTTATCCTCTGACCAGAGAACCTCAGCGGTGCCTGCTGGTATAGGTTCATCGTTATCAAGCAGGGTTACAGGTATATCTGAGCCCTGAAGAATGTCTGTAACATCTATACTGAGCTTAGGCTGCTTGTAGGTAACTACCGTTAAGGCATCTGTGTAGGAAATCTTGGATGTGAATTTATTAGTCATTTTTGCCCTATAAAGCCACTTTCCTACTTCTGTCTTTTTGATACTTACACTTCTCTTTCCGGTCATGTCGGAAAGCATGGTCCAGGTTTGACCATTATCAGAGGACTGCTGCCATTCGGTGGGGGCGAGTGCATCAGAGTTAGCCGTACTGGCAGATTTGAAGCTTACCAGAGTACTAAGTGGGATCCTTCCGATAATAAGGCTTTTCGACAGGTTACCCTCCAGTTCTTCACCTTTATAGATTCGAATGCCTACAGCACTGGTCTCACGTTTCATTTCAAAATCAGAGAATGGCGATCTGACCTTAGCCACACCAACCAGACGCATATTACCCAGATCCATATTTTCAATTTTAATCTTGGTTTCGACAATGCCCGCATCATTGACCGGCAATGCTTCAGTCAGCGCAGTTCTTTCGTACGTAGTTTTATAACGGCCTGTTTCTGGATCTTTGCCGTATACACTTTTTTGAGAGTATATCGTGACGTCCCATTCTCCCATTGTTTTACGGTCAAATGCACTTTTACGTGTGGAGTTGTTATAACGCCCCACTGTTACCTTTAAGGGCACTTCAAGAGATGTGGCTGTTTTTTTGTCATCCACTTCCATCGATGCTCGAATATTGAAATCAGGCACCGTATATACGTTGAGGGTGTCTGTAGTTCTTAATTCTGGATCCTTTGAGTATTCTACAGCTATGTCAAAGACGTTCTTTGTCCACAATGGTGCAGCAGCAACCTTGACCCTTTGTACAAAGGTCGTTGCATCGTTGTTTGAGGAACGATTTTTAAATGACGTTTTGACAGCCTCAGAGCCGTTTTGAGAGACGATCATCGTAACGTCAGCTGGTACCACCTTCGCTAATATTCGAGCGGCCTCCCCCCCGGTCGTATAAGCCAGAGCAGTGTTCGGATTGATGCCTGCTATGACTTTATTCTTTTTGTAAGAGATGATCGGGTTGTATGGTAATTGTGTGGTCAGAGTACGGCGATTCCTTGCGGAAACCGCTTTAGAGCCCTTCCCGTTAATCATATAGACTTGATAGTCGAGCAGATTCTCACCTGTTTTATTAAAGAATCCAGTTAGACCCGGGGTACGTCCTTTAAAATAGAACTCCAACCCATCAGGGACATTGTTCCACTGAGGGTAGCATGCTGTAACATCTGATTTTTCCCCATACCAGGCGAGGTAAGCATTCGCATTTTCCTCTGTGGTAAACAGAGTGCATTTATCACCAGCTGTTTGACTAAGCAGGTCCGTATACTGACGTACGCGCGAGTAAAGAGTTACGTTTTTTTCCAGATTCTTAAGAGTGAATCCAGTAGGTTGATAAGTGAACACGGTACTGAAATTTACGTTTTTTCCATAAAGGTTTTCAGCCACCACAGTAATCTCGTGATCCGAATTAACTGCTAAATCGTCTCCAACCGGCAGGTAGTAAATACCTTTATAATTTGTAGGTGTTAACGAAACTACTTTGTTGTCTATTGTTACTGATTTTATGTCAGCAACCCCAGCCTGCCCCTGGAAAGCTGCAACGATAATCTCGTTCAGGAAGTATACGGGTGCTCGTTTAGTTAATACCTGCCCATCTTTGAGAACCATAAGCGTTGGGTTATCAGACAGCATCAGTTTGCTTTCAGGCTCAGTGTACGTAGAAGAGTTTTTGCTCGTATTTTCTACTGTAAAAGTCGCTGCGTAGGACCCGTTTATAAGATCCGTTAAGTCAAAGATATAGAGGTACTCATCACCGACTTTTTGAGGTCCACTTACCGGCTGTAAAGTTCTACGTAAAGGGGTTGCCCAGGACTGTTTGAAATCAATCTCAGTGCCATCATCTAAAGTCACTTTAGTCGTCGGCTTAAACACGCCATCCGGAGTCATAGTGAGCGACATAGCTGTTGGGAGCCACCATTCACCTTCTGTTTCTTGCTGGGGTACCTTAACGGCCACAGCAACGGTTTTGGCTCCGGTATAGATGTCCTGGCCACCTACTTTGATTGTTTTAGCCTCATCGGTAAAATTCCAAAGTGTATGGTCTACTACAGGAGGCCGATAATCCCAGTTAACAACAAGCTTTTTGGATTCAGGAGGTGCGAAATAATTATTCTTAGAGTTTGCTGTAATTGTGATATCACGTGAACCCAAAAGTTCATCTGTATCACTGGCCTTAATGCTTCCAACTTCAATGGTACAGGAAGTTCCGCCAATAGGTACTTCACAGGCGGAGCCTGAACCTATTGAGATGTATTGAATATAATTGCGGGGTTCAACAGAAACAGCGATATCTTTGATCGCTTCATCCTTTAAATACGATTTGAAAGAAAAGCCGTCATAGACTAATCCGTTCAGGGATGATTTAAGACCGGTGATAGTTGGTTTTACCGGTGCCACACTTTTGATTGAATATTCACCTTTTACTATTTCAACTTTTTTCCGTTCAGAACCAGAGAAGTAAGAAATCTTGTAAGGTAGTTTTAAATCACCGGTGGTGTTGGGAACGCCTGAAAGAGTGAAGCCGTTAGAAGTTAATCCCAAGGTATTGGGTAACCACTCAAAAAAACAAACGAGGTTATCAACAGAGGAAGTCGCTCGATCATCAACCGTTACATTACAGGCTGTGCCTGCACCTGAGGCAGTGATAGTGTTAGAATTAACGTATGCAACAAAGTCGCCCGGCCCCGGGTCAAAGGATACGGCTGGCAAATCAGCCTGTAGCTTTCCTGAAATCATAATCGCTTCAGCATAGACCGCTTTAATCGGAGCAATTAAAGAAAACAACAGGGCTAAACCTAAACCTGATTTTCTCATGACGAATACCTGTTTTTCTGAGCAAAATTAAACTCACTTTACGATGAAAAACAGAAATATCCGTTCGTATAACATTTAAAAAAACCTGTATTTTTCCGTATATTCCGTATGTTAATGCGCTATTTTGAATTCTTGGCTTCAGATAAGCGAAGCGCGGTAATTATAGACTCGGAGCTTACCCAGGGCGTTTTTTGAGCAAGATATCCAAGTATGTAGAGGCCAATTTTAACGCAATCCATTTGTGAGACGGGGACCATGTGCATGAAGGGTTTTAAGCCATCTTTATCGACTGGAACTATCCCTGCGGATAACAACAAACCGCCCCTCTCGTTTGGGGTAACGCTTATATTTTTGTATACGACGTGGCCATGATGTGAGGTTTTCCTCTTATCAATCTTTAAAGTATGCATGATTCTAAGAAATACAGATGCCATCTGCATAACTTCATTCGTCGACAATTTTAGAAGTACAGAACGGTTTGAGCCCCAGTCATAATCTTTTTTTGCGTTCCTTGGAGCGACGTGCAATGTAAGATAATAATTATCAATCTCATTTGAAAAAGGTGAAGGTTTTGATGAGCTAACATCTTCATTGTTCATCTCAATGACAAGGGCTGCATCCTGACCAAATGCTTTAACATTATGGTTTTTAAGAGCGAAGTCTGAAGTTGCCATATAAAAAGTCACTTTTGATAAAACCACATACCGCCTAATGATTCATCATCGGCAAGATGCTTGAAATTTGATAGTGTAAATCCTGTTTTGGTTTCAGAAATCACCAGGCTGTAAGATGCCGTATGTACAAGGCGAGAATTGTTTAGATCAAGATCATCACAAAAACCAGGGCTTTTGACGGGGTCAGCCTTTTCAACAAAAGTTACTTTTGAAGCGATGCCGTTGATCACGATTTTCTCGTTATCAGCAATTTTAATGTTTAAAGAAGGCGAGCTTTTATCACATGGCAGGAAGAGTGATGTCTTTTTAAATGTGTTTCCAGTGAAGTCCAAAAGGTCAGGTTTAACCGGAACATTGTTTAGGATTTTATAAACTCCAGCAAATGCACATAACACAACAAAACCAGATAAAACATATCTAATCTTAGACTTCATCCCCCAGTTCCTCTCCTAAAAGTTTTAACGCGCTTACGCACATAAGCCTCAACTGATACAGTAAGTTATCAGCGGTTATTCCACCAACGAAGGTAACTGTACGTCGTATTGATGCTCCGCCAGGCTCGCACTGGATATGGCCAATACCAGAATCACGGAGGAAGTCATTTTCTGCACTTACAAGGTCTGACTCTACAGGTGGAATGATAACTTCAATGAGTATTGTATCAACTGGGGCCCACTCCCAATCGAACTTAAGAGAGGAAATTGGGGATATAGAAACAAGAAGCTCATCAATATTAAAAATTACGGGTTTTATTCCCATAACCTCAGACTGAATGAAGTGGCTTTCTACCATAACTACCGGAAACTCTGAAATAGTCAGAACTCCGATTAACTGGTCTCGGCGTAAACCATGTATTAGTGAGTTGCGAGATAGCATTCGATCAGCCTTTATTATAATAATCAATCATTTGGGACAAGGACAAAAGGGATTACAGAAACGAAGATTCTACATGAACATCGTTGTCAGTGACCTTAGGTCCATCGGGTATAAGGGTATCAAAAAATCCTTACATAACCATTAAACCACAAAGACTTTTTACGTAAAATAATAATTAAGTACCAGATTTATTAAGATAATTCTTAGGTTTTTTACAAATTTAGGAAAAATCCGCACTTCCTGTAACAGCATCCAAATTAACCTAAAATACCGTTTCATTAACAGTAATTTTACAGATTCAGCTGAAGCCTGAGTTTATTATAACAAAAAAAAGGCCAGCAAGTATGCTGGCTTTCCTGGTAAGACAAGTTGAACTCAGAAGTCGATTGTACTGTCTCTCACCTATCTTGCCAAAGTCGCTAGTCGCTTGTTTGCCTTAGCTTTAGATTTTATGCTTATGGAGGCGGTTTGATTTTCATCCGATACTTTTTCTAGCACTGGCACCACAGAGGAAATGGACTTTTCTTTTGAAATTTTGGATGCACCTGAAGAAAGTGGGCTTTCAGATGGTATAGAGGTATCGCTTCCCTCATTTTCAATCTTCACACCAAAGCAGGCATGTTCCTTTTGTACAAGGAAGGTTTCTTTTACAGAAACAGAATCCTGCTTTGAATTATCTAATTGTAGAGGTGTTAAATACTCCTTAAACTTTTGATCTAAGACATTCTCTAGCAATACATTAATAGGAGGCTTAGGTTCAGTATCTATAGTATTTCCATCATTCAGAAACCTATTAAGATCTGCAAGTGTTAATCTTTCGTTTAAACCATTTATAAAATTTGCCAAGTCAGGAAATAAATTATTTAATACCAACCCGGTACTAATAGCCGACCTAATTAAATCCAGTTGGTCACCCCTATGAGAAAGTTCTGTTTTTTTCAAGAAACTATAAACATAGGGTGCTTTTCTTTCGGATATCCAGAAAGACCGGATCTGAATCCGGTCGTTATCTGCCTTATTTGAGATAGGGTTTTTAGCCATGTTCTAGCTCATTATTCTGAATAAATAGTATCAGCAATTGCCAAAGATAATGCGAACTGCGGATTGTCTACCATGATAACTTTAGCCGTTTCAAAATGTTTACGAATAGCTGTTTCGATGAGATATGAACCTCCCCCAACAAGGAAAACATTATGAGGCCTCTCTTCGACTTGTGTAACCGCTCTGATTACTTTACTTTGCAACTTCTGTACCGCAGAGTTTACCGCATCAAAAACACCGTCACGCTTGTCCTCTGCAACCTTCAAAGCTGATTTATCATGACGATTATCAACAAGATGATGAATGTAAGCATTACTCGTATTCAGTTTCTCAGATTCAAGATACCTGCTGATCTCATCGTAAACAATAGAACAACCAATACGGTCAAAACCTTTTACTTTCGAAATCTGTTCTAATTGCCCAGTAATACTTGCAACATCAAGAGTAGTACCACCAAGATCAATTACCAAACTTGATTCAAATGAAGCAATATCCTCAATTTCATCTGCCCGGGTCACAGCTGGTAAAGATTCAGGGAAAACAGTCACAGACAAAACGTTAAAAGAATAGCGTTTACCGTCAAGATAACGCTCTACTGGTTTCATCAGATTATCTTTTTTTCTCTGAATATTTTCAATATTCGTTTCCCCTAAAGCAGTATAGAACTGGCTAAGTGGTAAAGTAACAAAGAGGTGAACATCCTGAGGAACTAAACCAGAAGCATGAAGTGCATGGTGAACATTTAACCGGCTAATTTCATCGTATTGGTGAGATACATCAGTCGATTCCAGTGAGTTACTAGATTCGCTGTGATGCGAAAACCTTTCCAGCCCATCAATAAGATAGTTAAAAGGATTGAGACCCTCATGGCGAACACGGAAATCTGGAACAAAACTATTTTGTGTAAGCAAGGGAACTAATTCGTTTCTTTCATTAAGACAAACCAGTTTTGCAGCTTTACTTCCATCATCGACAACGATTTTTAAAGCTTCAGTGATATCCTGCACTGATGGTGAAACAGGACTTTCAGATTTTAATAGTTCAGCCATAAAAACTCTCTTTTATTAATAGGACCATATTAGATATTAACTTTATACATTAATGGTGACCTATTATCAACATTAACACTATTAAAAAAATACGTAAGTCTATGTTATTTCAGCATCCTTCCATTTTAAATACCTTACCGTTAAATTTCCTGTATTCATGTATTAACCATGTTTATAAAGGAGCCAATTATAATCAGAAAGTTACTTTGCATCCTAAGTATGAACTGTTTGAGAGCCAGGACTGGGGCCTTTACCTGTAAGTAACAAAGGTCCTTAGGCTTAGAATCCAAAATGACGCCTTTTTGTAAAAAAATCATAGTTCGAAATACCGTATCATCGATGTAAACATACGTAGAGGAATTTATGGCAGCTGAGCACGTCCAAACTATAGACCTTACAAACTTCTCCGGAAGGATTTTCTTTCTGGCAGATCCTCATGGACATTACTCTGCGCTGTGCAACTTGATCCAATCAGTTACAAAGCCAGAAGAAGAGATAGTAATTTTCTCTACTGGAAATTTGTTTGACTATGGGCCGGAACCCATAGAATTGATGAAGGCGATAAACAGTGGCTTTTTCGATGGACGTTTTGTGAGGCATTTCTCAGCTGCCGGAGCCGGAGAAGAAATGTTAAAAAAATTGTTACCATTAAACAAAGACCGGAGAACATTTTACCCCAGCACATACCTCAATGAGAGATGGTGTGTAATGGGCGGAAAGTGGCATAAAGCTGTGAATCGTTACTATTTAGAGGAAGAGGTAAAAAAACTTCTTAATACCCAGCTTGGTACGATGATGCAGATTTTACTAAAAGGCGATATAAAAATTGGGGTTTGCCCTTCTGATTACGCCCCTATCCGCACATCATTCACTGATACTTATAATGCGCTTCAAGCATTCAACTATGCCAATGTGAATATTTTTCAGAGCCAGTTTCTATTCGGTATGGACCATGCCGTAATACCAATGATGATAAATGACGTCAACCTTATGGTCCTAGGTAGGAATCCTGTAAACAGCATTCGAAAAGCCCATGGTCGTACTCAAAACAATCTTCCAGTACTGATCGGTAATTGTTTGCATATAAATACTGGATCACTCTATATGTCAAAATTAGAAGACCAGGTAATAGTTGCTCCGGGTATACCGCAAACTGACTCACCAGCACTTACATTAGTAGAAATAATCATGAAGAACAATCCAGTTTTATTGTGTCATCAGCTAATACAAACAACAAACAAGTTTTATTCACTTAAAACCTATCCTTTAGAACTCGATTCGATTGAAAACAACATTGAGGTAACAAGATGAAGATAAATTTGAAGATTATCTCAATTTCAACATTACTTTTGCATCTTCACGCAGCAGCTGCACCACATCAAGAGAAAGAGCATAGAAAAGATGCTTTTTCTTCTGCCGCACAGAAAAGTGATTCACTTATATCTGCTAAAGCGGAGCTTATAAACGGAAGGTGGTTTATAAATGGTAAATATAGGCCTGTTCTAAAGACCAGCATGACCAAAACCAATTTCTTAGAAATCATGAATGTTTCAAATAAAGAATCACTTTTTATTGTGATACCAAAACTTGAGTATAATATCATTGCCAAAAATAAAATCTTACTAAATGAAAAAATTGCATTAAGCGAAGGCACATCCGGAAAAAGCATTGTTTGGGTCGAGCCAAAATCAAGTCTAACTATATCGTTTATAAATGACCTTGCTAATACGCCCCTTCAGGCTATCGTTTCGATCACAAGAAACAACAAAGATATAATTGCCATCTTTGGACCGGATCAGGGTAAAGGGTTTACTCTTCCCGGAAATACGTCTAATGATCAAGTGTCCGTTCCTGACTATTCTGACCTAAATATAAAAAAACTTAACATACCTCAAAGTGTTGGTAATCCAGTAACCATCAATCCTAAAGAGAAGAATTACCTCTTAGTTGGACAAGGAAAATATGAAATCTTATCTCTTCCTAAATATCAACATTTAGTATTTTCTGAACCCGTTTATATTGAGAAAAGAAAAAATATCCTCGGTGGTTATGGTTATTGGACGAAAGAAACAATTCTCTACCCCGGTGAATCATTATCTTTTATAACGAGCGCCAAAAACAATCTAAGGAAGCGGGATGATTAAAGTTATCACACTTTTATTGTTTGCATTACTGACTGGTTGTCAGTCAGTAGAAAGTAAAATCGAAGAACTCCCGACAGTTGGTTTTGACCCTATTCTATACAATAAAAGTGAGGCCTTTACTGACGGAAAAGTTACTTTACGTGTCGAAAGTTCAGGAACTGATGTTTGGCTTGTCGCCAAGAATGGAACCAGAAGTTTTATTGAGCTTTCAGGCCTAACGCTAGGTGGTAGTCGTTGTGCTTACAATGCCCGTAGTAAGCAACTTTTGCCCCCAGGCAGCGTAAGCACATTCGTAGTTCCTACGGTTGGAATGCTTGGACTTTGCTTCAACAATGAAGATCAACTTATGTTTATTAACCGTGCTTTTAGCAGAATCTCTCCCAAAGCAAAAGGAAAAGATTCGCTTTCGCTTTTATTTTCTGTTAGTTACGATTTTCCCGGAAAAGCGGACCTAATTACTAACCACGATTTTCAAGAGTTATATCTTTTATTTTTGAATGAGGATAATCTATGAAACAAACATTAATTGTTATTTTAATATGTTTTTGTCACACGGCTTTAGCATATCCATACCGTATCTATACTGTCCCGGAAGGGGCATTAGTAAAAAACATACTAACTAATGAATATCTAGGAAAAACCCCTGTGGTTGTGGACGTGAGCAATACCGAAGCTGGTTCTACTTTTGGGATTTCATTATTTAGACATGAAAATGTTGCTATAAAGATTTTTACAGTAATGCCTTCAGCAGAAAATAATTTTGCTGTTTCTGGACCTGACGTTGCAACTATGTCATTGCCGGGAAAAGCACCTTTAAACGTAGTAAATGATGGGAATGGCGCTTCTGTTCATATAGAACTAAGACCTTATATGTCTGAACCTGCGCACACCCCATATTAATATAACAAGAAATTAAAAATATAAATCATATGAACTGCATCATAAAGATGCAGTTCAATATTTATTCTGATACTTTTAATTTTTCTTTTATGAACTCCTCTAGTTCCTTAATAAAACCCGCATTTATCCTATTGAATTCAAAGCGAATTTTTCTACCAGTATTGTTTTTACTGATTCTTGCATACTTATCTTTGTTATCAAAAGTAATAAGATCACTTGTTTCCCATTTTGTGGAATAAGTTTTTTCACAAACACTTTCCACAGATTGTGTGATTTTTTCCATTACAACTTTTTGAGCAACCTGGAGATCTCCAATGTCTAAATCTTTTGTTTCCTCTTTAACATTATCTATTACTTCATCTAAAGGAAATAGATTTTTTTGCACATATTTCTGTAAACGAGACAAGCGACTATAATAGGAGTTCGGGATTCCTTCATAATCCGGGAATAAAGAGATCAATGTTTCGTCAATACGGGCCGCCTGGATTCTTTTGGCTACCGATACATGACTAATCCCAAGATATGCTGCGAGTTCTTCATTAGTAGAAAATCCTTTTTCTTCCATTTTTTTGATAAATTGAAACCCAACTTCTCTATATGAAAATTTTCGAGATGTTTGTGCTGCGGATATAATTGAATTTATATCATCTTCGGTTAGTTCATCCGGAAGAACCCACAGGGGGAGATCCTTTTCTGCCTTTATACAGCAGAAACGTCTGCGACTTCCTTCTATTAATAAATAAACCCCATCTCTTTTTACAGCGATCCCTTCGGTATCGACCCCTCTTTCTTCAATCTGCTTAAGAATATCTCTAACAGAATAATCTGTAAGGGCTTCTTGATTTCGTGGGTTCGCTGGATGGACTAAGGTCTCCTTCTCCACTCTCTGGGCTGGAACAATCACATGTTCCGCTTCAAGTCTCCGGCCCTTATGAAGAGTGAATAACTTTTTTATGCGAGGTGCTGTTTTCAAACCCGCAAGACCTGAACGGTGACCGACTTCTGTCCGCTTTGGTGCGTTTAAATATCGAGATTTATCATTCCCGATATGTTGCTCATCGCTCATGCGTTAACTCCTTGCTTAGCTGAAAAACTTTTTATTTCATTTATAAATTGCTGATATACCTGTAATACAGATTCTTCTGCGATATCAAGCTGCTTTGCGGAACAAAGTTCCTCTGATTTTTTGATATCAAGCACTGTACGCCCTTTGGAAGCAGCTGCCTTAAATGCTTCAGAATTTTTTATGTTAGCGGACATCAAAAGGTCCTGAACAGTTCTGATTAATTTATCCAAAACTATTCTTTCATATGGACTTTTGTCATCTACATTGACAGCAAGAACTTTGAACCATTTTAAATTGTCGCCCTTACTTGGTGATTGTTTAAACCTTTCACTTATTGTAAGCATGAAGTCTGTAGTAGAGGCGTAATCATATTCACGTGGTGACACTGCGACAAGAATCCCATCGGCCGCTTCGTCAGCAGCCCAGATCAAAGGTGAATCTTCAGGTGGAGTGTCTATAATAATCAAATCATAGTTCTGCTTCAGTACCGGTAAGATAACTTCCTTGAAACGTAGTAACAAAGACGTACGTTCTTCTCTAGAACATTGCCAGTATTTATCTTTAAAACGAGCATCTGTCGGAAAAGCCGTTATTACGTCCAAGTTTGGCAGATGCGTTGAAAAAGGCATATTAGTGATGATTTCTTCTTCAGAGAATCCTGAATCTAAATATTTTTTATACTCAGAATTTTCTTCATAAATTCCAAGGATTGCATCAATTGCTGTAAGGAAGACATCATCTTCTGAGACACTTTGAATCATGCTGCTTCCAATCGAACCTTGTGGGTCCCATTCGATCATTAATACACGTGCATTGAGTTGTAGATCTAAAGCAGCTGCTACTGCTAAAGCTACAGATGTAGTGCTTTTCCCTGTACCGCCTTTATGATTCTGAGTAACAATAGCTCTGCTAAAGTAATGATCGCGGTACTTGGGATAACCCAGGGCATCCATTATTTTTTGAACATCCCAGCGGGTGTAAAGATGATTTTTGTTTTGATAAATAGGTGCACCAACAAGTTCTTTTTCTTCTAAGTCCGAAAGTATTTTATTGAACGTTACTCGTGACTTCCCAAAAAAATCAGAGAGATTTTTTTTATTCAAACAGTGGTTATAGATCAGTCTATCAACACCATCAACACTATCATCAGAAACAGATACTCTTGATGAAGCCATCAGAGATTCCTTTAGAGAAATCTGCTCGCTTTTCATGCGCTGACCAACGAGGGCGATCTTTTCAAGTAAATTCATGGTTATGACCTTTTTGCACTGAAAACCGACTTTTACGCATATATGTAAACTTTACGTATAATGCGTCCATTTCCTTGTTATGCGTACAATTCTATCCTTAGTTTCAATCTTAAGCTAATGTTTGTTTACTTTTTTATGATTTTTTGTGAGCTTAACTTGCAGATGTGAGCTCAGACTCTCTAGTCCATACCTAATGCACAACCTGTTTAAACCACGATTCTTGTCTCCTTCTCTACGCTTTGAAGTTAAGAGCTCCATTAATGAATCTTCACGCCTACCCTATTTCTTGCTTAGACCCTAAAATCTATCTCACCGGTGTGCTGATATACGTTTCCTAACTGTGAACCGTTGTCGTCAGTCCAGTCTAAAGATATGAGGTGTTAATCTCTTGAGGAGGCACACTACGAATTATGGGAGCAGAGTTAGCAACCTCACCCCGAACTGAAACCCAACTTAAGGAGGCAACCCCAGTGTGGAGATTAAGGGGGTTAAATCTGCCAGCGGCTGACAGTGTCCCAGCTGCTGCTCAGTCACACCACGCCCTGATTTAATCCCCTGCCCGGTATTGTAATGACCGAAAAAAACCCGTGCACTGGTGTCGGCAGACCGGCATGCATGAATATGACGTTAATCTGTATCAGCAGGCACTTTTCGCATAATGGGAGCAAGTGATAGCAACGCCGCCCAGAACGGAATGCCAACATCAGGACTGAACCCAAGTTTGGCGATTAAGGGGGTTAAATTTGCAAGCGGATGACAGTGCCCCCAGCTGCTGCTCAGTCACACCACGCTTGATTAAATCTCTCGCCAGGTCTTGTTTTGACCGAAAATAGCCCAAGCACTGATGTCGGCAGACCGGCATATAGGAATATGACGTTAATCTGTATCAGCAGGTACATTTCGCATTATGTGAGCAAGTGATAGCAACCCAGCCCGGAACTGAAGGCCAGCATGAGGACAGAACCCCAGTTTGGCGATTAAGGGGGTTAAATCTCACAGCGGCTGACAGTGCCTTCAGATGCTGCTCAGGCATACTACTCTCCCTGATATAATCTCCCATATGTTCTTGAGATCGTCGGAAATCGCCCATGCACCGGTGTCGGCAGACCGGTATGCAGTAATGTGAATTTAATCTGCATCATCAAGCACATTTCGTATTATGGAAGTAAGTGTTAGCAAACCAAAGCCCGCCCAGAACGGAAGGCCACCATCAGAACAGAATCCCAGTTTGGCGATTAAGGGTGTTAAATCTGCAAGCTGCTGACAGTGCCCCAGTTGCTGCTCAGTCACACCACGCCCTGATAAAATCTCCTGCCCGGAAATGTGATGACCGAAAAAAGCCCGTGCACTGGTGTCGGCAGACCGGCACGCAGGAATATGACGTTAATCTGTATCAGGAGGCACATTTCGCATTATGGGAGCAAGCGATAGCAACCCAAGCCCAGAACTGAAGGCCAGCATCAGGACAGAACCCCAGTATGGCGATTAAGGGGGTTAAATCCGCCAGTGGCAATAAGTTCCCGAGCGGTGTTTAAGAAATATTTCCCGAAGGACAATCTTCCGCTCGTACGATGAATATAGTGTTCAACCCGGGAGAAGGATCACTTAACCTGCTTAGCCTAAATCTTACGTCATTCTCTAAACGGAGTTTAAGCTTAATGGTCCTGAGAAAGTTAAAAGGACTACCCATAATGACGGTTTGAGATGGCGAATAAGGGTTTTTTCTGCCAGCGGCTGACATTGCCCCAGCTTCTGCTCAGTCACACCACGCCTGATTAAATCTTCCGCCAGGTCTTGTTATGACCGAAAATTGTCCGTGCACTAGAGTCGTAAGACCTGCATACAGGAATGAGGCGTAAATCTTTATCAGGTGGCAAGGTTCGCATCATGGGAGCAAGGGTCTTGAACTGGAGGTTAACATCATAAAATCCCAGATTGGCGATTAAGGGTGTTAAATCTGACAGCGACTGAAAGTGCCTTCAGATGCTGCTCAGGTATATTACACCCTGAAAAAATCAAGCATCTGTGCTTGCGAATATCGGAAAAGGCCATGCACCGGTGTCGGCAGACCGGCATGGGCAATGAGACGTTAATCTGTATCAGCTGGCGCATTTCGTATCATGGGAACAAGTGTTAGCAACCCTCTCCAGGACGGAAGGACACTATCAGGACTGATCCCAGTTTGGCGATTAAGGGGGTTAAATCTGCCAGCGGCTGACAGTGCCTTCTGATGCTGCTCAGACATACTATGCACAGATATAATCACCCGTCCGT
>NZ_JAOWGR010000002.1:0-615 GCF_030333015.1 Citrobacter sp. Cpo012 | reverse complement strand
GGTTAACCGAATAGGGGAGCCGAAGGGAAACCGAGTCTTAACTGGGCGTTAAGTTGCAGGGTATAGACCCGAAACCCGGTGATCTAGCCATGGGCAGGTTGAAGGTTGGGTAACACTAACTGGAGGACCGAACCGACTAATGTTGAAAAATTAGCGGATGACTTGTGGCTGGGGGTGAAAGGCCAATCAAACCGGGAGATAGCTGGTTCTCCCCGAAAGCTATTTAGGTAGCGCCTCGTGAACTCATCTTCGGGGGTAGAGCACTGTTTCGGCTAGGGGGTCATCCCGACTTACCAACCCGATGCAAACTGCGAATACCGAAGAATGTTATCACGGGAGACACACGGCGGGTGCTAACGTCCGTCGTGAAGAGGGAAACAACCCAGACCGCCAGCTAAGGTCCCAAAGTCATGGTTAAGTGGGAAACGATGTGGGAAGGCACAGACAGCCAGGATGTTGGCTTAGAAGCAGCCATCATTTAAAGAAAGCGTAATAGCTCACTGGTCGAGTCGGCCTGCGCGGAAGATGTAACGGGGCTAAACCATGCACCGAAGCTGCGGCAGCGACACTATGTGTTGTTGGGTAGGGGAGCGTTCTGTAAGCCGTTGAAGGTGT
>NZ_JAOWGR010000010.1:0-246 GCF_030333015.1 Citrobacter sp. Cpo012 | reverse complement strand
GGATGGCGCTATCGCTTATCCGGCCTACGGGGAAAGATACGTGGTTGCCGGATGGCGCTGTCGCTTATCCGGCCTACGGGAAAGATACGTGGTTGCCGGATGGCGCTGTCGCTTATCCGGCCTACGGGAAAGTAACGTGGTTGCCGGATGGCACTGTCGCTTATCCGGCCTACGGGAAAGTTACGTGGTTGCCGGATGGCGCTATCGCTTATCCGGCCTACGGGGAAAGATACGTGGTTGCCGGAT
>NZ_JAOWGR010000001.1:0-260 GCF_030333015.1 Citrobacter sp. Cpo012 | reverse complement strand
TCATTTTTCGTCTTGCGACGTTAAGAATCCGTATCTTCGAGTGCCCACACAGATTGTCTGATAAATTGTTAAAGAGCAGTGCCGCTTCGCTTTTTCTCAGCGGCGCGGGGTGTGCATATTACGCCATCCCGCTACGAAGTCAAGCATTTAATTTCGCTTTCTTCGCCGGAGTTCTCAGTGGAACCCCGCTGACCCGGCGGCTTGTAATCCGTTGTTCCGTGTCAGTGGAGGCGCATTATAGGGAGTTATTTCAGGCTGAC
>NZ_JAOWGR010000009.1:0-315 GCF_030333015.1 Citrobacter sp. Cpo012 | reverse complement strand
CTCAGAAGTGAAACGCCGTAGCGCCGATGGTAGTGTGGGGTCTCCCCATGCGAGAGTAGGGAACTGCCAGGCATCAAATTAGAAGTATGGCACTGACTTTCGAGGCAGTTCACTACTCGATAGAGAGTAGGACAAAAGCGAAAGCTTTTGAACGTTGCGAAGCAACGGCCCGAAGGGTGAATCACAAAGTGATTCATAAACTGCCAGGCATCAAATTGCAGTAAACCGGGATGAAAATCCGGGTGGTGACAAAGAAATTCGGTGGAGCGGTAGTTCAGTTGGTTAGAATACCTGCCTGTCACGCAGGGGGTCGCG
>NZ_JAOWGR010000008.1:0-281 GCF_030333015.1 Citrobacter sp. Cpo012 | reverse complement strand
CACACTACCATCGGCGCTACGGCGTTTCACTTCTGAGTTCGGCATGGGGTCAGGTGGGACCACCGCGCTACAGCCGCCAGACAAATTCTTTTCTAAGTGCCGAACTTTAACCGAAAAACTGGTGCTGATACCCAGAGTCGAACTGGGGACCTCACCCTTACCAAGGGTGCGCTCTACCAACTGAGCCATATCAGCACACTAAATTTGATGCCTGGCAGTTCCCTACTCTCGCATGGGGAGACCCCACACTACCATCGGCGCTACGGCGTTTCACTTCTGAG
>NZ_JAOWGR010000007.1:0-338 GCF_030333015.1 Citrobacter sp. Cpo012 | reverse complement strand
TCCAGATTTTTAAAGAGCAAAACTTCGCAGTGAACCTTTTCAGGTACACTCTGAAGTTTTCTTGTGTTTTTGCAGTAAGGGATGGTGGAGCTATGCGGGATCGAACCGCAGACCTCCTGCGTGCAAGGCAGGCGCTCTCCCAGCTGAGCTATAGCCCCATCGTAGTTATCTCATTCACCTTAATTCTTGCTGAGACAAGGCGTGGAACGGTGAAGCATACTGAAGTATGCGAGTCGTTTCACAACGCGGTATCAGAAAGAATTTGGTAGGCCTGAGTGGACTTGAACCACCGACCTCACCCTTATCAGGGGTGCGCTCTAACCACCTGAGCTACAAGC
>NZ_JAOWGR010000006.1:0-368 GCF_030333015.1 Citrobacter sp. Cpo012 | reverse complement strand
GTTCCCGAGCGGCCAAAGGGAGCAGACTGTAAATCTGCCGTCATCGACTTCGAAGGTTCGAATCCTTCCCCCACCACCATTATTTACTACAGCGATGTAGTTGTCCCGGTGAGTAATGCAGAAGTTTGCACTTGTCGGGGAAGGGTGAGAGCCTTCGATTAAGGTTCGACTCGAGCGAAAGCGAGAGAACGTTGCCAACGGCAACGACCCGAAGGGTGAGGAACGAAGCGACGAATAATCCTTCCCCCACCACCATCTTCTAGCACTGCCTACAATTTGAATTACCCCTGGTGGGGTTCCCGAGCGGCCAAAGGGAGCAGACTGTAAATCTGCCGTCATCGACTTCGAAGGTTCGAATCCTTCCCCCA
>NZ_JAOWGR010000005.1:0-236 GCF_030333015.1 Citrobacter sp. Cpo012 | reverse complement strand
GCTTATCAGTGTGGTCATGCGGTTTTCAATGGCGTTGACCACATTGTCGTTCGCGACGGTATCGATATGTACCGTGTTTTCCGCGAAGTTGTCGACATGCACTTCGTGGCTGCTGGTGGCAATCGCCAGATTGCCCGCCGCATCGTGGGAGGTGATGCTGACATGGACCGTCACCTCTTTCAGCACATGACCGACGTTGTCAGAGAACGCCGCAGAATCCACCTCGATGCGATAAC
>NZ_JAOWGR010000004.1:0-217 GCF_030333015.1 Citrobacter sp. Cpo012 | reverse complement strand
TGCTGGCGCAGCCAGCTGGACAGACCGCGAACGGAGTGAGTGGGCTGCCCGAAGGGCGAGCAAAGCGAGTCAATCCCCCCCTCACCGCCATATTTTAAGAAGAGCTCGTACGCAAGTACGGGCTTTTTTTTCACATATTGCACATCTGCGGGGGGATGAGAAACCCCGACCGGGGTTCGACTGCTGGCGCAGCCAGCTGGACAGACCGCGAACGGAG
>NZ_JAOWGR010000044.1:0-35066 GCF_030333015.1 Citrobacter sp. Cpo012 | reverse complement strand
TTGTGCACAGAAAACCCCCAGCTAGGCTGGGGGTTCCGGAAAGCTTTCAGCTTTGGGCCAGTTATTAAAACCCCTTTTGATTTGTTAAAACACCTTGCGGTCTGGCAACTGCAAGGGTTAAACAAGAAATCAAAAGGGGGTCCCAATGGGGGACGAAAAGAGCTTAGCGCACACCCGATGGAACTGTAAATATCACATAGTTTTTGCGCCCAAATACCGAAGACAAGCATTCTACGGGGAGAAACGTAGGGCGATAGGCAGCATCTTAAGAAAGCTGTGTGAGTGGAAAAACGTGCGGATCCTGGAAGCGGAATGCTGTGCAGATCATATCCATATGCTTGTGGAAATCCCGCCCAAAATGAGCGTATCCGGTTTTATGGGTTATCTGAAAGGTAAAAGCAGTCTGATGTTGTATGAGCAGTTTGGTGATATGAAGTTTAAATACAGGAACAGGGAGTTCTGGTGTCGTGGGTATTACGTAGATACGGTGGGTAAGAACACGGCAAGGATACAGGAATACATAAAGCACCAGCTTGCAGAGGATAAAATGGGCGAGCAGTTATCGATCCCTTATCCGGGTAGCCCGTTTACGGGCCGTAAGTAACGAAGTCTGATGCAAATGTCAGATCGTATGCGCCTGTTAGGGCGCGGCTGGTAACAGAGCCTTATAGGCGCATCAGAAAAACCTCCGGCTATGCCGGAGGATATTTATTATGGCGTCGCCCTCCCCAGGAAGGCATATTTCGTTGCCTGACGAAGCAAACACAGTGATTAACGTCCAGAATCTGTCATCTTCTCTTTTCCAGGAAAGTGCAACATGACGAGTTCTTTAGCGTTTGGACCCGCCCTGGTGGTGATGATTGCCGCCACATTTGTCCTCGCCGGGATGGTGAAAGGCGTTACGGGTATGGGGTTACCCACCGTGGCAATGGGGATCCTCGGATCGCTTATTTCGCCAGTTGCCGCGGCGGCCATGCTGTTATTGCCTTCGCTGATAAGCAATTTGTTCCAGTTTGGCGGCGGTGGAAATACACGCCAATTACTCAAACGACTGTGGCCAATGCTGCTGACAGTAGTGGTGGCGACACTGCTTGCCAGCGCCTGGATTACCGGTGGTGACACCACCCGAACTCAGTTTGCACTCGGCGTAGCGCTGGTGGCCTACGCTATCTGGACGCTGGCGGGAAAGAAAATCGCGGTGGCCCCGCAGCGTGAAAAACCGTACTCCCTCGTTATTGGATTTGTGACCGGCTTATTGACCGGCGGAACCGGGGTGTTTGTGATGCCCGCCGTGCCCTGGATCCAGTCCCTCGGCTTTGAGAAAGATGAACTGGTGCAGGCGCTCGGGATCTCTTTTACCTTTTCGACCCTGGCATTGGCGCTGGGTCTGTGGTGGCACAACGCGCTGCCCATACAATCGCTAAGTTTGTCGGCTTTGGCCATTGTTCCTGCGCTGATTGGCCAATGGATAGGTACCCGTGTGCGAAGGGTTATTTCTCCGCTCGTGTTTAAACGCTGTTTTCTGTTTTGTCTGGTCGGGTTGGGGACAGAGATGATGCTGCGTGCTGTGTGACCGGTGCGGTGACTTTGCGCGACTTTCATGGCATCGTTAATTCAGAGATTCAGGGCCAATGAGGTCGTTATGGCATCCGTGATGTTACATGAAGAAGAAGGCGATCTGGAGTCGAAAATGGCACTCACTGCGGCAGTGATGGCCGATAAATCGCGCTCACGTATGTTGTGCGCCCTAATGGATGGCTGCGCCTGGACTGCAACTGAGCTCAGCGCGGTGGCGGATATATCCGCGTCGACCGCCAGCGCGCATCTGGCGCGTCTGTGCGAACAACGTTTTGTTGTCGCGTTGGCGCAGGGCAGACATCGTTATTTTCGCCTTGCAGGTTCCGATATCGCTGAACTGCTGGAACGCCTGATGGGCGTTGCGTGGGCGACATCAACGCCCCGCAGAATCACTACACCGCCAGGTTTGCGGCATGCCCGCACCTGCTACGACCATCTCGCCGGAGAGGTCGCGGTGAGGTTGTTCGATACGCTGGTTTCCCGTCAGTGGTTAACGCCGGATGGTGAAACGCTGACTCCTCTTGGGCAGGAAAAGCTGGCACAGATGGGGATTGTCCTGGCGGCTGGCTCATCCCGGCGGAAGTTAACCTGCGGTTGTCTGGACTGGAGCGAACGACGTTATCATCCTGGTGGTGTGCTTGGCGCAACGCTGCTGCGCTGGTTCAGTGAACAGCGATGGATAAAAACCGAACAGGGCAGCCGTCATGTCATCTTCACACCTCTTGGCATTCGTAAACTCGAAACCGAGTTTGGTGTTAAAACGACACGCTAGATGGTCTGTTTTGCGAAAGCGTTCCCGGAAATATGTCATATTTCTGTCACACTCTGTTGTGATTGATAACAACAAGAGGTCGTAGGGATGAATAAATCGTTAATCGCCACAGCCGTGGCAGGGGCTGTCTTATTGTCAACCGCCGCGCAGGCGCAGACCGCGCCGGAAGGCTATCAGCTTCAGCAAGTATTGATGATGAGTCGGCATAACTTACGCGCACCTTTAGCCAATAATGGCAGCGTTCTTGAGCAGTCCACCCCCAAACAATGGCCAGAATGGGATGTCCCCGGCGGACAACTCACTACTAAAGGCGGTGTGCTGGAAATCTATATGGGCCACTACATGCGAGAGTGGCTGGCAGAGCAGGGGATGGTGAAATCGGGCGAATGCCCGGCACCGAACACGGTCTATACCTATGCTAACAGCCTGCAGCGTACGGTCGCCACGGCGCAGTTCTTTGTTACCGGTGCTTTCCCTGGTTGCGATGTTCCGGTCCATCATCAGGAAAAAATGGGCACCATGGATCCCACCTTTAACCCGGTGATCACCGATGATTCCGCCGCCTTCAGCCAGCAGGCCGTTCAGGCCATGGAGAAAGAGCGCAGCAAAATGCAGCTCAACGATAGCTATCAGTTGCTTGAGCAAATGACCGACTACAAAGACTCTCCGTCCTGCAAAGAAAAACAGCAGTGTTCCCTGACCGATGCCAAAGATACGTTTAGCGCGAAGTACCAGCAGGAGCCAGGCGTTTCGGGGCCGCTGAAGGTGGGAAATTCGCTGGTTGATGCCTTCACGCTGCAATATTACGAAGGCTTCCCGATGGACAAGGTTGCCTGGGGCGAGATTAAATCCGATCAGCAGTGGAAGGTTCTGTCGAAGCTGAAAAACGGCTATCAGGATAGCCTGTTCACCTCCCCGGAAGTGGCGCAGAACGTCGCCAAACCGCTGGTGAAATATATTGATAATGCGCTGGTTACTGAACGCACGAAAGCACCGAAAATAACCGTGCTGGTGGGGCATGATTCAAATATCGCTTCGTTGCTCACCGCGCTGGATTTTAAACCGTACCAGCTTCACGATCAGAACGAGCGTACGCCGATTGGCGGGAAGATTGTCTTTCAGCGCTGGCATGACAGCAATGCAAATCGTGATCTGATGAAAATCGAGTATGTGTATCAGAGCTCGCAGCAGTTGCGTAATGCAGACGTTCTGACGCTGAAATCCCCGGCGCAGCGCGTAACGCTGGAGCTGAAAGGATGTCCGATAGATGCGGATGGTTTTTGCCCGATAGATAAGTTCGATAGCGTGCTGAATGAGGCGGCTAAGTAAAAGAAAACTCCCCCGTGTTCGCGGGGGAGTCAGCGCGCTAGACGTTTTTGCGTTCGATAGTCTGTTCACCCCAAAAGAGCGAATCTTTGTCTGTTTTTTCAAAGGCTTTGATGAGTACCTCATCGCTACCTTCTTCCCAAATTTTTTCCGCCAGTTTCTCGTCATAATGTGCGACTTCAAAAATGGCTTCGGCTATTTCCGGCGATGTATTGCGCAGACTTGCCCATTCGCCGACGCGATGGGCTTTCGCTTCTTGAGTTGGCATTCGAATCCTCCTGTTGAAGATTAGCCGTTGAGTTTTACTGCCAGACCTGCGACATATTCACCCTGATAGCGGGCGATAGATAATTCTTCCTGACTTGGCTGGCGGGAGCCGTCGCCTCCGGCAATGGTGGTTGCACCGTAAGGGGTACCGCCGCGAACTTGAGAGACATCAAACAGCTCTTGCGCCGCGTAACCGATAGGTACAATCACCATCCCATGGTGGGCAAGCGTAGTCCAGGTTGATGTAATGGTTTGTTCCTGACCGCCGCCGGTTCCCGTTGAGCTGAATACGCTGGCGAGTTTGCCGTACAGGCCGCCAGAGGCCCACAGCCCGCCAGTCTGGTCGAGGAAGGTACGCATCTGACCGGACATATTGCCAAAGCGCGTGGGAGTACCAAAAATGATGGCGTCGTAATCAGCCAGTTCTTGTGGGGTTGCGACTGGTGCGTTTTGTGTTTTGCCGCCAGCCTTAAGGAAAATCTCGGGCTGCATGGTCTCTGGTACACGCTTAATAATCACTTCCGCGCCATCTACCTTATTTGCGCCTTCTGCGACTGCGTGGGCCATAGTTTCAATGTGTCCGTACATGGAATAATAAAGCACCAGAACTTTTGCCATTTTACACTACTCCTCGAGTTAACCGTGTCCGTAGCGATTCGCTACCTACCTTTAAAGATATGACGTACTGTCAGGAGTGCAAATTTCACAATCACTTCTTTGATTTATAACAATTTTTATAACAACCTGCTTTGTAGCAAAATGATACATATTTAACCGGGTAGAATTCGGTAGTCATAAGAAAGACTTATTGATTTCTTATGGTGATTATTTCTTTGTCACTCCTGATCCTGTTGCAGGATATTACAGTTAGCGTCTGCCCTGGCCACGCTTCACTATGCTTATTCCCACGCAGTTATTTTCAGGGCCTCGCCCGTAACGCTGCGTGAGGTATCACTCCTCAGTACCTATGCAATATGATGTCTAATCAATGACGGAGGTCAGTAATGGCAAACCATCGGGGCGGTTCCGGCAACTTTGCGGAAGACCGCGAAAGAGCATCAGAAGCAGGTCGAAAAGGTGGCCAGCACAGCGGGGGCAACTTCAAGAATGACCCGCAACGCGCTTCAGAGGCAGGCAAAAAAGGGGGCAAAAATAGTCACGGCAACAACAAATCGTAATTGTCGGGCTATCTGTCAGATATGTCGTGACGGCTGAGAGTCAGAGACAGACGTTACGTAGCCACCGCCGCCGGGTCTTTCCGGCGGTTTTTTTTGTCTGCAAGGTTGAACTGTAACAAAACGCAACGCAGACTAATGACATTCAGTTAATCGGGTGTCTCATGTCATTACTTTCTCGTTATTCCTTCTCTGTTAAACCTCAGGAAGCGATCCTCATTGTGATCACCATGTTCTGGGGTGGCACGTTTTTGGCGGTGCAATATGCCGTTACCCTGAGCGGCCCTTTTTTCTTTGTCGGTGTGCGTTTTGCCACTGCCGCTCTGGCGGTCGCGCTTTTGTCGTTACACACACTGCATAAGCTGACGTGGCTGGAAGTTAAAGCAGGGGTTGCAATCGGTATCGCAATTGCGCTGGGTTATAGTCTGCAAACCTGGGGGTTACAGTTTATTCCCAGCAGTAAATCGGCGTTTATTACCGCGATGTACGTACCGTTGGTGCCGCTTTTACAATGGTTGTGTCTGGGACGCATGCCAGGTCTGATGCCGTGCGTCGGCATTGTGCTGGCCTTTATCGGATTGATTTTTCTTGCCGGACCGGGAGGCAATTTACTGGCTTTAGGCGAAGGCGAGTGGATCACGCTTGCCGGTGCGGTGGCGATTGCGGCAGAAATTATCCTGATTAGCGCGTGGGCGGGAAAAGTGGATGTACGTCGGGTAACGGTAGTGCAACTGGCAACCGCTTCGATAGTGGCGTTTATGGCGATGGGACCGGCCGGAGAGACCGTACCACCAATGT
Source organism: Citrobacter sp. Cpo012 (assembly GCF_030333015.1). Taxonomy (NCBI): domain Bacteria; kingdom Pseudomonadati; phylum Pseudomonadota; class Gammaproteobacteria; order Enterobacterales; family Enterobacteriaceae; genus Citrobacter; species Citrobacter sp. Cpo012. The sequence goes on along the minus strand of NZ_JAOWGR010000044.1, from coordinate 29,150 downwards.
CTACCGGATTGCTGGTGGTGGCGCTGGGGCTGGGGATTTTTAGCGCGATTATTCAGGTCACCATGAACTGGGCGCAGCGCAGCGTTTCGCCGACGCGCGCGACGGTTATTTATACCGGTGAACCGGTGTGGGCGGGGATCTTTGGCCGTCTGGCGGGTGAACGCTTACCGCTACTTGCATTGCTTGGTGCGGCATTCATTATTGTTGGCGTACTGGTCAGCGAGCTGAAGTTCAAAAAGAAAAAAGCGCTTGGACAAGAGGCGCCGCCGGAATCGCTTTAATTTAACCATTCACCGCGTGATTTGGTATGCTGACGCCCTCACAAGAAGGAGAGGGCGCATGGTCCAACGCGCAGAGAAAAAAACAGGTAAGCGCTCGCAGGCCGTCAGTGCAAAACGCCAGGCCATCTTAACCGCGGCATTAAATATCTTCTCCCAATATGGGATCCACGGCACGCGCCTGGAGCAGGTGGCAGAGCAAGCGGGCGTGTCAAAAACCAATCTACTTTATTACTACCCGTCAAAAGAGGTGCTTTATATCGCCGTTTTACGGCAGATCCTCGACATCTGGCTGGCTCCATTGAAAGCTTTTCGCGAAGACTTTGCGCCGCTGGTGGCCATTAAAGAATACATTCGCCTTAAGCTGGAAGTGTCGCGCGATTACCCTCAGGCCTCACGGCTGTTTTGTATGGAGATGCTGGCCGGAGCGCCTTTATTGATGGCAGAACTGGAGGGGGATCTTAAAACGCTAATTGATGAGAAATCCGCGCTGATTGCCGGTTGGATCAAAAGCGGAAAACTGGCTCCGGTCGATCCGCATCATCTGATTTTTATGATTTGGGCTTCAACTCAGCACTACGCCGATTTTGCCCCACAGGTAGAGGCGGTGACGGGCGCAACGCTGCGTGATGAAGCCTTTTTTAACCAAACGGTGGAGAGCGTACAGCGGATGATTATTGAAGGGATCCGCGTGCGTTAACTGGCCGGCGGTAACGGGCAGCTTAAATCGCCTTCTTCACACTGTAAGAGCGAGGCGAGAAACGCTTCGCGCTCGTTGGTCTTATCCGTCAGGCACTGGCTGGAAATCATCGCCTGAACGCTACCGCCTTCAGTGCCAGAACTGATTAACACACAGTCCGCATCGCGCAAAGTTATCCAGGATATTTGCGCTTTTTTCAGTAAATCGCGCTGGGTTGGGGCGGCGCGCTTCAGCGCATTCTGATAAGTTTCATTAAGTTTGGCGTCGGCCGCTTTATACTGCTCTGCCGCACAGGTGTTCATCTCAATCTGCGTGTTCGCGTTGGCGCAGTCATCCGCCAGCGCCTGGCCGCTCAGCAGCAGCGCTGCACATGTCAGTACGATTCGTTTCATGCTTCCCTCTGGCTTCATAAAAAAAGGCCCCGTTACCGGAGCCTTAATTAACCACAACCTTAGCCGATTGTCATCAGGCTGGCGTTCCCCCCAGCAGCGGCGGTATTGACGCTCAGGGAGCGCTCAATATACAACCTTTCCAGCAGGATATTGCTTTCGCCGCGGGCAAAGCCCTGGACCGACACAATCGCCCCTTCGCGGGCCGCCACCGCTTCACACAGTGCGCGAAGCTGATCGGAATCACCGTGGAAAATAACCGCATCAAACGGCTGCGTAGTGATGTTGTCTGCTTTGGCAAACTGGATGCGCCCGGAAACTACTGCTGGCAGGCGTTTTGCCAGGTCGCGATGGAATGTATCATCCGGCCACAGAATTAAGCTACCAACGGAAGTTACAGCGGCAACCTGTACCAGCGCATCCTGTTCATCATCGGCGATACACAGCACGCGTTCGCGCGGCAACAGCGTCCAGGTATTGCGCTCGCCGGTGGGTCCTGGCAGCAGGCGTTGCGTTCCGGCCTGCGCCAGTTCACCAAACTGTTGGCAGAGCGCACGCAGTGCTGGACGATCGGTTGCCCATTCGCTAAGCGCTTCCAGCGGCTGAACGAGCGCCGTTTTAAGCTGTGCATCGACAGGGTATTCGGCATCCTGACGGGCAAGCGTAATGCCTAACGCATTTTCCGGACGGTTTGCCAGCAGGCGGTACAGATACAGCGGTCCACCCGCTTTTGGCCCGGTTCCTGACAAGCCTTCGCCACCGAATGGTTGCACTCCGACGACGGCGCCGACCATATTGCGGTTAACGTACAGGTTCCCCACATGTGCCGAACCTGTGACCTGGGCGATGGTTTCATCGATACGGGTGTGCACGCCCAACGTCAGGCCGTAGCCGGAGGCATTAATTTGCTCAATCAGACTGCCCAGATTGTTGCGGGTGTAACGCACAACGTGCAGTACCGGACCGAACACCTCTTTTTGCAATTCGTCGAAGCTTTCCAGCTCGATAAGCGTCGGCGCGATAAAGGTACCGCTTTGCCATTCACGCGCATCGTCGCTGTTTTCGCGCGCGGCCTGGAACACCGGACGCCCTTTGGCGCGCATGGCCTGAATATGGCGCTCAATATTGGCTTTGGCTTCTTCATCGATTACCGGTCCAATATCGGTGGTCAGGCGGCCCGGGTTACCCATGCGACATTCCGCCATTGCGCCACGCAGCATTTTCAGCGTATGGTCGGCGACATCGTCCTGCAGACACAGGACGCGAAGCGCGGAGCAGCGCTGTCCGGCGCTGTCAAAGGCAGAAGCCAGAACGTCGACCACGACCTGTTCCGTTAACGCAGAAGAGTCGACGATCATGGCGTTCATCCCGCCGGTTTCGGCGATAAGCGGGATTGGACGCCCCTGAGCATCCAGGCGGGTCGCGATATTACGTTGCAACAGCGTGGCGACTTCCGTTGAGCCAGTAAACATGACGCCGCGTACGCGCTCATCGGAAGTGAGTTGCGCCCCCACCGTTTCGCCCTGGCCGGGCAACAGTTGCACCACGCCTGGCGGTACACCTGCTTCGAGTAAAATTGCAATACCCTGGGCGGCAATCAGCGGAGTTTGTTCCGCGGGTTTTGCCAACACGCTGTTGCCCGCCGCCAGCGCAGCGGCAATCTGCCCGGTGAAAATGGCCAGCGGGAAGTTCCAGGGGCTGATACAGACCACCGGCCCTAACGGACGATGGGTTTCATTATCGAAGTCATCGCGGACCTGACCGGCATAATAGTGCAGGAAGTCTACCGCTTCGCGCACTTCCGCAATGGCGTTGCTGAAGGTTTTGCCCGCTTCGCGCACCAGAATGCCAATTAACTGCTGCATCTGGCCTTCCATCAGAACGGCGGCGCGATGCAAAATAGCGGCGCGCTCTTGTGGCGGTGTGGCGAACCAGATCGGCGCGTTATTTACCGCGTTCTGCAATGCCTGTTCCACTTCGCTGTGAGTCGCTTCACGCACGTAACCGACAATGTCTTTCGGTTCGGCTGGGTTGACGACTGGGGTCATTTCACCGTCAGCAACCGGATGTTCGAGCATCGGTTTAGCGTGCCATTTTTGCAGCGCGCTGTTGAGCAGGGCGGAGGACAGTGAGGCCAGACGATGTTCGTTCGCTAAATCCAGTCCGCCTGAGTTTTCGCGGCCTTTACCGTACAGGTCACGCGGCAGGGCAATCTTCGGATGTGGCAGACCAGCCTGGCCTTCCTGCTGCGCCAGTTTTTCAACGGCTTCGACCGGATCGGCGACCAGTTCATCCAGCGGCAGGGTAGTGTCTGCAATGCGGTTGACGAACGAGGTGTTGGCGCCGTTTTCCAGCAGACGACGCACCAGATATGCAAGCAGCGTTTCGTGTGTGCCGACCGGTGCATAAATGCGGCATGGACGGTTCAGTTTGCCATCGGCAACTTTACCGGTGACCTGCTCATACAGCGGTTCGCCCATACCGTGCAGGCACTGGAACTCGTACTGACCCGGATAGTAGTTTTGACCGGCCAACTGATAAATCGCCGCCAGCGTATGGGCGTTGTGGGTGGCGAACTGCGGGTAGATCAGATTCGGCACCGCAAGCAGTTTTTTCGCACAGGCCAGATAGGAAACGTCGGTGTAGACCTTACGGGTATAGACCGGATAACCTTCCAGACCGTCCATTTGCGCACGTTTGATTTCGCTATCCCAGTAGGCGCCCTTAACCAGACGGATCATCAGGCGACGGCGGCTGCGCGTGGCGAGATCAATCAGGTAGTCGATAACATACGGGCAGCGCTTCTGGTAGGCCTGAATAACAAAGCCGATACCGTTCCAGCCCGCGAGTTCAGGTTCAAAGCACAGTTTCTCCAGCAGATCGAGGGAGATCTCCAGTCGGTCGGCCTCTTCAGCATCGATATTGATACCGATGTCGTACTGGCGGGCCAGCAGAGTAAGCGACTTCAGACGCGGATAGAGTTCATCCATCACGCGGTCATACTGCGCGCGGCTATAACGCGGATGCAGCGCTGACAGCTTGATAGAAATGCCCGGCCCTTCATAGATGCCGCGACCATTTGAGGCTTTACCAATGGCGTGGATTGCCTGTTGGTACGAAACCATATAAGCCTGGGCATCGGCGGCAGTCAGAGCCGCTTCACCCAGCATGTCGTAAGAGTAGCGGAAACCTTTTTCTTCCAGTTTACGGGCGTTAGCCAGCGCTTCGGCGATAGTCTCTCCGGTGACGAACTGCTCGCCCATCAGGCGCATTGCCATGTCGACGCCTTTACGCACCAGTGGTTCACCGCTTTTACCGATAATACGGTTGAGTGAGCGTGAGAGGCTGGCTTCATTATGCGTAGAAACCAGACGACCGGTAAACAACAGCCCCCAGGTCGCCGCGTTGACGAACAGGGACGGGCTACGTCCAATGTGCGACTGCCAGTTGCCGTTGCTGATTTTGTCGCGGATTAACGCATCGCGGGTTGCCTTATCTGGAATACGCAGCAGGGCTTCGGCCAGGCACATCAGCGCGACCCCTTCCTGCGAAGAAAGTGAGAATTCCTGCAATAAACCCTGTACCATCCCGGCGCGGCCGCTGGCGGTCTTTTGGTTACGCAGTTTGTCAGCCAGATCGTACGCCAGCTTGTGCGCTTGCTCCGCAATGGGTTGCGGCAGACGAGCCTGTTCCATCAGCATCGGCACAGCATCGGTTTCGGCTCGGCGGTACGCGGCGGTGATTGCTGCGCGGGAAACTGACTGCGGCAGGATCTGTTCGGCAAATTCCAGGAAAGGCTGATGCGCTTCATTCTGCGGCGTGGTTGACTCCTCACCCTCATTCGCGGCACCCGCCAGCAGGGCCGGCAGTTCAGGAAGCGCGTCGTCATTTTCCAGTCTTTCGAGATAATTAAAGATGGCTTGCTTGATCAGCCAATGTGGCGTGCGATCGATTCGTGATGCTGCTGTTTTAATACGCTCGCGAGTGGCGTCATCCAGTTTAACCCCCATCGTGGTGGTTCCCATGCCGTTTACTCCTGTTGTACTGAAATACGGGTCTGATAGTTACCGAGAAATATCCACTATGTTGCAACTTTGTGCAACCGTGTTAAATGTGACTTGGTTTGCAAGCTTGGAAATGAATGAAATGTTAATAAATGTGAGTCTTATGATGTGGGCTGTAAAAATTACAGAATCTTTTTCTCTGCGGTAGTTAACACTTTTAAAAGGTGCAACCGAAAAAAATGTGAGAGAGTGCAACCTACAGAAAAATGCTATCTACTCTGGATCAAATTTGATGTAAATGGTGTGTTAAATCGATTGTGAATAACCATCGCTTCCGGCAGGATACGGTCGCCCTGGTCAACATAGATATCTTTGCCACGTTCCGGCAGGGTAATAAAACGGCAAGCCACGGCATTGCTGATACATAATTTTGGAGAGTTTTGATGGCTATTAGCACACCGATGTTAGTGACATTCTGTGTCTATATTTTTGGCATGATATTGATAGGGTTTATTGCATGGCGTTCAACCAAAAACTTTGACGATTACATTCTGGGTGGACGCAGTCTGGGTCCATTCGTGACCGCGTTATCCGCCGGGGCATCTGACATGAGCGGCTGGTTGCTGATGGGTCTGCCTGGCGCGATTTTCCTGTCGGGGATTTCAGAAAGCTGGATCGCCATCGGCCTTATTTTGGGCGCCTGGATCAACTGGAAGCTGGTGGCCGGACGTTTACGCGTACACACCGAATACAATAACAATGCGCTGACGTTACCGGATTACTTTACCGGTCGCTTTGAAGATAAAAGCCGAATTCTGCGTATTATCTCCGCGCTGGTTATTCTGCTGTTTTTCACCATCTATTGTGCTTCCGGTATTGTGGCAGGGGCTCGTCTGTTTGAAAGCACCTTTGGCATGAGCTACGAAACAGCACTGTGGGCGGGCGCGGCCGCGACGATCATTTATACCTTTATTGGTGGTTTCCTGGCGGTTAGCTGGACCGATACCGTCCAGGCCAGCCTGATGATCTTTGCTTTGATCCTGACGCCGGTGATGGTAGTCATTGGCGTGGGTGGATTCGACGATTCGCTGGAAGTGATTAAACAAAAGAGCATTGAGAACGTGGACATGTTCAAAGGGCTGAATTTTGTTGCCATCATTTCCCTGATGGGCTGGGGTCTGGGCTACTTTGGTCAGCCGCATATTCTGGCGCGCTTTATGGCTGCAGATTCCCACCATAGCATCGTTCATGCTCGCCGCATTAGCATGGCCTGGATGATTCTGTGTCTGGCAGGTGCTGTGGCCGTGGGCTTCTTTGGTATTGCTTACTTTAACAACAACCCACAGCTTGCCGGTGCCGTTAACCAGAACGCCGAGCGTGTGTTTATTGAACTGGCGCAAATCCTGTTCAACCCGTGGATTGCCGGTATTCTGCTGTCTGCTATCCTCGCTGCGGTTATGTCGACCCTGAGCTGCCAGCTGCTGGTGTGCTCCAGCGCAATCACCGAAGATTTGTACAAAGCGTTCCTGCGTAAAAATGCCAGCCAGAAAGAGTTGGTGTGGATTGGCCGCATCATGGTGTTGGTCGTGGCGCTGGTGTCTATCGCGCTGGCGGCGAACCCGGAGAACCGCGTACTTGGTCTGGTAAGCTACGCCTGGGCGGGCTTCGGCGCTGCGTTTGGTCCGGTAGTCCTGTTCTCCGTAATGTGGTCGCGTATGACCCGCAACGGCGCGCTGGCAGGGATGATCATTGGTGCGGTGACGGTAATCGTCTGGAAACAGTTTGCCTGGCTGGGTCTGTATGAAATCATCCCGGGCTTTGTTTTCGGCAGCATCGGTATTGTGGTCTTCAGCCTGTTGGGTAAAGCGCCTTCAACTGCTATGCAGCAACGTTTTGCCGAGGCTGATGCGCATTATCACTCAGCTCCGCCATCGCGTTTACAGGCAGAATAATCTGCCTCAGTCTTCAAGCCCGCCGCGTGCGGGCTTTTTTATTGCTTCCGTTGTAAACCTGCTATAACCATTACCCGCCTGGCTTTTTACATTCAGTCATCATTCTCAAAACATTCTTCTTGAGTTTTTCTTTGCTGTAATGATAATCACTATCACTGTAATTTACTTTTCTTTTCATCAATTGACTGAGAATAACGTTTAAGGGTTCTTCGCATGTTTGTTCCATTTCTAATTATGTTGCGCGAAGGGTTAGAGGCCGCGCTGATTGTCAGCCTGATTGCCAGCTACCTGAAACGGACTCAGCGTGGTCGATGGATTGGTGTGATGTGGATTGGTGTTCTGCTGGCGGCGGCGTTATGCCTGGCGTTAGGGATTTTCATCAACGAAACCACCGGTGAATTTCCGCAAAAGGAACAGGAGCTTTTTGAAGGCATCGTGGCGGTCATTGCCGTGGTGATCCTCACCTGGATGGTGTTCTGGATGCGTAAAGTTTCGCGCAACGTCAAAGTCCAGCTTGAACAGGCTGTCGATAACGCGTTGCAACGCGGCAACCATCACGGCTGGGCGCTGGTGATGATGGTCTTTTTTGCTGTTGCCCGTGAAGGGCTGGAGTCGGTGTTCTTTCTACTGGCAGCATTCCAGCAGGATGTAGGTATCTGGCCGCCGTTAGGCGCGATGCTCGGGCTGGCTACCGCGGTGGTTCTGGGTTACCTGATTTACCTCGGCGGTATTCGCCTCAACCTCGGGGCATTCTTTAAATGGACCAGCCTGTTCATTTTGCTGGTGGCTGCCGGTCTTGCCGCTGGGGCAATCCGCGCTTTCCACGAAGCCGGGTTGTGGAATCATTTTCAGGATGTGGCGTTTGACCTGAGCAGCGTGCTGTCGACGCATTCACTGTTTGGCACATTGATGGAAGGCATTTTCGGCTATCAGGAAGCGCCAAGCGTTAGTGAAGTCGCTGTCTGGTTTATCTACCTGATTCCGGCGTTGATTATGTTTGCGTTACCGCCGCGTTCAGGCACTACGGCATCGCGTACCGCACCTTGATAAAAACGCGATGCAGAATACTTTTTAGTTACAACATACTTATTTATAGGGATAGGTTATGACGTTTAATTTTCGCCGTAGTGCGCTGCAGCTAGGTATCGCCGCGCTGTTTGCCTCCGCTTTTAATGCACAAGCTGCCGATATTCCGCAGGTGAAAGTCACGGTTAACGACAAACAATGTGAACCGATGACTATCACGGTTAATGCCGGGAAAACGCAGTTCATCATCCAGAACCATAGCCAGAAAGCGCTGGAGTGGGAGATCCTCAAAGGCGTTATGGTGGTTGAAGAGCGCGAAAACATTGCACCAGGCTTTAGCCAGAAAATGACCGCTAACCTCCAGCCTGGCGAATATGATATGACCTGCGGTCTGTTGACTAACCCGAAAGGCAAACTGATCGTAAAAGGTAGCGCAACGGCGGATGCCGCGCAAAGCGATGCTCTGCTGAGTCTGAGCGGCGCGATTACCGAATACAAAGCCTATGTGACAGCCGAAACCGCACAGTTGGTTGCGGGCACTAAAGCCTTTACCGATGCGATTAAAGCAGGCGATCTGGAAAAAGCAAAATCCCTGTATGCGCCAACCCGTCAGCACTACGAGCGTATTGAACCGATTGCTGAACTGTTCTCCGATCTCGACGGCAGCATTGATGCGCGGGAAGATGATTACGAACAAAAAGCCGCCGATCCGAAATTTACCGGCTTCCATCGTCTGGAAAAGGCGCTGTTTGGTGACAATTCCACCAAAGGTATGGATAAGTACGCCGACCAATTAAACAGCGATGTTCTTGACCTGCAAACGCGTATTAGCGAGCTGGCTTTCCCACCGTCTAAAGTTGTTGGCGGGGCAGCAGGACTGATTGAAGAAGTTGCTGCCAGCAAAATCAGTGGGGAAGAAGATCGCTATAGCCATACCGATCTGTGGGATTTCCAGGCCAACGTCGATGGTGCGCAGAAAATTGTCGATCTCTTGCGTCCTCAGTTGCAAAAATCCAATGCTGAACTGCTTGCGAAGGTGGATGCGAACTTCAAAAAGGTCGATACCATTCTGAGCAAGTACCGTACCAAAGACGGCTTTGAAACCTATGACAAACTGACTGATGCCGATCGTAATGCACTGAAAGGGCCAATCACGACGCTGGCGGAAGATTTGTCGCAATTACGCGGTGTTCTGGGTCTGGATTAAGCACTATGCAGCAAGATAATGAAAACGGCGTGAGCGAACCGTCACGCCGACGTTTACTGAAAGGGATGGGCGCCCTGGGTGGGGCGCTGGCGCTGGCGGGTGGGTGTCCGGTTGCCCACGCGCAAAAACCACAAAGCGCGCCGGGCACGTTGTCTCCGGATGCACGTAGTGAAGCGCAGCCGTTTTATGGTCAGCATCAGGCGGGGATCCTGACGCCGCAGCAGGCATCAATGATGCTGGTGGCGTTCGATGTTCTCGCCAGCGATAAGGCCGATCTTGAGCGTTTATTCCGGTTGCTGACCAGCCGATTTGCGTTTCTGACCACCGGTGGACCGGCGCCGGATACGCCGAATCCGCGTCTCCCCCCTATGGATTCAGGTATCCTCGGCGCATACATTGCGCCAGACAACCTGACGATGACGTTGTCAGTCGGCTCCTCGCTGTTTGATGAACGCTATGGACTGAAATCGCAGATGCCGAAAAAGCTGCAAAAAATGACCCGTTTCCCGAATGATTCGCTGGATGCGGCGCTGTGCCATGGCGATGTGCTGCTGCAGATTTGTGCCAACACCCAGGACACCGTCATCCACGCGTTGCGCGATATCATTAAACATACGCCCGATCTCCTTAGCGTGCGCTGGAAACGTGAAGGTTTTATTTCCGACCACGCCGCACGTAGTAAAGGCAAAGAGACCCCGGTCAATTTGCTTGGCTTTAAAGACGGCACCGCGAATCCGGACGCTACGGATGCGAAGTTGATGCAAGACGTGGTGTGGGTTACGGACGGGCAGGGCGAGCCTGCCTGGGCGCAAGGCGGAAGCTATCAGGCCGTCAGGCTCATTCAGTTTCGCGTTGAGTTCTGGGATCGTACACCGCTGAAAGAGCAGCAAACGATTTTTGGTCGCGATAAACACACCGGCGCACCGCTGGGTATGCAGCATGAGCATGATGTGCCTGACTATGCCAGCGATCCTGAAGGCGAGGTGATTGCGCTCGACAGCCATATCCGTCTCGCAAATCCGCGTACGAAAGAGACCGACTCCAGCCTGATGATGCGTCGTGGCTACAGTTATTCGCTCGGTGTGACTAATTCCGGTCAACTGGATATGGGGCTGTTGTTTGTCTGCTATCAACACGATCTGGAAAAAGGTTTTTTGACAGTGCAGAAACGTCTGAACGGTGAAGCGCTGGAAGAATATGTCAAACCGATTGGTGGGGGATATTTCTTTGCTTTGCCGGGTGTTAAAACTGCAGATAATTATCTGGGACAGTCTCTGCTTGAAGCCTGATGATTATGCCCCGCAGTACAGCGGGGTTTTTCCTGACATCTTGATGAAGGAACAAACTATTTTTTATGATCGGTATGCGACTGAAATAATTCTGTCATCTTTCTGCAAGAGACTGTCTCTGGTGATAAGATAGAATTTAAGTTAACAACAAGTAAAAATATTGTTGCATTAGCGAAAGGTTATGATGTACTTATAAGTAATAGCGGTAGTTCCCGGCGGTGATTGTCATTCACTATGGAGATCGCGAATGGAAAAGTCCTGTATTGGACACGTTTTTCACAGTAACAGCAGTACCTTACGCGGACGTTTCTCTTCCGGTAGCCTCCTCGTCACCGCTAAATCTCTCTCTCATTCACTTCTTATCTTCGCAACTGACGCCCTGTACGGTGCGCGTAGCTGTGCGTGGCGTCTTATCCGAAAGCAAGCAATGGCTTACAAGGAAGCCAACCCTCAGATGTTCGTGCGCATAATCGTGCCGCCAACGGCGCGTGTGATGTATACCTACAACTCAAGGTGCTATCCATGGGAAGACAAAAAGCAGTGATCAAAGCTCGTCGTGAAGCAAAACGTGTGCTGAGGCGGGATTCGCGTAGCCATAAGCAACGTGAAGATGAATCGGTCACCTCGCTTGTGCAGATGGGCGGCGTAGAAACGATTGGTATGGCGCGTGACAGTCGCGACGCCTCGCCAATCACGGCGCGGAATGAAGCTCAGGCGCACTACCTGAATGCTATCGAGAGTAAACAGCTGATCTTCGCCACCGGTGAAGCCGGGTGTGGTAAAACCTGGATCAGCGCGGCAAAAGCAGCAGAGGCCCTGATCCATAAAGATGTGGACAGGATCATTGTAACCCGTCCAGTTCTGCAAGCTGATGAAGACCTCGGCTTCTTACCTGGAGATGTTTCCGAGAAGTTTGCTCCCTATTTTCGCCCCGTGTATGACGTGCTTGTCAAACGGCTGGGAGCCTCCTTCATGCAATATTGCCTGCGACCTGAGATTGGTAAGGTGGAAATCGCGCCGTTCGCCTATATGCGTGGACGTACCTTTGAAAATGCAGTGGTCATTCTTGACGAGGCTCAGAACGTCACTGCTGCGCAAATGAAGATGTTTTTGACCCGCCTCGGGGAGAATGTGACGGTGATTGTGAATGGGGATGTGACCCAGTGCGATCTACCAGCCCACGTTCGCTCAGGGCTTAGCGATGCGCTGGCCCGTTTCGAAGAAGATGAGATGGTTGGGATTGTTCGTTTCAATAAAGACGATTGCGTCCGCTCTGCGCTCTGTCAGCGGACGCTCAACGCTTACAACTGATAAGTACTCTGTCTTCAAGGCCCGGGAAACCGGGCTTTGTTGTTTGACGTTAACACATGACCGGTCGGGGCTTCTCATCCCCCCGTAGATGTGCAATATGTGAAAAAAAAAACCGTACTTGCGTACGAGCTCTTCTTAAAATATGGCGGTGAGGGGGGATTGACTCGCTTTGCTCGCCCTTCGGGCAGCCCACTCACTCCGTTCGCGGTCTGTCCAGCTGGCTGCGCCAGCAGTCGAACCCCGGTCGGGGTTTCTCATCCCCCCGCAGATGTGCAACATGCGAAAAAAAAGCCCGTACTTGCGTACGAGCTCTTCTTAAAATATGGCGGTGAGGGGGGGATTCGAACCCCCGATACGTTGCCGTATACACACTTTCCAGGCGTGCTCCTTCAGCCACTCGGACACCTCACCATATTGTTGTTCCTGTGCTACCGGAACGGGCGCTAATGTAGGGGAAACACCGCCCCGCCGTCAATCAACTTTTTGAAAAAAATGTGCATTTACACAAACTTCAAGCAACATGGAGCATAAATAAGCGGGAATTGTTTTTTTTGCCAGCATCCTAAAATTTGCTACTCTGATGTTCCCTCGAAAAATGATGATAATAAGTGCGAGAAAGTTCCGCACAACAATGTTCAGGAGACAATATGGATATAATTTTCTATCACCCAACATTCGATACGACCTGGTGGATTAATGCGTTGGCAAAGGCAATACCTGGTGCGAACGTACGTGAGTGGAAAGCGGGTGATAATGCACATGCTGACTATGCGCTGGTCTGGCATCCGCCGGTTGAAATGCTCGCAGGACGAAAATTAAAAGCCGTATTTGCGCTGGGCGCGGGCGTCGATTCTATTCTCAGTAAACTCAATGCTCATCCGGAAATGTTGGATGCGTCGATCCCGCTTTTCCGTCTGGAAGATACGGGTATGGGCCTGCAAATGCAGGAATATGCTGTCAGTCAGGTGCTGCACTGGTTTCGTCGCTTTGATGATTATCAGGCATTGAAAAATCAGGCGAAATGGCAGCCGTTGCCAGAATATACTCGCGAGGAGTTTACCGTCGGGATCATGGGGGCTGGGGTATTGGGCGCAAAAGTTGCCGAAAGCCTGCAGGCATGGGGATTCCCACTGCGCTGCTGGAGTCGTACGCGTAAATCCTGGTCTGGCGTGGAAAGCTTCGCCGGTACTGAGGAACTGGGCGCGTTTTTGAGTCAAACTCGCGTGCTGATCAACCTTCTGCCTAATACGGCAGAAACCGTAGGCATTATTAACGCTGATTTACTTAGCCAATTGCAGGATGGCGCCTACGTGCTGAACCTTGCACGCGGTGTTCATCTCAATGAAGACGATCTTCTGGCATCGCTGGAAAGCGGCAAGGTGAAGGGGGCCATGCTGGATGTTTATAGTCGTGAACCGCTGCCAGAAAACAGCCCATTATGGAAACATCCGCGTGTGGCGATGACGCCACATATTGCCGCAGTTACCCGTCCGGCAGAAGCGGTGGACTATATCTCCCGCACGATTATGAACCTGGAGAGCGGGCAAGTCGTAACAGGTCAGGTCAATCGCGTTCGGGGATATTGATGGTAACCCGGCAAGTACCGGGTTTCAGCTAAAATACCCGTCATACTTCAAGCTGCATGTGCGTTGGCTACGGTTGTTCACCCGAATCACTTACTTAAGTAAGTGATTCGGGAATCACTCCCTTGCCACCTGCCTGCGACTCGAATTTTTAGGGTATTAATGGCGGCGATACCTGCTATCCTTGACGGAAAATGACTACAGGAGAGAGTTATGTATCCCGTTGACCTGCATATGCATACCGTCGCCAGCACCCACGCCTACAGCACCTTAAGTGATTACATCGCGGAAGCTCGTCGCAAAGGCATCAAGCTATTTGCCATTACCGATCATGGACCGGACATGGCGGATGCGCCTCACCACTGGCACTTTATCAATATGCGTATTTGGCCGCGTGTCGTGGATGGCGTGGGGATCCTGCGCGGAATAGAAGCCAATATTAAGAATATTGAAGGTGAAATTGACTGTTCAGGTCCGATGTTTACCTCCCTGGACCTCATTATTGCGGGCTTCCATGAGCCGGTTTTTGCACCTCACGATAAAGACACCAATACCCAGGCAATGATAGCTACGATGGCCAGCGGTAATGTGCACATCATAAGTCATCCGGGAAATCCCAAATATCCTGTTGATATTAAAGCAATTGCGCAGGCGGCGGCAAAGTACCAGGTTGCACTGGAAATCAATAACTCTTCGTTTTTGCATTCGCGTAAGGGCAGTGAGGATAATTGCCGTGCGGTTGCTGCGGCTGTGCGTGATGCTGGTGGCTGGGTGGCGTTAGGGTCGGATTCACATACCGCTTTCACGCTGGGAGAATTTGGCGAATGCCGTAAAATCCTGGATGATGTTAATTTCCCTGAAGACAGAATTTTAAACGTCACACCTAAACGTCTATTGGCGTTTCTGGAATCGCGAGGCATGGAGCCGATCGCGGAATTTGCTGAACTGTAATTGTTACTAACTGGAATATATCAATGAACGAGTTTTCTATCCTGTGTCGTGTACTGGGCTCGCTGTTTTACCGCCAACCGCAGGACCCTTTACTGGTTCCCCTGTTTACCCTGATTAGTGAAGGTAAACTGTCCGCCAACTGGCCGCTGGAACAGGACGAACTGCTCACCCGTTTACAGAAGAGCTGCGATATGCCCCAGTTGGCTGCAGATTACAACGCGCTGTTTGTCGGTGACGAGTGTGCAGTGCCGCCTTATCGTAGTGCCTGGGTAGAAGGGGCGAAAGAATCCGATGTTCGTGCATTTCTTTCAGCCCGGGGCATGCCGCTTGCTGATACACCGGCAGATCACATTGGTACGCTGTTGCTGGCGGCTTCATGGCTTGAAGACCAGTCTGCGGAAGATGAAAGTGAGGCGCTTGAAACCTTGTTTGTAGACTACTTGCTGCCCTGGTGCGGTACGTTCCTTGGTAAAGTTGAAGCGCACGCGAACACGCCTTTCTGGCGTACGATAGCACCGCTGACGCGTGATGCCATTGGTGCGATGTGGGACGAATTGCAGGAAGATACAGACGAATAAATGTGACGCTCGTCACTTAAAGGTGCAACTCAATTTATAAGCTTGCATAAATTGTGTGCGCGATCTCATTACCATGCCGTTTTTCTGCTAAGATGCGCGGCATGAACATACTTCTCTCAATTGCAATCACAACGGGCATTCTCTCCGGGATCTGGGGATGGGTGGCCGTTTCTCTTGGTTTACTCAGTTGGGCTGGCTTTCTGGGTTGCACGGCTTATTTCGCTTGCCCGCAAGGTGGGTTAAAAGGACTGTGGATCTCGGCGTGTACGCTGCTAAGCGGTGTGGTGTGGGCGTTGGTGATTATTAACGGTAGTGCGCTTGCTCCGCATATGGACATTATTGGTTATGTCATGACAGGAATTGTCGCGTTTCTGATGTGTATCCAGGCAAAGCAATGGTTGCTTTCATTTGTACCGGGCACGTTCATTGGCGCATGTGCAACATTTGCAGGGCAGGGGGACTGGCGACTGGTTGTTCCGTCATTGGCATTGGGTCTGGTATTCGGCTATGCGATGAAAAACAGTGGTCTGTGGCTGGCATCTCGCCGTGAAAATAGAATATCGTCGACGCTGACCAGTAAATAAAAAAGCGTGAGGGTTTTCCTCACGCTTTTTATGCTGTATAGACCCATCAGGATTCTGGCGGTACCGACATATGACGGTATTTAACCAGAATGTCATTATCAACTTGTTTCTTATCCTGCAAATCCCACAATCCGCGATCGATGCCGTCATTAATCAGGAAGATGACGCCCGTTTCAATCGCTGACATCAGACAAAGCATAACCGGTTCGTTAGAGGTGTAGCCAATTTCACCTTCCAACAGACGCTGGTAGTCAATAAAGCGGAACACCCCAGCCTGTACTTCATAAGACAGAATGGTTTTACTGGTATTCACTGACGACAGGATCTCACCGGTGCTGACGTTAACTACGCGCAGGTTTACCGCTATCTGGTCGAGCTGGTATTGCGTATCGGCGCCAATACCAAAATAACGTGCACCGACACCACCCGATTTAACGTTGCTTTCATAACCGATAATTGACCCTTCCACCATGACGTTTGCCGCGGTCAGGGACTGTAGCGGGATCCGGTTATTAATCGCAACCGTACCGTTTTCCTGAGCTGCACGAATGATTTTGCGTTCGTTAAGCAAGTTCTGTAACCCCTGACGTTCCAGTGGGACGAACCAACGAGAATCTTTCAATGCGGTGACAAGCATAGCCGTGGCGCTTTGCGGGACGGCGGTTGAGAAGTTACTTGCCGGGTAAGGTTTAAATTGGCCAGTCTCATCCTGAATGTTGTATACCGACACAAAGATCTTACCTGTAGGCATAGGCAGATGCGTCAAGTCTTTATAGCTTTGGGCTCGGGGCATTAATGTCGGCTTAGCGGCTTCTTGAGGCGGAGCTGTTAAACATCCGCTGAGTAAAATTACTGCCACCATGATAAGTAAACGCTGCATGATTATTTCCTTTCGTGGCTATAACTTAGAAGTCGGTCGACTGTGTTTGTAAACCCGACACTTCAATAGTCGAAGTTTTCCCCGATTTCCTGTCGGTGACATTCAATTGCAGTTGTCCGTCCCGGTTGGCGATATCAATGATAAAATCATTGGTCACCATTCTTCCTGGTTTACCGGTATTAATGTTGGTGAGTAGGCCACCGAGAATTTGTGACTGAATCGCCTGAGTAAAGTTATCCAGAGCTGACGGGGTTTCAATACCGTAATCGTCATAGCTTGGATCTTTATATGAGTTCTGGGCCTGGGCGCTGTTCAACAGAAAAGCACCATTATTCGGGTTGCCACCAAAGTTTGGGTTGCGAAACTGGAACGTCATGTTTCCGGCCCAACTTAATGGTGAAATTAGCATGAGCAAAACCACTGCATGTTTAACACGCATGAAAGCCTCCGGACAAAATCATGTTTTAGAATTCATCACGCGCTAAATCGCTTGTGCTTAATAGTGTTTGATCTATTTGCCGGCGATTTAATGCTTCCTCAGTTTGTGCCAATGCGAAGACTACAATTTTGTCGAAGTCTTTTTTCGTCGGAAATAAAAAAGTCTGGAAGATAACGTCCTGATTGACCGTTATGGTGATCCAACTTCCCCAACGCGCACTGGGTCTTTCATTAATGGTTAAGTTTCCTGTGTACTCGCTTTCCCACTTATCACTAAAGGCCCGATAAAAATCATGCCCGATTGAAGAGACAGTGTGGTCAGTTAACAGCCCGGGAACCTCCACCTCTACGGTTGTCGCTGCGTGCAGACTCCCGGCAGCAAAGAATAAATTTGCTGCCACAATCCAGGTCAAATACCGTTTCATGGCTTTATCGCCTGAGGTTATCATTGGCCCATGAGACCGCCTGCGTACGGTTTTTGACAGCTATCTTTTTGAAAAGATTATAAAGATGTGTTTTTACCGTATTTTCACTGATAAACAGTGAGCGAGCGATTTCAATATTTGAGGCGCCGATACGCAATTTATTAAGGATCTCTTTTTCACGGTGCGTCAGCAGTGCCGACTCCGTGCTGTTATAACGATAATTTCCAGAGTGCGTGATCAGATAACTGGCAAGTTTTTGCGTGAAGTAACATTCACCGCGCAAGATACCCTGCAAGCCGCTTACGACACGCTGCTCGTCTTCAGTTGCGTAAAAAACACCATTGATATGCGGCCAGTTTTCGATATCCCGATAAGGGTAATCATCAGGAGTATTCAACAATAACGTCTTTATATTGTTGTTTTTTCTACTCAAATTATCTTGCCAGTAATGGATCAGTTTTTTATCTGCCTCCATCATATCCAGTAAAACAATGCAGCTGGAGGATATATCATCCAGAGAACGTTGAATATTATGTAGTTTTCCGGTGAGTGCCAGTGATTGTTTTAAATGCTGTAATAATGCAGTTGCCTGCAAAGAAGGTTTTGTGATCAACAATAATGTATGACCATGAATACTATGGACTTCATTAAACATGATGAAACTCCACTTTTTAGTCGCACACCTGACAGCTGTCTCTACTAAAATAGAGGCACCAGAAGTACTGACAGATGTTGCACTGCTGTGTAGATATAAAATATCGACCCAAAGGGGTGAAAATATTAAAACAAATGGACTTCAACTGATTTCAATCTAGCTATTACAAATCTTAAAGCAAGTGTTAAACATGTAACAACTTGTAAAATTATATATTAAAATGTGATTTTATGGTTTTATTGGAGTTTAGATTTGATAGGAAAGTTGTACATTTTACCTTTGCTGCATAGATTTAAAAAATCATACAAATTATACTAACGCATTGATTTTAAATTAGTTAATTAATGGTTGTTGAGTTTTAGATTTCTAATGAATTCTAAAATCCTTGTCTCAATTTACGTTGGTCAATTTTAGATGGAAAAAAATGACCTTTGTCACGACTTGTACCGATGTCTATCTCGACGTTGTACTGAGAGGCCCTGATATCGTGCAAAATGCATTTTCTCAGTGACTGCATAGAAATTCATTACTGATAGCAAAATAAAAATAAAAGCCAGACCTGAAGCGGTGTTATTCACTGTTAATTAGTACTTTGGTGTGAATCCGGATATAAAAATACCACTCGCGGGTGAGTTATTTAAAATGTTTCCACGGACATACTCTTCATCGTAACGTGGCGTTAACAAATGTAAGTCATGTTAACAACAATTTGAGTGGTAATTAATTTAACTTCATGTACGACCAGGTCCAGGGTGACAACATGAAAAACAAGTTGTTATTTATGATGTTTACAATACTGGGAGTGCCTGGGATTGCATCCGCAACCAGTTATGATTTAGCTAATTCAGAATATAACTTTGCGGTAAATGAATTAAGTAAGTCTTCATTTAATCAGGCAGCCATTATTGGTCAGGTTGGTACTGCTAATAGTGCAAATACTCGCCAGGAGGGCACCAAGTTATTGTCGGTCATTTCGCAAGAAGGTTCAGGTAACCGGGCGAAAACAGACCAGACGGGATCAAATAACTTTGCATATATTGATCAAACGGGTAGCTCTAATGATGCGAGTATTAAACAAAGCTCTTACGGTAATACGGCGATGATTATCCAGAAAGGCTCTGGTAATAAAGCCAATATTACCCAGTACGGTACACAAAAAACAGCAGTTGTGGTGCAGAGACAGTCGCAAATGGCAATTCGCGTTACTCAACGCTAATCCATAAACGACGTTTAAATCAATCCGATGGGGGTTTACCATGAAACTTTTAAAAGTGGCAGCATTCGCAGCAATCGTAGTTTCTGGCAGTGCTCTGGCAGGTGTTGTTCCGCAATGGGGCGGTAATCATCATGGTGGCGGTAGCAACTATGGCCCAGACTCTTCAATGAGTATTTACCAATTTGGCTCTAGTAACGTTGCGAATGCGCTGCAAAGTGATGCACGTAAATCAGACGTGACTATCACACAACACGGACATGGTAACGGTGCGACCGTCGGCCAAGGTGCTGATGACAGTACCATTAGCCTGAAACAGACCGGCTTCCAGAACAGTGCTGATATCAATCAGTGGAATGCAAAAAATGCTGATATCAGCGTAACTCAGTTCGGTGGTCGTAACGGTGCTGTGGTTAATCAGACAGCGTCTGACTCCAATGTGCTGATTCAGCAGGTTGGTTATGGCAACAATGCTACAGCTAACCAGCACTAATTCAGTTTTCTGACTGATAATAAACAGGGCGAAAGCCCTGTTTTTTTTCGGGAGAATATTATGCACACGCTATTACTCATTGCCGCGTTGGCAAATCAAATAACATTCAATACAACTCAGCAAGGTGACATGTACACCATTATTCCTCAGGTGACATTAGCTCAACCGTGCGTATGTGAAGTGCAAGTCCTTGCCGTACGTAAAGGAAAGGGCGGACAAAGTCAGTCACAGCAGAAAACAAGCCTTTCGGTCCCTGCTAATCGGCCAATTGAATTAACAAAAATGAGCTTTAATATTTCACCGGAGGATTCGGTCAAAATTATCGTTACCGTTTCTGACGGGCAGTCTCTGCATCTGTCGCAACAATGGCCTGACTCAAACAGTCACCCATAATTTTTTGCCGGATTTGCATTAAGGGTGTGGCTGGGAGTGCAGTGCTGTTCTATGAATATAGAAACGAACAAACGTTTTATATGATCGTAACTCGCAGCGGTGAAGGATCATTGCGATCCCTCAAGGATGATTAATCATTGAGGAACCCTTATGTGTACATTATTAAAGCGTATTTTAAATACCGGTTTGTGGGGTTTTTCTCTTTTAACCCTCCCCGCAATGGCGACGCAAATCTCACCCGGCGGGGTTATTCATTTTCGTGGTGCAATAGTTGAAGCACCTTGCGACGTTAACACTCGACAACAACAGATTGAATTGTCATGTATGCGTGATGGCACGATGAGTAATAGTCTCTACGACCTGCAACAGGTCACGACAGCGCCTCAGAGTGTGCAACAAATTGCCACGGTGAAAATGCATTACCTCAATGAACAGAAAAGCATGGCTATTCTGAATATTGAATATAAATGAATCATTCTGGCGTAGGTATGCACGCTTATGGCTAAAAAGTGAGATTTCAAGGAAAACCCTGCTGTACACTTAACGGAGAGTGTTTTGTCAGGGGGAACTTATGCAATCGCGTGTTCATGTGTTACAGGGCGACATTACGACGATCGCGGTAGATGTGATCGTCAATGCGGCCAACTCCTCGTTACTGGGAGGAGGTGGAGTCGATGGCGCGATTCATCGTGCTGCCGGGCCTGCGTTGTTGGAGGCCTGCAAACAGGTTATACAACAACAGGGAGAATGCCCGACCGGGCATGCCGTTATCACGCTGGCTGGCGCGCTTCCGGCAAAAGCAGTTATTCACACCGTCGGACCCGTCTGGCAAGGCGGTGATCACCACGAGGCTGAACGACTTGAAGAGGCCTATCTAAATACATTGCAACTGGCCTTAGCCAATGGTTATCAATCCATTGCTTTTCCTGCTATAAGCACCGGAGCTTATGGTTACCCACGTGCTGCAGCGGCAGAGATCGCGGTGAAAACGGTGTTGAAATTTATCACCCGACGTACGCTACCCGATCAAATATACTTCGTGTGCTTTGATGAAGAAAACGCTCGACTCTACAAGAGATTACTTACCCAACAAGGCGATGAACGCACGGACTGATATGACGCGACTTGAGCGTGCCATTACGCCGCTATGCGTAAACCACCCGGGAGAATGCGGCATTCTGACGTTGGATGACAGCCTGGATGCGTTTGCTGCTCGCTATCGGTTGACGGAAATGGCGGAACGTACCCTGGATGTTCAGTATTACATCTGGGAAAGCGACATGTCCGGGCTATTGTTATTTTCCGTTTTGCTGGCCGCAGCGAAGCGGGGTGTCCGGGTGCGTTTGTTGCTGGATGATAACAACACACCAGGTCTGGATGACACGCTGCGTTTGCTGGACAATCACCCTAATATTGAAGTTCGCCTGTTTAATCCCTTCTCCTTTCGCATCCTGCGTGCCCTGGGCTATTTAACCGATTTTGCGCGGTTGAATCGACGTATGCACAACAAAAGTTATACCGCTGATGGCGTCGTAACTCTTGTGGGGGGGCGAAATATAGGCGATGCCTATTTTGGCGCAGGCGAACAACCACTGTTTTCCGATCTGGACGTTATGGCTATTGGACCGGTTGTCAAGGATGTTGCAGACGACTTTGAGCGTTACTGGCACTGCCGCTCGGTTTCAACATTGCAAAACGTACTTGAGGTGGCTGAACCAGCTTCTACGCAAAAAATCGAACTTCCTGAATCCTGGTATAATGATGACATCACGCGTCGCTATCTACATAAGCTGGAAACCAGCCAGTTTATGACCCATCTCGATCAGAGGTCGCTGCCGCTAATTTGGGCGAAAACGCGCTTGCTGAGTGATGATCCTGCAAAAGGAGAGGGGAAAGCGCCGCGCCACTCACTATTACCGCAGCGTTTGTTTGACGTGATGGGATCTCCGACCGAGCGTATTGATATTATTTCCGCCTACTTTGTACCAACTCGCGCCGGTGTGGCGCAGCTCCTGAGACTGGTGAGAAAAGGCGTTAAGATCGCAATTTTAACTAATTCTCTGGCGGCGAATGATGTCGCAGTCGTTCACGCGGGCTATGCGCGTTGGCGAAAAAAACTCCTGCGCTACGGCGTGGAGTTATACGAGCTCAAACCAACCCGCGATAGCGTTTCAGCAGTACACGACCGGGGATTAACCGGTAATTCAGGCTCCAGCCTGCATGCGAAAACCTTCAGTATTGACGGTCGTAAAGTGTTTATCGGTTCGCTTAATTTTGATCCCCGTTCAACGCTGCTCAATACGGAAATGGGGTTTGTGATTGAGAGTGACGTACTGGCTGAGTTGATTCATAAACGTTTTATGCAAAGTCAGCGTGATATGGCCTGGCAACTACGTCTTGACCGTTGGGGCAGAATCAACTGGGTTGATCGGCTTTCTGGCAGCGAACAGGTACTGAAAAAAGAACCCGCTACAGGATTCTGGAAGCGGGTTCTGGTGAGGCTTGCATCTGTGCTGCCCATTGAATGGTTGCTCTGAACCATTCAATGCAAGAAAACTAACCGGCAACCGCCTTGTTTTTATCCTGCTTAATGGGCGGTTTACCCGAAAAGAGAAACTTCAGCACCGGGATCCGTAAATGGATTTCGTACAGTATGACCGCAATTCCAACCACAAAAAGCAGACCGCAGAGAAAACCCAGCAGGTTCGACTTGATGTGCGGTGTGATATACGCGCCAAAAAACAGCGTTAGCGGGTGGTGCACCAAATAGATGAACAGCGACGCGTTGACAAAATAGGTCACGCGAGCCGACTGGAAATTCAGTAAACGGTGGCCAAGCGAGAAGACAACGTTCACCATCCATAGCCCCATGACCATGGTAATGACATATTCGGTTTCATACATCCAGGCATCGCCGTTGCCGTAACGCTGATTGAGCAGGTATGCGACAAATGCGAATGCGGCGCCTAACGTGCAGCCGCGCGATGGCGTGGTAAACAGTGCTTTCAGATTCGGATTGATAAACGCCAGCGCACCGAGCATAAAGAAAGGCACATAGAACAACGTTTGCATAACGATAAAATTAAACATGCCATCGCTGAGAATAGAAGGGTAGAGGATGAAAATCGTTCTTCTGACGGCGGCATAGCCGACACCCAACAATATAAAAATCAGCGTTAATTTGGTCATCGACACCCCCGATGCAGAGGTACCGTCTCCACGCGATAGTCTGTTTTTCATCTGGGTAAATACCCACATGCTCAGGGTCGTTAACACCACCAGAACCAGCAAAAACCACAGATGGGAAATCAGTTCCCAGGCCAGCGCATTGTATTTGTCGTAGCCGCTGAGGGTATGCCAGCTGTCTGCTTTTCCCTTCACGTATTGCAGCATGATAAATTGCGGCAGCGTAAGCAGCGGAATCGCGGTCAGCATAGGGATCCCCACGCGTTCTACACGCACCTTCCACCAGCGTTTTAACGGATAGCGCAAAAAAAGCATGTAGGAAAAATAACCTGAAATGACAAAGAAGACCTGCATGCGAAATGCATGGATA
The DNA here is from genome assembly GCF_030333015.1 of Citrobacter sp. Cpo012. Classification (NCBI taxonomy): domain Bacteria; kingdom Pseudomonadati; phylum Pseudomonadota; class Gammaproteobacteria; order Enterobacterales; family Enterobacteriaceae; genus Citrobacter; species Citrobacter sp. Cpo012. The sequence goes on along the minus strand of NZ_JAOWGR010000044.1, from coordinate 5,245 downwards.
AAGTCGTTAAAAAGGGTTAACCACCAAGACGGTTCTGCGCTGTTCACGTGCCAGGTGTGGGTGGAGTAGATCAATGAAATATGGAATGGGATCCCTAACAACATTAGCCAGGCACGGATGGAGTCAAGAAAATATTCACGTGGTGGTGATACAGAGCTCATAGACAGTTACGTATTCTCAGACTTTTCGTCTTATCCCTAAGACGAATAATGGTTACATTCGAGGGCAACCCTACACGAAGTCCAACAACCTGTCTCCAGGATAAGCACGCAAAGTGAAAACAGGCAGATGAACCTGCTTAAACCATGAGCCAGCGCGCGAACAATACAGGGATTCAGTTGTCGGAGTACCCGATTATCCATTAAAATGGATCGGATCAATATAAGCACACAAAGGGGGAAGTGCTTACTAATTATGAAACATAAACTACAAATGATGAAAATGCGTTGGTTGGGTGCAGCAGTCATGTTAACGCTGTACACATCATCGAGCTGGGCGTTCAGTATTGATGATGTTGCAAAACAAGCTCAATCCTTAGCCGGGAAAGGCTATGAGGCGCCAAAAAGTAACTTGCCCTCCGTTTTCCGCGACATGAAATATGCGGATTATCAACAGATCCAGTTCAATCGCGATAAAGCGTACTGGAGCAATCTCAAGACCCCATTTAAGCTCGAGTTCTACCACCAGGGTATGTACTTCGACACGCCGGTCAAAATCAACGAAGTTACCGCCACGGCGGTGAAAAGAATCAAATACAGCCCGGATTATTTTAATTTTGGCGATGTTCAGCATGATAAAGACACGGTAAAAGATCTCGGCTTCGCCGGGTTCAAAGTGCTGTATCCGATCAACAGCAAAGATAAAAACGATGAAATCGTCAGCATGCTCGGTGCCAGCTATTTTCGCGTTCTGGGTGCAGGTCAGGTCTACGGCCTGTCAGCGCGTGGTCTCGCGATTGATACCGCTCTGCCTTCTGGTGAAGAATTTCCCCGCTTCCGTGAGTTTTGGATCGAGCGTCCGAAACCGACTGATAAACGTTTAACCATTTATGCTTTGTTGGATTCTCCGCGTGCAACCGGAGCGTATCGTTTTGTCATTATTCCAGGCCGTGACACGGTCGTGGATGTTCAGTCCAAAGTTTACCTGCGCGACAAAGTGGGCAAACTGGGTGTGGCACCGTTAACCAGTATGTTCCTGTTTGGACCGAACCAGCCGTCTCCGGCGACAAACTATCGTCCGGAACTGCATGATTCTAACGGTTTGTCTATCCACGCGGGCAATGGGGAGTGGATTTGGCGTCCGCTGAATAACCCGAAACATCTTGCGGTGAGCAGCTTCGCAATGGAAAACCCGCAAGGATTCGGACTGTTGCAGCGTGGCCGTCAGTTCTCGCGTTTTGAAGATATCGACGATCGTTACGATCTGCGCCCAAGCGCCTGGATCACGCCAAAAGGTGAATGGGGTAAAGGTAAGATTGAGTTAGTTGAAATCCCAACTAACGATGAAACGAACGATAACATCGTTGCGTACTGGACGCCGGATCAACTGCCTGAAGCGGGCAAAGAGATGAACTTCAAGTACACTTTGACGTTCACGCGTGATGAGGACAAGCTTCATGCGCCGGAAAGCGCCTGGGTACAGCAGACTCGTCGTTCTACCGGTGATGTAAAACAGTCCAACCTGATTCGTCAGCCTGACGGTACCATCGCGTTTGTGGTGGACTTTACCGGCACAGATATGAAAAAGCTGCCGCAGGATACCCCGGTTACCGCACAAACCAGTATTGGCGACAACGGTGAAATCGTTGAAAGCACTGTGCGCTATAACCCGGTATCTAAGGGTTGGCGTTTGATGCTGCGCGTGAAAGTGAAAGACGTGAAGAAAACCACTGAAATGCGTGCTGCCTTGGTCAATGCCGATCAGACGCTGAGTGAAACCTGGAGCTACCAGTTACCTGCCAATGAATAAGACAACTGAGTATATTGACGCAATGCCGCTTTCGGATATCGAGAAAGCGGCACTGCCGAAAACTGACATCCGCGCCGTTCATCAGGCGTTGGATGCCGAGCATCGTACTTACTCGCGCGAAGATGATTCACCGCAGGGTTCTGTGAAAGCTCGCCTTGAGCAAGCATGGCCGGATTCTTTGGCTAAAGAGCAGTTGGTTAAGGACGATGAGGGCCGCGATCAGCTGCAGGCGATGCCAAAAGCAACGCGTACCTCTATGTTCCCCGATCCCTGGCGTACCAACCCGGTTGGTCGTTTTTGGGATCGCTTGCGTGGGCGCGATGTGACGCCGCGTTATCTTTCGCGTTTGACGAAAGAAGAACAAGAAAGCGAGCAAAAATGGCGTACCGTAGGCACCATCCGCCGCTATACGCTATTGATTCTAACGCTGGCGCAAACGGTCGTAGCAACCTGGTATATGAAGACGATCCTCCCGTATCAGGGGTGGGCATTTATTAATCCGGTAGACATGATGGGACAGAACTTGTGGGTCTCCTTTATGCAACTGCTGCCCTACATGCTGCAAACCGGAATTCTCATTTTGTTTGCCGTGCTTTTCTGTTGGGTGTCTGCGGGATTCTGGACCGCGCTGATGGGCTTCCTGCAACTGTTGATTGGACGAGATAAGTACAGTATCTCGGCCTCAACGGTTGGGGATGAACCGCTGAATCCTGAACACCGTACCGCGCTGATTATGCCTATCTGTAACGAGGACGTTGACCGCGTATTTGCGGGACTTCGCGCCACGTGGGAATCGGTCAAAGCAACTGGCAACGCCGAACATTTCGATGTTTATATCCTGAGCGACAGCTACAACCCTGATATCTGCGTGGCAGAACAAAAAGCGTGGATGGAGCTGATTGCTGAGGTGCAGGGCGAAGGGCAGATTTTCTACCGCCGTCGCCGTCGTCGTGTGAAGCGTAAAAGCGGCAACATTGATGACTTTTGTCGTCGCTGGGGAAATCAGTACAGCTACATGGTGGTGCTGGACGCTGACTCAGTGATGAGCGGTGACTGTCTGAGCGGTCTGGTGCGTCTGATGGAAGCGAATCCGAATGCCGGGATTATCCAGTCTTCACCGAAGGCTTCCGGTATGGATACGCTGTATGCGCGCTGCCAGCAGTTTGCGACCCGTGTTTATGGACCGCTGTTTACCGCCGGGCTTCACTTCTGGCAGTTAGGGGAATCACACTACTGGGGCCACAACGCAATTATCCGCGTGAAGCCATTTATCGAGCACTGTGCGCTCGCGCCGTTACCGGGCGAAGGCTCGTTTGCGGGATCGATCCTCTCCCATGACTTCGTGGAAGCGGCATTGATGCGTCGTGCTGGCTGGGGCGTGTGGATTGCCTACGATCTGCCGGGCTCTTATGAAGAGCTGCCGCCGAACCTGCTGGATGAACTCAAGCGTGACCGCCGCTGGTGCCACGGCAACCTGATGAACTTCCGTTTGTTCCTGGTTAAAGGGATGCACCCGGTTCACCGTGCGGTGTTCCTGACCGGTGTAATGTCCTATCTGTCTGCGCCGCTTTGGTTTATGTTCCTCGCGCTCTCTACCGCATTGCAGGTGGTGCATGCGTTGACGGAGCCGCAATACTTCCTGCAACCGCGTCAGCTGTTCCCGGTATGGCCGCAATGGCGACCTGAACTGGCGATCGCGCTGTTTGCTTCAACGATGGTGCTGCTGTTCCTGCCGAAGCTGCTGAGTATTTTGCTCATCTGGTGTAAAGGGACGAAAGAGTACGGCGGGTTTATCCGCGTTACGCTGTCGCTGCTGCTGGAGGTTCTGTTCTCCGTGCTGCTGGCGCCGGTGCGTATGCTGTTCCACACCGTCTTCGTTGTAAGCGCCTTCCTCGGTTGGGAAGTTGTGTGGAATTCACCGCAGCGTGATGACGATTCGACCCCGTGGGGTGAAGCGTTTATGCGTCACGGTTCTCAGTTACTGCTGGGGCTGGTGTGGGCGGTGGGTATGGCCTGGCTGGATCTGCGTTTCCTGTTCTGGCTGGCACCGATTGTCTTCTCGCTGATCCTGTCACCGTTTGTTTCCGTGATTTCCAGCCGTTCCACGGTGGGGTTACGTACCAAGCGCTGGAAGCTGTTCCTGATCCCGGAAGAGTATTCTCCGCCGCAGGTGCTGGTGGATACCGATACCTATCTGGTGATGAACCGTAAACGTACGCTGGACGATGGCTTTATGCATGCGGTGTTTAATCCGTCGTTTAACGCACTGGCCACGGCCATGGCGACTGCACGCCACCGCGCCAGCAACGTGCTGGAGATTGCACGCGATCGTCATGTGGAACAGGCACTGAACGAAACGCCGGAGAAACTGAATCGCGATCGCCGCCTGGTGTTGTTGAGCGATCCGGTGACCATGGCGCGTTTACATTACCGTGTCTGGAATTCACCTGATAAGTATTCTTCGTGGGTGAACTACTATCAGGGACTGACACTGAACCCGCTGGCGCTCAGGAAAAAATAAGCGTTCTGTAACGTGAAAATACCGGCCTGGTGCCGGTATTTTTTTGTGCACAGAAAACCCCCAGCTAGGCTGGGGGTTCCGGAAAGCTTTCAGCTTTGGGCCAGTTATTAAAACCCCTTTTGATTTGTTAAAACACCTTGCGGTCTGGCAACTGCAAGGGTTAAACAAGAAATCAAAAGGGGGTCCCAATGGGGGACGAAAAGAGCTTAGCGCACACCCGATGGAACTGTAAATATCACATAGTTTTTGCGCCCAAATACCGAAGACAAGCATTCTACGGGGAGAAACGTAGGGCGATAGGCAGCATCTTAAGAAAGCTGTGTGAGTGGAAAAACGTGCGGATCCTGGAAGCGGAATGCTGTGCAGATCATATCCATATGCTTGTGGAAATCCCGCCCAAAATGAGCGTATCCGGTTTTATGGGTTATCTGAAAGGTAAAAGCAGTCTGATGTTGTATGAGCAGTTTGGTGATATGAAGTTTAAATACAGGAACAGGGAGTTCTGGTGTCGTGGGTATTACGTAGATACGGTGGGTAAGAACACGGCAAGGATACAGGAATACATAAAGCACCAGCTTGCAGAGGATAAAATGGGCGAGCAGTTATCGATCCCTTATCCGGGTAGCCCGTTTACGGGCCGTAAGTAACGAAGTCTGATGCAAATGTCAGATCGTATGCGCCTGTTAGGGCGCGGCTGGTAACAGAGCCTTATAGGCGCATCAGAAAAACCTCCGGCTATGCCGGAGGATATTTATT
>NZ_JAOWGR010000043.1:61743-816608 GCF_030333015.1 Citrobacter sp. Cpo012 | reverse complement strand
CGGTAGTTCAGTTGGTTAGAATACCTGCCTGTCACGCAGGGGGTCGCGGGTTCGAGTCCCGTCCGTTCCGCCACTTATTAAGAGCCCTGAGCTAACGCTCAGGGCTTTTTCTTTGTCTGCAATTTAATTATTGCTGAATCCGCAAAAATCCTCTGCATTTTTCACTCTTTTTCTATAAAGAGCTTAAGCTCATAATCCTCTCAGTTAACGAACATAGTGATTAAAAAGAGGAATTCTATGACTATCCCTGCATTCGGTTTAGGTACTTTCCGCCTGAAAGACGACGTGGTTATCGCTTCTGTTAAAACGGCGCTTGAGCTAGGCTACCGTGCTGTCGACACTGCGCAAATCTATGATAATGAAGCGGCTGTTGGTCAGGCGATTGCCGAAAGCGGCGTACCGCGTAACGAGCTGTATATCACCACCAAGATTTGGATTGAAAATCTCAGCAAAGAAAAACTGATCCCAAGTCTGAAAGAAAGCCTGAAGAAGCTGCGTACAGATTATGTCGATCTGACGCTGATCCACTGGCCATCTCCAGGTGATGCGGTATCTGTTGAGGAATTCATGCAGGCGCTGCTCGAAGCAAAACAGCAGGGGCTGACTCGCGAAATTGGTATCTCAAACTTCACCATTCCGCTGATGGAAAAAGCCATTGCCGCAGTAGGTACAGAGAACATTGCGACCAATCAGATTGAGCTGTCTCCGTATCTGCAGAGCCGTAAGGTGGTTGACTGGGCGAAAGCACACGGTATCCACATCACCTCTTATATGACGCTGGCTTACGGTAAAGCGCTGAAAGATGAAGTGATTGCGCACATTGCCGCGAAACATAACGCGACCCCGGCGCAGGTTATTCTGGCATGGGCAATGGGGGAAGGTTACTCCGTAATTCCTTCTTCTACCAAACGTGAAAACCTGGCAAGCAACCTGCTGGCGCTGGAACTGCATCTGGATGCCGAAGATAAAAAAGCGATCGCGGCACTGGACTGCAACGATCGTCTGGTCAGCCCGGAAGGTCTGGCCCCTGATTGGGATTAATTGCCTGACCCTCTGTACCCATTAACCCTCTTTCACAGCTCCTTCGGGAGCTGTTCTTATATATTCACTTAAAAAGTCGATAAATGCCCGGATGCGCGTACTGACGGCACGATCGCTGTAATAAACTGCGCTAAAAGGCATCTCTACCGGCAGACGTTTATCTGCCAATAACTCCACCAGTTCACCCCGCGCGATCTCTTTATCTATCATATAATCTGAAAGACATGCGATGCCGTTGCCATTCAGACAAAGCTGTTTTAGCGTTTCTCCACTGTTGGAAGAAATTCCGCACTCAACCTCATGCAGCTGTCCGTCGCTACAGGCAATCGGCCAGGTATTGAGTGAAACCGGTTCGGAAAACCCCAGACACAGATGCTGATTTAACTCCTCGACGCTCTCTGGCTTGCCAAAACGGGCAATGTAGTCCGGTGAGGCAATAATCTTACGATAGCTGGTAAATAGCGGACGCGCACGTAGACTCGAGTCAGTCAGTGTACCCGCTCGTATAGCAACATCCACTTTTCGTTCAATAAGATTGATGAACGTTTCTGAGGAGACGAGAGACAACGTCATCTCGGGATACCGTTCCCGGAACGGCTTGATTAGTGGCATCAGGAAATGCAACATCACCGGTGTTGCTGCGTCGATGCGCAGCAGGCCGCGCGGAGTATTACGCGACTCCATGATTTCCGTTTCTGCTGCAGCCATCTCTTGCAGTATCTGCTGCACCCGCCTGAAGTAGCGCTCTCCTTCTTCGGTCAGGCTTAGCTGTCGGGTCGTGCGATTAAGCAAACTGACGCCCAGTTTCATCTCCAGCTTTTTTACTGCCCGGCTGACCGCGGAATTGGCTTGTCCAAGCTGTTCTGCCGCCCGGCTAAAGCTGCCGCTTTCCACTACCGCCACAAAAATTGCAAGTTCTTCGGAGGTTGCTTTCATTTTTGCACCTGACGCAAAATTATATTGAGATTTTGAATGTTTTTGTCATTAAAACATCCAGGCATACTGCGTGTCATCTGATTACTGATGTTACGGAGTTATTTATGCCTCTCGCTTTATTTGCACTAACAATAAGTGCCTTCGCTATAGGCACTACTGAGTTTGTGATTGTTGGTCTGGTGCCGACCATCGCTCAACAGCTGGCGATCTCGTTACCTTCAGCCGGGATGCTGGTTTCAATCTATGCGCTGGGTGTGGCAATTGGCGCGCCGGTACTGACTGCTCTGACCGGACGCCTGCCACGTAAACAGTTACTGGTTGCGCTGATGGTTCTGTTTACGGCGGGGAATTTGCTGGCATGGCAGGCACCCGGGTATATGACACTCATTATTGCTCGTCTGCTGACTGGACTGGCACACGGCGTATTCTTCTCGATTGGTTCTACCATCGCGACAAGTCTGGTGCCAAAAGAGAAAGCGGCTTCCGCCATTGCCATTATGTTTGGTGGCTTAACGGTGGCGCTGGTCACCGGCGTGCCGCTGGGAACATTTATCGGTCAGCACTTTGGCTGGCGTGAGACTTTCCTCGCGGTATCAATGTTAGGCGTGATTGCACTGATCAGTAGCCAGTTACTGATCCCTGCCAACATTCCCGGTCGTGCTGCCGCCAGCATTCGCGACCAGGTGAAGGTACTGACTCATCCCCGTTTGTTGCTGATTTACGCCGTTACGGCACTGGGCTACGGCGGTGTATTCACGGCATTCACCTTCCTTGCACCGATGATGCAGGATCTGGCGGGGTTCTCCCCGGCAGCAGTAAGCTGGATCTTATTGGGTTACGGTGTTTCAGTGGCTATCGGTAATATCTGGGGCGGTAAGCTGGCGGATAAACATGGTGCGGTTCCTGCGCTGAAATTCATTTTCGCCGCGCTGTTTGTTCTGCTGATGGTCTTCCAACTGACGGCCTCTACGCAATACGCCGCGCTGGCTACCATTCTGGTGATGGGGATCTTTGCCTTTGGTAACGTACCGGGATTGCAGGTCTACGTGGTACAGAAAGCTGAGCAATTTACGCCAAATGCTGTAGATGTGGCGTCAGGGTTAAACATTGCGGCGTTTAACATTGGGATTGCGCTGGGGTCAGTAATTGGCGGGCAAACGGTCGAGCATTATGGTTTAGCGCAGACGCCGTGGATTGGCGCCCTCATTGTTCTGGTAGCTTTCCTGCTGATGGGTGTCAGCGGTCGTCTTGATAAACCCGTGCGTGTTGCTCTGGGGTAAATCATTGATGTAAGCGCCCACTTACAAAACAAACTGCAATTGTTCGTTGAAAGTGAGTGCTAAAATCCCTATAACAGAAGAACCAGTCCGGCTGCGGACTGGTTGACGTTACAGAGGTTTGAAAGTCTAAAGTGCGAAAAAACACCTATGCCATGCGTTATGTTGCCGGACAACCCGCCGAGCGGATTTTACCGCCGGGGTCGTTTGCGCATATTGGCCAGGCATTACCCGCAGGCGTTCCGTTAAGCAATGAAGACCGCATTCGCGTGCTGGTATGGAATATTTTTAAACAGCAGCGCGCAGAATGGCAGTCGGTGCTGAAGAATTTTGGCAAAGATGCGCATCTGGTATTATTACAGGAAGCGCAAACCACGCCAGAACTGGTGCAGTTTGCGACCGCTAACTACCTTGCTGCCGATCAGGTTCCTGCCTTTGTGCTGCCTCAGCATCCCTCTGGCGTCATGACGCTCTCTGCTGCTCATCCTGTTTACTGTTGTCCATTGCGCGAGCGTGAGCCTATTTTACGGCTGGCGAAATCGGCTCTGGTAACGGTGTATCCGCTGCCTGACTCTCGATTATTAATGGTGGTGAATATCCACGCGGTTAACTTTAGCCTCGGCGTCGATGTTTATAGTAAGCAGTTACTTCCCATTGGCGATCAGATTGCTCATCACAGCGGTCCGGTTATTATGGCCGGCGATTTCAATGCCTGGAGCCGTCGACGGATGAATGCGCTGTACCGCTTTGCGCGAGAAATGTCGCTGCGCCAGGTACGTTTTACCGACGATCAGCGCCGACGCGCGTTTGGTCGCCCTCTCGATTTTGTGTTCTATCGTGGTCTGAACGTGAGTGAAGCCTCTGTGCTGGTCACCCGTGCATCCGATCACAACCCGCTACTCGTTGAATTCAGTCCCGGCAAACCTGAACAATAACGGTGTGTCAGGTCTGCCGTAGGGCAGGCCTGTGATGGTTGCCCTTCCTATTTCACAACAACCGAAGGACAACACAATGACAACACGCTCTCACCATGACAACGTCGAAAAACAGTTTGGCTCTCAGGCTAATGCCTATTTAACCAGCGCGGTGCACGCCTCTGGCCGTGACTTGCTGCGTCTGGGGGAAAGGTTGTCGGCATCTCCGCAGGCCCGTGTGTTGGATATGGGATGTGGAGCGGGGCATGCCAGCTTTGTAGCCGCGCAACACGTAAAGCAGGTTGTGGCTTATGATTTATCGTCGCAGATGCTTGAGGTGGTCGCTGAGGCGGCAAATGACAGGGGCCTGGAGAATGTCGCCACACGCCAGGGTTATGCCGAAAGTCTGCCATTTGAAGATAGCGAATTTGACGTGGTAATTAGCCGCTATTCTGCGCATCACTGGCATGATGTCGGACGTGCGCTGCGGGAAGTGAACCGCGTTCTGAAGCCCGGTGGTGTATTGATTGTGATGGATGTGATGTCGCCAGGCCACCCAGTACGTGATATCTGGTTGCAAACCGTGGAGGCGTTACGCGATACCTCGCACGTTCGTAACTATTCCAGTGGAGAGTGGCTGTCGTTAATCAACGATGCCAATTTGATTGCCGATACTTTGTTAACCGATCGCCTGCCACTGGAGTTCAGTTCGTGGGTCGCGAGGATGCGCACGCCCGCGGCGTTGAGCGACGCGATTCGTGCATACCAACAAAGTACTTCTGCAGACGTGAAAGCCTACTTTGCGTTACAGGAAGATGGCTCGTTTACCAGCGACACGATAATGGTTGAGGCACATAAAGCGGGATAAATAAAAAAGGCACTGGGGGGAATCCAGTGCCTTCATTTCTACAATGCTATCAGGAGTCCGGCATACCGTTGTTTTTCACAAACAACGTGAGCTGATCGCCTGGCTGTAGATTGTCCGTATCGTTGTTCCAGCGCATGACATCTTTGATGTTAACCCCGTGACGTTTGGCAATGCTCGACAGCGAGTCGCCTTTACGCACACGATAGGTGATGCTATCGCTGTTGTTCGCCAGACGCTGTGCGCTGGTACCCGCACCCACCGTCAGGTTTTGACCCACTTTCAGGGATGACCCGCGCAGATTATTCCACTGCTTAAGGTCATTGGTGCTCACGCCAAGGCGTGACGCGACGCCAGAAAGCGTATCGCCAGAGCGAACTTTGTAGCTACGACTGTTCAGCGGCGTGTTATCCGCGACCAACGTTGACTGCACGGCTGCAATTTCGCCTGAAGCCAGAGACTCACGCAGCTTCTCTGCATGCTTCTTTGGCACCATCACATATTGCGGGCCGCTGGCACCCAATGTGGAGCCTTTCACGCCTGCATTGAAGGTCTTCAGCTTGCTGACGGAAATACCCGCCATATCAGCAACCTGAGCCATCTCAACCGGGCTACTCAGGCGAACACGTGCCAACGCGCGGCTTTCGTCTGTTGTTGGCAGACGTACGCCATAGCGTTTGCTGTTTTTGAGTATATCGCTCAATGCCAGCATTTTAGGCACGTATAGCTTCGTTTCCTGAGGCAATGGCAACGACCAGAAGTCAGTGGGTTTACCACGAGCTTTGTTCGTTTTGATTGCCTTCATGACACGACCTTCACCGCTATTATAAGCAGCAACGGTCAGCAGCCAGTCGCCATCAAACATCTTGTTCAGACGCTGCATCATGTCCAGCGCGGCGGTGGTGGAAGCCACAACGTCGCGACGTGCATCATAACTGCGGGTCTGTTTTAAACCATAATTGCGCCCCGTGCTCGGAATGATCTGCCAAATACCTGCGGCATTGGCGCCAGACGTTGCGTGAGGATCAAAAGCGCTCTCCACTATGGGTAGTAGTACCAGTTCCATAGGCATGTTACGTTTCTTAACCTGCCCGGCTATCCAGTACATATACGGCTCTGCCCGTAAAGTTACATCGTGGAGATAGCTCTTATTGCGTAAATACTTCTGTTTCTGTTCGCGAATCCGGCTGTTTTCCGGAATTCCCATCTTTAGCTCGTCACCAATGAAAGCCCACAAATCTTGATCAGCAGCGATAGATGTTCCGTCGTCCATCCATCGCGCCTGACTTGTAAACTTTCCTGCTTCCCCTTGACCAGCTGCAGAAAGGCTCTGTGCGTGTTGTTGGACGTTACCAGTATTCTGGCACCCAACAAGCAGGACAGAGGCGAGTAATATCGCTTTTGCCTTCATGTGTGTGTCAATAGTTGCTTAAAAGACGACCGATCATAACGGCGAAGTTTTCAAAAGGCAACCCGGAATTGTCAGAACGTATCTTTCTTTGACCTTAACCAGGCAAAACGCTCTTCAGGTTGTTGCAATATTGTTTCTTTGTTGATTTCATTAATTAAATCAATATCTTCCGTTCTCAAAAAAAGATTATTTCGCCGCTCATTTTTCAGAATTACGGGTAGTGTCATTTGTTTTTTTACGCGTAACTCATTAACTTTACGATAATATTCATTTATGAACGAATCATGCGGGAGAATGCTTAAGGCAAACTTCATGTTTGCTAATGTGTACTCATGTGCGCAACAAATTAATGTATCGTCAGGAAGTTCGTTTATTTTTTTAAGTGATTGATACATTTGAGTTGCTGTACCTTCGAAAAGTCGACCGCAACCGCCAGAAAAGAGCGTGTCACCACAAAATAAGTAAGGATAGCTAAAGTAACAGATATGTCCTAAAGTGTGACCAGGAGTAGCAATTACCCTAAATTCATGCCCCAAAACGAGTGCAATATCGCCATCTTCGACTACGTGTGTCGTTCCCTTATCTTGCGTTTCAGCCGGTCCGTATACCACTATTTGTGGGAAATGTTGCAGGAGTTCTTTCACTCCACCAACGTGATCCTGATGATGGTGGGTTAGCAGAATGGCTTCCGGCACCCAGTTATGCTCTGCAATGGCTTTCAAAACAGGAGCCGCTTCACCCGGGTCCACAATCAGACAATGCTGGTCATTATTTGACAGGACCCAGATGTAATTGTCCTGAAATGCAGGAATACTGTTAAGATTCATATATTACCTCTCAATGCGTAACGGAAGGTTGTGATGAAACCGGCAAGGATCCCTCAAACTGTCGTAGCGCCCGTTAGCTGGGATGATTTGCCCTGGGGCGAACACTATCGTGAGGCGCTGGAGTATCAGCTTAACCCGTGGTTTGCAAAAATGTACGGTTTTCATCTGCTTAAGGTTGGTAATTTAAGCGCAGAAATCGATTCTGAAGCGTGCGCGGTTTCTCATCAGGTAAATGTTTCTTTGCAGGGATCTCCCATGCAGGTGACGGCCGATCCTTTGCATCTTCCCTTTGCCGATAAGTCCGTGGATGTCTGTTTATTGGCCCATACGTTACCGTGGTGCTCTGATCCGCATCGCCTACTGCGTGAAGCCGATCGCGTGTTGATTGATGACGGCTGGTTGATTCTGAGCGGCTTTAACCCGGTAAGCTTGATGGGATTGCGTAAACTGGTGCCCGTATTGCGCAAGACATCGCCCTATAACAGTCGGATGTTTACCCTCATGCGTCAACTGGACTGGCTATCATTACTGAATTTTGAAGTGCTGCACTATAGTCGTTTTCATGTTCTGCCCTGGAACAAGAAGGGCGGGAAAATGTTAAGCGCCCATATCCCCGCGCTGGGCTGTTTACAGCTGGTGGTTGCGCGCAAGCGAACCATTCCGCTTACGCTCAACCCGATGAAACAAAATAAAAGCAAAACGCCTATCCGTCATGCCGTTGGCGCGACCCGGCAATACCGTAAACCGGACGCTTAAGCCTCAGTCTGATACCCAATATCATCCTGAGTCGGGCTCATGGCCGCGGTGCGTGCAAGCTCATCGCAGCGTTCGTTTTCCGGATGGCCCGCATGACCTTTAACCCATTCCCATTTGATTTGATGCGGCCCCAGCGCGGCATCGAGACGTTTCCACAGATCGACGTTCTTCACCGGTTTTTTATCTGCTGTTTTCCAGCCGCGCTTCTTCCAGTTGTGGATCCACTGCGTAATGCCCTGGCGCACATACTGGCTGTCCGTGCTGAGTATCACTTCACACTGTTCTTTCAGGGCTTCCAGCGCAACGATTGCCGCCATCAGCTCCATGCGATTATTAGTGGTGAGGTTGTAGCCCTCGCTAAAGGTTTTTTCGCGCCCGCGATAGCGTAAAATCGCCCCATAACCACCAGGCCCTGGATTTCCCAGGCAAGAACCATCGGTGAAAATTTCTACCTGTTTAAGCATCTCTGGTAGACTTCCTGTTTTAGCAAATCGAAATCAAACGATAAGTCTGACATAAATGACCGTTATGAGCACTGGAATTACACGACAGATCGTCCTCGATACCGAAACCACCGGTATGAACCAGATTGGCGCCCACTATGAAGGCCACAAGATCATTGAGATCGGTGCGGTTGAAGTGGTGAACCGCCGCCTGACCGGTAATAACTTCCACGTTTACCTGAAGCCGGATCGGCTGGTGGACCCGGAAGCGTTCGGCGTACACGGAATCGCAGACGAATTCCTGCTCGATAAACCTACGTTTGCCGATGTAGCCGACGAGTTTCTCGACTATATTCGCGGCGCGGAGCTGGTCATCCATAACGCATCGTTCGATATCGGCTTTATGGATTACGAATTCGCGAAGCTCAAGCGTGATATTCCGAAGACGAATGAATTTTGCAAAATAACCGATAGCCTGGCGCTGGCGAGGAAAATGTTTCCTGGCAAGCGAAACAGCCTTGATGCGTTATGCTCGCGCTATGAGATAGACAACAGTAAACGAACCCTGCACGGCGCATTGCTCGATGCCCAGATTCTGGCCGACGTTTATCTGATGATGACCGGCGGGCAGACCACGATGGCGTTCTCAATGGAAGGCGACAGCCAGCAGCAGAATGACACGGGGATCCAGCGTATTGTGCGACAGTCCAGCAAACTACGCGTTGTTTTCGCCACTGATGAAGAGTTAGCGGCCCATGAGTCACGCCTTGACCTGGTGCAGAAGAAAGGCGGAAGTTGCCTCTGGCGGGCATAGTTTGTACGTTTACCGTATGAAAATGGCCATTCGGGTGATTTTTGCAGCAAACGATTAAAAACGTGAGAAAAAGCGTTGACGAGGCGCGAGGCAATCCGTAATATTCGCTTCGTTCCCAAGCGGAACACAACGCGGAGTGGTAGTTCAGTTGGTTAGAATACCTGCCTGTCACGCAGGGGGTCGCGGGTTCGAGTCCCGTCCATTCCGCCACTATTCAGAAAGCCTGAATCAGAAATGATTCAGGCTTTCGTCGTTTTAGCCCGCCAAAAATAATAATCTCATTACCATACTTTATCGACCGCGCCCGAGCTTTCGGGTGGGCAACACATCAGGTCATCCTTAACCCGACGCATATCCAGAAGGCGATTAACTCGCGAAGTGATTCATCACGCAGGCGAAGCGGGGTGAGAAGTTATCGCCAATAAGAACCGTTTCCTCATTCAGGTGCTTTAGCATATACAGCTTGTCGGCACGTTCGTAAGCGTCGAAGAAGAGATAGTCGACAGCGTCCGTTGCGTCATCATCGGGGGATTTTTCCCGACCATCGGGAGTGAGCATAAAAACGCCTGCGGTATGGCCGAGTGGACGGGCATAGCGAAAGAACAGTTTTCGGTTAACAGCGAACTCGCCGTCGTCACTTTTGAGTTTCCCCTGGACTGACAATGAAAGGTGTCCGGAGTTGTAGCTGGTTATCAGCATTATTCCGTGGAGTTCCTTTTTTGTATTCTGGATGTCGAGTATCGACGTGAATTCCGAGGAGCAGGAAAAACTGATTTCTTGTTTTTTCGCATTCCCGGCGATAATAAAAAAAGCGATAGCCGCTAGCCCAAAAATGGCAATCACGACTGACCATAGTAAAGGAGAGTGATCGCTTTCCTGCTTCATATCATTCCTCATGATGGCGATACTGGCTGATGCAATGGTAATAACCGAGGTTTAGCCCGCATTCAGCGGCAAACGACCACTCAACCAGATTATGGTTGCTCGCCCAGGTATTGAGATACAGATCTTTTGGGTACGAACAGTTGGGGTTAATACCCACAGACTTGAAAATATCCAGCGCTTTTTTTTCGGTTATGGTGTCGGTGAGGGCGTTTCCTAATATATGCACACGGCATTGCTCGTAGTCGATAGTCCGCAGGATCGCCGCGTCCGTCATCGCGATTTCATTGGGTATCCATGTTAACCACGCTGTCGCCAGCACGGCGATGCCGGTAATTAACGTTGTTATCGTGACAGGCCACAGGTTTCGTTTCTTTTTCCTGGGCGTCAATGCAACATTGACTATTCTGGTGGGCGCTTGCGATTCCTCCAGTTGCTGAATATTGATACTGGCGTCGCTCATCCGAAATCCTATTCGCGGAATGGTGACGATCAGTTCTGCAGGATGGCCCGTAGACGTTATTGCTTTGCGCAGAAATGAAATGTGCTGATTGAGATTAGCATCCGTCGCTCTGGCGCCATTATGCTGGAAAACATTCCGCAGAATTTCATCGCGCGAGGATATCTCTTTACCATTTTGCAACAGATAGAGCAGTAATTGTGTTGCCACATTATTCAATGTGGCCATTTCACCAGATGCCAGGTCTTTTAGGGTATTTTTATGTGGTCTGAAAACTAAGCCTTCACCAATAATTACGGATTTAATTTTGTTTATTGGTATATGAGAAATCACTGATGTCTCCTTTAAAGCAGGATATCTCGCATTCGAGTGGGGGAAGCAATAGCATAACATAATTCATTTATAAAAAATGATTGCACCATAGAACGCTTTATTAATATTTATATAACAATCTCTTAATATATCTAATAGAATCCTCCAATCTCCTTCCTCTCTTTCACTATCTTATTGTCATTACTCGCTTTTGATGCCCAATTTCATTTTTACAAAACATTCATAAATACATTTTGCCTGTTCTTCTGGCTAAATAAAAAAATAGTTGATAGATAAAAACTCTATAAAAATTATAAATAATAGACATTAACACTGGTGTTGGCGTGTTTTTTGGCTATTTTTTAGGTAAACGATCGCTCTACAGACAGTGTTACAACACGATTCCCTGAGTTTGATTAATACCGGATTTTTGCATTGTGTCATTTTTTCGTCGACTTAATATAAGCCCCGAAACAGCGTAAACAACTGTGGACGGTATTTCGGATGGAATACCAATGAAGTTCAAAATACAGGGTGGCTTGAGATGGATTGTTTGCAAGGAAATGCACTTCCGCCACCTGCAGATCAGGGTTTCCCTTGCATAAATTGTCTGTGGAAATAGATCGTCGGAATAACCAAAAAACAGATATAAGGTTAAGTAGTAATATGAAAATGAAAAACGTGGCTGTGGCTTGTGCGCTGATGGCGGGAATGACTTTTACTGCATCTTCTGCTTTCGCTGCAAAAAATGTTGAACCGACTAACGGTAAAATTCACTTCACTGGTTCTCTGGTTAATTCCGCATGCGGTCTGGCCCCAGAATCCAGCCCGGTGCAGGTTAATTTTGGTGAGATCCCAACTTCTCAGTTAAAAGACAACCAACGTGCTGGTGTTAAGCATGCCAAAATCGTTCTGCAGGGCTGCGATACAACTGTTGCGAAAACCGCCACAGTAACCTACACCCCGGCAACGATTGATACCGACAACAATGCGCTGGCTGCATTTACCTCGGGTACAGCAAAGGGCGCGGGCATCGGTATGATTGACAGTGGTAACCAGGATGTGAAATGGGGCGAAGCCGCATCTCAGGTCAACATTACCGATGGCGAAACCGACATTGATTTCGTTGCTTACCTGCAGGCCAACAACGCATCCGCAGCCGTAACCCCGGGTGACTTCGAATCTACCGTTAATTTCCAGATCGATTATCAGTAACGATCTGCTGCGGGCGCAATTATGCGCCTGCTTAACCCTTCCTGCGAATAACTGAAAGGAAATGCGGTGATGCCTGGATGGCGTATTTTACTGCTTTTTATCTTCATATCGCCTGCATGGGTTTTGGCTGACACCCATCGTCTTGTCAGTACGCCCGGCAAAATGCGCATGCGGGGAAATATTATTGAGGCTGCCTGTTATGTCGATCCACGCGACCGGTCGCTGCTGGTTGAATTTGATGACCTCTCAGCCAGAGATATTTCCGGAAAACCTGAAAAAGTATCTGCGCATGATTTCAGCATTCATTTGCTGGGATGTTCATTAGGGGATTCTCAACACCCCGGGAATCTGTTCCAACGCGCCAATATTACCTTTTCCGGCGCACCGGATAGTGACAATCCTGATTATCTGAGCGTGCAATCGGAAACTGAAAATTTAGCGATAGAAATATATGACGGCAAAGGCAAGCAAATTCATTTAGGTGAGCCATCACCGGATTATGCGCTTAACCCCGGGAAAAACACGCTCAATTTTACGGCTTATTTGATCTCCCGCGACGGAAGAATGACGTCTGGTGAATTTACTGCAGTCACGCATTTTGTTGTGAATTATCTCTGAGCTGCACAGCAATTCGGGTATCTGAAGGTTTGCGAACGAAAATGATCACGCTGAAAACAGATAAAAAACGTCTGGCGCTTTTAATTGCTCTGGTCTGTGCCTCTTCATGGGCTGAAGCGGATGAGTCTATTGAATTTAATACTGACGTCCTGGATGCCAGTGACAGACAAAATGTCGATTTACAGCGTTTTTCCGAAGGCAACTTTGTGACTCCCGGAGAATATCTGCTGGATGTTCGTATTAACAGCCAGGAGATCCCTCAGCAGTCGATCCGTTATATCGTTGATCCTGCCAACTCGCATAAATCCATGGCGTGCCTGACGCCGCAACAGCTCGAATTACTGGCGCTCAAAGAAGAGGCGCTGACCTATATTCATCCGATTAGCGCGACCTGCTATGACATTTCCCGCCTGCCGGGTGTGGTGCTGAATAATCGCGCAGGCGTACTGGACATTACCGTGCCTCAGGCATGGATGAAATATACCGATCCAGACTGGACGCCGCCGGAGCGCTGGGATAACGGCGTCGCGGGACTGATTTTCGACTACAGCGTTTCGGGCCAGGCCACACATTACGAACAAGGTGGCGATCATTACCGCTCACTGTCTGGTTATGGACAGACGGGCTTTAACCTCGGCGCGTGGCGCTTTCGTGGCCAGTATCAGGCCAATTATGCTTCGGATGAAAATCGTGGGCGTATCGACTGGGATCAGATCTATGCCTATCGCCCGTTACCGATGCAGGCTGCAAAACTGACGGTCGGTGAAATATATCTGAATTCCCAGGTGTTTGATTCAGTCCGATTTACCGGGGCTAACCTCGCCAGCGACGAGCGCATGCTACCACCGAATTTGCAGGGCTACGCGCCCGAAGTGCACGGCATCGCCCGCAGTAATGCGAAGGTCACCGTCAGTCAGCAGGGGCGTGTTATCTATCAAACCACCGTTCCTGCGGGGCCATTTAATATTCAGGATCTACACGGCTCGGTACGCGGCACGCTGGATGTTCGCGTCGAAGAGCAGGATGGCAGCGTACAAACCTTTCAGGTCAATACGGCCGATATCCCTTACCTGACGCGCCCGGGCTATGTTCGTTACAACGCCGCTGTCGGTAAGCCATCGCGTTATAACCACGACGTCCAGGGACCTGCATTTTATAGCGGTGATTTTTCATGGGGGGTCAGCAATGCGTGGTCACTGTACGGTGGCGCGTTGCTCACAGGCGATCGCTATAATGCCTGGTCGATGGGGATTGGGCGGGATTTGAGCTGGCTGGGCGCGCTGTCGGCTGATGCGACGCAATCCGTGAGCCGGGTAAAGCATCAGGCTGAACAAAAAGGGATGTCCTTTAAGCTCAGCTATGCCAAAACCTTTGATGAATACAACAGCGCCATCACCTTTGCCGGTTACCGTTTTTCACAGCGTAACTTCCGCACCTTCTCGCAGTTCCTCGACGAGCAGTATGAAAATAACAACAGCGCCGGCAACGAAAAAGAGATGTACACCATCACCGGTAACAAGACCTTTTTTGCTGACGACCCGCAATTAGCGACCACGCTGTACCTGACCTATACCCACCAGAATTACTGGGATCGTGGCTCTCAGGATCGTTACGGGGTGTCGATGGGACACAGCTTTTCGTTCGCAGGCATTCAGGGGATCAGCGCCAACCTTGCCGCTTACCGCTCTGAGTATCAGGGCAAACGGGACGACAGCCTTTCGCTGTCCATTTCGGTGCCATGGAGCGATGGCCGCTCAATGGATTATGAAGTGCAAAACAGCGGTAGCCAGACCAGTCAGATGGTTTCGTATTCCGATAACCGCGACCGTAACAATCCATGGCGACTGCGCGCAGGGGTTTCCGGTGAAGGGCACACCGCGTTTGATGGCTACTACAAGCATCGCAGCATGATGGCGGAACTGGAATCTAACGTCAGCTGGCAGCAATCACGCTATTTCTCCGTTGGTGGCACGATGCGCGGCGGCTTTACCGCAACGCGCCATGGCGCGGCGCTACACAACAGCCAGGCGTCGATGAATACCGCCAGGGTGATGGTTGATACCGACGGTGTGGCGAATGTACCGCTGAACGGCGAACAGGCGCACTCAAACCGCTTCGGTATTGCCGTCGTACCGGACGTCGTCAGCTATCACAGCTTTGATACCCGTATCGATGTGGATGCAATGGACGAGGACATTTCCGCGACCAAAGCCATCGTCACCAACACCCTGACGGAAGGCGCGATTGGTTATCAGCGCTTCGCCGTGGCGCAGGGGCAAAAAATGATGGCGCTGCTGCGCCTGAAAGATGGTTCGGTACCGCCGTTTGGTGCCGAAGTGTTTAACGCCAACGGTGTCAGCGTCGCCATGGTGATGGAAAACGGCATGGCCTGGATTGCGGGTGTGAATCCAGCCGAGCGTCTTTCTGTTGCCTGGGGCGGTCGCGCGCAGTGTCACTTACAGGTGCCGCAACAAATCAACCCGGAAGGTAACGTGCTGTTGCCTTGTGAATAATATCAATAACCTGAATGAATTTTGTCATGAAAAATCAAGCATTTTACTCCGTGCAGCGTTGGCTCAAACCCGTGGTCTGCGGTCTGCTTTTTATTGCAGAGATCAACGCCTCATGGGCGGGCATTGCACTTGACCGTACCCGTCTGATTATCACCGGTGATGCGCGATCGGTCAGCGCGAACTTAACCAACACCAGTCCGAGCATTCCGTTTCTGGCTCAGTCGTGGGTGGAAGACGCCAATGGAACAAAAATTACCTCGCCGTTGATGGTTTTACCGCCGCTACAACGGATTAACGGCGGGCAAAAGGGCATTGCGCGTGTGACAAAAACCAGCGGTATTAACGCTTTGCCGCAGGATCGCGAAAGTCTGTTCTACCTGAACGTGCGTGAAATTCCGCCCAAGCCGGATAAGCCGAACGTGCTGCAACTGGCGATGCAGTCGCGCATCAAACTGTTCTACCGTCCGACCGCCATCGTGCCGGAAACACCGGGCGCCGTGTGGCAAAACCAACTGGTCTTTCATAAGCAGGGGCAGCGCTGGAGTGTGGATAACCCAACGCCGTACTTCGTTACCTTAATCGGCTTAAGCCGCAAGCCTGAAGCGCAGGGCGGCGACAGGCTGACTGACTTCCCTGGGATTATGGTTTCACCAAAGTCCTCTCTCGATTTCAGCGTGGCCGACGGCAGCGTTAGCCAGTTCAGCATGATGTATGTGAACGATTTTGGCGGTCATCCCGAATTGAAATTCAGCTGCACAGGCAATGTGTGTAAAGCATTGCCGATGGAGCAACAGCCCCGGTAACAGGATTCGTAAATGAAAAAGATGCTTTGCGCTCTGCTGATGGCGGGCATGGCCTGCTCGGTTCAGGCCACAAGCGGTCGCCAGGATATGAGCAATGTGTCCGGCGAGTATGGCAACGTCCGCTTTCATGGTCGGGTGTTCGTTTCGCCGTGCGTGCTGGATATGGCCTCCCGCGATCAGACTATCGATCTTGGTGATATTTCCGCCGGCCGATTTCGCCAGGGCGGCGATCGCAGCGATCCGGTATTGGTCACGCTGTATCTGAATGGCTGTTTAAAGGGCTCCGGTCATACCTTAAGGGATTTCCCCGGGCAGACCAGTGAGATGCCTGAGCTGGCGCACAGCACGGTGGAGCGTGGTGTTTCGATGACGCTAATGGCTGAAGGCGCACCGGAAAACAGCGATTTGGGGCGCATTCGTGGTGATGTTCGCGGCGCGGGCATCCGGCTACTGACTGAACGTAATCAGTTAATCCACCTGAACCAACCGCAACGCATGTGGATCCTCAAACCGGGCGATAACGCCATTCATTTTCTTGCCGCGCTGGAATCTTTTGGGCGAGAGGTGACCGCCGGAGAATTTAACGGTCTGGTCAGACTCAAGCTGGAGTATCTATGAGCGTATTACGTAACACGCTGTTGTGGGTGGTGCTGGCAGGCTGTCCGTTGGCCGGGCAGGCATTTACACAGGGAGAAGGTGAGCCGGAAGGTGGGTCGCCGCATCAGTACGATATTGAACTGAGCTCGCTGGATGTCAGCAAAAACCACGTGGGTGGCAGAACGGAGCCGTTCCCATGGAATCTGGGCGGCTGGTATGTGGTGAATTTCTATTGCGAACAGGCTGACATCTCCCGAGCACCAATTTACTACACCACCACAACCACGATGCCGCCTTCAAATCAGGGGGCGAACCGTTTTCGGCTAAACGAGTATCTGGATGTGGAAGTTCAGGTGTGGGTTGCCGGGGGCTATAAAAAATATGTGCAGGCGCCTTTTACCAACGTTTCAAACCGCAACAGCAACAACAGCTGTAAAAAGCGTAAGGGCTACACGCGAGCGACTAACGTTGAAAGTGGTTCAAAAGGGAAAGTGACGTTTATTGTCACTAAACCCATTATCAATGGCATCAATATCACTTCCCAGTCGCTGGTGGAGGTGGCCGGGCGCATGGGAAGCGCGGGACCTACGCCAACCACGGCGATTTCTCGCGTGGTGATTAAATCCGGGCTAATTACCGTCCCGGACAAATGCACCTTCAACCGGGGAGATAAAATCAGCATTGAGTTTGGCGATCTGCCTGGATCCGCTGCCCGGCTCAACGGCACTAACTACAGCAAGTCAGTCCCTATACATGTGGTCTGTGAAGGCGGGAGTTTCGATCAGGGCGCGCTGAACATTAATCTTGGTATACAAACGACCACGGCGTCAGGCACGGCGGGGTTTAATGGTAATCTCCTTGGCACGCTGAGCGGCGGACAAAAGCGCGACGATCTCGGCATTATGCTTAAAGACGAGAGTGGTGGCACCGTCGTGCCCAATCAATTCTACAACGTGAAGGGATTTTACCAGAATCAGGGCGACTGGAATCTCACCGCCGCGCCGGTGGCAAAGCCGGGCGTGGGAAGCGTGAAAGAAGGTGAATTTGAAGCCTCTGCCACCGTTGTTGCGCAGTTTCAGTAGGGGGATGTCATGAGATTCTCGGCGTTATTCGCGACCAGTATGTTACTGCTAGGTGGCATGGCGCAGGCCGACACCAAACTGGTCGGCGGCGATATGTATTTTCACGGCACAATCAGAGCCCTGGCCTGCAGCCTTGCACCGGGAGGCGACAAAATCGAGGTCGATTTCAAGCAAATCGCGACACAGGATCTCTATCTCTCGGGGCGCAGTAAGCCGGAAAAATTCAGCATCCAGTTACGCGACTGCAACCCGGAGGTTTTCCGTGGGATCTCGGTTACCTTCAGCGGTCGTGAGGATGCGGAGCTGACCGATCATCTGGCGCTGGATAGCAGTGAACAAGGCGGTGCGTCAGGGATCGGGATTGGGATGAGCGAAGAGGACGGCACGGCAATCCGCCTTGATGAGAGCACGTCAGTCAAAGAGATAACAGAAGGTTCGATGACGCTGAATTTCTTGGCGTGGGTCGCAGCGGAGCCATCGGCGATAAAAAATCAGTCTCTCGAATACGGTCCGTTCAGCGCCAGCGGGACCTGGACGTTGAACTACCAGTAGCATGATGAACGTACTGAATCGCATTGCGCCGCTGCCTGCGCAGAAATTATTGCTCGGTATTAGTCTGTTTTTCTGGTGTGGGGCCATGCATCTCTACTGGCCGAACAACGGCGGCAGCGGCCTGTCGTTGCCGCTTAATATTACGAGCTGGATCTACGCTGTTGTACTGGCTGCAAGCGTATTGATGCTGGTGCCTCGTCAACGCTGGCGCATCACTGTGCCCGCTGCGTGTTTTACAGTCGGGGCGTTCATCCTGACGTTGCTTTGCCTGCTAACGCCTGATGTCTGGCAGGCCGAGGCACTGCTGGTGGCGGGGGCGTTACTGGGCGGTGTGAGCGTCTATCTGGTCACATTACAAATTCCGCTCACGGCAAACACCCTAACGGCACTGTTGGCTCTACTATGGGGAGCGTGCGTCATTGAATGTCTGGCGTTTGTCTATCAGTACTGGCATTTGCCGGGCGTTGAATACTGGGAGTTTGCCTGGCGGCGCGGTACGCGACCCTACGGGATATTTCAGCAGGTCAACCTGATAGCCAGCTTCACGGCATGCGGTGTGCTGCTGTCAGCACCGCTCTTTTTACGTCTGCACCGCGGGTATCGAATTGCCATTGGGATAGGCCTGGTAATGATGGGATTTGTGCTGCATGAATCTCAGTCGCAAACCGGCTACCTGTCTCTGGTAATCGGTGAAGTGCTGCTGCTGGCGGTTTTCCCGGCGCAACGGCGCACGCTGCTGCTACTTCTCCTGCCGCTGGCGTTAGGCGTAGCGATAGGGGCCACGGCCCGCCATTTTTTGTCTGTGGTCACGGTCGATCATCTGACGACTTCTCAAGTGCGCTGGACGGTGTTGAAAACGTCGCTGGCATTATTTGCCGAACGTCCGTGGATGGGGTGGGGCGTGGGCAGTTTTGCTGCCGTGTTTCTCGAACGCGCGGGGCCATTGGGGCTGGGCAGCATTTCGCATCCGCACAACGAACTGGTGCTGTGGTTGGTGGAGGGCGGTCTGGTTGGGCTGGCAGGGGCGCTCTGTTTTATAGCGGATGGTTTATGGCTCTGGCTGCACGGTAATTGCTGGCGTCGCGCCTGCCTGGTGGCGGCACTGCCGGTGGTTATTCATATGTTGACGGAATACCCCGTTAGGCAGTCAACGCCACACTGGCTGCTGTTGATCCTGTTGCTTCGATGTGCAGACAGCGCGCGAACGGGAATACGCCTGGCGCTTACGTCGACGTCGCTGATTCGCGCGGCAGGGTTTATCTCGTTACTGACCGTCGCGCCATTGCTGCTTCTCACGCTGCACACGCAACAGCAATTGACGCTGGCGGAGAGGCAGTCAACGCAGTGGCATCTTGCCGAACCGCTCCCTGTAGGAGGCTGGCTTCTTACAAGTCGCTATCGGTTTGATGTCCAGATGGGATATCTACAACGGTATCAGCGTACCCGGGACGCACGTTGGCTGGAAGCGGTTCGCCGCTGGGCACCTGATTATGTGCGCGTTCACCCAGACCCTAATGTCTCCTTCACGCAAATCTTACTGGCGTTGCAACAGCGCGACCTGGTCGAGGCGCATCGTCTGGCGACGCGCTTTTGCCTGATATACCCAAACGATCGCCGTATCCCGTGGCTGCAGGATGCACGACGTCCTTTTAATAAAATAATGGAATGATATGAACAGGTTCAGCGAACAGGCCCGTTATGTGCCAGAACTTCCCCGCAACGCCGAGCTGCTGCGGATCACCGGGATCCGTTTGCAGCGCATTCATTTTTTTGATGACGCATCGCTGGATGTCTGTGAGGTGTTAAGTCAGGTACGCACACCGCTCCCACTGGATTTGTTTTTCAAGCACCTTTCCATCACGGCAAAACAGCAGCTTTTTCTATGGCAAATGCAGCGGGTGCTGGCCCTCTCTGGAAGCTATTCGCTGAATTTATCCGTCAGGATGCTGACCAGTCTGTCATGGATCACACGTCTCACAAAGCAGGTGCATCAGGGGAGGATTGTTATTGAAATTCAGGATCCGGGCTCCATGATGCGCCTGGATAAGGCAGAGCAGCAGGCCGTATGCATTGCCGTAAAAACGCTGGTGCGTCACGGGTTTCGCGTGTGGCTGGATGATGTTTCGCCTGAGCTATTTTTTGTCTGGCGGCTGTCGGGCATCCGTTTCGATGCCATCAAAATTGAAAGTGGAATGTTTCATCAGTTCAGAACATCGGAGTGGCAGTTGAGGGTTCTGGTCAATCAATTTCGTGGGCTGGGTGAGCGGGTTGTCATTGAGGGAGTAGAAACGCCACAGGATTATGCCATTTGCCGTATGAGCGGCGCAGATGCTGTACAGGGCTTTCTGTTTGAGCAGGAAATTTTACCGAAAAGCCTGAATCATTGCTGACTCAGGCTCTGACAATTACTCGCTCAGCGTCTGTGCGATATCTTTTTGCACCTGCTGGCGCTGTTCTGGGGTCAGCACTTTGTTCAGGTCAAAATAGTATTTTACGCGATAATAACGCGCCTGCTGTTCGATGTTGCTGAACGCAGAAAGCTGTTTCTGAACGGCAGCTTCATCCCATTTCCCGGACTTGATGACGTCAATCAACGCGCCGTCTTTAACATCTTTCACCGAAATCTGGCTTACGTTGGTTTCAAGCTGCTGGTGCAGTTTTTTAATCTGCGCCACCTGGTCGTTGGTCAGCTTAAGATGCTGAACGACCGGGTCCTGAGCTGGAGCAGGAACATTGGATACGTTTGCTGCAAGCGTACTAAAAGAAGCGCCCGCTAAGGTAGCCGCCAGCAAAGTCATGCGTAAGAAGTTCTTCATTATTGAAATCCTGATAAGGAAATTATCGACATTGTCTGCCACCCGCTGGTTACGAGTGATTATCCTTTGCAGAATACGATGCTCACCGCATGTCGCCACGCGAATTTGTTTTGCGGTTGGTTACGGAGTGAAACAATCCCGCCACAAGAAACGTAGCGCAGCGGGAGTGAAGGCGATAGTTATAGCGTAAACGGGTCGGCGTCCTGCCAGGCGGGAAACTTCTCGCGATACTCGCGCAGCGCTGAGAGTGACAGCTCGGCGTCAATGCGTGTGGCCTGATGCGGCTCGGCGGTGGCAATAATCTCACCCTGCGGATTAATCACCCGGCTGTCACCGCGATAATGGTGGCCGTTACCGTCTGTGCCCACGCGGTTACATCCTGCTACATAAGCCTGGTTCTCAATCGCCCGTGCGGCAAGCAGAAGCTGCCAGTGCAGCGAACGCGGCGCAGGCCAATTGGCAACATACAACGCCAGGTCGTAATCGTTGCGATTGCGCGACCATACCGGAAAACGCAGGTCATAACAGACCAATGGCAGAATGCGCCAGCCGCGCCATTCAACAATAACGCGCGCGTCACCCGCCTGGTAATGCTGATGCTCATCCGCCATGCGGAACAGATGGCGCTTGTCGTAGAAATGCACATTACCTTCGGGCTCAACCAGAAAAAAGCGGTTTACCGGGCCGCGTTCAGACTGGATAGCAGCGCTGCCAGCGATCAGGGAGTTAGTCTGTTGCGCCTTGGCGCGCATCCAACTGACGACCTCTTCCTGCGGCAACGATTTATTTGCCGCTTCCATGGCAAATCCACTGGTAAACATCTCGGGCAACACGATGACATCACGTCCGGCGACGGTTTCCAGTTGTCGGTCAAAATGGCGCAGGTTGGCCGGGCCATCCATCCAGATCAAGGGCTGTTGCAGCAGAGTAATTTTCAAACCAGGCACGATCGAGGCTCCTCGTTGAACAACATTTTGACACTGTAGCATGAGCATTAATGAAAATGTGGCAATAAAAAGCCCCGCATTAAGCGGGGCTAAACGTTGTGCGTATATCGTTATGCGGCTTCGACTTTACGCACTTTCTCTGGCAGCTTTACCGGCTGAGTCGCCAGCTCCTCGGGTTCAAAGTCATCCACGTTGATACTGCGCAGGCGACTCGCTTCGGCTTTCACCAGAATCGCGGCTTCATCTTTATCAATCAGCCCTTTCGCCAGCGCATTGTGCGCCAGTTCGTCGAGACGGGTAAATGGCAGGTTTTTACCCAACTCTTTACAGATCCGCTGGTGGATAGGGTCGGCTGCAATGACATCCAGCAGCGCCTCTTCCAGCAAACCAACCGGGTTATGCTCGCTTGGCGTCAGATATTGACCGCGACCAATACGAGAACGAGTAGCACTCGGAACCTGCAAAATCTTCGCGACTTTATGGTCCAGCTTGTCAGACGGCGCGTCGTAGTGGCGACCGGTCGGGAAGATAACCACGTTCAGCAAGCCCGCGACCAGACGGTTCGGGAAGTTTTTCAGCAGATCGTCCATCGCCTGTTCCGCTTTGTACAACGCATCCTGAACGCCCCAGTGAACCAACGGCAGGTCCGCTTCATTACGGCCTTCATCGTCATAACGTTTCAGTACCGCAGAGGCCAGATACAGCTGGCTTAACACATCGCCCAGACGCGCGGAGATACGTTCACGGCGCTTCAGACTACCGCCCAGTACGGCCATGGACACATCTGAAAGCAGGGCCAGGTTGGCGCTCAAACGGTTCAGGTGCTGGTAGTAACGTTTGGTCGCATCGCCGGTTGGCGTGCTGCTGGTTAAGCCACGTGTCAGGCCAAGCCAGAAACTGCGCACTTTGTTACTGCCAACGTGACCGATGTGTTTGAACAGCAGCTTGTCGAACGCATTCACATCGTTACTCTGTGCCGCAGCCATCTCTTCCAGAACATACGGATGGCAGCGAATCGCACCCTGACCGAAGATCATCATGCTACGGGTCAGAATGTTGGCACCTTCAACGGTAATGGCGATTGGCGCACCTTGATAAGCGCGGGCGAGGAAGTTGCTTTCGCCAAGCATAATGCCTTTACCGCCAGTGATATCCATCGCATCGATGATTGACTGCTGCCCACGGTGGGTACAGTGATATTTCACGATAGCCGACAGCACCGCCGGTTTTTCACCCAGCATAATGCCGTAGGTAATCAGTGATGCCGCAGCGTCCATCACGTAGGCGTTACCGGCAATACGTGCCAACGGTTCTTCAATACCTTCCATCTTGCCGATGGAGATTTTGAACTGGCGACGAATGTGCGCATATGCGCCGGTGGCCATTGCGACTGATTTCACGCCGCCCGTCGAGTTAGACGGCAGGGTAATACCACGTCCCACAGACAGACATTCCACCAGCATGCGCCAGCCCTGACCGGCCATTTTCGGACCACCGATGATGTAATCAATCGGTACAAACACATCTTTACCGAGGGTCGGACCGTTCTGGAACGGCACGTTCAGCGGGAAGTGACGACGCCCAATTTGTACGCCCGGCGTTGAGGTTGGGATCAGCGCACAGGTAATGCCGAGATCTTCTTCACCACCCAGCAGTTTTTCCGGGTCAGAGAGTTTAAATGCCAGACCCAGTACCGTGGCGATAGGCGCCAGCGTAATATAACGTTTGTTCCAGGTCAGGCGCATACCCAGCACCTGTTGGCCCTGCCAGTCGCCCATACAAACCACGCCGGTATCAGGGATCGCCCCTGCGTCGGAGCCTGCTTCCGGGCTGGTCAGAGCAAAGCATGGGATCTCCTGACCGCGAGCCAGACGCGGCAGGTAATGATTTTTCTGCTCTTCGGTGCCGTAATGTTGCAGCAGTTCGCCTGGGCCTAATGAGTTAGGTACGCCAACGGTGATCGCCAGGATCCCGGAAACGCCGGAGAGTTTCTGCAGAACGCGAGCCTGAGCATATGCTGAGAATTCCAGCCCGCCGTACTCTTTCTTAATGATCATCGCGAAGAAGCGGTGTTCTTTCAGATATGCCCACAGTTCCGGCGGCAGATCCGCGAGTTCATGGGTTATCTGGAAGTCGTTCGCCATACGGCACGCTTCTTCCACTGGACCATCAATAAACGCTTGTTCTTCAGCGGTCAGATGCGGTTGAGGATAGTTATGCAGTTTTTTCCAGTCAGGCTTGCCCTGGAACAGGTCACCTTCCCACCAGGTTGTACCGGCATCAATCGCTTCTTTCTCAGTACGCGACATCGGTGGCATGACTTTACGGAAACCGCGGAACACCGGCGCAGAGATCATGGATTTGCGCATCGGCGTAAAGTTAAACGGCACGAGGATAATGGCCAGAGGAACCAGCAGCCAGACTGACCACAGGCCAGCCACGCCAAGCGCAGCCGTCCAGGCGAGCAAAATTAAGCTGCTGAGGAATAAGCTCACGCGGTGATAAAACAGAACGCTGAGCAGAACAACCGTAGCGATAATACTCAAAATCATCATAACGAAAAGCTCCCTTGCTTGTAGGAGGTCTGACCACTTGTGATGATATGTTTGTAGTGGATGTAAATTCTTTTAGCAATGTGTTTACAAAATAATTACAACAAAGCTCACATTGTTGCTGTTTTAACCGGCACAAAAAATCAAAAGCCGTAGCCATTCCTGTCTGGATAATTTTCTGTAGTAGGAAATATCAACATGCGTTGGCAAGGTAATGAACGTGTTATCTCTGAGAAATTGTTCCGTTCACTTTGCGTTTATCGCCACTCTGCAGCGCCAATATTTGTGAACGTGTTAAGGGTGCTATCGCTGCACCCTTAACAATCCCGGCTCCCGGCGGGAAAATTGTTGCTGTGCAATACCCTCCGCTTATTCCTTCAGGCTACCGGGCCGGGCGCGAGGTAGCGTCCTTGCAAAACGCGCCCTGAGCCAGCATCCATGCTGGCTCTCCCGGCCTTACGGAAACACGTCGGCAATTTTCAGCCGGACCAGCCCACACCTGATCATCTCCGCCGTCTTTTCAAACAGCGAAACAGAAACACCTGAAATTAAGAGCGTTGAAGCGATACCCTCGGTCCGGCTGAAAATCGATGAGGCGTTGACGGCTGACCGGGGTCGTCCGCAGGGATGCGGGCGGAGGGGATGGCCTGCAGAGATGCAGGCTCGGCCCCGACCCGAAAGGCAGACGGAATAAGACGAATGAATCGCATAGCGACGATTTTCCCGCCGGGAGCCCGGGTTGCAAGGGTGGTGGCGGTGAGCCACCCTTGCACGTTCACGTAAATAGCGATATCAGAGTAGCGATGAACATAAGGTGAACGTAACCCTGTTCAAAGATAAAATATTCTCCTTGCATGATTCACTTGCAGTCATTATGACCATTCCTGTGGCTTGGACTTCTCGCTGGTAGCGCTATCCGGTACACTGCGTCTTGTCATTTACATTCATGCTGAAGGATATCCTCATGTACCAGGATCTTATTCGTAACGAACTGAGCGAAGCGGCGGAAACGCTGGCTAATTTTCTTAAAGATGACGCCAATATTCACGCCATTCAGCGCGCGGCGGTCCTGTTGGCAGACAGCTTTAAAGCGGGCGGTAAGGTGCTTTCTTGCGGTAACGGCGGTTCCCATTGCGACGCGATGCACTTTGCCGAAGAGCTGACCGGACGCTATCGTGAAAACCGTCCTGGTTACCCTGCTATCGCTATCTCTGACGTTAGCCATATCTCCTGCGTCAGCAACGATTTTGGTTACGATTATGTGTTCTCTCGCTACGTAGAAGCCGTGGGTCGTGAAGGTGATGTCCTGCTAGGCATCTCGACTTCGGGTAATTCCGGTAACGTAATTAAAGCGATTGCCGCAGCGCGTGAGAAAGGGATGAAAGTGATCACCCTGACCGGTAAAGATGGCGGAAAAATGGCGGGCAGCGCGGATATCGAAATTCGTGTGCCGCACTTTGGCTACGCTGACCGTATTCAGGAAATTCATATCAAAGTGATCCATATCCTGATCCAGCTGATCGAAAAAGAGATGGTTAAACCATAAGAAGACGATTGCCGGATGGTGGCTGAAGCCTTATCCGGCCTACATGAGCGCCACGTAGGCCTGATAAGCGCAGCGCCATCAGGCAGTTCACGGTTTTAAGGTAGGTGATGTATGTGCGAACTGCTCGGGATGAGCGCCAATGTGCCAACCGATATCTGCTTTAGCTTCACCGGGCTGGTTCAGCGCGGCGGAGGGACCGGGCCGCACAAAGACGGCTGGGGTATTACGTTTTATGAAGGTAAGGGTTGCCGTACGTTTAAAGATCCGCAACCCAGCTTTAATTCGCCTATCGCCAAACTGGTACAAGACTACCCCATCAAATCCTGTTCCGTGATTGCCCATATTCGTCAGGCGAACCGTGGCGAAGTGGCGTTGGAAAATACCCATCCCTTTACCCGCGAATTGTGGGGACGCAACTGGACCTATGCTCATAATGGACAGCTCAGTGGCTATAAATCGCTGGAAACCGGAAATTTCCGCCCGGTCGGGGAAACCGACAGCGAAAAAGCTTTCTGCTGGCTGCTCCACAAGCTGACGGAGCGTTATCCGCGCACGCCGGGCAATATGACGGCAGTGTTTAAATATATCGCAATGCTGGCAGGACAGCTGCGGGAGAAGGGCGTCTTCAACATGCTGTTGTCTGACGGACGCTATGTGATGGCCTTTTGTTCGACCAACCTGTTTTGGATCACGCGTCGTGCGCCGTTTGGCGTGGCGACATTGCTGGATCAGGATGTGGAAATCGATTTTAGTTCAGAGACCACACCCAATGATGTGGTCACCGTGATTGCCACTCAACCGTTAACCGGCAATGAAACCTGGCAAAAGATTATGCCAGGCGAGTGGGCATTATTTTGTCTCGGGGAGCGTGTAGTTTGATGCCAGTTGCGGCTGAACCACTTCGTGACTCAACGGCTTGCTGACGACGTAACGACCATTGACGACAGAAACGGTCGGTGGTTTACGTGTTTGTTCAAAGTAATCGTATCCCGGCTTTAACTGGGCCCAGAAATCTTTGTAATACGAGAACTTATGGCGTTGCATGTTGGCATCGGTCATGCGGAACGGGTAAATGCTAACCTGTACGCTGGACTGCCCGAACACCAGAGCACCGGTCACAAACTGGAAAATCTCATCAATGCCGTTGTCGGTCATTGCGTAGCAGCCGACGGAAACACAGGCACCGTGGATCATCAGGTACTTACCTTCATAACCGTGTGCGCGGTCATAGGCATTAGGGAAACCAATGTTAATCGCTTTATAGAAGCGACTATCTGGTTTCAGCTGTCCACGCTGAACGCTGTAAAACCCTTCCGGACTTTTGAAATCACCCTGACGCTGCTTCGGACCTAAGCCACCGGAATAATTACAGATCTTATAACTGTCGAGCAATTGATACTGTTCGCCCATCTTGACGTACAGATCCAAGGTTCGCTCTTCTTTGAAGATCTGGATATAAACGGGGGAGCCCATTAATTGCTGCTTATATTCTTTGCTGACAGGCGTAGTCGGGCTGCTGCTGCTCAGCAAACCGGCAAATGAAACGCACGGCAATAAAAGCATCGCAAGAAAAAATGCGATTTTACGCATACTGCTTATTCCTTGATAAAACGATCACACACGCCAGGACGGCAAAAAGAATCCCCAAATCGGATAAATCTGGATCTGGAGCGCTCACATTAGCACCAAGAGAGTTTTTCGCAAGTCTCTCGTGCGGCGTTTACACTTTAGTTTTTCTTTATACGGAAAATTGCGCTTAAAGGCAGTCAGACACTGGCGTATTTTGCTGGTTACTGCGCTTCATTGGGTCTTATTCGTGCTGGATGGATAATGGGTCTGGAACGGCCCAGCATTAGGTACAACCAGACTCCTCACAACATAAAAATACTGTATACTTAAACAGTGATGTGGGAGACAAACGATGCGTAAAATCATACATGTCGATATGGACTGCTTTTTCGCGGCGGTGGAAATGCGCGACAACCCCGCCCTGCGTGATATTCCCATTGCTATTGGCGGCAGTCGAGAACGTCGGGGGGTCATCAGCACGGCCAATTACCCGGCGCGCAAATTTGGCGTGCGTAGCGCAATGCCAACGGGAATGGCATTAAAGCTGTGTCCGCATCTCACTTTATTACCTGGTCGTTACGAGGCCTATAAAGAAGCCTCCCGCCAGATTCAGGCTATTTTCTCCCGCTATACCTCGCTGATAGAACCACTTTCGCTGGATGAAGCCTATCTGGATGTGACCGACAGCACCCACTGCCACGGCTCAGCTACGCTGATCGCTCAGGAAATCCGCCAGACAATTTTTAACGAGTTACAGTTAACCGCCTCTGCCGGAATTGCGCCGGTAAAATTTCTGGCAAAAATAGCTTCCGATCTCAACAAACCCAATGGGCAATATGTGATTACCCCTGCCGATGTTCCTGAATTTCTCAGAACATTGCCGTTAGGCAAAATTCCCGGCGTTGGCAAAGTCTCCGCCGCTAAGCTGGAATCAATGGGATTACGTACCTGCGAAGATGTTCAAAAATACGACCTGGCAATGCTGCTCAAACGCTTCGGCAAGTTTGGTCGCGTGCTGTGGGAGCGCAGTCAAGGGATTGACGAACGGGACGTCAACAACGACAGGCTGCGTAAATCCGTCGGCGTGGAGCGTACGCTGGCAGAAGATATTCACGAGTGGTCGGAGTGTGAGGCGATAATTGAACGGCTCTATCCTGAACTGGAACGGCGTCTGGCAAAGGTAAAGCCGGATCTGCTGATCGCTCGCCAGGGGATAAAACTCAAGTTTAATGATTTTCAGCAGACTACGCAGGAGCACGTCTGGCCGCGCTTAAATAAAGATGACTTAATTACGACAGCGCGCAAGACCTGGGACGAGCGTAGGGGAGGGCGAGGTGTCAGGCTGGTGGGGTTACACGTCACGCTGCTGGATCCACAAATGGAAAGACAGCTACTGTTGGGGCTGTGACTCAGAACAATTGCCGGATGTCGGCGTAAACGCCTTATCCGGCCTACAAACCAGCGTGCAGGCCAGATGGCTGCGTAACAACTTTATCCGGCCTACAAACCAGCATGTAGGCCAGATAAACGTAGCGTCATCCGGCATTTAGCGCAGAATCTTACTTCGCCGGAATAGACTTCAGCAGTTCAGTCAGCAGCGTCCAGTAATGGCCGACGCTTTCGATATGAACCTGCTCATCCGGGGAGTGCGGACCGGTGATAGTTGGCCCGATGGAAACCATGTCCATATCTGGATACGGTTTCTTGAACAGACCACATTCCAGACCAGCGTGGATGATCTGGATATTCGGCGTTTTATTGAACAGACGCTGATAGGTTTCACGAACCAGGTGCATAACCGGAGAGTTAGCATCCGGCTGCCAGCCTGGGTATCCGCCTTTTGCCTGGGTTTTCGCGCCAGCAAGTTTACCCAGTGAATCCAGCATGCTCACCACGTAGTCTTTACCGCTGTCGATCAGGGAACGGATCAGGCAGTGAATTTCAACATTGTCGTCAGTCATGGTGACAACGCCGACGTTCAGAGAGGTCTCAACCACGCCTTTGGCGACGTCAGAGTTGCGGATTACGCCGTTCGGGGTGGCGTTCAGCAGACGCACAAAGCTGTCGCGAGACTGAGCGGTCAGCGCGGCTTTGTCTTGAGTTACGGCATCCAGCAGCAGAGCCAGGTTCTTCTCTTTGGCTTCCAGTTCGTTTTTCAGGATTTCCTGATAGGTGTTGACCAGCGCCTTTAACGCATCAACTTTATCTGCAGCCACGGCGAGGGTGGCAAAGGCTTCACGCGGAATCGCGTTACGCAGCGTACCGCCGTTGAAATCAACCAGACGCAGATCCAGCTCTTCAGCGTGGCCCGCCAGGAAGCGTACCAGCAGTTTGTTCGCGTTACCGAGACCCACGTGGATTTCGCCGCCGGAGTGACCACCTTTCAGGCCTTTTAACGTCAGCTTAAAGCTCTGGAAGCCAGCCGGGATTGCTTCACGGGACAGCGGCAGGTTAGAGGTAAAGTCGATACCGCCTGCGCAACCCATGTAGATCTCACCTTCTTCTTCAGAGTCGGTGTTGATCAGGATATCTGCCTGCAGCCAGTTAGCCTGCAGACCAAACGCGCCATCCATACCCGCTTCTTCAGTCATGGTCAGCAGAACTTCCAGCGGACCGTGTACCACGCTGTCATCAGCCAGAACGGCCAGCGCAGACGCCATACCGATGCCGTTATCCGCACCCAGCGTGGTGCCACGGGCTTTCACCCATTCGCCGTCAATATAAGGCTGGATAGGATCTTTAGTGAAGTCGTGCACGGTGTCGTTGTTTTTCTGCGGGACCATATCCAGGTGCGCCTGCAGAACGACCGGCTTGCGGTTTTCCATACCTGCGGTTGCGGGTTTGCGAATCAGGATATTACCGACTTGATCGCGCTCGACGTGGAAACCTTTCTCTTGGGCCCAGCTCAGAATGTGTTCAGCGAGCTGCTCTTCATGATAGGACGGATGAGGAATAGAACAGATTTTGGCAAAAATATCCCATAGCGGTTGCGGGGATAATTGAGACAGTTCAGACACGTTGAGTCTCCTTGGCGATGTCCTACAAAACTTGCTTGCAGGCCACGGGGTTAGCAGAATTAAAAACACCACAAGTCAGGCTTGCGCGATGCGATTGAGAATACCACTTTCTCCGCTGACGGCTAGCATAAAGCATGCAAAAAGAGGCGCGGATTCCGCGAAACACTGGTTTTTAGTGCGTCAGATCTCTATAATCTCGCGCAACCTATTTCCCCCTCGAACACTTTTTAAGCCGTAGATAAACAGGCTGGGACACTTCACATGAGCGAAAAATACGTCGTCACCTGGGACATGTTGCAGATCCATGCACGTAAACTGGCAAGCCGCCTGATGCCTTCTGAACAATGGAAAGGCATTATTGCCGTTAGCCGTGGTGGTCTGGTGCCGGGCGCATTGCTGGCGCGTGAATTGGGTATTCGTCATGTCGATACCGTATGCATCTCCAGCTACGATCACGACAACCAGCGCGAACTGAAAGTGCTGAAGCGTGCCGAAGGCGACGGAGAAGGTTTCATCGTAATCGATGACCTGGTTGACACCGGTGGTACCGCCATTGCGATCCGCGAAATGTATCCTAAAGCGCATTTCGTCACTATCTTCGCTAAGCCGGCTGGTCGCCCGCTGGTGAATGATTATGTTGTTGATATCCCTCAGGATACCTGGATTGAGCAGCCGTGGGATATGGGCGTAGTGTTCGTCCCGCCGATCTCTGGTCGCTAATCTAAAAAGTTTTCAACGCCTGGCAACAGCCGGGCGTTGTTCTTTTTGTGCTGTGTCAGGTTACACTATGCCTCAGTGAGTACTCATGGAGGCTGCAATCATGTCACAGGCTAACCTCAGCGAAGTCCTGTTTAAACCCCGCTTCAAACACCCTGAAACGTCAACACTGGTTCGTCGTTTTAATCACGGCGCGCAGCCGTCCGTACAATCTGCCCTGGATGGCAAAACCATTCCGCACTGGTATCGCATGGTGAATCGCCTGATGTGGATCTGGCGCGGCGTCGACCCGCGTGAAATCCTTGAGGTGCAGGCACGTATCGTGATGAGCGAAGCCGAGCGTACAGATAAAGAACTCTACGATACGGTTATCGGCTATCGCGGTGGGAACTGGATCTATGAGTGGGCGAAGCAGGCGATGGACTGGCAACAGAAAGCGTCTATGGAAGAGGATCCGCAGGTGAGCGGACGCCACTGGCTGCATGCGTCTACGTTGTACAACATTGCCGCTTACCCACACCTGAAAGGCGATGAGCTGGCAGAGCAGGCACAGGCTTTGGCCAATCGCGCCTATGAAGAGGCCGCGCAGCGACTGCCGGGCACGTTGCGCGAGATGGAATTTGCCGTTACCGGCGGCGCGCCAATCACTGGATTCCTGCATATGCCAAAAGGTGACGGTCCGTTCCCGACGGTGCTGATGTGTGGTGGTCTCGATTCCATGCAAACGGATTACTACACCCTGTATGAGCGCTATTTTGCCCCACGGGGTATAGCCATGCTGACGCTGGATATGCCGTCGGTTGGGTTCTCGTCAAAATGGAAACTGACTCAGGATTCCAGCCTGCTGCATCAGCATGTATTAAAAGCGCTGCCTAATGTTCCCTGGGTGGATCACACCCGCGTGGCGGCCTTCGGTTTCCGCTTTGGCGCTAACGTTGCGGTACGTCTGGCGTATCTGGAATCATCGCGTCTGAAGGCGGTGGCCTGTCTGGGGCCAGTGGTTCATGCGTTGCTTAGCGACCCGCAGCGTCAGGCGAGCGTCCCGGAAATGTACCTTGATGTACTGGCTAGCCGCCTGGGGATGCACGACGCCTCCGATGAAGCGCTGCGCGTTGAGCTTAATCGCTATTCATTAAAAGTGCAGGGCCTGCTGGGGCGACGCTGCCCGACGCCAATGCTCTCGGGATTCTGGAAGAACGATCCGTTTAGCCCGGAAGAAGAGTCACGTTTAATCACATCTTCATCTTCAGACGGTAAGCTACTGGAGATCCCCTTCAACCCGGTGTATCGCAATTTTGACAAAGGGCTGCAGGAAATAACCGGTTGGATCAATCAGAGATTGTGTTAAAAGTTTGCTAAATTTTAGCGATTTGGTAAAACAGGTGCTTCACCTAAGGAGATCGTAATGACGTTACCGAGTGGGCATCCGAAAAGTAGATTGATCAAGAAATTCACCGCGCTTGGCCCGTACATCCGGGAAGGGCAGTGCGAAGATAATCGATTTTTTTTCGATTGTCTGGCTGTTTGCGTCAACGTGAAACCCGCCCCTGAGAAACGCGAGTTCTGGGGCTGGTGGATGGAACTGGAGGCGCAGGAAAAACGCTTCACGTACAGCTATCAGTTTGGTTTGTTTGATAAAGACGGTAACTGGACGGCGGTGCCGGTGAAAGAGACTGAAGTGGTAGAGCGACTGGAATACACCTTACGTGAATTCCATGAAAAATTACGTGGCTTGTTAACGACGCTGAATCTGGCGCTGGAACCTGCTGACGACTTTAAGGATGAACCGGTTAAGTTAACGGCATAATGAACAGTAAAATGCCGGATGGCGGCGCAACCCCATCCGGCATTTTTTTTATGCTATATCAGAACTGGTAGACCATACCGACAGCAACGATGTCATCATCGTTGATGCCCAGTTTATTATCGCTATCCAGCTGGTTGATTTTATAGTCAACAAACGCGGACATATTTTTGTTGAAAAAATACGTTGCGCCCACGTCGATATAATTCACCAGGTCTTCATTGCCGACGCCTTCAATATCTTTCCCTTTAGAAAGAACATAACCCAGTGACGGACGCAGACCAAAGTCAAACTGGTACTGAACAACCGCTTCGAAGTTCTGTGTTTTATTGGCGAAGCCGCCGGAAATTGGCGTCATATTGCGTGTTTCAGAATAGAACGTCGCAATATAAATATCGTTAGCATCATATTTTAAGCCGGTTGCCCAGGCTTCAGCTTTATCACCCGTACCGCGAGTTTGCAGATTCTGCTGGTTGGTACGATCGGAGTTGGTATAAGCGCCGCTCACCGCGAAATCGCTGCCGCCAAAGTCATAGGTAACAGAAGTACCAAAACCGTCGCCGTTCTGTTTTTTCACATCGCGATCCTGGTTTTTACCCTGGTATTGCAGGGTCAGATCCAGGCCATCCACGACGCCGAAGAAGTCGGTGTTACGGTAAGTTGCCAGACCGCTGGCGCGTTTGGTCATAAAGTTATCGGTCTGTGCGGAGGAGTCGCCACCAAATTCCGGGAACATATCGGTCCAGGCTTCCACGTCATACAGCGCACCCAGGTTACGACCATAATCAAACGAGCCAAAATCTTTTAATTTCACACCGGCGAAGGCCAGACGTGTTTTTTGTTGGTTAGAGTCGCTTTCAGCTTTATTGCCGGCAAACTCTGCTTCCCAACGACCATAACCGGTTAGTTGATCGTTAATTTGCGTTTCGCCTTTAAAACCTAAACGGATATAGCTTTGGTCACCATCTTTGCTGTCATAATCCGTCATGTAATGCATGGCTTTTACTTTGCCGTACAAGTCCAGCTTATTACCGTTCTTGTTATACACTTCCGCTGCCTGTACGGATGCCGACGCAACAATTCCCATCACCACTAATGCCAGAGTGCTCTTTTTCATTTTCATTCCTGATTAAAAGTACGCGCTAATATTCACTGGGTGTGATCCCCGTTAAAAGACAGGAGGGTTTTTAACGTCTGGCAATGAACGTTTTATGACAAAGTAAGAATATTTTTAAAAAAGGATGTTTTTTTGTTTCTGTAATAAATGCGTCAAAATCTGCCGCTACGCTTGCTGATCCTGCGCAATAAAATTTCATGCTTTGTGCGCTGGTTGTTGGCAACCGGGGCCAGTCCTGCTAAAACGTTCGTTTGATATCATTTTCCCCAATTTTGAATGGCAGAGAATCATGAGTGACAGCCAGACGCTGGTGGTAAAACTTGGCACCAGTGTGTTAACGGGCGGATCCCGCCGCCTGAACCGCGCCCACATCGTAGAACTGGTTCGCCAGTGCGCGCAGCTCCATGCCGCAGGGCATCGTATTGTTATCGTTACCTCGGGTGCGATTGCCGCCGGACGTGAGCATCTTGGTTACCCGGAGCTCCCGGCAACGATAGCTTCGAAACAGCTGTTGGCGGCGGTCGGGCAGAGCCGACTGATTCAACTGTGGGAACAGCTGTTCTCGATTTACGGTATTCATATCGGGCAGATGCTGCTGACGCGTGCAGATATGGAAGACAGAGAGCGCTTCCTCAACGCCCGCGATACGCTCCGCGCGCTGCTGGATAACAACATTGTTCCTGTCATTAATGAGAATGACGCCGTAGCGACCGCCGAGATTAAAGTCGGCGATAACGACAACCTCTCCGCGCTGGCGGCAATTCTGGCTGGAGCCGATAAGCTGCTGCTGTTGACCGATCAGCAGGGGCTGTTCACCGCCGATCCACGCACCAACCCGCAGGCTGAGCTGATTAAAGACGTGCACGGCATTGATGATGCGCTGCGCGCCATTGCCGGGGATAGCGTCTCAGGTCTGGGAACCGGCGGCATGGGCACAAAACTGCAGGCCGCCGATGTCGCATGCCGCGCCGGGATTGACACCATTATTGCCGCAGGCAGCAAGCCGGGCGTGATTGGCGACGTGATGGAAGGCGTTTCCGTTGGGACGCGTTTTCATGCTCAAGCCTCTCCGCTGGAGAACCGTAAACGCTGGATCTTCGGCGCTCCGCCTGCCGGAGAGATTACCGTCGATGAGGGCGCGACCGCAGCAATTCTGGAACGCGGCAGCTCATTACTGCCAAAAGGCATTAAAAGCGTGACAGGTAACTTTTCTCGTGGTGAAGTGATCCGCATCTGCAATCTCGAAGGGCGCGATATTGCCCACGGCGTCACCCGCTATAACAGCGACGCGCTGCGCCGTATTGCCGGACACCACTCACAACAGATCGACACCATCCTGGGCTATGAATACGGTCCGGTTGCTGTCCATCGCGACGACATGATCACCCGTTAAGGAACAGGCATATGCTGGAACAAATGGGCATTGCTGCCAAAGCCGCGTCATACAAGCTGGCGCTGCTCTCCAGTCGCGAAAAAAATCGCGTACTGGAAACTATTGCTGATGAGCTGGAAGCGCAAACGGAAAGCATCCTCAGCGCGAACATACAAGATGTTGAGCAGGCGCGAGCCAACGGCCTGAGCGAAGCGATGCTCGACCGCCTGGCGCTGACGCCGGCGCGTCTGAAAGCGATTGCTGACGATGTGCGCCAGGTCTGTAATCTTGCCGACCCGGTAGGGCAGGTGATTGACGGCGGCCTGCTGGATAGCGGTCTGCGTCTGGAGCGTCGTCGCGTCCCGCTGGGCGTGATTGGCGTGATTTATGAAGCGCGTCCAAACGTCACCGTTGACGTTGCCTCCCTGTGCCTGAAAACCGGCAATGCGGTGATTCTGCGCGGTGGGAAAGAGACCTACCGGACCAACGCCGCGACCGTGGCTGTTATCCAAAAGGCGCTGGAAGCCTGCGGTTTACCCGCGGCTGCCGTACAGTCAATTGATAACCCGGACCGCGCGTTGGTCGCTGAAATGCTGCGGATGGATAAGTACATCGATATGCTGATCCCTCGCGGTGGCGCGGGTCTGCATAAGCTGTGCCGTGAGCAGTCGACCATCCCGGTCATCACCGGCGGTATTGGCGTATGCCATATTTATGTTGATGATACCGCGGAGATCGCCCCGGCCCTGAAGATTATCGTTAACGCCAAAACCCAGCGTCCAAGCACCTGTAACACTGTAGAAACTCTGCTGGTGCATCAGGATATTGCTGAGCGTTTCCTGCCTGCGTTAAGCCAAAAGATGGCGGATAGCGGTGTTACGCTGCACGGTGATGAAATTGTGATGCAAGTTCTGCATGGCCCTGCCAAACTGGTGCCACTAAAACCGGAAGAGCTGGATAACGAGTTTCTGTCTCTGGATCTGAACGTTGTGGTGGTCGAAAATATGGATGGTGCTATCGCCCATATTCGCGAACACGGTACCCAGCACTCGGACGCCATACTGACGCGCACGCTCAGCAACGCCAACCGTTTCGTGAATGAAGTGGACTCTTCTGCCGTGTATGTAAACGCCTCTACTCGTTTTACCGATGGCGGCCAGTTCGGACTGGGTGCGGAAGTGGCGGTGAGCACGCAAAAACTGCACGCACGTGGCCCAATGGGACTGGAAGCACTGACCACATATAAGTGGGTTGGCTTCGGTGACGACACGATTCGTGCGTAATTAAAACTGGGTGATGCAATAATAGCCATCTGATTTAAAAGGCTATTAAGGCATCACCCAGTTAATTCTAACCTTCACCCCGCTGCCGCATTTTTTATCCTGCGTTTTTAACATC
Organism: Citrobacter sp. Cpo012; assembly: GCF_030333015.1. Classification (NCBI taxonomy): domain Bacteria; kingdom Pseudomonadati; phylum Pseudomonadota; class Gammaproteobacteria; order Enterobacterales; family Enterobacteriaceae; genus Citrobacter; species Citrobacter sp. Cpo012. The sequence goes on along the minus strand of NZ_JAOWGR010000043.1, from coordinate 779,435 downwards.
ATCCGCACCAGTCTGGTTCTGACCTATGCATTCTCTGGCGCCAGAAAGGCGGCGTATCACAGAATTTTCCCTGCCTGCATGAATTTTCCTGGTCTTCGTTTCACGTATTGTTCCCATGGCCCGATCTATTAGAATCAATCTCATTTTTATGAGGAGTTGTTGCGTGAAATCGGATATTCACAAACTTAGCATTCCTGTTGTGCCGCTTGGCAACCCGTTTCCTCCCCGTCATTGTTCGCTGTGCCCAAAGGGAGCGGCGATTGACCGTGATAATCAATACAAATTAATAGACAAAAGAAGGCGGTTTAAAGCTGGGGAGATACTCGCTCGGCAGGATGAAACCGCGGAGATGCTTTTTGTTATCCATGAGGGGTACTGCAAGTCCAGCGTGGAATGTGGCGATAACGTTTATATCAGCCGCTTTTATGTTCCGGGAGATATCATGGCGCTGGATGCTGTCGAAGGAGGGAAGTATCTGACAACTATCCAGGCCGCAACGGCTGCAGAGGTTTGCCACATTGATATTGCGCGGTTGTTCAAGGTAGCAGAGAAGGAGCCTTCGGTTGCTGCTGCAGTCATAAAGTTTCTCTGCAGGGACAATGGATTCATTGTTGAAAAACTGCGGCGCTATGCGAATAAACATGCTGAGGCCAGGATCGCGGCTTTCCTGGTGGAATTTTACGAGATGCATTTGCGCATCGGCAGGCCAGAAACGACGCTTCGCTTGCCATTTTCTCGGGAGGAAATTGCCAGTTATCTCGATCTTAAAATTGAAACCGTTAGCCGCTCATTAAAATCACTTGAACAGCAGAATTTGATTACCTTACATAGGGTACGTACCGTAACTATTAATAGTTATCTTGGTTTAAAACGTTTTATCTAATTTTCTATTTAACGATAATCATTATCTCTCCTGATAAGCTAGGAATATTCATTTTATATGGAAAATTCCTGGTTTTAATTTTGTCAAATAATTATCAATTAGAATGTGGTTTCTGTAGGTGAATGATTTTTTTATAAGAATATTCCCTCGCAAATGGATATATCATGAGAATTTTCTTGCGGCGTTAAAAATTTAGCATAATTGCAACAAATAATAAGCATTATAGAGAAACTATGGAGGTGTTAATTATCTTTATGTTTTGTAAGGGTTTTGCTCTCGTGGTATTTGTATGATCTTTTTGATATTTATCAAAAACATAAAAAAGATGAATTGTTTGATTTGTCTTATTTATTTGGGTGATAGTTCTGAGTCATGGTGTTATTTAAGTAAATTAAACTTAGGAAACTTCTTATATTATCGTTTTAGTGGGAAAATTCTTAGTCTTTTTGTAATTTTTGCGTTTCAGGGTTTGTTGAGATGTTACTTAATTCAAATGATAATTTTTGGGCGCGGCAATTATGGCTCGCAATTAATGGAACCGCTGGAGTGACTTAATAATAAGACTCGGTGGTGAGTTTGTTCTTAGGAGAAGATAAAAATGAAAAAATTATTATTAGTGACCTCTCTGGCGTCTGTATTTGTTGCGGCAAATGCAATGGCAGATGTCACTGCTTCTGCAACAGCCTCGTGGGACGCGACGGCAACAAAAGATACCACCAGCATGTTGGTCGTCACTCCGCTGAACTCTTTGACTTTCCAGTATGCGGAAGGTCTGAATGGCTTCAACTCCCAGGATGGCGCGTTTGATGTGACTATTCAGGGCCAGGAAACGGCAACTGATTTTGAACTGACCGCTCAGATTATTAGCAATACTCTGACCAACGCCAGTGGTGATGCGTCTACCCTGAACGTAGGGGTGGCATGGAATGGCACCGCGTTGACTAATTCATCAGATACTGTCCTGGTAAATTCCAGCTCGACTTCTGGTCTTGAAAGCCTGATGGCTGATGGCGCTTACAACGGTGCTGACCGCGTCAGCGATCAATCCAACTTCAAATTCACCATTGCGTCTGCGACTTCTGATGGTAGCACGCCGGTAACGGATTACTCTGCACTGCCAGACGGCTATTGGACTGGGGATGTAAAAGTACAGTTCAATGCAACCTGGACGACTCCGTCCGCCTAAGAAATAAAAGTTCGGGAGGAGAATTTCTCCCGAATTTATCAGGAATGGTGTCATGAATAAATATTTACCGGCAGCAATGTTGGTAGGGTTGGTAATATCTTTTTCCAGCTGGGCAATTAACGTCGGTGATATCACGTCGATAATGACTTCTACTGAGAGTTCATTATCGAAAGAAATCACTAATACGACAGATTCGGCTCGTTATGTCAGCGTATCGGTAAAAAAACTGTCATCACCTTTAGCGGGCGGAGTCGAAATAAAACCCGTTAATTCCGGGGAATTACTCTCTACGCCTGCCAATCTAATTCTGCCTGGTCAGGCAAAGGATGTTTTTCGCTTCTTTTATAAAGGGCCAGTTGATGATGTCGAGCGTTATTATCGTCTGCAATGGATAGATGAGCCAGTCACCGAGAGCGCGGAAACCCGGGCCAATAAATTAGCTGTTGCGACAGCGTCAGCAGAAATTGGCACAATCCTGGTCGTTGCGCCGCGAAAAGAGCGTTTTGAATATAACCGTAATGGTGATGTTATTAGCAATACTGGCAATGTTTCATTTCGAGTAATCGCCTATGGGGCTTGCAAAGATAATGCTCGCGATCAGGGGCGGGGCTGTCGTGAACGTTATTACATTATGCCAGGTACAAAAATAAAACTGCAGTTCACCGACATTAGTAATAGCCGCTCACGCATCGGTATCTGGCACGGTAAGCAGTTTATTACAGTGAAGTGATGGTCAATAGCAGCCATCTGTACGGGAAAAATAAAAATACCGGATTGTAAGGATGCATATGACAACAACATATATTGTTGGCGGTAGCATTTGTCTTTTTCTTGCGCTGACACCAGGAACTTCACATGCAGTCCCAGTAAAAGTGGGTAATTACGTTATTCCCAGCGCTTTCGCCCGTTCACTGGAGCAGGGAATGACGGTGCCGGTTTATATCCGTTACAACGAGACTGATGAGAAAAGTCAGCAAAAAATTGCCGATGCGGTGATTTCGCTTGTTGATGGCAATATTACAGTTAAAGCACTGACTCTTGCTGAATTGCCCAATAATGCTGTGTTATCCGAGGAAACCCGCGCGTTAGTGGAAAAAATCCGTGATGTAAAGTTTTACGATAATACGAATATTGAACTGTCAGATGATGCTCGACTGCAACTTAATGTCTCATCATTTCACCTGGAGATGATTGTCAGCAAAGATGCGTTAACTGAAGCGATTGTCGCGCGCAGTAGCTTGCTTGGGCCTTCCAGCGTTGAAACTCTGTCTAACGTCCTGAACTACAACTTTGGTACCTACTACAACGATTACCGAAATGGCAGCAGTACCCGCAGCTATCTGACGATGGACAATACAACATCGCTGCGGGAGCACCACATTAATGTTAACGGTTCGTTTTACGGTATCGGTGACAGCAATGGTACCAGTAAACTTTATCGTGCGATGTATGAGCGCGATTATGAAGGGTATCGACTGGCGCTGGGGATGCTTGATACATGGAATGTCCAGTCTATTGCCAGCCTGAATGCGCTGAATGGTGGGAAAATTTACGGTGTGAGCTACGGGAACAAAGGAAGTACGGTTGTTGAGAATACCGCGCTTTCACTCACGCCGATTACCGTATTTTTGCCAGCCGCTGGTGAGGTTCATGTCTTCCGCGATGGACGTTTGCTCAGCGTGCAGAACTTTAATATGGGCAGCTATGAAATTGATACCAGTCGCTTTCCGTATGGTGTTTACGACGTCACGGTAGATATCGTGGTCAATGGGCGGACAATTAATAGTCGTGTCAGCCGGGTTAATAAGATCTTTGCTCGCCAACAAGCTGCCGGAGTTCATCAGCTCTCATGGCAGTTTTTTGGTGGTTCGCTGGATTATGATCGGGTGAGCTATAAGCGTAACCACTATCAGGATTTGGGTAGTGAGCAGACCTGGATTGCCGGGGGGGCCGCATCGGTGACGCTGGCGATATTGTCGGGGCTGGGCCTGAAATCAACGATCTACGGTTTTGACAACAATGCGGTTAATGAAACGGATGTCACGCTGAATGTGAATGAATACGTCAGTATTGGCAATCAGATGTTGGTAGCGAACGATTCATCATGGCGAAACATCAGTAACATTAATCTCAATGTCCCTGAGGGATATGGTTCCCTTTGGGCATCTCGTGAAGACAGTAAAATTGGCGATCGCTTGCCTATGCAGGAGCGTGATAACTATTCCATTGGCGGAACTCTTAACCTCGGAAAGTTTATTCCTCATGGTGGTTCACTCACTGTTAGTCAGACGGAGAATCGTTACTCAGGCAATAAATACCGTAATCTGGATTACAACACGACTCTTTATTCTGGAAGGTATGCCACGATTGGGTTACGTGCAGGAATTCAGCGTTATTACTACAACAACCGAAATGACGATGGGCGACAGGAACGTTATGTCAGCCTGGACTTATCGTTGCCGTTGGCGACCTGGTTGAGCATGGGCGTCTCCCGAGATCGCTATGGCAGCACCCAGGGTAATCTCAGTGCACGAAAACAGTATGCTGAAGGGCCGATTAAATCGGTCGGATTATCGGCATCAACGCGTCTGAGTGGTGAACAGTATTACGACAATAATTATTCGGTAAACGGCAATCTAAGTTATGACACGAAATATAACGCTGGCACCGTATCGGTAACACGTTCTGCTGACAACTCCACCAATATGAACTTCTCTTCCCAAGGTTCTCTGGCATGGGCAGGTAAAGACTTCGGTCTGAGTAAAGAGAGGCAGCGTTCTGGCGTTATCGTAAAAACAGATTTGACCGGCGAGGGGAAACTGGCTGCGAAGATTAATAACCGCAATTATCGTCTCAGCGGTAAATCAAACTTCATTGCACTGCCGCCCTATGCTCAGTACAAGCTGGAAATCCTCAATGATAAAAACTCTGAGGACAGCTTCGATATTGTTTCAGGACGCAAACAGGAGCTGACGCTATATCCGGGTAACGTGGGAGTTATCAACCCTGAAGTGAAAAGCATGGTCACCGTATTCGGTCGCATTCGTTATCCCGATGGACAGTTGGCTGCAAATACCGATATTCATAACCACATCGGTAAAACACGTACGGATGCAAAAGGTGAGTTTGCTATCGATATTGATAAAAAGTATCCGGTTATTACGTTAATTTCTGCCAATGGCAGGATATGTGAAGCCGATCTGGATCTGGAAAAAGCACGCGGCGCGGCGTGGGTTGGCGATGTGAAATGTGCAACGCAAACCACGATGGCACAACGATAAGGTATTAATAATGAATAAATCTCTTTCCCTTATTCTCGGCTGTGTCTTTGCCGCGTTATCTCCATCCGCCTGGGCGCTCTCGGCTTCCACTCAGGCGGCGGTCAACAACAACTATTTGTTTATAGAAAACAATGTTGATAACGAATACTTTATTACCCCGTCCTCTCTCGATCCTCGCATTAGTGGGTCGAACACCTGGGTAAAATATGGAAACGACCAGGATAGCCTGGGATATATGGGTATCGTTGGTTGGGTAGCCAATACCTCATATTATAAAGATATGTGGATTGATAATTCACCAATCAGTGAACCATTCCGGGGTATTCGTTGCACCACTGGTGCTAATTGCCCTGCATCTGGCTATATTGCTGCCGAGCTAACCGATCAATTTGGTTTTTATCACACCAAAGCAACCGGATCCGGGATCGCCGGTGGGTACTATGGTTTTGCATCGCTGACAGACTCGGCGTATGAATACTTCCGCAATATGTCGGTCGGAAGCGCAGAGACATATAACCTTAATTTTTGTCGAACCACGATTGACTATGATTATGCGGCTGGACAGCGTTGTAAAGACCAGAGCAGCGGTAATTGGTACATCAGACCTTATACATTAAATAAAATAGGTCATTTGTCTTTGGTTTCTACCAATGCATTTCAGGAGTTATGGGTTGCCAGTGATGGTACGCCGAGCATCACTAAAGACAGTGGTTATTGTGAGCTGGGTGTGGTCAGTCGTGAAGATGGCGTTATCTGTAAGATGATTTCATATAATTTAAATCAAACCAGCAACCTGACGGCTTCACTACGTATTCGTATGTATGCGGATAGCGGTTTGCTTGGTTTTACACCGGCAGCTGCCACAATAAAATATTCTGGTGATGGTCAAACCTGGACTAACTTTAGCTCGACGTCGGTTTATTATAATATTTTTAGTAATAGTGGTGAGTATGTCTATGTTTTTCTGTCGAAAACATTCCTGAAAAATATGGTGGATCGTGGCGTCAGTATCACCAACAGCCAACCATTTACATTTGCTTTTACAAATAGCGTGACGCCAGAGTCGGGGTATTACCAGTTTACTCCTTCGCTACAGCTCAATATTGTTCCAAAGGAATATGGGATCAGTATTATCTCATCGGATAACAGCACCTCGGCAAGCGGCAGCGGCACAATTGGCGAGACCGCTCCGATTGAGATGGATTACACCGTGACGGTCTCGGGGCCTCGTCAGGCTGATAGCATTACCGCACAGGTTATTGGGGAAAGTACGACGATAAACAATGTGCCTTATTGCCTGTTCACCTCTACGCAAGGTGGGTTATCTGTCCCCATTCCCGCCTTCCTTCAGTACAACAGTCAGTCGGGTGGCGTGGTACAGAAACGAAATAGTTGTAGTGAAGCGGCAATCAGCATGAGAGATGCGCAATGGCAACAGACGCCCTGGGACGCAAATAATACAGATGATGGAAGCTACTTTGCGACTGATTTAAAATTGCTTTTCCCAATGAATGATTCGCGTTCGATGTTGACCGTTTCCGGTGCGGATTGGGAAGGTGTTGTCAGTGCCAGCGGAGAGATAAAAGTGACGGCGAACTGGGTGGGAGTGACGCCATGAGCCACTGTCGTTTGGCGCTAAGATGGATATTGGCCTTGCTTTCCGGGCTGACGGTGTTCTCCGCACAGGCCGTCTACCTGGAGTCGACTATTTATGAGATGCCATCGGATAAATCATTTATCAGTAAACGAATCTATAACGATAGCCAGAAACAGAACGTGTACAGTATTAGTGCAGTTAAAATAGATAAACCGGGACCGGGAGGTGAAAACAGAAGTGCTATTGCCGAAGGCGAACTTTTGTTTACTCCGCTCCGTTTTTCACTGGCACCGCAGGCAAGTGAGTTTTTTAAGATTTTCTATCGTGGCCCGCAGGATGATAAAGAACGCTATTACCGAATACTGTTTCGTGAAATGCCGATAACGCTGTTTACCGAGCGTAATCAAGGGAAAGGCGGACAGGCTCTCCCGGTGATCGCTATGGATACCATATTGGTCGTTCGTCCGAGGAAAATGAACCTGGCCTACACCATTGATGAGATAAACGGGACGTTGAAAAACACAGGGAATACTTTTTTCAAAATTATCGTACACCAGGGGTGTCACTCAACTGATGATGAAGCCACCATGCGTTATGTGTTACCGGGGGAAACCTGGCATAGTAGTGAGTTGAAAACAAAAAACCGGAAATTTATCGTAGCGTTGCAGAAATACTTACCCGTGGGTCAGGGTTGCTCAAAAATTAATCATTAGAGGTGTTGGGTCTGAACCAATATGCCCTGATTATATATTGAACCTATACTGTCACTCGCTATAGAAAATGTAGCAATAAATTTAGAGTCGATGAAACAATATGTCGTGCATATTGCCGGAAATGTTTATGAATACAAGATCTACGACATCCTCTCTTAGTTTGTCGGTCAGCATAAACTACGGTAATATGTTATTCTGTTGGTCATTGTAGTTATATGTTTTGTAAATTTTGTATTTATAGCTTTTTGTTTTGTAATGAAGTGAAAGTGAGTAAAGGGATTTGTACTGATTAAGAAATGGAGTTTTTTCTTTTTCAATTTTTAAATGGAACTTACGGTGTGATGAGAATACTCATATGGATAACTGTGATTATAAATTCTGAATTTACGTGATATGGCTTATGGATAAAGTTATATCACGAATCGCCTTATGATTATTGGAGGTCGAAGGTGTTGTATATTCTCTCGTGAATAGAGCGAGGGACCTGCTATGCCATAAATTTAAGTTGGTGATAACTATGAATACGAAAAAAATTTTTCTGCTCAGTTATGATACTTTCCTTTTTTCAGGAATAAAAGCATGGTTACCAAATCTGGTATTGATCGATGCACGGACATTTATTTCTGGCACGCAGTCAGTTATGTCGCAATATCCGTCCTGCTTGCTGGTGATCGATAACCGGTTGCCATTATTATTGGTCAAAAAATGGCTTCAGAGAAACAGTACACAGTTCATCAACATACACTGTATTGTTCTGCGGATGTGCGAAACCCTGCCTGTTAATCGGGGATATGAAGAATATTCCTTTATCAATGGGGGGGAATTGTCGGAGCAGTTGATCGCTCAATTAAAAGAGAGTCTATTGGCACCTAACAAAGTTGTGGAAGTCAATAAAGATTCACCGATGTTTACTTTTAACTTGACTGAATTTGAAGAAGAAATGCTGTATTCATCATTCACAAAAGAAAAACTGCATGATTTCTGTATTGCTAATTCGCTAACAATTAAGTCAGTGTATCGATATCGGGATAAAATTACTGCTCGCCTCGGCTTTTCCAATTTTAATGAAACTGTTATCTTTTTAACCCGAAATAATTTATTAAATGAAAGCTCTATAATCAATAATAATGTGAATGGGGATGCAGTTTACACTGACGCATATGATGTTTCGGATACTAGTAGACTGAGTATGGCAATAAGGAATGAGGAGATCATTCCTTATTTTCAGCCCATCGTGAATATCAGGGGCGACGTTTGTGGTGTTGAGGTATTGGCTCGTTGGCCACAGGGACATAACTATGCTATTTCTCAGCGAGAGTTTATTTCATTGGCTGAAAAAAGTGGCTTAATCAATGAGTTAACTAGCTATTTAATGACCGCTGTTGCGCGCAATCTGGTCTCTGGAGGCGCAAGCATTAATAAAACTCTGTTCGTTTCTTTTAATGTCAGTCCGTCAGGTTTAAATAATCCCGTATTCTATTGGGAATGCCTTAATTTTATGGAGATAACGCAAGGTCTGCCGATAAAATTGATGATAGAGATAACAGAGAACCAGACGTTCACGATCACTCCTGCAATCAAAGAACTTATTCGTTCGTTACGAAATAAAGGTGTGTTGTTTGCTTTGGATGATTTTGGTACTGGATACGCTAATCTCTGCTATCTCAATGAGTTAGACCTGGATGTAATCAAAATTGATAAAAGCTTCATTAAGGAAATTAAAGAGGTTGATCAATATATCCCTATGCTCGAGTCAATTACTCACCTTTCAGGACTTCTGGGGTTACGTACGGTGGCCGAGGGCGTTGAAAATGACTATCAGCAACAATGGCTGGGAAAAAATAATGTTGACTATCTGCAGGGGTATCAGTTTCTACCGCCAGTGACATTTAATGATTTTATCCGGTATTACCAGCAGTCTGTAGATTTGTTTGAATCAGCGTCGGATTCACCTTTATCTACGTAATTCATTTTTGACACGGTTTTTACATTTGAAGGGTAAACCTTTAAACGAGTATGTGCTCTGAGCTGACATGGCCTGCAGCATGATTTTTTCCTGAACACCAGGGGCAGACGCCTCTGGTATGGGCGTCTTTGCATCGCTGCCTGTCTGCCTGGTTAAGTAAAAAGTCCTATAGTGAGGTGTGCACCGTTTGTTTATGTATCTTAAACGGGGTATTTATAGCGGTATCAGCGTTAATCAAACCGCTTCCGAGGTTAGTCCATAGCCATGCGTCATTTCCTGCAAAAATTAAGAGTCTGGCTTCCACCACCACTCATCCTATTATTATTCCTCATCGCGGATGCGTTTACGGCGAGCCCGCGTTTCACATTTGGCGCGGTGACTATCGTAATAAGTGCATTGTTGGCTAGCGTCAGTCTGGCGATGATACTGCATACCGCGTGGCAGATGCGGAAGAAACGTACGACGCTAAACCCACTGCATGCAGAGAAATCGACCACGCTTGTTACTGGCGGATGTTATGCCTGGAGCCGCAATCCAATCTATCTTGGAATGAGTGGACTCCAGTTAGCTTTTTCTCTCTACGTTGGTAGCCTGATTGGAATATTGGCTGCACCGCTGTTTATACTGGTGGTTGCCAGATTACATATTGATTTTGAAGAGGAACAACTGCGAAAACATTTCGGGCCGGAATGGATACGCTATGAGCAGCGTGTTCGCCGCTGGTTATAGAATTCCCTTGCCGCGTACCAGGACACCTGTGACGACACGATTCGTGCGTTATTGAAACCGGATGATGCAAAATTAGGCGTTTGATTCGCAAGGCCATTGACGCATCGCCCGGTTAGTTTTAACCTTCTACCCCGTGTTCACATTCGTGGGCATGTCCTTATCAGGGCCGATATAGCTCAGTTGGTAGAGCAGCGCATTCGTAATGCGAAGGTCGTAGGTTCGACTCCTATTATCGGCACCATCCCCTAGTTTTCTCAAGTCAACCAACATCAATAAAATCCTTTAAAAACATATATATTACGTTGTTTTAAGTCATCTGAGGTCAACCCTTGTCTCTTGAAATCAACATGCAATTGGGGGCACAATCAGGGGCATGTTCTGTTCGGTCTAGGAAATGTGCCCCCAATGATGCTGAATGCCCGTAAGGTTGAAGCCGCCAAAGGAAAAGAGAAGAGCTATAAGCTTGCTGATGGCGGCGGCCTGTATCTTCAAGTAGAACCCAATGGTTCACGATATTGGCGAATGAAGTATCGCTTCGCGGGTAAAGAAAAACGCTTATCTTTTGGCGTCTATCCAGCTGTCAGCCTTGCCGATGCTAGGCAAAAGCGCGAAGACGCAAAGAAATTACTCGCAGCAGGTAACGATCCAGGCGAAGTAAAGAAAGCGAAGAAGCTGGCTTTGACCTCTGCCACTGAGATAGTCAACCCGTTCAAAGAGGTAGCGTTAGAGTGGCACAAGATGAAGTCGCCAAAATGGTCAGAGGGCTACGCTTCCGATATTCTTGAGGCCTTCGAGAAGGATATCTTTCCCCATATCGGGCAACGACCTATTGCGGATATTAAACCCCTCGAACTACTGGAGGTGCTGAGACTGATAGAAGCCAGAGGTGCGATGGAAAAAGCGAAGAAAGTCCGCCAGCGATGTGGAGAAGTTTTCCGTTATGCCATCGTAACAGGGCGAGCAATTTACAATCCTGCACCGGATCTCGCCAGCGCAATGCAGGGCCACGAAGCCGCCCATTATCCTTTCCTTAAAGCCACCGAGTTACCCGAGTTCTTTACCGCCCTGAATGCCTATACAGGAAGCCCGATTGTTGTGCTAGGAGCACATTTACTTATCCTGACTGGACTGAGAACGGGTGAGCTACGCGCCGCTGAATGGTGTGAAATTGATTTTGATAACGCTCTTTGGGAAATACCAAAAGAACGCATGAAAATGCGTCGTGCGCATCTTGTGCCGCTTTCAAAACAAGCATTAGCCCTTCTTGAAACCTTAAAGGAACTGACTGGAAACTATCCTTTGATGTTTCCTGGGCGTAACGATCCTAGCAAATTTATGAGTGAAGCAAGTATTAATCAGGTGTTTAAACGTATTGGATATGCAGGACGTGTTACGGGGCATGGTTTCAGGCATACGATGAGTACGATTCTACATGAGAAAGGATTTAACAGCGCTTGGATTGAAACCCAGCTTGCTCATTTGGACAAAAATTCTATTCGTGGAATTTATAACCATGCCCAATATCTCGAAGGGCGAAGAGAAATGATGCAATGGTATGCTAATTATTTATCTGAGCTAGTTGGTACTCATAAATGAATGTTTTAAAAATTAATAATACTGATTCTCTGCTTAGAGATTACTACCAATTAGATGAAGCTTCAGAAAAAATTGGTTGTAATGAAAAGGATATACTCTGGTTTGCTAGAGAACGAGATGTAGAGTTATGCATGGAATTTCATGATGATGAGTATGATGTTTCATGTGGTTTGAAGATCGATGGCCAAATGGATGAGTTCTTATCTAATCTGAAAGTTTTACCACGAGACAGAAATGGCAATATTATGTTGTCAGATTTAAGTTCTATAAGAATTCCTGATGAAAATAATTTGATTGATAAAAATGGCTTTATTCGATGCTTCATATCCGGTTTGTGGGCTGTTGATTATGAATATAAAGATTTGTTAGTTAAGCATGAAGGGCAACCGGATTCCTGGCCTTTGCATTTTCTAGTAGCAGGCACACCTAATGTAAATTGTAAGGCAATGCTTTATGTTAATTATGATGAAAAAGAAAATTATTATCTTTTTGAGGTTTTGTGGATTACAAAAGTACAGATTCAAAAATTCATTGATTTAGTATCATGTGAGCAAAAGAGGATAAAAAACACCAACAAATATAAATCACAATCTGAAGCGCAAAAACAAAAGCATGCAGTTCCTCGAGCTGAAATACTCATGGCTATTATTGCGCTCTATCATCGTGATATGAGGTTAAGAAGAGAGAGTCCAGCAGCGATAGCTGATTATCTTTTTCAACACGCCAGTGAGTTCTGGCCTAAGACCGGAGAGCCGCCTTTGAGCTATGATACTGTTGTAAGTTTGCTACGTAGCTGCATGAAAAATATAAAATTTAACTGAAAGTTAACAATTGTTGTGGCTAATGATTTTGGGTTTTTCTCATTAGTCACATTTTTCTCATGTATAACCTGTGTTTTAATTTTCCGTGTTGAAGCCAATAGACTTAGATAAACGGAGAATGATGAATGTTATCCAAGCATGACAATACTACTTTGCAACGACCTTCAATGGATTCTCTGATCGATATGAAGTTTATTACATCAGATTGCTTACTAAGTGATAAATGGATTTATCGGTTGATTTCTTTAAATCGTTTCCCTAAACCTATAAAAATAGGACGGATGTCGCGTTGGCGCGCAGCTGATTATTATACGTGGAGAGATGGGTTCGAAGAAAACTCTGGGCAGAAATTTGAAGGAATGAGGGAACAGGCAAGAAACATTAAAAGTGGGAATACCTTAGCGTCTACTCCCACAATTCAGTAGAGTTTAATTTTATTAATAGCCAACGGCTTAGCCTTTAGGCTCAATTCCGCGTAATTGAAGCTCTTTACGTAAAATTCTCTTGATCCAAGATGCCAATGCGTTATCTCCATCTTTGCGCATTTCATTTTCAAGCTGCAACCTGAAATCTTCGTTAAGACGCATTTGGAATGGAGGAGAGCGTTTTTCTTGTGGTGTTGACATGGTAATTACCCTAACATATGATGCCTACATGGTAATTACCATTGTAGAGCTAGAAAGCCTATAAAAGCAATGCCCGAGAGTGCTGGAACACCGCTCGAGCATTTAACCACCGTTAAAAGAGGTAACGAAGATGGCTAAACAGAAGTGTACCTGGTTATTTGCGGCGATCAACCGCAGTCAACGCAATGCCCGTCCAGTGATGTTAAGGATCACCGCAGATAACGAGCGCCCAGCGCAGCGCAGACTGGCCCCGGACTACGTGCTGAGCTTTGCCGGTCGCATTCCCTGCGGAGGTGAATATGCTTAATTATCCGCAACCCGGCGAACGCTGGCAGCATGAACGTGGCTGGACCGTAACAATCATCCGATTAATTGAAGCGTCTCCCTCCGTGGCGCTGGTTAATCCTGAATTCAGCCGTGAAGTGCTAATACGTCATGACAGCGACAACCAGCTTTCTTCCTGCCCTCTGGCATGGTTTGAACAGCGGTATACGCGCCTGTTTGATGCGCCGCTCTTTAAACCTTCACCAGCTCCGGCAGGCGGTAGTGGCTCCGGCCCGCTGACGCTGCACCCGTCAGTGGTATTTACCCGCTGGCGGGAGCGCAGCATACGGCGTTCTGCTGAACCTGACGACAGTCACTATTCAAATTTTCTCTGACAAAACACCGCTGAAAACGGAGTAATCCACGATGAATATTTCAAACGGGCACAACAGTGCTCAGGGCCGCGCTTTGCCTGAAAAACACAATACCGGTGCTTTTGCCTATGGGTTGTCAGAGGACGGTTTTGGAAAGCTGACCCGCGCAAGAAATGCCTGCGACATGCTCCAGCTTCTCTTTTCTGAATACCCGTCTCAGGTCGGAGCACTTGATGCAGGTTGTGCGCCGGGTGTCGCCGCGCTGATGGAATACCTGCGGGCAGATTTGACGGATATTGCATACAGCTGCGCACTGATTGAAGGAGGTGCCAGATGAACCAGCCGCAGGTTTCCATTTTCCCGGCAGAAATGACCACCGCGCTGTACCGGCGGGCGATTGCATCGGCATGGCGGCAGAAAACGCTGAACGAAACCGGCAGCGATCAGTATGGTCCGCACAGCCTGACGGTTGAGCGTATTGAAATGGCCATTGCCCTGCATATCGAGTGCGCACTGATTAACGAGTACGGAGAAGCACAGGGCGCAGCGGCGGCGCTGGCACTGCTGACTGACATGCTGGAGCCGTCACTGCTGACTGCGCCGCCGGTATTGACCGTGCGCGGCTGTGAAGTAATGGCGGAGCTGTACCGCACACTTCCGGCGGCCTTTGATGATTTCTGCAGCACGGGTGTGGCGCTGCATCAGGGGGAAGTATGACAACACAGACGGTTACGCAGATTTCAGCCGCAGCCCGGGGGAAATGGCCCGTTATTCTGCAGATGCTGCGTATTGATGTACCCGAAAACGGCAGGCACGGTCCCTGTCCTAAATGTGGGGGCAAGGATCGTTTCCGCCTAGATGACCTTGACGGACGCGGAACGTGGATTTGCAGCCAGTGCGGCAATGGTGACGGTCTGGATCTGGTTAAGCTCATGACCGGTTACGGCGTCAGAAAGGCAGCGCAGGAGGTAGCGCAGGTGCTTAATGTGCCGGATGTGCAGGAACTGCCTGTTAAGCCCGCCAGGCAAAAAGCCCCTAAACGCGATATGAGCCTTACCGTGGCGGCGCTGATGAAAGAGAGCCACACGGGAGAAAGCCCCTATCTGGCCGGGAAAGGGTTTGCCGGATATCCGGCCTCCCTGACCGGAAGCGTGCAGCATATCAGCGGTAAGGATTTTCCTGCCGGTTCCCTGTTGTTACCGCTCACCACCAACGCCGGAGCCGTGACCGGTGCGCAGCTTATCGCCCCGACGGGTGAAAAAAGCATACTGCCCGGCAGTACGATGAAAGGCGCGTTTGTGGCGCTCAGCCCGTTACCGTCTGAACCGCCGGTACAGGTGGTGATTACCGAAGGTTACGCCACGGCACTGACGGTGAGCCAGCTCACCGCCGGATGCGTAGTGGCTGCCATATCTGCGGGCAACCTGCCCAACGTGGCGCAGTCGCTGCGGGCACGCTGGCCTGAGGTAAAAATTATCATCGCCGGTGATAACGATTTTCAGGACGGGGGCGAGAATCCCGGCAGAGCCTTTGCTGAACGGGCGGCAAAAGCAGTCGGCGGCTGGATGACGCTGCCACCGGGAGAGATTAAGGCCGACTGGAATGACTTCCATCGTGAGCACGGTATAACCCGTGCCCGTGAAGCCTTCCGTAACGGTCTGGTGCTGCGCGGGGAGGGCCGCACGCAGCTGCCGCACGGGTTCCGTCTTACCCAGGAATATCTCTGGTATGAAAAACAGGTACAGCGCAATGGTGAGACGGAGATCCAGAACGTCAAAATATGTAACCCGCTGCGCGTGACGGCAATCACCTGCGATGCCGATGGCGGTAACTTCGGGCGACTGCTGGAGTGGGAAGATACGTGGGGAGAGCGTCGCCGCTGGGCGATGCCGATGGAAATGCTGAGCGGCAGCGGTGAGGAGCTGCGACGGGTTCTGCTGGTTAACGGGCTGTCTTATATCAGCACCACCGGCGAGGCCCGCGCCCGCCTGATGGAATATATCTCGTTGTGTAAACCGGAACGCCGCGTGACCTGCGTCAGCCGCACGGGCTGGCATGGTCAGGTTTACGTCCTGCAGGATGAGGTCAGCGGTGAAGGTGCAGAGGGTGTCATTCTCCAGACCACTTCCGTGCAGGGGCGCGATTTCCGCGTGTCGGGCACAACGGAGGAATGGCGGGAGCACGTTTCCCGCTACTGCACCGGCAACTCCCGCGTGGCGTTTGCCGTCAGTCTGGCTTTTGCTGCCCCCCTGTTACGGTTGGTTGGTATGGATGGCGGCGGCTACCACCTCAAGGGGGAATCGACGGACGGTAAGACCACCACCATGAAAGCGGCAACCTCCGTTTGCGGCGGGCCTGACTACTGGCAGACGTGGCGGGCAACCGGCAACGCGCTGGAGGGATGCGCCAGCCGCCGCAACGATGCCGCCATGATGCTCGATGAGATCCGGGAGGTGGACGGACGCGAGGCAGGCAATATCGCCTACATGCTGGCAAACGGTCAGGGCAAGGGCCGTGCCGGTACGGACGGTGAGCTGCGCACCCGTAAGCAGTGGCGGCTGCTGTTCTTTTCAACCGGCGAACTGTCACTGACCGAACATGCGGCAAAAGCCGGGGAGCGTACCTTTGCCGGGATGGAAGTCAGGATGATCCAGATCCCCAGCGATTCCGGGAAGTTTGGCGTATTTGAGGAGCTGCACGGCTTCGACAGCGGCAAGGCGCTGGCGGAACATCTGGAGTGGGCCACGTCCAGCTACTACGGTTCGCCGTTCAGGGAGTGGCTGAAAGCCCTGACCGCTGATCTTAACGGGCTGACGGCACAGGCAAAGTCACTGATGAAGGAATATACCGCCTCGCTGACCCCGCAAGATGCGGGCAATCAGGTGGGCCGGGCTGTGAACCGCTTTGCACTGGTGGCGATGGCGGGAGAACTGGCAACTCGTCTGGGGATTACCGGCTGGCCTGAGGGGGAAGCGCTGCGGGCAACCCGCGTCTGCCTGAACGCATGGCTGAAAGATCGCGGGCACACCGCCAATCAGGAAGATATTGCCGCACTGGAGCAGGTACGCAGTTTCTTTACCGCGAATCAGTACAGCCGCTTTGCAGACTGGCACGACGAGCGCAACCGCCCCGGCAATATGGTGGGCTGGCGCAGGGTGGAGAAAGGCAGTACCGCGCAGGGAACGGAAGCTGTCACCACGTTCTACGTCATGCCGTCCGGCTGGAAAGAAATCTGCCGGGGATTTGACCCGCGCAAGGTGGCGCGTTTGTGCGCGGATCGTGGATACCTGCTGCCCTCCACCGATGGCAAGCTACAGACAACCATTCGCCCGCCAGAGATGAATCCCCGCAGACTCTATGTCTTCAACAGCGAGGTGCCGGGTTAAGGCTTTGCGTGAGCCTTATTTATTTAGGGTAACAGGTGAAACAGGTGGAACAACCGTATTTTACAAGGGCTGAGCCTGTTCCACCTTTTGAAATAGTGAGGTGGAACAGGTGGAACGCCAGCCGATCCGCTGTTCCACCTTGTTACCCGCGATGTTCCACCTGTGCTGTGCATATAAATACTTTATAAAACAATGCTATAACACATGTTTCACCTGTTCCACCGCATCAGGGACATAACGCAGACTGAAACCGAGGCATTTTTATCTGGCTGGCTTTCATAGCCATGCCTGAATAACCGCAAACGCCCGTTGTGCCAGCCACCACACACTGAGCACCGATAGTGCGCTTGTGTCAGCCACGACACAATTGACGTAACGAAGCAACCCGACAGGAGAAGTCATGAACAACCCAGCAGAGAATAACAACCTTTCCACTTTTCCGGCTGTAACGCAGCGGGCACTGGAAACCCTGAACACAGCCAGAAGTGCATGGCTTGAAACACGTCGTCGGCAGAAAGCGGCTGCGGATAATATTGCAACTATCCGCCAGCGCCGCGCTGAAATGGAAGCCACGACGAACGCCCTGAATGAGGAGTGGCGCACGTTGTTTCGTGAAAGCCAGGGCGTAGTCTCAAAGGAAATGAAAAAACTGCGCACGGAAATTGCGCTGGGACGAGAAACGCTTGAGGATTTTGATGAACTGCTGGCAGCTCAGGAAAGCGAAAATGCCTTATTACCGCAGGAAGCCGGGAAATTAGCCGGGCAGTATATCAGCGCACATAACACCCTTGTGGAAATTCGCGCAAAGCAAATCTGGGAAGACTTCATGCAGTCGCATGGTAAGGCGTTAATCCAGACACTGAGCCTGCTCAAAACCACAATGGGGCGGGAAGCCAGTGCCGTTGTGGGTGTGGTGAATTCAGTTAATGACCCGGACACAGTACTGAAAGACTTTATTCACAAACATATCACCAAACCGGCTCTTACTAACGCTGCGATGCCGGAACAGGACCCTGTGTTTAAACTGGCAGGTGTTGCGCCGGATTATGCTGCCCTTGCTGATTTCCGCAAACTTCCCTCTCCGGCGGCCCTTCATAAAATTAAGATCCGGCAGGAACGTGAAGAACTGCAAAAACGTAACCGAGCCGCGGAGGGTATCTGATGGCACTTAAATGTCCCGAATGCGGCACTACGGCACACGCCAGAACCTCCGCCTATGAAGCACCATCGGTTAAACGCTCATGGTATCAGTGCCAGAATCTTGAATGTTCCTGCACATTTACCGCACTGGAAAGTGTGGATACGATAATTATGAAACCCCGTCGTAATGAACAGGAATCAGATGAACCGGAACAGCCTGAAAAGCAAAAGAAAACGCTCAATCGCTATGGCTCTGCATCAAAACTGTCAAGCCGTCAGCAAATCCCTGTCTGATTAACATAAAACACCCACGTAATCCCGGTCCTGTACCGGGATTTTTTACGCTTTTTCCTGGCAGGCCTGAGAGCGCATGAGTGCATGTCTATGGCGCATGAAAACGCATGAGTATCATGCGCTGTTTTTGGCGTGAAAGCCCTTGTATGGCGGCTCCGGAGACGATTTATGGGGTGCATGAAAACCATTCTGTTAAGCGAAGTGGGCAGGCGTGGGGGGCTGCGCACGTGGCAGGGCTAAATGGTCAATTCTGGCGCAATTCACGACACTCAGTCAGTCTCAATAGATGTAAGTATTGGTAGGGGGAATTCACTACTTTTTTGTATCCTAAATCGTATGGTTCGATGCTGATCATCTCTTCTCCGCACCTGCAGAGATATCAATTCAATGTGGACAAATATGAGTCTGGTTCTTCCCATATCACTAAAATCGCCAGTATTGTTAGGGATGATGCCCATCTTATGCGGCGGGGACCAGCGAACCGCCAACTTGTCAGCGTGGCCTACACTATGTCATGCAGGTGCATGAAACTATTACATTAAGTGGTCAAGTGTGGCGGGGATGCGATTGCGCGCAACGATGTAAAGAGTTATAAAAGCATAAAGGATAGTACTGTGAGGAGTTTTATGAACCGGCAGCCATTTACTTCATCAGCACTTAAACGTAACTTGAGCGAAAGTGAGAAGAGTTTTTATTTTAATAAAAACAATGTGGATAAATTAGAATCATTAATCAATGATGCTGTTTTAATTGCCAGCGAAAATTTTCGTTCTGGTGTGGCTGTAAAGAAAATAAACATAAAAGGACGTTGTGTTTACAACGCATCTTGTTTAAAAGAAAAACTAATACTTAGACATTGTAACGCAAACTTAAAATGTTTGGAGTCACTTTTACCCAAGCAAAGAAATAAAATAATTGATGAGCTAAAGATTTATCTCAAAGAAGGTGCTCAATTCCGAGTGTATCGTTTAGATATAAAATCTTTTTTTGAATCTATCAATTTGCCTCAGCTCTTTCAATATTTGCAAGATGAACAACGTTTATCCAGACATACTAAAAATTTGATAGAATGGTATCTTAAAGCTTGTGAAAGAATCCATTCATCAAAAGGTTTGCCAAGAGGACTGGAG
This sequence comes from Citrobacter sp. Cpo012, assembly GCF_030333015.1. Taxonomy (NCBI): domain Bacteria; kingdom Pseudomonadati; phylum Pseudomonadota; class Gammaproteobacteria; order Enterobacterales; family Enterobacteriaceae; genus Citrobacter; species Citrobacter sp. Cpo012. The sequence continues at coordinate 759,449 of NZ_JAOWGR010000043.1, read as the reverse complement.
ATTAGTCCTATGTTATCTGAGCTATACTTGGCAGCATTTGATAGTAGTATTCATCGACATTCAGAAGTGTTTTATTACTCTCGCTTTGTAGATGATATGGTGATCATTTCAAGTGGAGATGAATGCCCATTGTCTTTTATGAAACAAATACAAAGTTTGTTACCCGAAGGATTAAGTTTAAATAAAAATAAGTTGAAGGTGTCCCCACTTATCCGCAAGAGAAGCAAAGGGACGGCAGGTCAAGATAAACTACTCCATAAATTTGATTTTTTAGGTTATTCTTTTTCTGTAATAGATTCGCCTTTAAGTAACGATGGTGCTATTTTTAGTGTATATAGAAAAGTAACTGTAGATTTATCTCGTGGTCGCATAAAAAAAATTAAAACTAGAATAGCAAGAGCTTTCTACTCTTACCATGCAACTGGTGATTTTAAATTATTATTAGATAGGATTTCTTTTTTAACAAGTAATAGGGATTTAAATAGGAAGATCAGATCGTTAAGTTCGCTAGAGAAAAGTAAGATTAGTACTGGAATTTATTATAGTAATGCAAGATTGGATGTGAACTCTATAGCCTTAAAACAATTAGATGATTTTTTATTATATTGTGTTAAATCAAATAATGGACGTTTGCATAGTATTGCGAAACACTCTTTCAATGTAAATCAAAGAAAGGAATTATTGCGCAATAGTTTTAGAAAAGGTTTTGTTGATAGAGTTTATAGGAAGTATAATTTCAAACGTTACACTGAGATCACAAAAATATGGCTATAAAGAAGAATGTAAAACTTGATAAGAAGGATTATCTCAGGGCATTACTATGTGATACGCTACCAGGTGACTGTCCCATCATCTTCTCAAATGATGGGTTGTATTTGAATCTGACCGAGTTTGAAACTGATTATAAGGATTTTTTGTATTTCACTCCTCTTTCTTCGTTCGTAAAGAAAATTATTAACCCTGTTTTGGACTTGTCTATAAAAATAGAAGATCGAGAAAAGGAAAAGAAGAAACAAAGCTTTCCGTTTGGCTATTGCATTGTCAAGGATGCTTTTAGTTTAAGATATCTTTCTTTGATTCACCCGAGATCTCAGCTTAATTATTGTGAGTTTTATAAAAATTACTCAACTGTTATAACATTAAATGCGTCAAAAAGTAATTACTCTATAAGATATCCTCGAAAGGTCGCAAACTCATTCTTCTTATATGAAAATAATGCCTCAGAAAAATATAAAGGAGAGGATATTGAAACTACAGAAGATGAATTAATGCGGAAGTATTCATCCTCTTATTTTTCTTATGGAGGATTTAATAGGATATATAAGTTATTTCAAAGTAAAATGTTTTTTGATCTTGAGAAAAGATTCTCAACAATGTGGATGTTAGATGTATCACATTGTTTTGATAGTATATATACTCACTCTATTTCATGGGCTTTAAAAAATAAATCTTACATCAGAAAACATGTGAGATATAGCAATCAATTTGGTCAGGAACTAGATACGTTGATGCAACGTAGTAATAATAATGAAACAAATGGTATACCTATAGGCTCAGAATTTAGTAGGGTTTTTGCAGAGTTAATATTCCAGCGTATCGATTGTAGTATCGAGTCAAATCTTCTTGATGAATACGGGTGGGTTAATCACAAAGATTATGTGATATTAAGGTATGTGGATGATTTTATAGTGTTTTGCAACAATGAGGCAAATGCTGAACTTATCACTAAAACCATTAACGTGAAGCTAAATGATTTTAATCTTCAATTAAATATCAATAAACTTAAAAAATATTCTAGACCATTCTGCACTAGCAAGACAGGATTAATCATTAAAGTTAACGAACTGGTACGGAATCTTGAACGTAAACTATATGAAAGGATTGATGGTAACATTTCTCTAAATAAGATCAGAAGCAAGCATGATTTAAAAGTGAATATGATAAATAATATCAAGTCTATATGTATTGATAACAAAGTTTCTTACACAGATATTTCCTCGTACCTAATATCTTCATTATCAAAAAGATTAATATCAATTATTAATCTTTTCCCGGTGGAAAAGATTAAAGGTGAGGTTGAAATACTTAAGAATATTAAAGATATTATATTTTCAGTGACTGATATAATGTTGTTTTTCTTCAGCGTTAACCCAACGGTATCATCTTCATATAAATTATCAAAAACAATGGTTGTTGTTAATGATTATTTGAAGGTGCTTTCGAATGATTATAGTAGTATTTTTATGACAACATTAATAGATACTGCTGAAAATATCAATTTTGGTGAAAATGATAATGGTCTTTTTATTGATGACTTTATTTCCATAGAGAAAGTTAATTTGATTTTAGCTGCTACTTTTTTTGGGGATAATTATCTTGCAAGTGCTTCTTTCTTTAATGGTATTATACATAAAAAGAAATTGGATTACTTTACAATAATCTCATTGTTATTCTATTTTAGAAATAGAAAACCTTATCAAGAACTTAAACGTATTGTTGAGGTTAGAATTAAAGATTTGCTATACCCTGATATGGATTTATTACAATCATCGGAAAAGGCACATTTATTCTTGGATGTTATGTCTTGCCCATTTGTTTCAATTGAGACAAGACGATTTTTATACAGAAAATATCTCAAAAAATATGAGAAAAATGTGAATAGAAGCCATTCGGATATTGAGAGTGATCTGCAATCCATGCTCAAAATTTATTGGTTTGTCAAGTGGGATGAGTTAGATCTTGTAAAGATGATTGAGAAAAAAGAATTGAAAGAAAGCTATTAATCTGATAGAAATATAATTGTGGTCAGTTTCAAAATACTTACGTTATTGTTGTTGATGTATTTTTTGTTGGCAATAATACGATTTCGCTGGATCTGAAATCGGCTTAATTGCTTAAACTTAAGCTAATAAAGTTGCTTAAGATCCGATCCTGCTAAGCAGGAGTAGGAGCTTTCAGGTTCAGTTGAGAGTAGTTACTAGCTGTTTATAGCTTAACCAGAACAGCTTGTGGTGCTTACACACCTGATGTTGAGAAACTGGCCACACCTACGCTCATGCTTCCCATGCTTTCTGAACTGTAAATGAAGCTAAATTGTGGGGCATGTATGGGGGTATATTATTTTAATTAAATTATTATTTTCATATTTTTCAGTTAGTTGTGTGCGTGTTTTGCTCCTATTATCGGCACCATTTCAAACTCTTCTCAAGTCTACCGAAATCAACGCAAAGCCCGTTTACTGCGGTTTTCAGCGCACATCTTATTTTTCGGGTAACCTGCACCACGTTCTCCGCATCGCCATTCTTGGTTGGTAGTTCAGAGGCCGTTAATCAGGCCTCGTCGAAATGGCTGATAATATCGAGCGGCCCTGTGCCAGGGCCGATTCGTTTACTGAGCAGATTCAACAGGATGTAAATGCAATACGCTTCAAGCCCTCTACCGCTTTTTCGAGGTAGGCGCGTGGACATCCCATGTTCAGGCGGATAAAACCTTTTCCAGCAGGACCAAAGCCATTTCCCATTGAAGGCGCAATACCGGCAACATCAAGCATTACCCATTTGAGCTGCTCATCATCCAGTCCAAGCGCTTTGCAATCTATCCACAGTAGATACGTTGCCTGGGAAGGAACAACCCGAGCCCATGGGAGATATTCATCAATTTGTTGAATAAACCAGCGTCGATTTTCAGCCAGATAGCCAAGTAAATCGTCTAACCATGGTGCACCATGTTGCCATGCAGCCGTACTCGCCTCGACGGATAGCGCATTGAATACATCCAGTCCATGTGCATCCAGACGGCGTAAAAAGTGTTCACGCAATGCCGGTGCCGGTATCAGAAAATTAGCAATACGCAATGTCGACAAACCAAACGTTTTACTGGCTGAAGTAGCTGAAATTACACGCGAATGCCAGCGTTCTCCCAGATGCAGAACTGAAGTAAATTGTTCTCCAGGAAGCAATAAATCTGCCCATATCTCATCAGACAGCAACGTCACATCATAGGTCTCGCATAGCGTAAGTAGCTGTTCCAGCTCCTGTGCAGACCAACAACGACCGGTTGGATTATGCGGATTACATAAAATCATCAGCGGCGGACGTTCAGTCCGGAATAACATTTCCAGGTGAGCAAAATCCATTTGATAACCGGTAGCCGGGTCCTCATACAACGGATTTTCCAGCAGCTGTCTGCCGTTCAGAGAGATAATTTTAGCGAATGAACCATAATAAGGCCCCTGAACGACCACGCCTTCACCGGGTTGACTTAGCATTTGTACGAGTAGCGATAATCCCGGAACAACACCTTCAATACTGCAGATCCACTCTTGCTTGATTTCCAGCTGATGCCGGGTTGAGAACCATGAAATTAATGAATCAAAGTAGCTTTGTGGTCGTTCGCTGTAACCAAAAATACCGTGCCCGACGCGGTGAGTTAAAGCCTCCTGAACAGCGGGCGGGCAAGTAAAGTCAAAATCAGACACCCACATTGGCAACAGTTGATGTGTATCCTCGCCGAAATATCGCGCCATAAAGTCCCATTTCAACGAGGCGGTATCGTGACGATCGATAATCTTATTAAAATCCATTACATGCTCTCCCTATTCTGTTGCCGTAATATTTTTTTCTGTTTCTGCCACTGATGGCGCCTTCGCAATACCGATTCCCGTGAAACCGTAAATCAAGGCGAAGAAGATTGCGGCATAGCACTGAATCGCCCATGGCAATAAATCCAGCGTGCTCACTCCTAATGTCGTGGCCATATAAACTCCGGCAGCGGTCCACGGCAACAACGGCTCAATGACGGTGCCAGCGTCTTCAATGGTGCGGGACAGATTTTTGGTATCCAGTCCCATACGACGATATGCGTCTTTAAACAGTTCAGCTGGAACCAGAAGAGCCAGCTTGCCGTCGCTTGTCGCTCCGGTCACCAGAAGGGTGGTACCAATGGTTGCCGCAATTAACTGACCGACACTGTGAATGACCGTCAGTAAGCGGTTAATGATAATGTTGAGTGCGCCCGTTAACGTTAAGGCACCGGCAAAAGAGAATGCGCAAAATACCAGAAGGATAGTGCTCATCATTGAGAACATTCCGCCGCGGTTCAGCAGGCGCGGAACATCAGCAATAATGCCCTCACTCCCTTGCGGGAACATAGTAATGTTGAATCCATCTATAAAGGCATCCAGTCCCTGCTTGATGCTGAGTCCTTGCATGACAACGCCCAGAATCAGGGCTAATACGCATGCACTCAGCATTAAAGGAATGACCGGCTTTTTACGAATCGCGCCCCACAACACAATAACCGGTGGCAAAATCAGAATGATATTGAAGTGGTATAGCGACTCCAGAGCGTTGACAATATCGGTAACCCGTTGCGGCGTGGCGACCTCGCCCAGCATATTGCTGTGGCCGGCAATAAGATAAACCACGGCGGCAAGCAGAAAGCTGGGAATGGTGGTCCATAATAAGTGCTGGATATGCTCGAAAAGGGTGGTATCTGCAACAATGGCCGCAAAGTTGGTGGAGTCTGACAGCGGCGATATCTTGTCACCGAAGTAAGCGCCAGAAACAACGGCACCTGCCGCTGCTGCCATCGAAACATCCAGTCCGGCGGCAACGCCCATCAATGCTACGCCAACCGTTCCGGCGGAACCCCAGGAGGTTCCGGTACACACCGATACGACGCTGGTCAAAAAGAACGCGGCGATGAGAATGTATTCGGGGCTGATGAGTTTAAGTCCCCAGTACACCATGTAAGGGATGGTGCCGCTGAACATCCATGTACCAATCAGGCCGCCGACACAGATAAGAATCATGATAACCGGCATTGCTTTGGCGAGTTTATCAACCACCGAATTAATGATGTCTTCCCAGCAATACCCTTGCCACCAGGCCATACCCGCGGCGACTGCAGCAGAACATAGCAACAAAGGCTCAATACGTAGCCCCATGATGCCGTAGCCAATAATTAACAGCAGTAGCATGGCTAAAATAGGGATTACTGCCAGTCCAAATGAGAGTGTTTTTTTCTGATTTTGAGAGGCATTCATTCATGAATCTCCAGTCTGTAAGGTCGCTCAAGAGTAGAGAACACCCTTTTGCCTGACTGTGATCGCTCATTGGCCCTCATGTAAGCGATTACATGAAGACGTTAAACTTGAAGTCGATCACAATTCAGGGGCTTGACGATTTACGCATTGATTTCAGAGAGAGGGGGGAAGAACAGAATCGCGGATCACTAAATCCGCAGTGAAACTATTCACGCTGGGACGCTGAGTTGCGCCCTTAAAAAGCTGTATCGCCAGCTGCGAAGCGCAGCGAGCCATGCGCTCAACGGGATAATGCATTGTTGTGAGTGCGGGGTAGAGATAGCGGGCCATCACCACATCATCAAATCCAACGATCGAAAGCTGCTGCGGAAGTGTAATTCCCTGCTGATGGAGGATGCGCATAATCCCGGCGGCCATCACATCATTAAATGTCACCGCTGCGGTGAAAGGAATGCCGCAATTAAGCAGCTGGTGTGCAGCGCGTTCGCCACCTTCTTCATTAAAGGGCACGCTAATCACCCAGTTTTTATCTGGCGTAATGCCATATTCGGCCAGCGCCTGGCGATAACCTTCCAGCCGCTCACGGCGATCGATAATCGGTAAATCACTTGTCACGCAGGCAATACAACGGTGCCCCTGTTCCAGGAGATGTAGCGTGGCTGTTTTAGCTGCCTGACTATTTTCCAGCCACACGCAGCGATTGGCCATCCCGGCAATATAGCGGTTCACGACCACCATGGCAGGAAAATGAGCGGCATATCGCAACAGTTCCTTTTCAGAAAGCCTACTGGCATGGACCACAATCGCTTCACAACCCTGGTTTATCAGGAAATCGAGTCCTGATTTTTCCATTCCTTCATCGTGGCCACCGCTGCATACCATCAGCCGAAATTGCTGCTGGCGTGATACTTCTTCCACGCCTCGGGCAAGCCTGGCAAAAAAGGGATCGGCAAGGTTGCCGGTCAATAACCCGAGCATGTCACCGCTGCGTTTCGCTAATGCAATAGCGGCGGCATTGCGATGATAGTTCAGTTCGCGCATGGCTTTTTCAACACGCTCACGCGTCACGGGTTCAACCCATGCGGTTTGATTAATAACACGTGAAACTGTTGCGGTGGACACTCCCGCTAACTCTGCAACATCCTTTATCGTTGCCATGCTGGCTCTTTACCTTTTTGATTCTTAAGAATTTGCTTATCGCTGGTTTTTTTCCTTATCTTATTCAGGTTGGGGGGATTTGTCACCGAGACATCCTCTGAGTATATCTACTCAGAGGCTTATTTTTAGTACTGAATAATTAAATACTATCCTGAGTATTATTATCCTTACATACGATATTCGATCATCCCGCTCTTTTGGGCCACCCAGTCATACAGACGTTGTCCACGGAGATTGGTTTCATGCGTATGCCAGTATAATCTTGACGCGTGGTGTTTTTTGGCTTGTTGTTGGACATACTCGATAAGCTGTTTACCGATATGTTGACCACGTACCTCTTCGCTAACAAATAAATCTTCGAGATAGCAATAGTTGGATTCTGCCCATGTTGAACGGTGAAAGAGATAATGCACCAGTCCCACTATTTTTCCATCATATTTGGCAACAGCACAATAAACAGGTTCGCTCGGGGTAAGGAAACGCTCCCACGTTAATTTTGTTACTTCATCTGAAATTTTAGTGCGATAAAATGTTTGATAGTTTATCCATAAAGGAAGCCAGCAGGCGTAGTCTTTTTGTTCTGCACTTTCAATAGTAACGGTATTCATGTTAGTCATATATATCCTGATATTTTATACGAGTAATGTGTTAGTATGATGATACTAAGAACTTTATAAATTCTCGTAAAGAGACACTTTCGATATATTGATAGGATCCACTTTTAGTATAAAGGTTAATACAATGAAGAAAAACAATGCGCCTTTATTTCAAGGATTTGTTTTAGGAAAAGGCGCGGTTAAGGAGCAGGTTTACCACATCCTCCGCGATCACATCCTCGAAGGGCGATTGCCGCCAGGAACAAAAATGCCGTCAACCAGGGCATTGTCCGAGATGATGTCAATTTCACGAAACTCAGCGATCGCCGGTTATGACAGGCTATTAGATGAAGGGTATATCCTGACCCGTAAAGGGTCTGGAACATATGTCTCACATAATATTCCGGATCGGAGTATCAGCAATAGCTATCCAAAGATAGCGTCGGGAGACGTTGTCTCGCCTGATGAACAGGTTCACAGCCGAAATAATCCTGTTCGCGATTTGTGGTCAAATGAGTATGAAGGGCGCGGCATGAACCGCCTATTTGCGGTTGGTGTCGGGTGTACGGATCTCTTCCCGCATGCGTTATGGGGAAAGCTACTGCAACGTGTCTGGAGACAATCCCGGCATCAACTGGGCGCTCACACTCATCCTTGCGGGTACTTTCCATTGAGAAAAGCGGTTTGCCGCTACATTAAAACAACGCGTGGAGTGAACTGTAACGAAGAACAGATAATCATCGTAAATGGTATTCAACAGGCATTGAACATTACTGCACGAGCATTGCTGTCGGCAGGAAGTGACGTTTGGCTGGACGACCCGGGTTACAAAGGCGCCCGCGGAGCCTTCATGTCAGTTGGCGCGATGGTGAGGCCAGTACCGGTAGATAGCGAGGGAATGAACGTCCGCTATGGTATTGATCATTTTCCTGACGCTAAGCTGGCCTATGTCGTCCCGTCGGATCAATATCCATTAAGTGGAACGTTAAGTTTATCCCGGCGTTTTGAGTTGCTGGAATGGGCGAAGTTGAATCAGGCATGGATATTTGAAGATGACTATAATAGCGAGTTCCGTTATGCCGACCGTTCTTTACAAGCTCTGCAAGGATTAGATCAGAATCAACGCGTAATCTACGCCGGAACATTTTCTAAAATGATGTACCCGGAATTCCGTTTAGGTTTTTTAGTTGTCCCGCCGGGTTTACAAGAACAGATTATGGTGACGAAATATTTTTCCGATCTTGGCACCAGTTATCTTGAACAGGCTGTGATGGCGAATTTTATTGAGGATGGTCACTATGCCAGTCATGTGCGCCGAATTCGTAAGGCATGCTATGAAAGAAGAACTGCGCTGGTCAATGCTATTCAAGAATACCTGGCTGATAAAATGATTGTGCAACCTTCTGACTCTGGCGTCCATATTGTGTGCTGGCTACAAAACGGATTAACCGGAAATGAAGTTGAGGAGCAAGCCAGATTACTAGGGATGGGAATACTATCACTAAGTCGTTATTACCAGAGCGATGTCTCACGACAGGGGATTTTGATTGGTTTTGCAAATCATCCGGTAGAGGCAATTGTTGATGGGATTCGCCGTTTGGCTCAGGTTATTTAAATTATAATTTATTCAGCTCTTAGCATTAATGCAGTAAATACGTTTCTTTCGCTACGGGCAAAAATATAGTGCCTGTTTTTTGTACAATTAAAGAGTGTGGATCCGTTAAAAACACGCATTGTGGTTCTTTTGGGCCGCTCAGTTTGATCATACCCTGCGCTGGTTTAGTTCTGTTTTGTAAGAGGTACAGATATGCCGGGCGTCTTTAATCAATTCCAACAACCCGTAGGTATGACTTTGTCTGACTGGAAAGGCGCACCCTTTCCACAGGCTCAGCAAATTACAGGTCGCTATTGTAAGCTTGAGCGCATTAACACCGAACGCCATGCAAAAGAGTTGTATGAAGCGTACTGCGAAGCAAGCGATTGTCGTGACTGGACATATCTGGCGGTCGGGCCTTTTGAAACTTTTGATGCCTTCCTGGTTTATTTAAAAAACATGGAAGAACAGACAGATCCGATGCATTTTGCCGTGATCGATTTAACCAGTATGAAACCTGTTGGGACGTTTGCTCTTATGCGGATTGATCCCGCAAATGGTGTGATTGAGGTAGGGCATGTTTCTTACTCCGTACGCATGAAACGCACGCGAATTTCAACGGAAGTCATCTCATTGCTTTTAAAGTACGTTTTTGAGGATCTGGGCTATCGCCGCTTTGAATGGAAATGTGATGCCTTCAATGCGCCTTCCCGTAGGGCGGCAGAGCGCTTTGGCTTCAGTTTTGAAGGTATATTTCGGCAGGCTATTGTTACCCGTGGACGAAATCGTGATACCGCATGGTACTCAATCATTGACGGTGAGTACCCGACACTTCGACCTGCCTACGATCTGTGGCTCGATGAGGGTAATTTCGATAGCCAGGGACGGCAGATTCGGCGCCTTGGCGAGCTGATGGAAAGGGGATAAAAAAGCTCCCCGAATAAACCGGAGAGCCAGAAAGCGTAGCGCACGCGCAGTATTATTTCTGCCGCGACTCCAGCCAGACCAGTGCCAGCGTGGAGAGTGCGCACATCAGCAGAATGCCGACAAACCAAAACAGATACCACATCGTACGGTCCTCCCTAGTAAAGTTCGTGATTGTGGCGGCGGATCGTTTCTACATTGATTCGTCCCAGCATTTTGTAATAACTCCACACGGTATAAAGCAGAACGATCGGTAGAAAAATCAGCACAATAACCAGCATGATACTGAGCGTCATCTGGCTGGAGGTACTGTCCCACACCGTCAGGCTAGAGAGCGGATACGCGCTTGAAGGCATCACAAACGGAAACAGGGTGATTCCGGCGGTGAAGATCACGCAGGCCTGGGTCAGTGAAGCGCACAGAAATCCCCATACGGCCCGACGTTGCCCGCAGGCATAGATCGCGAGCATCGGGAAAATCATGCCAAGCAGCGGAATAATTAACAGCAGTGGTGACTGATAAAAGTGCGCCATCCACGCGCCCGGTGAGGTCGTTACCATTTTTAATAGCGGGTTGGAAGGACCATTCGGATCCTGGCTAAGTAGCACATAGCCGTCGATCCCCGTCCATAGCCAGTAACCGGCTAACAGAAAGCAGAGCACGACCAGCATTGCGCTACGACGGGTAGCAGAGAGCGCGCGTTGGTGAAGAATGCCGTCGGTCTTCAACTGGAGCCACACGCCCCCTTGCAGAATAACCAGCATCAGGCTTAATGCGCCGCACAGCAGCGCAAAGGGTGAGAGTAACTGCCAGAAAGTGCCCAGGTATTGCACATGAAGCTGTGGTGTGAAGATAAAAGGCACGCCCAGGAACAGGTTGCCGAACGCGACGCCGAAGATAACAGGAGGGACCAGGCTCCCGATAACCAACCCGGTGTCCCACATAGCACGCCAGTGCGCATTGGCTATTTTGCCGCGATAATCAAAGGCCAACGGGCGAAAGAAAAGAGCACACAGCACCAGGATCATCGCTACATAAAACCCCGAAAATGCGGCGGCATAGACCCGCGGCCAGGCCGCGAATAATGCACCGCCCGCCAGAATGAGCCACACCTGGTTACCTTCCCAGTGCGCCCCGACGATATTGATTAACACCCGTCGCTCATCATCGTTTCGCGCGATCAGCGGTAACAGGCAGCCGACCCCCATATCAAACCCGTCAGTGACCATAAAGGCCACCAGAATGATGCCAATCAGCAGCCACCAAATGAGCCGCAACGTTTCATAATCCAACATGATTGTCTCCTTTATCCCTGTTGTTGCGTTGGTTGCTGGTTATGCATTGCATCTGGACCAAGGCGCGCGTATTTCTGCATCAGGTAGACCTCAGCAATTAAAAACAGGGTGTAAAGCGTGAGAATTAGCCCCATCGAGAAGGCCAGTTGGCCTGCGCTCAGCGCGGAGTGGGCGTACCATGTCGGCAAAATATCCTGAATCGCCCACGGCTGGCGGCCAAACTCCGTCATAAACCAGCCAGCTTCGATGGCAATCCACGGAAGCGGCAGGCTCCACAGCGTCATGCGCAGTACCCAGCGATGCTGGTCGATACGCCAGCGTAAGGTCTGTATCAACGCAATCGCCATCACCAGTAGCAGCAGCGAACCGCAAGCAATCATGATGCGAAAGCTCCAGAACACGGGGGCCACTTGCGGAATGGCGCCGCGTTGCGCGGCCTGATATTGCGCTGGGGTCACATGATTCATATCAGGCGCGTAGTTCGCCAACAGGATGCCGTAACCCAGATCATTTTCTACGGCGTGGAAAGCCTTCAGCACCTGCGGCGTGCGGTTACCTTTAGCGATTTCCTGCAACAATAACCACGCTTCTCGCCCCCGCTGTAGACGGGGCAACGCGTCCGCCATCAGATTTTTGAGTCCTGGAACCGGGGTATCTAACGAGTGAGTCGCCAGGATACCCAGCAGGGCCGGTATTTTCACGGCAAAGGCGTTACGCTCTTGCTCCTGCTGCGGCCAGGCGATGACATGAAAGGGCGCGGGGGCCGGTTCGGTTTGCCATTCGCCCTCCATTGCCGCCAGTTTTACTGGCTGGAGCTGGGCGACCTCAAAGGCTGAGCTATCACCCAGTTGTAGCGTGCCGAGGATAGCCAGCGTGCCAAAGACGGAACCCACCGCGAAGGAGCGCCGGGCGAACTCGCGATTGCGACCACGCAGCAAATACCAGGCGCTAATAGACATCACAAACATGGCGCCGGTGACATAACCGGACATCACGGTATGCACAAATTTCACCTGGCTGACGGGGTTAAAGACCAGCTCGCTAAAGCTGCTCATCTCCATGCGCAGGGTATCAATATTAAAGTGAGCGCCAGTTGGATATTGCATCCAGCCGTTGGCGTTGAGGATCCACAGGGCCGAGATGTTAGAGCCAAACGCAACCAGCCAGGTCACCAGTAAATGCTGATACTTGTTTAAGCGCTGCCAGCCAAAGAAGAACAGCCCCACGAAGGTGGATTCAAGAAAGAAGGCCATCAAGGCTTCCATCGCCAGCGGGGCACCGAAAATATCACCCACATAGTTGGAATAGAGCGACCAGTTAGTACCGAACTGAAACTCCATGGTCAGGCCGGTTGCCACGCCGAGCGCAAAGTTAATACCGAATAGCTTTCCCCAGAAACGCGTCATGTCGCGGTAGACTGTTTTGCCGGTCACCACGAACAGGGTTTCCATGATGGCTAGCAAAAAAATCAGCCCCAGCGTCAGGGGAACAAACAGAAAATGGTACAGCGCGGTCAGCGCAAACTGCCAGCGCGATAGGTCAATGACGTCCCACATGCGAACTCCATCAGGCATTAGAGAGTGAATAGGTAAGAAAAAAACGTCAGACCCGCAGTAGACAAGTACGCGGGTCTAAAGAGGGGATCAGGCAGGCGGGCCGGATGCCAGCCAGCCGCAGACTTCATCCAGCCGCTCGAGCGAGTCGAGCAGATCTTCCTGTGCGGCCAATACCAGTTCCGGCAACGGACAGATCTCATAACTCTCAAGCAGAAGCCCTTTCAGGGTATCCAGACAGCGAACATGCCAGACATGGCGCAGCGCCGTGGCGTCGATTTGGCTCTCGCCGTAGCCGATGGTGCGGATTTGAATGTGCCCTTCGCCGCACAGGCGGGCGAGGAACAGGCGATCCGCGTCGCTAATCGGCAGTTGGGTGAGGTTAATGCTATGGGGTTGCGCTGCCGGATCGCGCACGTGCGCCAGCAATTCCTGGGCCAGCGTCAGGCCATTCATCAACCCATCTATAGGCGGAGGCAGCAGGCTATCGTCCGGCAGCGTATTGATTGTTGCCGCCTGCCACAGCGCCCGTGGTGCGCTGCCTGCTTCCAGATGTTCCTGCCATTGCCCCTTGTCATTCTGACAACGCACCCGCCAGATACCGCAGAAAATCGACTCCTGAATCTCGCTCGCCCTGCCGTCAGCATGCTGAATGCGCACGGAAACTTCGCCTTCGCCGAGTAGCGTATTCAGAAAGGTGAGATCGTCTGCATTGAGCGAGGATAAATCCCATCCCAGCACATCCTGTTTGGCGGGAATTCTCTGGGTGAGCTGGTGGCGCACATCGGCTAACAATGCCATCACCGCCGGGCTGTGCGGACAGTTTTCCAGTGTTGCCATGCTGGGGTCGCTGTTGACCTGGCAGGTGAGGGGCAAGGGATTCATGCTGAAGCTGTCATCACCTGGCTGCGTTCCCGGCCCCAGCAGATGAAAAAAGGAATCGCTCATCATGCAGACTCCGGCGGTATGCGTTGTTCAACGAGGGGACGCATCAGGTTGAGCAAGTCGGCCCACGGGTGGATACCGCTGAGAATGCCGCGCAGCTCACCTTGGGTAAACACCAGGGTAGCCGGAAAACGGAACACGCCAAAGCGATCGCCGATCGCCTCGCTGTGTTCAAGATCCGCCATGGCGATGTGCCAGTCAAACTGGGGAAACTCGCGGAGCAACTCGGCAATAATGACCGGGTTATCGCTGACTTCCGGTGTACGGCGAGGATCGCTACTGAGCAGGACCACGCCATCATCCACGCGGGTTATCCAGTTATCCAGTTCAGATGCGCTCAGCGGTTGCCAGCCCTTAGCCAGCATTCGCTGCCATAGCGCAGAAAACGGTTGGTCATTCAACATGTTAATTATCTCTCCAGCGTTACGCGATACTGGCGAATACGCACGCCTTCATAGTTTTCCATCGACAGGCAGTCATAGTTCAGGCAACGCGTTTCATCGCTTGTCTGTGGCGCAATGCCCCACGCGGCCAGTTGCGTAAGCGCGGCCTGTTCCGCCGACGGGAGCTGAGCGCGCGCGATGTCGGTCAGGCTGCCGCCATAGTCGTCCAGCTGTACCGGCTGTAGTCCCACCAGAGCGATGTGCGCGGGGAGATGGCCGCGAATATCCGCCAGAGCCAGCACTTCAGAGAAGCTGTTCTGATGCAGACTCATTTTTTTAGCGCTGAGGTAACTCGGGACTTTGTCTCCGGCGTAAGTTTGCAGGGTTCCCGGCTCAAGCCCGTAGTCGATGGCGTCAAGCAGCAGCAAATGGCTGGCCTGCTCAACGTAGCCCAGCAGATTCAGTCCCTGCGTGCCGCCGTCAACAATCTCTACCGATTCAGGCCAGTGATAATGAGCGTATAGGCGCTCAGCGAGGCGAATACCAAACCCTTCATCTGCCCACAGCAGGTTGCCTAAGCCCATCACGATGACGTTAGGTTCGCTCATGACGCCTCCTTATCGTGCTGACCCTTGGGAAACTTATGGCTACGAAAGCCGTTAATCATGGTTGAGATGACGGTCTCGTCAGACATGATGTCCTCACGAATCGCCATATACACATGGCCTACGATGAAGGCGGCGATGAACCACATCCCTAACCGATGCCAGCTGTGGATATCGAGAGAGTTCCCGCCGGTCCAGTAGAAAAACTCCGTCACATAGCGGAAAGGGGTAAAAATGGCGTACTGGCTATGTTCGCTGTATAAGGCAAAACCGGTGAGGATCATAAAAACGGAAAGCAGGAAATAACCGCACATCGCCGCCTGTGCGATGGGGTTATGACCGATATCATCTCCCGGTTTTTTTTCCAGAAACAGATACCAACGCACCACAGAATACGCACCCTGCCACCAGCTGCGCCGCCAGACCGGCACGATAAACAGTTCGCGTGAATAACGGTTACCGACGAAGGCCCAGTAAATGCGCATCAGCAGTATCACCGTGAACACCATGGCGGCGGCGAAATGCACCAGCCGAATGTCGCCCATATAGAACAGATAAGTGGCCTCACCGCTGACCGACGGCAGCGGTCGGCCAATGAAGTATCCGGTCACCATCAACACCAACATGCAGCCCACCGTCAGCCAGTGCCACAAGCGTACTGGCGCTTCAAACACATAGTGGCTGGTGGCGGTATCACGCGCCTCCCCGACGCGTGGGGATGTTTTTCCAGTCATCGTTCCGTTCCTTAACGCTTAGCGAACCTGGACGGCGATAAGTTCGCTGCCGTCGTCGCCGAGTACGTGGGTTGAACATGCCAGGCAGGGGTCGAAGCTGTGCAAGGTGCGCAGGATCTCCAACGGTTGATCCGGTATCGCCATTTGGGTGCCCATCAGCGCCGCCTCGTAAGCGCCAATTTGTCCCTTTGGATCGCGCGGGCTGGCATTCCAGGTGGTCGGCACCACGCATTGATACAGGTCGATCTTCTGGTCGCGAATCGATGCCCAGTGGCCTAATGCTCCGCGCGGCGCTTCGGTAAAACCGATCCCGCGACAGTGCTGCGGCCAGCTTTCAGGCTCCCACTTTTCGGTATTTGCGGTAGCCAGATTGCCGTTTTTCAGGTTGGTCATCAGCTTGTCGAAGAAATATTGCAGCTTGCTCACGGCCCACTGCGCTTCGTGCGCGCGGCACAGAATACGTCCCAGCGTTGATTGCATACCCGATAGCGGCAGCTTGAGAGCGGACATCATCCGATCCACGGATTCAATCGTGGCGGCATCCCCTTTGTGATAGGCAATCAGCGTACGCGCCAACGGCCCAACTTCCATAGCGTGTCCCCGCCAGCGCGGGGCTTTAATCCACGAATAGCGTTCCTGTTCGTTGAGCTGCTTGATATCGGTATCACTGCCTTTGACATCGCCCGGGTTGTACCAGGGTTCAGTAATCCCTTCGAACGGGTGGCGACCTAATTGATCGTCCGGATAACGATACCAGGCATGATCGACAAACTCCTGAATTTGCTGCTGATCGTCCAAGTCCACCGGCATGACGTTGTTAAAATCACCATTAATCACCGCGCCGCCAGGCATCAACAGGCTCTTCGCGCTGAAGTCATTGGCGATATCCGGGAACGCGCCGTAGCTTAAGACGCACTTATCAGAAAGCCCGGTGCCAATCTGGCTCCAGGGTTTATTGAACTGGCCGATAGCCAGCGCGTCAGGCACCATGACGTTGTTGATGAAATCAGCGGTACGGGTGATGATTGACTGCACCAGGTTCAGGCGTTCCATATCGACTGCGCCTACCGCGCCGCTCTGATCGATATTGATAGCGCACGGCATCCCGCCGACAATCCAGTTCGGATGCGGATTCTTACCGCCAAACACCGTATGGATTTTGATGATCTCGCGCTGAAAATCGAGCGCTTCCAGATAGTGGGCAAAGCCCATCAGGTTGGCCTCTGGCGACAGCTTGTACTGCGGGTGTCCCCAATAACCGTTGCGGAAAATCCCCAACTGACCGCCTTCGACAAATTTCTTCAGGCGATTTTGGACGTCAAAGAAGTAGCCTGGAGAAGACATCGGCCAGGCTGAAAGGCTTTGTGCCAACTGCGATGTGGCGCGCGGATCTGCTTTCAGGGCATTCAGCACGTCAATCCAGTCCATTCCGGCTAACTGGTAAAAGTGCACCAGATGGTCGTGGCACCACAGCGTCGCCAGCATAATATTGCGAATGATGTTGGCGTTGTCGGGCACCTTTATGCCAATAGCGTCCTCAATGGCATAGACCGAGGCGAGCGCATGTACGCCGGTGCACACTCCGCAAATTCGTTCGACAAATGCCCAGGCATCGCGCGGGTCGCGCCCCTGTAGAATGATCTCCAGCCCGCGGAACATAGTGCCGCAGGAAACCGCGTTGGTGATGATGTTCTGCTCATTAATGTTCACTTCACAACGCATATGGCCTTCAATGCGCGTGATGGGGTCGACAACCAGGCGGCGACCGGCATTATTGACCGTATATCCCTGGGTTTGATACGAATTGCTCATGCCTGTTTATCCTTATTGTCTGGAGACTGTTGTCCGGCGTCGGCTAGTTGCTGTTTGTGGCGGTGGTGTTGATTGACGGCGCTGGCGACTGCGTGAACACCGACACCGGCTGCCACGACGCCTAGCGCGGTGAGGCCCACGGTATCGGCGGTTGAATGCGTCCCCATTTGTGGAATATCAACCACGCGGCTGTAGAACGAACCGCGATCCCAGAAGCCGTTTTCCGAACATCCCAGACAACCGTGGCCGGACTGGATGGGGAAGGAAACGCCACCATTCCAGCGGGTGGTGGAACAGGCGTTATAGGTGGTTGGCCCTTTGCAGCCCATTTTGTACAGGCAATAGCCTTTGCGGGCGGCGTCATCGTCCCAACTCTCAACGAACTCCCCGGCGTCAAAGTGGGCGCGGCGGTAGCATTTATCGTGAATACGCTGACCATAGAACATCAGCGGACGACCCAGACGATCGAGTTCAGGCAAACGATCAAATGTCACCATGTAGGTAATGATGGCGCTCATGACATCCGGAATCGGCGGGCAGCCGGGCACTTTCACGATCGGCTTATCGGTGATCACCTTATCGATCGGCGTAGCCTGGGTAGGGTTAGGCCGGGCAGCCTGCACGCAGCCCCAGGAGGCGCAGGTTCCCCAGGCGATAATCGCGCTGGCTCCTGCTGCGGCTCGTTTTAACTTTTCAATAAAAGGGCGCCCGCTGCTGATGCAAAACATCCCTTGCTCGCCCAGCGGAGGGTTGCCTTCGACTGCCAGAATGTATCGGCCGTGGTAGCGGCTCAGAATGTCTTCAAATACCTCTTCGGCCTGCGTTCCGGCGGCGGCCATCAGGGTGTCGTCGTAATCGAGGGAAATCAGGGAGAGGATGACGTCTTTGGCAAGTGGGTGAGAGGAGCGGATAAATGATTCGGTGCAGCAGGTGCATTCCAGCCCGTGGATCCAGACTACCGGGATCCTGGGTTTGTTCTCCAGCGCCCAGGCAATTCTGGGCGTCATTCCGGCTCCCAACCCAAGCGATGTAGCCGCGAGGCTACAATATTTGAGAAAACTGCGTCTGCTTACGCCTTTGCGACGCATCGCCTGATAAAAGGTCTCCTCGTTATTCGTATTCATAACACGCGTTTCTTCCCCCGTTGAGTTCTGGCGCATGCCGCCAGCGATATCTAAAAAAGCGTATCCGATCGGAAGGGAGAAACAATGCAAAGAGTGTGGTTATGTCCTATTGCGATATTTTCGTACCTGTTATCTGTTTTTCGCTTTCCAGGAATAAAAAAACGCACAGGGGGGATCGCCCTGTGCGTCGGGTTTATCGCGGAAGAACTTAAACCCCAAGGCGATCGCGTAAGCTGTAATATGCCGCCCCCATGGCGGTAAACGGAATGCGCAGGCTGCGGCCTCCCGGGAACGGGTAGTGCGGCAGTTTGGCGAACGCGTCAAAGCGCTCGGCATCCCCGCGCAGCAGTTCGGAAATCAGGCGTCCTGCCAGGTGAGTACAGGTCACGCCGTGGCCGCTGTAGCCCTGCATATAGTAAATGTTGGTATCAAGACGGCCGAACTGCGGCATACGAGACAGCGTTAACAGGAAATTACCGGTCCAGCGGTAATCAATTTTTACCCCCTGCAATTGCGGGAAGGTCTTCAGCAGTTTCGGCATTACCAGACGCTCAATATCGTCCGGATCGCGAGCGCCGTAGACCACACCACCGCCGTACAGCAGGCGGTTATCTCCGGTCAGACGGTAGTAATCGAGCAGGTAGTTACAATCTTCCACGCAGTAGTTTTTCGGGATCAGCGAGCGCGCCATCTCCGCCGACAGCGGTTCGGTGGTTAATACCTGCGTGCCACACGGCATGCTGCTTTTTGCCAGCGCAGGTTCGAGTTTGTCTCCGAGATAGGCGTTGCCCGCGACGATCACAAAGCGGGCCGTCACCTGGCCTTTTTCAGTGCTGACCACCGCCGGGCTGGTGTGCTGAATACGGGTGACTGGCGACTGCTCAAAGACGCGTCCGCCGTTCAGACGAATGGCGTTAGCTTCGCCAATCGCCAGGTTCAGCGGGTGAATATGACCACCGCTGTGGTCGAGCAGCGCGCCGACATAACGATCGCTGCTGACTTCGCGACGAATTTCACTGCTGTCTAACAGTTCAAGCTGCGTGTTGCCGTAGCGTTCCCAGTTCGACTTCTGCTCTTCCAGCGTTTCCATCTGTTTGTGGTTCAGCGCTACAAACAGCCCGCCGGGACGATAGTCGCATTCGATCTGATAACGCTTGATGCGTTCGCGGATGATATTGCCGCCTTCAAACATCATTCCACCGAGCATTTTAGCGGCGTCCGGGCCATAGGTACGTTCGATGACGTCGATATCGCGACTGTAGGAGTTCACCAACTGACCGCCGTTACGTCCGCTGGCCCCGAAACCAATACGCGCGGATTCCAGTAGCACCACGTCATAACCCATTTCCGCTAAATGCAGGGCGGAGGAGAGTCCGGTATAACCACCGCCCACGACGCAAACATCACAGCTAACCGATTCGCTAAGGGTCGGAAACGGTTCGTACTGATTGGCGCTTGCGGCGTAATAACTGCTGGTATGTTCAGTCATGATTAAGACTCCAGGGAGATCCAGATGGTTTTCAGTTCGCTAAATTTTTCCAGCGCATGCAGGGATTTATCGCGTCCGTTACCGCTTTGCTTATAACCGCCGAACGGCACGGTCATATCACCGTCGTTGTAGTTATTCACGAAGACTGAGCCGGCTTTCAGGCGACGGCTCATACGGTGGGCGCGCGACAAATCGCGGGTCCAGACCGCGGCGCCGAGGCCGTAGTCACTGTCGTTAGCCAGCGCCAGAGCTTCGGCTTCGCTGCTAAAACGGGTGACGACCAGTACCGGGCCGAAGATTTCATCGCGGCTGACGTGGGCCTGCGGTGCGGTATCGACAAAAATCGTCGGGCCGATAGCGGCGGGATGTACGTGGCTGCGGCCATCCAGCGCCAGCGTGCCTTGCGCTTCACCGTCGCGAATAAACGTGTCTACGGTGTCGGCATGCGCATTGTCGATAAGCGTGCCCATCGTGGTTTCCGGATCCAGCGGGTTGCCAGGCTGCCAGTTTTTCGCCTGCTCTTTCAGCAGCGCGATAAATTCGTCGGCAATACTCTCTTCCAGCAGCAGGCGCGTACCGGCGATACAGACCTGACCCTGGTTGTAGAAAATGCCTGCCGCGGCATTGGCGGCGGCTTTCGGCAGATCCGGACAGTCGGCAAACACGATATTGGCGCTTTTACCTCCGGCTTCCAGCCAGACGCGTTTCATGTTGCTGTCGCCAGCGTCTTTGAGCAGTTGCTTGCCGGTACGAGTCGAGCCGGTAAAGGTGATCACATCAACATCCGGGTGCTGTGACAACGCCTGACCCGCTTCGTGACCATACCCGCTAACAACGCTGAGAACGCCATCGGGCAAACCTGCTTTTTTAGCCAGCGCAGCCAGGCGAATGGCGGTCAGCGGTGATTTTTCGGAAGGCTTGAGGATCACGCTGTTACCCGCAGCCAGTGCCGGGCCGAGTTTCCAGCAGGCCAGAAGCAGAGGAAAGTTCCACGGTACAATGGCGGCAATCACGCCTACCGGTTCGCGCACAATCAGTGCCAGATCGTTCACCGAGGTGGTGGCAACTTCGCCATAGACTTTATCTATAGCTTCGGCATACCAGCGGATGGCGCGTGCCGCGCCGGGAATATCATCACGCAGGCTATGGCGAATCGGTTTACCGGTATCGAGCGTTTCCAGTAGCGCCAGCTCCTCGTGATGCTGCTCCATTAAATCGGCGAGTTTGTGCAGTACCGCTTTGCGCTCTGCGGGTGATGCTTGCGACCAGTCTCCGCGTTCAAAGACGGTACGGGCTGCGGTGACCGCGCGGTCCACATCCGCTTTTTTACCGCGGGCGACTTTAGCCAGAGGACGTTGTCCTGCCGGATCCAGCGTAATAAAGGTTTCGTTATCAGCGGCGGCACAATATTCGCCGTTAATAAATAAACGGGTCTCTGGTGAATAATGGCTGGCTTTCTCACGCCAATATTTAAGATTCTGAAAGTTCATAGCTACTCCTTTTATATCAATAAGATAAAGTTCGTTGCTGATCTTTTTCAGGCAAAATCAGGCTGCACGATACCCCAGGGATGTACCCTGTTAATGCGCGTTATTTAAGAAGGCCTGAGAAACTCAGGCCGCTACTTATTAGAAAGTGGTGGGAGTGTGGGCACTGATGATGCGGCAGATCCCTGCCGAGGTGTTGCTGAAGCTGTGTGGTATGCCGGTGTTAATGGCATAGCTTTGCCCTGCAACAAGAGGATACGTTTGACCGTTGATGGTCAGTATCACTTCACCTTCCAGTATTGTGCCAATCTCTTCACCCTGGTGTTTAATTCTCTCCCCGGTTGTCGTGCCTGGCTGATAGGTTTCAAACATCATTGCCAGCGTACGATTCGGATTTCCGTTGTGTACCAGCTTCATGGATACTCCCTGACTCCCGATCTCAATCAAATCATCCTGATTGATAACCACCTGCGGTTCGTCAGGCTTTTCCGGTTCCGCGAAGAACTCGGAGAGCGACAGCCCATATACTTTCAATAGCTTTTGCAGCGTACTGATGGCAGGACTGACTTTATCCTGCTCTATGGTGCTGATGGCGCTATGCGTTAACCCAGACAGTTCGGCGGCACGACGCTGCGAAAGACCCAATTGCTGGCGGATCTCTGACAAACGTTTACCCGGCGCCAGGCCGTCATCGCTCATAATTGCATTTCCTTAACTGTAGTGGTCAGAGTCGCTGTTTTTCAGCGAGGTGGTTCTGACAAGCGGTGATAAAACCTTCAAGTAACAAACGCGACAGGGCGTATTCGCTACTGTTCCATTCCGGGTGCCACTGCACGCCGAGCGCGAAAGGATGGTCATAGACGCTGGCAGCTTCCACTAATCCATCCTGCGAGCGTGCTTCCACGCGCAGCTGCGGGCCAAGGGTTTTTGCGCCCTGACCATGCAAGGAGTTGACCCAAAACGTGCTGCAACCTGGTATTAACTGAGATAGCAATCCTCCCTGTTGAACCTGGACTTCATGAGATGGTGCATATTGCTGCTCCACCGGGAGTTCCGCATCTTCACGATGTTCCAGGAACTGTGGATGATCGCACAGGCGACGATACAGAGTCCCGCCAGTGGCGACAACTAATTCCTGCAAGCCCCGGCAGATGGCGAAAATGGGAATGCGCCTTTCGAGCCCGGCGGTAATTAGCGCCATGCTCAGAAGATCACGCCCGGGATCGGCGTCAGACTCATCGCCATTTTCACCATAGAGGTGCGGCTGCACATTGCTTGGGCTTCCTGGCAGGAAGATACCGTCCAGTTTCGGTAACAGCGCGTTCAACAATTCGGGTTCCGCAAGCGCATGGGGAAGCGCTATCGGTAATCCACCGGCATTTAATACCGCATTCAGGTACTTTTCTTGCAGAGTTTGGGTCTGGTGACCCTTAAGCCTGTTCCTACACATCACTACACCAATAACTGGCTTGTCAAATATATTGCCCATGATCGACCTCACGTTTTGGAATAAATTATTGCCAAACGGTTCCTTGTTGTGCCATTCCGTTCATTATTTTCTCAATCTAGCAGCGGAATAACCTTCTAGCAAACTTAATTTAACATTTGACAAACAATTTGTTTGCATCCAGAGTCGAAGGGTGGACATTATATTTAACAGTCAAATCACAGAACAGCTTACCAGGCCAACGGCGGTGAATCATGGAAACCAATATCGTAGAAGTTGAGAATTTTGTTCAGCATTCTGAAGAGAGACGAAGTAGCGCGTTTGCGCGCGAAGTTAAGCAATATCTGGAACGCTATCCTAATACGCAGTATGTGGATGTGTTGTTAACCGACCTTAATGGCTGTTTTCGCGGTAAACGCCTTCCCGTTGCGGGATTGCATAAGTTAGAGAAAGGCTGCTATTTCCCGGCATCCGTTTTCGCGATGGATATTCTGGGCAATGTGGTCGAAGAGGCGGGATTAGGCCAGGAGCTTGGCGAACCGGATCGGACCTGTGTACCCGTGGCAGGTACGTTAACCCCTTCGGCTGCCGATCCGGAATTTATTGCGCAGATGATGCTGACGATGCTGGATGAAGATGGCGCTCCCTTTGACGTTGAGCCGCGGAACGTACTAAACCGACTCTGGCAGAAACTTCGCCAGCGCGGTCTGTTCCCCGTCGTAGCGGTAGAGCTGGAGTTCTATTTACTCGATCGTAAGCGCGATCCCGAAGGTTATCTGCAGCCGCCATGCGCGCCGGGAACGGACGATCGTAATACCCAAAGTCAGGTTTATTCGGTTGATAACCTGAACCACTTTGCAGATGTGCTGAACGATATCGATGAACTGGCCCATTTACAGCTGATCCCGGCTGACGGCGCGGTGGCTGAAGCCTCCCCTGGGCAGTTTGAAATCAACCTCTACCATACCGACAACGTGCTCGACGCCTGCGATGACGCGCTGGCGCTGAAACGTCTGGTACGGCTGGTGGCGGAGAAACATAAGATGCATGCCACGTTTATGGCAAAACCTTATGAGGAGCATGCCGGTAGCGGGATGCATATCCACATCAGCGTCATGAATAACAAAGGTGAGAACGTGCTGGCTGATGCGAATGGCGATGATTCCGCGTTATTAAAGCGTGCGCTCGCTGGGATGATTGATCTGATGCCCGCGTCAATGGCGCTGCTGGCGCCGAATGTGAACTCCTATCGCCGCTTCCAGCCGGGGATGTATGTTCCGACCCAGGCGTCCTGGGGGCACAACAATCGTACGGTGGCGCTGCGTATTCCCTGCGGCGACCGTGATAACCATCGGGTTGAATATCGCGTAGCGGGGGCTGATGCCAACCCGTATCTGGTGATGTCGACCATTCTGGCGGGGATCCTTCACGGTCTGGATAACGAATTGCCGTTACAAGAAGAAGTGGAGGGTAACGGTCTGGAGCAGGAAGGGCTGCCGTTCCCGATTCGCCAGAGCGATGCGCTGTGGGAGTTTATGCAAAATGACAGTCTGCGTGAACTATTGGGTGAGCGGTTTAGCCATGTGTATCACGCCTGTAAAAACGATGAGCTTATCCAGTTTGAACGTCTGATTACCGACACTGAAATTGAGTGGATGCTGAAAAACGCCTGACCGTTGTACAGGTCATTGAAATAGAAGTCGCATCATGCGGGCTGAGCGGAGCCAGCCCGTAAAAATTGCAGGAATACCTGCCATTTCCCGGATGTCGCGTAATGGAGCGCGGGCGACAACGGGTCTTCAGATAACCGACAGAGTTTGTGACGAGGAAATGTGATGATGCCAATGTTTAAAAACCCGCCCCGCGTGAGTATTCATGGCTCCCGCAGTAAATACGGACCGCATCTGTGCCGTACCCCATTGACGCCTTTTTTATGCCATTCCTCCCCGACACGACCCAGGTCTGCTGTACCCACGTTTCGAACGCAGATCTGGACTCGTAGCGGGGAGGAAAACTATGTCGACTAACTCTTCTGCGGATCATTCTGCCCAGCCGGGCAAAGCACAGCTGCGTAAATCCCTGAAGCTGTGGCAGGTGGTGGTGATGGGGCTTGCCTATCTCACGCCGATGACGGTGTTTGACACCTTTGGCATTGTTTCGGGTATTAGCAATGGCCATGTTCCGGCCTCCTACCTGCTGGCCCTGGCGGGAGTACTGTTTACCGCCATCAGTTATGGAAAGCTGGTGCGCCAGTTTCCACAGGCCGGTTCGGCTTATACCTATGCGCAAAAAGCGATCAACCCGCATGTCGGGTTTATGGTCGGCTGGTCGTCACTGCTTGACTACCTTTTCCTGCCGATGATTAACGTACTATTGGCGAAAATTTACCTTTCCGCGCTGTTCCCGGGGGTTGCGCCATGGATTTGGGTGGTGATGTTCGTCGCGATCCTCACCGCGGCCAATCTGAAAAGCGTTAATCTGGTAGCGAACTTCAATGCGCTGTTTGTATTGGTGCAGGTGGCGATCATCGTGGTGTTCATTTTCCTCGTGGTGCAGGGGCTGCACAAAGGGGAAGGGGTTGGGACCGTCTGGTCGCTGCAACCGTTTATCAGCCAGAATGCGCATTTGATCCCGATTATCACCGGGGCGACCATTGTCTGCTTCTCGTTTCTCGGCTTTGACGCGGTGACGACCCTATCTGAAGAGACACCGGATGCTGCGCGCACCATCCCGAAAGCTATTTTTCTTACCGCGCTGTACGGTGGGCTGATCTTCATTGCTGCCTCGTTCTTTATGCAACTGTTCTTCCCGGACATTAGCCGATTCAAAGACCCGGATGCGGCGCTACCGGAGATTGCGCTGTACGTCGGCGGCAAGCTGTTCCAGTCTATTTTCCTGTGTACCACCTTTGTGAATACGCTGGCTTCAGGTCTGGCGTCGCATGCCAGCGTTTCGCGCCTGCTGTACGTGATGGGCCGCGATAACGTCTTCCCGGAGAAGTACTTTGGTTATGTCCATCCCAAATGGCGTACTCCCGCGTTGAACGTCATCATGGTCGGGATTGTGGCGCTGTCGGCCCTGTTTTTTGACCTGGTGACTGCCACGGCGTTGATTAACTTTGGTGCGCTGGTGGCCTTTACGTTCGTTAATCTCTCCGTGTTTAACCACTTCTGGCGTCGTGAAGGACGCAAGCATACCTGGCAGGAGAAGCTGCACTATCTGGTATTGCCAATGGTCGGTGCCGCCACGGTTGCCGTACTGTGGGTGAATCTTGAGGTGACATCGCTGACGCTGGGTCTGGTATGGGCCGGCGTCGGGCTGGTGTATCTTGCCTGGCTGACCGGACGTTTTCGCAAACCGCCGCCGCAGTTTGACGCCGCGAAATCTGAGCGCGCCTGGGAGTGATGGAAGCTGAATAGGCCGTAGCATTCGGCTGAGTTGAGTTAAAAATGAAACACGGTATGTCGCGTCAAACGGTCGCGGCATACCTGCTTTAATTAAAGTCCCGCTTGTTTTAGGGAATAAAAAAACCGGCACGGGAGCCGGTAAGTGAATCAATGTAGGAATATAATTATTATTATAATTACTGAATTATAATTCAGCCAACTCAATAGGAACGGGTTTCCCTATATGGTATCCCTGTAACCAACCAATACCCATCGTAATTAGCATCTTTTCAATTTCCTCATTTTCAACAAACTCAGCGACTACTTCCATGTTTTTGAGTTTTGCTACTTCGCAGAAGGATCTGACGGCGCATCGACTAAATTCATCGGTCAGTATGTTACGGATGAAGGAACCATCAATTTTCAGAATATCTGCGTCTAACGTTCGTAGTCGTGAATAGCTTGATGCTCCTGTGCCAAAATCATCAATAGCAATTTTAGAACCGGCTTTACGTAGTGCTCTCAGAACATCAGTGACATTAGCGTTGTCAATGATATCTGATTCAATAACTTCAAATATTATACGCTCAGGTGCTATTGAGTATTTTCTAAATAATGTAAAAACATTATCAAGAAAATCAATTTTATTAAGCGAGTCAGGCGTCAGATTAATGGAGAAGTGACTGTTTGGGTCAGATTTCTGCCGTGACTGTATAAAACGAAATGTTTGCTCTATAACAGTGATATCCAGCGCAGGAAGTAATCCTGCCTCGCGAGCAACCGGTAGAATGGTGTCTGGAAAGATTAACTTACCATCAACCATTTTTATCCGAATAAGTATCTCGTGATAACGTGTCAGTCCCGTGGTTGAAACGATCGGCTGAACAACCAGCATCGTTGATACGATGGGTTGAGCCATAAGCTCAAACGACTTTCTGTCAATTGCCTTTTGCAACATATGACGAATGACAGCCTGGCTGACAATTTTATCACCTGGCACTTGCGGGCTGAGTAACAACGGTTGCCCCTGCATTAACGAGATGTAGCTTTGGGTATTAAGATGCTTAATTGCTTGAGATAAATTTTTAATCAGGTTTTTCTCGGTGGTATATGCCACACCACAAGATAGCCCTAATTGGTAGTCCTTCCAGATAAAACGAAAAGAGTTTAGGTCCTTGTAGAGATCAGGAATGTCAGGGACAGCATTAAGGCGAAGAATTATTCCATGACCTGGTGCGTAATAAATGTCACCTGTACCCTTAATCAATTTACGTACATATGCGCTTAGCGCTTTTACAAATTCAAAACGGAATTCTATTCCATGAGTTTGTTCCAGCGTATTCAACTCTGTACAACGGATGTAACACAAGCACTCTGTTGCGTGTTTACGGATGTCCATTTGCAGGGCCTGAAAGTTAGGCAGTCCGGTGTTAGGCTCTGATCTAAAAAGTTGTTTGAGGCGGCGGAGATATTTTCGGTTATGAACCACAAGTACACCGGTAACAACAATCGTAATAGAAAAGACAAACACTATCGTGGAGGAAATCACGAGGCTATGTAAATAATTATTATAGTTAGCAGGTGGAATATAACTGTTTATATAATATCCCAACAGGATAAGCATTGTTACCCATACAGGGGATATCAAAGCATGGCCAATACAGATCACTCCCCATAGCATTACTGGAAGTAACCACAGTAATGAATAGTCTGTAAATATAAGAATATCTTCTCTGATGACGATCAAAGCGGACATAATGCAGAGTAACAGCACCAGCCATAATACTTGATACAGAATAGGAGGGCCGGATTTTATCAGCGCCTTTACTTGTCTAATGTATAGAATGCACCATGCAGGATTTTGAACGCTTCTAAGCAACAGATAACAAAAAGGGATGCCAGTCAGGCAAGAGTTCATCAGCCACTGTAAGTTAATTAATGTTTGTAGTGTAAAAAGGTTTGCGATCGGTGCAGAGGCTGTGTTCGATTGGAACCAGTGATCAATCGAGATGAATAGTAAGGCGTTGCAACACACGAGCCAGACAATACGCAGGGTTGTAAGCTGGCTACGACCAAAGCTAACCGCGCCTCGTTTGCCTGTCGAGAAAAAGTAGAGTGTCTGGCTAATGAGAGCAGCCAGTAGCTGAGCCGTTAGTGTGAATACCGAAGATAAAGAGTAAGAGTAAAGCGCATACAAGAAAAAGGCAGCCAAAATTGGCAGCGCCTTTTGCCGGTATAAAACCAGCAGTGCAGAAATGAGAGGTAAAGTGAGATCGTAAAAATGCAGTGTTATACCCGCAACATCCTCTTGCTTACTGAGATGGCCAGCGACCAGTTGTAATGCAAAAAACGCGATGCCGACACAAAAATAGTCTCTAAATGTATTAATGAAATTTATATTTTCCGTTTTTCTTAGCAATATCATCATTCGCAATTCTCAGTGAGTTATCACCGTTCTCGATTTAAGTCATCTACTTAAAACAGGTTAGATTTAGGGCTTAAAATGTGTATTATTGGATGTTTTCGCTAATTGAAAACTATTTTAAAATCTGTTATGTGAGTTTTTTAAAGGTAATCCTCGACAATTTCCCTATGTTTCGCAACACAGAGGAGAACAATATTGCTGGTTGTACAGATAATAAAAGTTGCGTCAGTAGCCATTATTTCAGACAGAATAGTCGATCGATAAAAACGATCAATATAAATTTTTTGATAGCTTTCATCGATAGGTTTGGCAGATCATAAATACCATGAAAGATCGATGAAAGCTATTGAATTGTTATTATTTAATATTATTTGTTTCGTGAATGTTAGTTGAGCTACTCTTTTTTTGAATATTAACTAATGGCTACACCTTGATATGAAAATCATTCTTTTATTGCCAGGAAAGTGAGTTTCCCCACCTTCCCACAACACACTCAATTGTTAATCATTAACGAGGATGCTGCTGTGTCGCGCAGTGAATACCGCCGCCACCGGCAGCGATACCGTCGATATTCAACTGAATAATTTCACGATCGGCAAACAGCTCCTGCAAAATAGCATGGGTATTACGATCGGTGCGCTTATCGCCAAATTGCGGTGCAATGACGGCATCATTACACAGATAAAAATTGATATACCCCGCGGCGAAATCATCGCTCGCATAAGTCTGGCGGATGGTAGAAGGTCCTTCCAGCGTGACTACCTCCAACCGTCGGCCTTTGGCATCCGTGGCGGCCCGTAATATGTCCAGATGACGTCGGGTGATCGCGTAATCAAAGGATGACGGATCCTGCTCAAGACCCGCCACCACCGTACCCGGATGCGTGAATCGGGCGTAAAAATCTGTATGGCCGTCGGTAATATCCTTGCCGGCAATACCCGGCAACCAGATGATTTTCTCCAGACCTAGCAGTCGCTTTAGTTCTTCTTCGCATTCGGCTTTGCTGACGCCAGGATTACGGTTGGAGTTAAGCACGCAGCTCTCGGTAATAATCGCCGTGCCTTCGCCGTCCACCTCAATACCGCCACCTTCCAGTGTTAGCGCCGAGCGAAGAAACTCGGCCTGAACGTAATCAGTTACGAATTCAGCCACATCGGCATCACGTTCGTGCTCTTGCTTATTCCCCCAGCCGTTGAAATTAAATCCCACACCGCCGAGCGTACCGCTGGCGCTTTTCACAAACACCGGCCCGGTGTCGCGGATCCACAGATCGTCTATTGGGTGAACCAGAAGATTGACTGACGGCCCGCACAGACGCGCGGCGAGCTCGCTGTCTTCTTCGCGTACTAACATATTCACGGGTTCAAATGCGGCGATGGTTTTGGCAACTAACGCCAGGTTTTCCTGCACCACCGGTAGCAGATGAGGCTCCCAGATCTCCGCACTGGCACCAAACGCCATCCAGGTTGCCGCATGCGGTGCGCCTTCATCAGGCATTTGCCAGCGGCGGTTCTCTGTCGCGCGGGCAAATTGGCTAAAGCTGAAGCCCGTCATACCAGCGAGTAGCATACTCGTTGAAGTCACCAGGCCTTGTCTGACGAATGAACGTCTTGTCATCATAGGATTAACCTTTGCGTAATTTTACCTGATATCAGGTGAATAAAATAATAATAGATAATAAATATTCTGCGTATTTTAAATATTGAATAATAAATAAAGTGATCGCGGGTAAATTTCACGCGAAATATAGCGCAGGAGATATGCGTTGCAATCTCTTAGTTTTATATAATGAGTGAAACTGGCGACTATTAAAATTTCTCAACTATATATTTATATATAATTTATATTTATCAGCATGAACATATGTTACGCCGTTGGCTCTGAGCCCTCGTCTGGCGGGCCTTGCCGTGGATTGTGATCTGGCCGATTGTTCTGTTGTATTTATTAATGCCATGAACCGTGTGGACTATAGTAAAGATGGCCGTTATTTCTCATCATTAATAACCGTGAGTGGGGGATGTGAATGAAGAAGATACTGATGCTGGTCGGAGATTATGTCGAAGATTATGAAACGATGGTGCCTTTTCAGGCTTTGCAAATGCTTGGGCATCGTGTGGATGCCGTCTGTCCGGATAAAAGTCAGGGTGACTACGTTCAAACCGCCATTCACGATTTTGATGGGGCGCAGACATACAGTGAAAAGCCGGGGCATCGTTTTACGTTAAATGCGAATTTTGCCGAGGCGCGGGCCGCCGATTACGACGCACTGTTGATCCCCGGCGGGCGTGCTCCGGAATATCTTCGACTGAATCCGGATGTCATTAAGCTGGTGCAAGATTTCAACACTGCCGGTAAGCCTATCGCCGCAGTTTGTCATGGGCCCCAACTGTTAGCGGCGGCGGGGGTGTTAGAAAACCGGACCTGTAGCGCTTATCCGGCCTGTGCGCCCGAGGTTCGTCTGAGCGGTGGACATTATGCCGATATTGGCATTGATCAGGCCCACGTTGATGGCAATCTGGTGACGGCACCAGCATGGCCCGCGCATCCGCAATGGTTAGCTAAATTTGTTGAAGTATTAATGAAGTAAGCGATGATGCGATGAAAAAGTCGGTATAACCTGCCTGGCTATACCGACTGCATATATTATCTCTTCATGAGTGCGAATACGCCCCACCCGATATATTCCCGGGTGAATGCAACGTGGCGGACTGGTGAACTTCTCAGGTGCTCTCTGACTTCGGCGGCAAACTCATCGTCCGGATTTGCCTCCAGCCACCGGCGCATCGTCAACCATTTTGCCGCCTCGTATCTGTCCCAACCTTCCTGGTCAGCCAGTACCATTTCCACCACGTCATAACCGAGCAGGTCGAAAGACGAAACGAGTTCTGGCAGAGAAAGAAAATCGGCTACTGAAGTCGCGCCGCAAGCCATAGCGATCTCCTCCGTTGCGGGCATCTGACGCCAGTACGGTTCGCCGATGAGCAGGATCCCGCCTGGTTTGAGACTTTGTTCCAACTGTTTGATCGTTCCGGCAACGCCGCCGGCAATCCAGGTTGCACCAACGCAGGCGGCAATATCGAATTTTTCTTCGGCGATATAACCTGTTGCATCGGCATGAATAAAACGCACGTGCTCAGTGACGCCCAATTCACTTGCCCGCAGGGTGGCTTGCTCACTGAATAACTGGCTCATATCGATACCAACGCCGGAAATTCCATGATCGCGTGCCCAGGTGCACAACATCTCGCCCGAGCCGCTGCCGAGATCCAGGATGCGGGTTCCTGGGGGCATCCGTAAAACCTGACCTAACGTCGCATATTTTTGCGCGGTGAACGGATTATGAATGCGATGTGCGCTTTCGCTGATCGTAAAAATCTTCGGGATATCCATCTCTCTCTCCTTAGCGATTATCCAGTTGGGCGCGAACGTTGTTCAGCCCGGTGGTATTGATGCGGTAGGGCTGACCATTAACGGATTTGATCAGTTTTTTCGTTCTGAGTTTTTTGAATACGTCGAGCGTGCAGTCGCAGAGCAGTAACCCTTCGCGGCTATAGCATTCGACGGAAGTGACACGACCAGATGCATCGCGGACGTGAGCAATACGGCCACCTTTGGCGAGAACGTGTAAGGTACGTTGTTCCTGACGGGATAAATTCATACTGGAAAACCTGTTTAATCATCATGTGCAAAACGTGCAAACACACAGCGGTGTCCGCATTCGATTTCGGCGCATTGATAACCAGTCCGGCCTGAAAAGGTCGGTAAGCTGATTATCTGATGATTACATTCTCCAGCATCAAAGCCTCGGGTTGAGTTGATAGGTATTTACCTGCTGAATCATACCAGCCTGGGCGAGTAGGGGAATCGTTTTGTCGGGAAAATGTGATCTATGACGAAAAATTGCGTTTAGCTTATTTTATAATTTTTTAACTCTCGTTAGCTGAGCAGTGTATGGATATATTAAATTTATTGAATGTTCAGACATCGTCAGTAGCGGTATTGGCCGTAATGATGCGTTGTTAGCCCCACTTGCGTCATACTATAGATTAGTGATATTTAATTTTTCCCTATCCTAATTTTGTTTTATTTGATAAACATGTCTTTATTATAAAAAGGATTTTTAATGGTGTTTTCTTTTAATTCTTTTTAGGAATTTTCTTAACGTCGTGAAGTGTGTATACTCAATCCAGCAAGAAGCTCTTCTGTTATCATCAAAACTATAAAAATGTCCTTAACACCCGTATTACCTCTGCCCTGAATCTCTTCTCAGGGGAGAGGTTTTTTTTGCCTGTGTATAATTTTGATAATCGTCATATATAGATAATTTAATATTATTGTTCTTGTTGTTTTGCATTAGTGATGACGACAGGTTTTGTTCTGTGAACCATACGGTAATGTTGAAATAGTATCGCTATGAATCTATTTCATGGTGAATAGTGTGATTTCATCTTTATTTATAGGGGTATTATATAGTTTTTCTTATAACTATCTGTTTTTAAGCGTTATGTTAATTTTCGCTTTTGAAGTAATTGTGATTTTGTTCACGGATTTTAGTGCGTTAAGTGGCTATTTGTAGAGAGGTGCAAACGGTTGCATGTTGCTGTTACAGCATTTGTTCATTAAAAAAATATAGCGATGGTATGTCTTGTGTCGGTATCGGGGGCAAGAATCTAAATGATTTTTATTATCCCTTAGACATACGAATTCAGTTTATGACTTCTGTTAGCTTAACACCATGGAAAATGTAGTAAAAACAGACAGGGAATATGATTTTATCAATCAAAAGGAGTTTTTAATCACTGGTATAATTACTGGCCTTTTTTATCTTCCTTTATATAAATCGTTGTCGTAACACTCATAAAATCAGCGTTCTGGGATGAGCGCTGATTTTATTTTGTTCTCAGATTATTCAACCCACGCTGTATGCAGGTCTTCTCTTGCAGTACCTCGTAAATGATACATTAAAGGATCTCCTGGAATGGATATTGTTGAACGCTTTATTAACTACACGAAAATCAATACCACGACCTCAAGGGAAAATGGTGCTAATGGGATAATGCCTTCTTCACCTGGTCAAATGGAACTGGCAAAACTACTTGCAGTAGAACTTGAAGCATTAGGAATGGAAAACATTGAGGTCAGGGATACCGCTATTGTGACCGCGACCTTACCTGGAAATACCGATGACACCATCCCTGTCGTTTCCTTTTTTGGTCATCTGGATACCAGCGCAGAACAGACCGCGGACACAAATGCGCAACGTCTTCACTACAGCGGTGGGGATTTGTGTCTGAATCAAGAGCTGAATATTTATCTGCGTGAAAGTGAATTTCCGGAACTGAAAAATTATGTCGGCGATGACCTGCTGGTGACGGATGGTACCAGTCTGCTAGGGGCTGATGATAAAGCCGCCATCGCCGCGATTATGAATGCCCTGGAGTACCTGGTCGCGCATCCGGAGATTAAGCATGGGCCGGTGAAGGTCGGTTTTGTTCCTGATGAAGAGCAGGGATTACGGGGAGCAAAAGCGTTTGATGTTGCGGCGTTTGGCGCTGATTTTGGCTATACCCTGGACTGCTGCGGCATTGGAGAGTTTGTCTATGAGAACTGGAACGCGGGTGATGCGGAAATCATCTTTACCGGCCAGTCCGCGCACCCTATGTCGGCCAAAGGTAAGCTGAAGAACTCTCTGCTGATGGCGCATAAGTTTATTGCGATGCTGCCCGGAGGAGAGGCGCCTGAGTATACGGAAGGACGCGAAGGGTATTACTGGGTAAAACAGCTTCAGGGTAACAGCGCCCGTACGGTACTTAAGCTGGATATCAGGGATTTTACCGAAGAAGGGTATAAGGCGCGTATGGCATATATCCGCCAGCTTGCCGTCAGCACCTGCGCGCTGTGGGGAGAAAACAGCGTGGTCTGTCATTTAACCGATCGCTATGCCAATGTGTTCAATAGTTTGCAGGGCGATGCACACTACCCGATTGATATTGCGTTACGCGCGTATCAGAAGTGTGGTATTACCCCGCAACCTGTCGCCATGCGTGGTGGGTATGATGGCGCAGTGCTATCGCAGAAAGGACTGCCTTGCCCGAATATTTTTACCGGTGCCCATAACTTTCATTCAATTTATGAATATCTACCGGTGCGTTCACTGCGAGCTGCCAGCGATGTGGTGGTAGCGGTCATTGAGGAAACCTTTGCTGAGTTCGCGCAGAGGAGAGCTCAGTCATGATTCAGGTGTTAATTGCCCTACTGGTTATCGTGGTGGTCGCGCGTCTGATACTGAAAGGTTATCGCGCTGAACCCGTGCTGTTCATTGCGGGCCTGGTGTTGATGATTTGTACGGCGTTAATCGGATGGGGTTCTGTATTACCGAAGGGCGTTGCCAGTACGGGGATTTCATTTCTCGATCCTTTCGAGGTGATGCGCGATCTCTTTAGTACGCGTGCTGCCGATCTCGGCCTGATGATTATGGCGCTCATGGGATTTGCGCATTACATGGATCATATCGGGGCAAATGAAGCGGTTGTGCGGGTCGTGACGAAGCCTTTGCGCGCGCTGCGTTCGCCCTATGTGCTTCTATTTTTCTCCTATCTGCTCGCCAGCCTCCTGCAGTTGGCCATCCCATCCGCTACCGGGCTTGCCGTGTTGCTGATGGGGACGATGTTCCCCATTATGCTGGGGTTAGGGCTTTCTGCGGCCTCGGCTGCTGGGGTTATTGCCACCTCGCTTGGTGTGGCGTATACCCCGACGGCCATCGATGCTATCAGGGGATCTAAAGCGGTCAATATGGATGTGGTGGAATACGTTGTTTACCACCAGGGACCCGCAGCGCTGGCAACCGTGCTGGTCGTCGGCGTCTGCCATTTCTTCTGGCAGCGGCATTGCGACCGTAAAGCGGGGACGCTTCCACGGGAAATCGGTAGCGCTGAGGTGACTGATTCAGGAAAAGCCCCGGCTTTTTATGCGCTGCTCCCGATGCTTCCGATACTGATGGCGGTGGGATCATCGGAAATGTTCGTCAGTGGTATTAACCTGAATATTATCACCATTGTGCTCATTTCAATGGCTGTCTGCATGTTGATTGAGTGGCTGCGGGTGCGTGATTTAAAGTCAGTATGCGAAGGATTCAGCCATTTCCTTAAAGGCATGGGCACCGCCTTTACCGGGGTGGTTGGGCTACTGGTTGCGGCAGGTGTTTTTGCTCACGGGATTAAAGTTATTGGTGCCATTGATCAATTAATCCTGATGGCGGAGCACGTGGGATTACCTCCATTTGCTATGGCGGTGGTGTTTGCGCTGGTGACGCTGGCGGCAGCAATTATTATGGGATCGGGTAATGCGCCATTCCTTGCTTTCGTTGAGCTGATCCCGCAAATCGCGGCAAGTATGGGCGCTAACGCTGTTGCCATGATCCTGCCGATGCAGCAGGCATCACATATGGGGCGGGCAATTTCACCGGTTTCCGGCGTGGTGATTGCCGTTTCCAGTGGGGCGAAAATAACGCCATTTGATGTGGTTAAACGTACTGCCGTACCGTTGATCGTGGGCTTTGTAACGCATACCCTGATCATCGGTATTTTCTATTAACTTCGTCTGTAATAAGCAAACTTCCGGGTTGCTGAATGCCCGGTAGTTTGCTTTTTCTGTTTACAGGTCTCATCACAAAAGGTGATATTGATTACTGGTGATTATTATTAACCTTTATCTTTATCGCATTATTCTTATTAGTCATTGTTGAGCCACCCCGGATTAATGATTAATAAGTATGATGTATTATATTTGCACGTTTATTACATAGAGATAAGTTGATCTGGATCATATTTTGGCGATTTTAGTTGTAGTAATTTTTTAATAGAGTAATACAAGAATGACGTGGAATAACAATGATGATTTATTTGGGCAGGTTTAAGTGGTAAGGGATTCTGGAAGAGTTAGTACGTTACGACATCATTATCAGGATGATCTGGAAGCCTTTACCTGGAGTGCGTTAGTCGCAATTGGTATTGCAATAAAGGATCATAAAATCTACTCTAAAATGTCAGAGCATCTATTCATTATGCATTGGCTGGCTATTGCCAAAAAAAGAAAAATATTTTCGAAGAGCATTGTCAGTGAGCTTCAGTGGTTAATTGATGAGGGGAAGAAAAAAAGCCTCAATGCACAACTTAAATTTAAAATAGAATATTTGTACGCCACATCGAGTGGTGATGTGACAATGCAAAACGACTATTTTAAATTTACTCACACGATTGAAGTGTTGAGAAATAATGGGTGGGAGAGCTTTCTGCTCACTCCGGAGAAGTGGCAAGGCCTTCATGAAAGTATTAAGGTCAGAAAAGGTGACTTTATTTTTATGGATGACACCCGGCTTCAGGAGTGCTTTGGCGTGCAGGGCGAGATAGTCAAACCTTTCTGTATTCGAGTGTACGGCGATATTGAGTTTGCAAAGTTAACGTTCATCAAACATAACCTGCCGGTTGAATTTGTGAAACATATTTCGAATGAGTTTTATTACTTCAATTTTCTTTCTGTTAAGTAATGCTTAACAGATATGGGGGACAAATTTCTGTTTGTTCAAAGAGTGTATTGATCTACCTATGAAATTATCGGACATATACCACGCGCAAAGGACAGCGAATGTTTACTCGAAAGTTAGTGATTACAACCGAATGGATAAGGTTGTCGGATACGCCAGACAATGTGTCCATTTCTTTTCGGGGCGTTCTTGAGATCGGTGAAAGCACGGTTGTGCCAGATGGCAACACACCTCTACTTCGCTTAGAAAATGAAATGGCACCTGTCGCCGTTGATGCGTTGTCATGGGTGAGGGTGCCAGTTGAACGCCAGGAAAATGTTATCGTCTATATTTTCTGAATCCTGGTTTATAAATCCATTAATAATGTTAATGTCGATTTGTTCTTATTTTATTCCTCCCGGTGCAAGATGAGATGTCTGGCTGAACAATTCGTTGGGGATCACATCGCGGGTGAGAGCATTTGTAGCGCGTGTACATTATAAATAATGCCAAACACCGCCACCGCGAGCAGAAACAGGGAGGAGATAAAAACGCTGCGTCTGGCAAACCGCTCTGGCATCCAGCGTTTGAAAACCATGATGTAAAAAGACAGCACCGTAACATCAAAAATAACCCACACCAGCGTTAGCGTCAGAATGCTGGTGGTGAAATCTTGCGTAATGGCAATGAACTGGGGAAAAAACGCTACGAAAAACAAAATGTCCTTTGGGTTAGCGACCCCTGTCAGAAATCCATGGATAAGCCCGCTGTTATCGCGTTTTGGCGCACTCAGTCCGAGGTGTGAGTCCCTGGCCCGCAGGCCGTTAATCGCCATCACACCGATATACAACGATCCCACAAGACCCAGTACGCCAAGCCATATCGCAGAGATTGATACCACACCAGCTAGCATCAGTGCAGCCAGAGCAATCAATACTAAAGAAGCGCCGTTAGTGCCAATCAGCGTGAGAAAGGCCCGGCGATAGCCGTGCTGCGACGCGGTGGTGGTAATCAGCGCCACGACAGGACCCGGAGTTAACAGCAGGGTTACTACGCTGAGGCTATAGGCAGCCAGTAAAGTGAAATTCATACCTGATTATCCTGATGATATTTTCCATCAGTATTCCGCCTGCGTGGCGCATTGAAAAACGAATAAAACTGCGCTCTACTGTGAGTAAAACTCAACATAGAAGCTGAGAATGACGCTACCTCCGTTGTATGCCCTGAGGGCTTTTGAAGCCGCAGCCCGTCTGGGATCGTTCAGTAAAGCCGCTATTCAACTTAACGTGACACCGGGCGCGGTAAGCCGTCATATTCGCACGCTGGAGGCATGGTTTGGTTGTGAGCTATTTGTCCGCAGCGGCCCGCGTATCGAGATAACGCCTTCTGGCCAAGGGCTGGCGCAGCAGTTGACGGCTGGGTTTCAGAGTCTGGAACACGCGTGTCATGCCTTTCGCAGCAGCAGTCATGAGCTACGGCTGAAAGCGCCGTCTACATTGACGATGCGCTGGCTTCTGGACGTGCTGCGTCATTTCCGTGAAGCGCATCCGACCCCGGTTGTCGAAATTTCCAGCGTCTGGATGGATACCGATTCGGTATCCTTCGGTCGTGAACCGTATGACTGTGCGATCCTGTTAGGGAATGGCCATTTTGGTGACGATACCGACAGCCGGTTGCTGTTTCAGGAGTGGCTTATCCCGGTGTGCTCACCCGCACTGCTGGTGCAGGCGCAGCGCGATCTTTCTGCCTGTGAACTGATTCATCCCTCAGCGGATCGCCGTGACTGGCGTCGGTGGCTGCAACGCACCGGGAAGTTTCCGGCGTTGAATCTTGCGCGAGGCAAAGTGTTCGACACCCTGGAGCAGGGCAGTCTTGCCGCGATGAGCGGTCATGGCGTGTCCGTTGCCGACCTGCTGTTAAGCCTGGCGGCCATTCAGGCAGGGATGTTGGCGTTACCGTTTAAAGATGCGGTAGCGACTGGCGAGGGCTATTACCTTGTCTGGCCAAAGACTTCAACACGGCTTAGAAATATTGAGCTGCTGTATCGCTGGTTAAAAGAGGCTGCGCCGTGTGTCTCCTCGGCAGATCTAAACTGGCTGGATTAAGCTGTTTATTCTGCTAATCACCCATATTGATAATGGTTCTCATTATTATTGTCGTATTGCGCAGGTAATGGTAATGTTGCTTCAGTTATAAACCGTTAATCCCATTTTCTGCGCAGAAGACAGCATGAACAATACCACCGCCCTGAATGCCTCCGGACGCGTCGCTCGCACTTTCTCCGTCAGCGAGTTTATGGATTTTGGTGAGCGCTACGGGATCGATTACCGCTTTCCCCAGTTGGCACAAAGGCCGGATTTACCGTCTGGCAGCCCTGTTCTGCAAGGTGAAATTGAGGAGATGACTCTCCCATGTGGGATGTGCGTGACGCACTCCGACGTACAGGTATTGCAACCCTACGAAACCACCTCTCGTCACGACAGCCCTCTGTATATGCTGGTGGTACTGGAAGGCTGCGTGATCCTGACGCTTAACGGACAGGAGCATGTGGTGCGCTCCGGCATGGCGTTTAGCTCGCGCCTGAGTGAGCACCAGACGATGCGTGCCCGTCATCATGCTGATTGTAAACTGCGGACATTATCGCTCGGTTTGTATCCCGACGGCGCGTGTCGCACGGGGTTGCTCGAATCGTTGATGCGTGAGTGGGAAAGATGCCAGACGCCGACGCTTATCTGGCAGGTGCCGGGGTTTTTACTCAGCGGACTGCAGTACGCGCAGCAGAGTACGATTAGCCATGTTTCTCGTCAGCTGATGTTGGAAGGGCTGATATTACAACTGTTTGGTCATGGCCTCAGCGTGTGTCAGGTCGAGAGCGGTAAACGTCTTGCGGCGAGCGGTGAGCAGCAGCGACTGGAGGTCGTTCGCCGACTGCTGGAGCAAAGTCCCGAAAATGACTACACCCTTAATGAACTGGCCCAACGCGCAGCGATGAGTCCCAGCAGCCTGCGCAGTAAGTTTCGCGCAGCCTATGGCTGTTCGGTATTCGACTACCTGCGCGATTGCCGTCTGGAACGTGCACGCGGCTATCTACTGGAAGGATATAGCGTACAGCAGGCGGCCTGGATGTCGGGTTATCAGCACGCCACCAACTTTTCTACCGCTTTTCGTCGCCGTTACGGCTTTTCACCCGGTGATTTGCTCAAACTTTGCTAATCCATATTTGCGATTTACGCACGTGATTTCCTGACAATTTGGCACTGCGCATAGGCAACCTGGCATCCGGCATAGCTATCTCCGTCAGCAAAAAGGTAATAATTCTCACTTACAATTAGACATGCCTTTGGAGATATTCATGTTCGCGAAGACTCGCTTGGCGCTGCTGGTGGGATGGGTTACCGGCAGCGTGGCTTTTCCTCTGCTGGCGCAGGAAACAACAAAAAACGATACGGTGGTTGTCACCTCGCAGATGCAGAGCGGGGCCACGAAGCTTGCCACGCCGGATATTGAAACGCCGCAGTCGGTATCGATCGTAACCCGTGAACAGTTTGAAGAGCAGGGCGCAACCAGCGTGCGCCAGGCCGTCAGCTATACGCCGGGGGTGTACAGCAATCAGATTGGCGCCTCCAACCGCTTTGACTACATCGTGCTGCGTGGCTTTTCTGACGGTAGCCTGGATAACGTCTATCTTGATGGTCTGAAGATGATGGGCGACACCAACTCACACAGCTCGCTGGTGGTCGATCCGTGGTTCCTCGAAGATATCGAAGTCGTACGCGGTCCGGCTTCCGTACTGTATGGTCGTTCCTCTCCGGGTGGCATTGTGGCGCTGACCTCACGTAAGCCATCGTTTGATGCGGGCGGCGAAGTGAAGCTGTTTGCCGGCAACAATAACCAGCGCGGCGCGGCGTTTGACGTCACCGGGGCACTGGATGATAACGAGCGCGTGGCGGCGCGACTGAGCGGGATGACGCGTTACGCGGACTCGCAGTTTGGTCCATTGAAGGAAGAGCGTTACGCGCTGATGCCCAGCCTGACCTGGCGTATCACCGACCAGACGCGTCTGGATCTGATGGCCTATCTGCACCGCGACCCGGAAGGCGGTAGCCACTCCGGTCTGCCGTATGACGGCACCGTGGTTCCGCATTACGGGCAAAAGATCTCCA
The DNA here is from genome assembly GCF_030333015.1 of Citrobacter sp. Cpo012. Taxonomy (NCBI): domain Bacteria; kingdom Pseudomonadati; phylum Pseudomonadota; class Gammaproteobacteria; order Enterobacterales; family Enterobacteriaceae; genus Citrobacter; species Citrobacter sp. Cpo012. The sequence goes on along the minus strand of NZ_JAOWGR010000043.1, from coordinate 717,762 downwards.
ACACCTTTTACGAAGGCGAGGATGATTACGACAAATACGATCGCCGTGAAAACATGGTGGGCTACAACATTGAGCATATGTTTGATAGCGGTTGGTCGGTGCGGCAAAAGCTGCGCTATCTGCATACCGACGTTGAGCTGAATCAGGTGTATGCGGCGGGCTGGCTGAATGAAACCGAGCTTAATCGCGGTTACTCCGGCTCCGATGAAAAAATGTCGGCGATTACGCTGGATAACCAGCTTGACGGCAGCTTTGATACCTGGCAGGTAAACCACCGTCTGCTGGTGGGGATCGACTATCAGGATCGCAGCAACAATACTACCGGTTACTACGGTGCTTTCCCGCCGATTGACGCTTTTAACCCAGTGTACGGCGCGAAGCCTGATTACATCGACATGTATGCGCGTGAGAAACACAAGCTGCGCCAGACGGGTTACTATTTGCAGGATCAGATATCATGGGATCGCTGGCGTATTACGCTCGGTGGTCGCTACGATCAGGTCAGCGTTTCTAACATTGATAAGATCAAGGATACTCGTAGCGATCTGGATAAAAACAACTTCAGTACCCGTGCCGCGCTGCTCTATTTATTCGATAACGGCTTTGCGCCGTACGTGAGTTATTCCACTGCCTTTACGCCAACCAGTTTTGCCGATGAGAACGGCAATCTGCTGGATCCGATGAAAGGCAAGCAGTGGGAAGCCGGGCTGAAATATGAGCCGGAAGGACTCAACAGCCAGTTCAGCGCATCGGTATTCCGTATTAATCAGACGAATATAGCCACCAAAGAAGAGCCGACCGATCCGTACCGCTCGATTGGGGAAATTGAATCTGAAGGGGTGGAGCTGGAGGCAATTAGCCAACTGACGGATAGCTTCCGTTTGCAGGCGGCGTATACCTATACCGACATTCGCTATAAGAAAAGCAGCCCGGAAGAGCAGGGCAAGCGAGCAGTGTACGCCCCGCGTAACCAGGCCAGTACCTGGCTGAGCTACGATGTGAAAAGCGGTCCGCTGGACGGCCTGACGTTGGGTTCAGGCGTGCGCTACGTTAACGGTATTACCAGCGATCGCCTGAATACTCACACCCTGCCGTCCTACACACTGGTGGATATGGTGATTGGTTACGACTTAACGAATATCGGCATTAAAGGGTTGAGCGCGCAGTTGAACGTTAACAACCTGACCGACAAGCGCTACGTTGCAGCCTGTAACTCGCTCTCATACTGCTACTTCGGCGCCGAGCGCAGCATTGTCGGCAGTGTGTCCTGGAAATTCTGATGTTTTAGCCGGATGCGGCGCTGGCGCCTTATCCGGCCTACAGCAGCGTGCAAATCGTAGGCCTGATAAGCGCAGCGCATCAGGCTTTGTGATTGCGGCTATTTTGTAAAACCGTTCTGCAGACAAATCTGCGCGCTGGCGCCTTATCCGGCCTACGGCAGCGTGCAAATCGTAGGCCTGATAAGCGCAGCGCATCAGGCTTTGTGATTGCGGCTATTGTGTAAAACCGTTTTGCAGACAAATCTGCGCGCTGGCGCCTTATCCGGCCTACGGTAGCGTGTAAATCGTAGGTCTGATAAGCGCAGCGCATCAGGCTTTGTGATTGCGGCTATTGTGTAAAACCGTTCTGCAGACAAATCTGCGTGCTGGTTCTCAGCGTAAAGGCGACTTTGTCTGGGTACTGGCTGTAATAGTTATGCTCTTCTTCCAGCCCTTTTGCCTGCGCCAGACGTACCGTTTCCAGCGAGCAGGTACGGTAGATCAGGTCTTTATTCATATTGGTCTGCTTTTCGCGCTGTTTATCTGCGGACAGCGCCAGCCAGCTTTCGGACAGTGAGTAATCGTAGACCACCCGATTTCCTTTCGCCTGCACGTTCTCAATGGTAATAAATTCGTCGATTTTCAGTCTTGGCTGCCCGCGCATTTTTTTCTTATCTTCTGCGGCGGCATATTGGGCCAGCGCATGAATATCCATACTGGCTATTTTCTGTTTATAAGCATCTACATAAGCGGTAGGTTGCTGATAATGCTGAGCGTAAGCGTTTCTTAATTCCCCGTCATTCATCGTACAACCTGCCATAAACAGAGGTAATAGCAGTGCCAGTTTTATTTTAGTCATGATGTTATCCCGTTCATTATTTTGATCCCAGTCGCCCATAACAAAATAGAAAAATTATTACAGATGATATTTAAGGTTGTATAAACGAGAGCGCGATGGCACAAGTTCAATTGTCTTAAAATGGCAGGACAGGCGGGAAACCCTGCCAGAATTGGCAGGGTTTTGAACATACTGATAAAAAAATTAATGGCCGATCATCTTTGCCTTCGGGATCAGCTGGAAATACATATGATCGGGCACTGGCGTATCCCAGACATTGGCATAAACGGCATAACCAATGGTGGCAAACAGAATGCCAAGCACCAGTAGCGTCATGGCAACACCTGATAGCGTCCTCTGTCGCCATAACGGTTTACCGTTGTCTTGCGCCCCCGGTGGTGTTTGCAGTGAGAAGCTCAGCGTTGAGGCCACCGGGCAGGATTCAACGCAGGTCATGCAGCCAGTGCATTCCACGGTACGCACCTGAATCAGTCTGTCGACCGGGATATTCGACGGGCAGTTTTTCGCGCATTTTCCGCAGTCGATGCAGCTGTCTGCGTTACGGCGGATTTTAAACGGCGAGAGCAGCGAGAACAGACCGAGCAGCGCACCATAAGGGCACAGATAGCGGCACCAGGCATTGCGAATAAACAGGCTCAGGACACTGATAACGACAACAAAGATGAGCGTAGCGGAGCCAATATGGCGAAAGAAATCGAGCATCTTCACGTCGATAATCATGCCATAGGCCGACATTAGAAAATACTGAATCCCCTGTGCAGGCATCGACAGGGCGATATACAAAAAGAAACTCAGCAGCAAATACTTCAGACTGAGCAGCGGGATATCCAGCCAGCGCGGCAGCGTGAAGTTGCGACCAAATACTTTTTTCCCCAGATTGCCGAGCAGTTCGGACAGCGTGCCCACCGGGCATAACCACGAACAGAAGGCTTTTTTTAACAACAGACTAATCAGGATAAACGCAACTAACAGCAGCATGGAGGCGGCATGGATAGGCGGAAGAAAACCAGTCTCCAACGTATAGCGGATATTCATCAAACCCGCGATTGGTAGCCATCCCTCAATACCACCTGGCCTTGGAATATAGACGCTGGTGCCGGCGGTTTCGAAATAGCGGACCCAGTAATAGAACGTTACGCCAATATAAATATTAATAGCCAGCAGGAGAAACTGGGTGGCTTTTCGCCAGCTGCTGGCGTTGCGCCAGTCATTCCACGGCAGTTTGCCTCCGATCGTGCCTGGACGGCGCTGCCAGCGCGTTCTTTTCTTCCCGTTCATGGTTTTATACTATCCCTCATATTTCCCCTTCTGCATTCAGAAGGCGTCATCACCGGGATATGCTAGCGCTATTCAGATTTGGTGTATTTGATTTACATCTTATTACGTGGCTGTTATTTTCATCATGCCAATATGCCTGAATAAAAATAACAGCTCGGTATTTATCGCCGATCAGATAAATACCCTGAATGGGGTATTTATTTCTCTGTGGCGGAGAAGGTTATTCCTGATATACCTCTATGCGATCGCGGCCATTACTTTTCGCCAGATAAAGCGCGCGATCGGCTTTATCAACCAACTGTTTATAGTCGGGATGATAGTCATATTCGGCGATGCCAATGCTGACGGTAATAGAAAATGATTCTGCCGCCGATGCCGCCATGCACATCCCGGCAATCTTCATACGCAGCGTTTCGAGAATGATACTGGCCTGCGACTTGTCTGACTCGACGAGCAGGATCATAAATTCTTCACCACCGTAGCGGAACACGTAATCGCTGCTACGGATATGATCATAAATGACTGCTGCGACGTTTTTGAGCGTCAGATCGCCGGTATTATGCCCGAAGTTATCGTTAATTTGCTTGAAGTAGTCGATATCCAGCATCGCCAGGCTAAAAGGCTTCCGCGCATGTAACGCTAACGAAATCTCACGCCGCATGATGGTTGGAATAAAGCGGCGGTTAAGTAACTGGGTCAGCGAGTCTTTACCATTTTCCTGTTTCACCAGTGCGTCAAACATTGAGGCGAGCAGGAAATGGATTTTTGCCGACAGCTGGCGGACATCCTGCAACAGGCTCATCCTCTCAGGTTCTGTCGGCTGATGCTGAGGTGACAGGGTGGTCGTCATGCGGTTGTCGATCTCTGCTATCAGCGATTCCATTTCATTCAACAGATTGCTGTTGCCGAGAATGTGTTTTCCTTTATGCGAGAACCACATACCAAAATCAGAATTTGCCAGAAATACCATCTCACCGAAAGGCATACCGATGGCGATGTTATAGATAAACTGATTTTCCCAGTCGGTAAATGAGCGAATTTGTCGTTCGCGTTCGACGTTAACGTCATCGTAAATGGTCTGCAGGCGATACTGCTCCTGCGTATGCAGGGAGTTTTGGTGGCTTGGGGAATAAGAGACGGTCATGGCCTCCAGCGCAGTATCCATTGCCAGACTGCTGAAACAGATAGCATTGCTCAGCAGGGAAGACGAGTCGTCAGCTTTGGTTTTCAATACCCGATACAGCTCATCCTTGAGCTTACGCGCGCCGCGGTTTACCAGATCGATGGGCAGGCCGATACGGGCATGCACCACGCCAATTTCTCGCTGTTTGGCCAGCAGCTGCGGTAGATCTTCGTGCGCGCTGCCAAGCACGCTGCGTAACCAGTCAAACATACTGCCGCTGAGGCGGGTACTGACCTGTTCTGTATTGAGGAACAATGCGCTCTGGGCATGGGAGAGCATATAGTCATAAAAAACGGTCACTAAATGGCGGATCTCTTCATCGCTTAACGATGTGAGGAGCGTGTGAACGTCAGGCGATGTTTGTCGTATCAGCGCCTGCCATTCTGTAAGGAGTAATGTGTCGTTTACCGGTTCAACCTGTTCCATCTCACTGCCACTCAACCTGCGATTAAAAATTCAGGCGGTATTACGGACAATTACCTCACAATGGTCAAGTTAAACTCTCTTATCGATGGCTAATACCTTCATAAATAAGTCTTAGCGCGAAAACACCTATTATTGCGCCAATCACCCGGCTGGCAACGCGTTGGATGCGACCATACGCCCGTCGCACGGCAGGCAAAGAAAATGCCTGGCTGAGAAAAATACGCCAGATAACGGAAGACAACACAATGCCTGCCCAGGCCATCAGTCTGGCCCACGTAGGCGTGTCTGCGCTTAAGGTGACCGAGAAGATACTAATAAAAAACAGTACGGTTTGCGGATTTGATAAATCCGTTAGTAATCCACGGCGGAAAAACACATACCAGGGGGCGGAAAGCGGCTGCTGTAGCGTGGGCATTTGCGGCGTGGCCTGATGGCGGATGCTGTTCCAGGCAAACCACAGCAGATAGGCGCCGCCGACAATCTTAATCAATGAAAATATCTCTTCACACTGGGTGATTAGCGTTGCCATACCAAAAAGCCCAAGGCCGGAGTAAAACGCATCACCCAAGGCAACACCCAGACCGGTCATCACTCCTGCGCGTCGTCCGGATGCCAGGCTAGTTTGTACTACCACGAACAGGTTTGCGCCGGGGTTAAAAAAGGTTAAAACAAAGAGGCTGATGGTAAGAACGACGGCGTGCAGAGGTTCCATAGACAACATTTCCATTAGTAAGCGCTTAAGTGACAGCTAACACTATAATTTTAGTGTGTTCATCATTCTGCGTATTCACTCACACTGCGCAGTGAAACGCGCTGAGATTTGCAAATGACTTCATAGATTATTTTGTGCAAACCTGGCGCGTCAGATAACGCGACGGCACAGGTTTTCTGTTATCAACGATTCGCAAAATCTCTTTATATTTCCGCCTGCTCTGGATCTTTTTGCCAGGCTGAACTACTTATTAATCATCCTTGACTCGCATGTCGAATGTTCAGGGGTCGATGATGGCATATATAACAAAATCTGGAGCTTTTATATGAAAACTGGAATTAAAGTACTTATTGGTGCGTTAGCTTTTGTTGTGACCAACGCGTACGCCGCGGAATTTATGACGAAGGTTGAGTTTGAAAAGGTTGAGTCTCAGTATACAAAAATCGGTGATATTTCAACGAGTAATGAAGTCTCTACTTCGGATGCTAAAGAAGACCTTCTGAAGAAAGCTGAAGAGAAAGGCGCTGACGTGGTGGTATTAACCTCCGGCCAAACGGATAACAAAATCCATGGCACAGCGAATATTTACAAGAAAAAATAACGTGCAGCTGTAAAAAATACGACACCCGTCGGTCATTGTACCGGCGGGGTTTCTTTTAATCTGCGCCAGAACGTGGTTCTGCTAATTCCGAGATAGCGTGCAGCCGCGGTTTTATCACCATTGAATTGTGCCAACACCTGTTGTGGCGTCAGCAATGACGATGCTTGCGGTGAGTCTGCAACAATGGCCAGTTCCGGTAACAGCTGTTGTAAAAAATCCACATTCAGCTCTGGCTGCGGCTCGACGCTTAAAAACAGTGCCAGACGTTCCATCATATTACGCAGTTCGCGGATATTCCCCGGCCAGCCATAATTCAGCAGCGTCGGCTGACTTAATCCCAACCCCTTGCGTACAGGCTCAGAAAACGGCACGTCCAGTTCCGCCAGCGACTGTTTTAAAAAGCCTTCCGCCAGTGGCAGGATATCGGGCAACCGCTCGCGCAGCGGCGGCAGCTTGAGGCGTAAAATGCTCAACCGATAAAACAGATCGGTACGAAATTCCCCCAGTTTCATCTCCTGCTCCAGATTACAGTGCGTGGCGCTAATCACCCGGACATCGACCGGAATCGGCTGATGTCCTCCGACCCGGGTAACCTCTTTTTCTTCCAGCACACGCAGCAGTCGGGTTTGTAACGGCAGCGGCATCTCGCCTATCTCGTCAAGAAACAGGGTTCCGCCGTGAGCGATTTCAAACAGGCCCGCGCGTCCCCCTCGGCGAGAGCCGGTAAAGGCGCCATCCTCATAGCCGAACAGCTCCGCTTCCAGCAATGACTCGGTGATTGCCCCGCAGTTGACGGCAACAAACGGCGGTGAGGGTTTACCGCGCCGATTCTCCTGACGGGTGAAAAACTCACGGTGAATGGCCTGTGCGGCCAGCTCTTTACCCGTTCCTGTTTCGCCCTGAATGAGGACCGGCGCACGCGAACGGGCGTACAGCATAATGGTGTGCCGTACCTGTTCCATCTGCGCAGAGTGACCGCGCATATCTCCGAGCGCGTAGCGAGTGCGCAACGTATCGCCAGAGGCGTACTGACCGTTTCTGCGTAATGTCAGGCGGGTCATATCCAACGCATCGACAAAGGCCTGGCGCACGGTGGCCGCCGAATAGATAAAGATGCCGGTCATGCCTGCTTCTTCTGCCAGATCGGTAATCAACCCCGCACCAACTACCGCTTGTGTACCGCCAGCCTTCAGCTCGTTGATTTGCCCACGAGCATCTTCTTCGGTGATATAGCTGCGCTGTTCAAGCTGCAAATTGAAGGTTTTTTGAAACGCGAGAAGCGCCGGGAGGGGTTCCTGATAGGTAATGATGCCAATTGACGAGGTGAGTTTTCCCGCTTTTGCCAGCGCCTGTAGCACGTCGAATCCGCTGGGTTTAATCAGGATCACCGGAATAGACAAACGGCTTTTCAGATATGCGCCGTTGGAGCCTGCCGCAATGATGGCATCGCAACGCTCGGTGGCCAGCTTCTTACGGATATAGGCCACCGCTTTTTCGAAACCAAGCTGAATGGGGGTGATGGTCGCCAGGTGGTCGAACTCCAGACTGATGTCGCGAAACAGTTCAAACAGGCGGGTGACCGAGACTGTCCAGATAACCGGTTTATCGTCGTTCACTCGCGGCGGTAGATGCGTATCTGCCATAACTAACCCCAAAAATTAAGGAACCGAGTAGTAGGGTTTAGTTGTGTTTCATAAATGTTGCAATGAAACGTGAAGGAACGTTTCATGAAACGATAGCTGACACGCTTTTGTGCAACAAAAATAGAAACATTGGATTTAATTTGTTGTTTTAAAAGATAAAAAATTAAATTGAAGAGAAAATAAGCTCCCTGGCATACCCCTTGCTTTAGAAATATCAACGAACGATAACAAGTTGATAACAAGAGGACGGGATATGTCTCTACACTCCCCAGGGCTGGCGTTTCGCGCTGCGCTCACTAAAGAAAACCCATTACAAATCGTTGGCACCATCAACGCCAACCACGCTCTGCTGGCTCAACGTGCCGGGTATCAAGCGATTTATCTCTCCGGCGGCGGTGTCGCTGCGGGGTCGCTGGGGCTGCCGGATCTCGGCATTTCTACCCTTGATGATGTGCTGACTGATATTCGTCGCATTACGGATGTTTGCCCGCTGCCGTTGCTGGTGGATGCGGATATTGGTTTTGGATCGTCTGCATTCAACGTGGCGCGTACCGTCAAGTCGATTTCCAAAGCGGGTGCTGCTGCGCTGCATATTGAAGATCAGATCGGCGCCAAGCGCTGCGGTCATCGCCCGAACAAGGCGATCGTCTCGAAAGAAGAGATGGTCGACAGGATCCGCGCAGCCGTTGATGCGCGCACCGATCCCAACTTTGTGATTATGGCGCGAACCGATGCACTGGCGGTGGAAGGGTTAGAGGCTGCCATCGATCGTGCCCAGGCGTATGTCGAAGCGGGCGCTGACATGCTGTTCCCGGAAGCCATTACCGAACTTGCGATGTACCGCCAGTTTGCCGATGCGGTACAGGTACCAATTCTCGCCAACATTACTGAATTTGGCGCCACACCGCTGTTTACCACCGATGAACTGCGCAGCGCGAACGTTGCGATGGCGCTATACCCGCTGTCAGCTTTCCGCGCCATGAACCGCGCGGCGGAGAAGGTTTACAACGTGCTGCGTCAGGAAGGTACGCAAAAGAACGTTATCGACATTATGCAGACGCGCAACGAGCTGTACGAAAGCATCAATTACTACCAGTTCGAAGAGAAACTCGACGCGTTGTACACAAAAAAGTAACCGTCGTAGGCCGGATAAGGCCTAGCCGCCATCCGGCAATAAATTAGTACCCTACATATTACAATAATGACGAGGACAACATGAGCGACACAACGATCCTGCAAAATAGTACCCATGTCATTAAACCTAAAAAATCGGTTGCGCTGTCAGGCGTCGCTGCCGGAAATACTGCCTTATGTACCGTGGGTAAAAGCGGTAACGATCTGCACTATCGTGGCTACGATATTCTTGATCTGGCACAACAGTGCGAATTTGAAGAAGTTGCGCATCTGCTGATTCACGGGAAATTACCCACCCGCGATGAGCTCACCGCCTATAAAAGCAAACTGAAAGCGCTGCGCGGATTGCCCGCTAACGTGCGTACCGTACTGGAAGCGCTGCCTGCCGCCTCGCATCCGATGGACGTGATGCGCACTGGTGTTTCCGCGCTGGGTTGTACGCTGCCGGAAAAAGAAGGACATACCGTCTCCGGCGCACGCGATATTGCCGACAAACTGCTGGCTTCGCTCAGTTCTATCCTCCTGTACTGGTATCACTACAGCCATAACGGCGAGCGCATTCAGCCGGAAACCGACGATGATTCTATTGGCGGTCACTTCTTGCATTTGCTGCATGGTGAGAAGCCATCACAAAGCTGGGAAAAGGCGATGCACATTTCGCTGGTGCTGTACGCCGAGCACGAGTTTAACGCTTCTACCTTCACGGGGCGTGTGATTGCGGGAACTGGCTCTGATATGTACTCCGCGATTATCGGTGCGATTGGCGCACTGCGTGGGCCGAAACACGGCGGAGCGAATGAAGTATCGCTGGAGATCCAGCAACGCTATGAAACGCCGGATGAAGCCGAAGCAGATATCCGTAAACGCGTTGAAAATAAAGAAGTGGTGATTGGCTTTGGTCACCCGGTTTACACCATTGCCGACCCGCGCCACCAGGTGATCAAGAGCGTGGCGAAACAGCTTTCTCAGGAAGGCGGTTCGCTGAAAATGTACAACATCGCCGACCGCCTGGAAGAGGTGATGTGGGAAACGAAAAAGATGTTCCCCAACCTCGACTGGTTCTCGGCAGTCTCTTACAACATGATGGGCGTCCCCACTGAAATGTTCACACCACTGTTCGTTATCGCCCGCGTCACTGGCTGGGCGGCGCACATCATCGAACAGCGTCAGGACAACAAAATTATCCGTCCTTCCGCCAACTATACCGGCCCGGAAGATCGCGTATTTGTCTCGATTGATCAGCGTTGCTAATGCAAAACCTCTAAAGATAAAAAAACAGGAAATGTACCCTATGTCTGCACATATTTCGAACGTCCGCCCTGAATTTGACCGTGAAATCGTTGATATCGTTGATTATGTCATGAACTACGAGATCACCTCGAAGGTGGCGTATGACACCGCGCATTATTGCCTGCTTGATACCCTTGGCTGTGGCCTGGAAGCGCTGGAATATCCGGCCTGTAAAAAACTGCTGGGGCCGGTTGTACCGGGTACCGTCGTCCCGAACGGTGTGCGCGTACCAGGTACCCAGTTCCAGCTCGATCCGGTGCAGGCGGCGTTTAACATCGGTGCGATGATCCGCTGGCTGGACTTTAACGACACGTGGCTGGCCGCAGAATGGGGTCATCCTTCCGATAACCTCGGCGGTATTCTGGCGACGGCTGACTGGCTGTCGCGCAATGCGGTGGCGGTGGGTAAAGCGCCGTTAACCATGAAAAAAGTGTTAACTGGAATGATTAAAGCCCATGAAATTCAGGGCTGTATCGCGCTGGAAAACTCCTTCAACCGCGTTGGTCTGGATCACGTCCTGCTGGTAAAAGTCGCCTCCACGGCGGTGGTTGCCGAGATGCTTGGCCTGAACCGGGATGAAATTCTCAACGCCGTCTCGCTGGCGTGGGTCGACGGTCAGTCACTGCGTACCTATCGTCATGCGCCGAATACCGGCACGCGTAAATCCTGGGCGGCTGGCGATGCCACCTCACGTGCTGTACGTCTGGCGCTGATGGCGAAAACCGGTGAAATGGGATATCCATCCGCACTGACGGCGAAAACCTGGGGCTTCTATGATGTCTCTTTCAAAGGCGAATCTTTCCGCTTCCAGCGCCCGTACGGTTCGTACGTGATGGAAAACGTGTTGTTTAAAATTTCCTTCCCGGCAGAGTTCCACTCGCAGACCGCGGTAGAAGCGGCGATGACGCTGTACGAGCAGTTACAGGCCGCAGGTAAGACCGCTGCCGATATCGAAAAAGTGACCATTCGTACGCATGAAGCCTGTATCCGCATCATCGATAAAAAAGGCCCGTTGAATAACCCGGCGGATCGTGACCACTGCATCCAGTACATGGTGGCTATCCCGCTACTGTTCGGACGCTTAACGGCGGCAGATTACGAAGACGGCGTGGCGCAGGATAAACGCATTGATGCACTGCGTGAAAAGATTAACTGCTTCGAAGATCCGACCTTTACTGCGGATTACCACGACCCTGAAAAACGCGCCATCGCGAATGCCATCACGCTTGAGTTCACCGACGGCTCACGCTTTGAAGAAGTGGTAGTGGAATACCCAATCGGCCACGCGCGCCGTCGTAACGACGGTATGCCGAAGCTGGTCGAGAAGTTCAAAATTAACCTGGCGCGTCAGTTCCCGACCCGTCAGCAGCAGCGCATCCTGGATGTCTCCCTGGACAGAACTCGCCTGGAGCAGATGCCGGTCAATGAGTATATGGACCTTTATGTAATCTAAACCTGCGTGCGGCAAGGCGTAAGTTCAACAGGAGAGCATTATGTCTTATAGCGAGTTTTATCAACGTTCTATTACGCAGCCGGAGTCGTTCTGGGCCGAGCAGGCCCAGCGTATTGACTGGCAGCAGCCGTATACGCAGGTACTGGACCACAGTAATCCGCCGTTTGCCCGCTGGTTTTGCGGTGGTACGACCAATCTGTGCCACAACGCCATTGACCGCTGGCTGGAGAAACAGCCTGACGCGCTGGCGCTGATTGCTGTGTCATCAGAAACCGAAGAAGAACGCACGTTTACCTTTCGTCAGCTGTATGACGAAGTGAACGTCGCGGCGGCGATGTTGTTGTCGCTGGGCGTACAGCGTGGCGATCGGGTACTGGTTTATATGCCGATGATCGCCGAGGCGCACATTACGCTGTTGGCCTGCGCACGTATAGGGGCGATCCATTCGGTGGTGTTCGGTGGTTTCGCCTCGCACAGCGTAGCGGCGCGTATCGACGACGCCCGACCGGTGGTTATCGTGTCGGCGGATGCCGGGGCGCGCGGCGGTAAAGTCCTGCCGTATAAAAAGCTGCTCGATGATGCGATCGATCAGGCGCAGCATCAGCCGCGTCATGTGGTATTAGTCGATCGCGGTCTGTCGAAAATGGCGCAGGTAGAGAGGCGAGACCTCGACTTTGCCACGCTGCGCCAGCAGCATCTCGGCGCGCGGGTACCGGTTGCCTGGCTGGAGTCGAACGAAACGTCCTGCATTCTCTACACCTCCGGGACAACTGGTAAACCGAAAGGCGTCCAGCGCGACGTTGGCGGCTACGCGGTCGCGCTGGCGACCTCGATGGACACCATTTTCGGCGGTAAAGCGGGCGGTGTGTTCTTCTGCGCGTCGGATATCGGCTGGGTAGTTGGGCATTCGTATATCGTGTATGCCCCGCTGCTGGCGGGGATGGCGACAGTGGTTTACGAAGGGTTGCCAACGTATCCAGACTGTGGCGTATGGTGGAAAATTGTTGAGAAGTATCAGGTCAGCCGGATGTTCTCCGCTCCAACCGCCATCCGCGTGCTGAAGAAATTCCCGACCGCGCAAATCCGCAATCACGATCTCTCCTCGCTGGAGGTGCTGTATCTGGCGGGTGAGCCGCTGGATGAACCGACCGCCAGTTGGGTAACGGAAACGCTGGGCGTCCCGGTTATCGACAACTACTGGCAGACTGAATCCGGTTGGCCGATTATGGCGATCGCTCGCGGGCTGGACGACCGCCCGTCGCGGCTGGGTAGCCCAGGCGTGCCGATGTACGGATATAACGTGCAGTTGCTCAATGAGGTGACCGGTGAGCCCTGCGAAGCGAATGAAAAGGGCATGCTGGTGATTGAAGGGCCGCTGCCGCCGGGCTGTATCCAGACTATCTGGGGTGATGACGCGCGGTTTGTGAACACCTACTGGTCGCTGTTTTCTCGTCAGGTGTACGCCACCTTTGACTGGGGTATTCGCGATGCGGACGGCTATTACTTCATCCTTGGTCGTACGGATGATGTCATCAACGTGGCCGGGCATCGGTTGGGAACGCGTGAGATAGAGGAGAGTATTTCCAGCTATCCGAACGTTGCCGAAGTGGCTGTGGTCGGCGTGAAGGACGCACTGAAGGGGCAGGTAGCGGTCGCGTTTGTCATTCCGAAACAGAGCGACAGCCTTGAAGATCGCGACATCGCACATTCGGAAGAGAAGGCGATTATGGCGCTGGTGGACAGTCAGATTGGTAATTTTGGCCGCCCGGCGCATGTCTGGTTTGTATCGCAGTTGCCGAAAACGCGCTCTGGCAAAATGCTCAGACGGACGATCCAGGCGATCTGTGAAGGCCGCGATCCTGGCGATCTAACGACCATTGACGATCCCGCGTCGTTGCAGCAAATCCGTCAGGCGATCGAAGAGTAACATCGTGTGATGCCCGGTGGCGCAATGCTTACCGGGCCTTTTAGTATCGTAGGCCGGATAAACCACGTGAGTGGTGCATCCGGCAAAGAGGCTTTTACAGCGCGACGCTTTCGCGACGACGCCGCAGGGAAAACGGCCCCGGACCGCTAAGGGTAAATACGGAAATCAGCGTGAAGCTCAGCGCAATAATCCCCAGCACCAGATAAGCTCCCTGGAAACCAATACTCTCATACATTTTCCCGGCCAGAACTGACATGAAAATCATGGCTAACTGTTTGAAGAAACAGAAACACACCAGATAAATCGTGGCCGAGAAACGTACTTCGAACTGGCTGGTGATGTATTTGAAGCAGCCGACGATCAGGAACGGTATCTCAAACATATGCAGCGTTTTGAGAATAACGACCTCCAGTGCAGTGGTGGCGAATGACGAGCCAATAATCCTTACCGACATGATCATACCGGCCAGCAGCAGGGCGTTCTTTCCGCCAATTCGGTTCACAATCAGCGGTGCAAAGAACATGATCGAGGCGTTGAGTAATTCTCCCATCGTCGTGACGTAGCCAAACACGCGGGTACCCTGTTCGCCGGTGGCAAAGAATGAGGTAAAGAAGTTGGCGAACTGCTGGTCAAACACATCGTAAGTACAGGAAACGCCGACCACATACAGGGAGAGGAACCAAAGTTTCGGTTGTTTAAATAACTCCAGCGCCAGCTTCAGGCTGAATGCCGAGTTATTGGCGCCTACCGCATCCGCGACTTTTGCAGAAGAGGGGGCATCTGTTTTTGAAAATAACAGCAGCAATGCCAGAATGACCGCACAGCCAGAGCCTAACCAGAAGACGAATTGGTTATTGATGGTGAACATAATTCCGGCAATCGAGGCGCACAGCGCCCAGCCCACGCAGCCAAACATGCGCGCGCGACCAAATTCAAAGTTGCTTCTGCGGCTGGCTTTTTCAATATAGGCTTCAATCGCTGGGGCACCGGCATTGTAAATAAAGCCAAGGTAAATCCCGCCGACAATTGAACCCAGTAAAATATTAACCTGTAATAACGGACCAAATACGTAAATAAAGAACGGGGCAAACATTACCAGCATGCCGGTAATTACCCACAGCAGATGTTTACGCAGGCCAAGCTTATCGGACAGTAGTCCGAAAATTGGTTGGAATAACAAAGAAAACAGTGAGATACAGGCGAAGATGATGCCGGTATCGCCTTTACTGATATGGTTTACATCGTGTAACCAGATAGGGAAGAAGGGGAAATACGCACCCATAATAAAAAAGTAAAAGAAGAAGAAAAAGCCGAACATCCAAAAGTTAGTGTTTTTTAAATAATACATAACAGACTTCCTATAAATGCGGGCAGGTATCAACCTGCCCTGCTTATATTATTATTTTTGGCCCCAGACGAACTGGAAGTGGTAGCGTCCGGCGCTCAGCTGGAATTCCGGCGACACGGAAGGACTCCACGAATCATCGCCGCCGACGCCCATATGGAAGCCATCAATATTGAGCCAGGTGCCTGCCTCAGGTTGCAGCAGATGGCGGTGGCTGGTTTCCATCAGTTGCTGCTGGCTAAAGCGGCTGATGTTGAACTGGAAGTCTCCGCGCCACTGGTGCGCACCGTAGTACAGTTCGCGCGTGCCGCAGCGCAGACCGTTTTCGCTCGGAAAAACATACGGGGTGTACATCTCATCAAGCGACAGATCCCAGCGATCGAAACAGGCGGCGCCCAGACGGTCCGGGTAGTTCTCATGCGGGCCAAGACCTAACCAGTTCACTCGCTCCGCAACCTGCGCCAGCTGGCAGCTCAGGCCGATGCGGGCCGGATGCGGCGTACCGCTGGCAACGTCGACATCCACCGTTACCTGCATTTCACCATTGCCGTCAATACGGTAGCTTTTTCGGCTGATGAACAGCGTTTCACCCTGATACTGCCACGCATGTTCGGTGGTGATCAGTACCGCATTGCTCAGCGTATCGGCAGCACAGTGCAGTAACGTTGCTTCAGCCTGATAGTGACCGGCGGCCTTCCAGCGTTCAACCCAGGCGTTAGGGTCGATGCGGGTTGACTCGCTCACGCCGATGTCGTTGTCCAGCGGCGCGCGGGTGAACTGGTCAATAAGTGGGCTTACCAACTGGGCTTCATCGCTAATCCAGTATTGTGTTAGCAGGCCGGACTGACGATCGAATTGCCAGCGTGTGTTGTTGGCCACCACGGTAAAATTGCTCTCACTAACATCCAGCTGTGGTGCGCTGCTGGCGTGTGATGGACGTACCAGGCTGAGCTTCTCTTCCAGCTTCCACTGTTGCCAGGCGCTGATATGCCCGGCTTCTGACCATGCGGTTGCCTGAGGCTGCTCTACGCGCACCGTCAACCACAGTTCGCCTGCGGTGTCCGGCATCGGAACGTTCGGCAGGGTAATCACCTGGCGGCCCTGTGGGGCGATATCCAGAACGATTTCTCCGGCGGCCAGCGGGTTGCCGTCCAGGGCAATCGACCAGTGCAGAACTTCGTTATCGCTGCGGCGGAACAGATATTCGCTGGTCACTTCAATCTGGCGTTCAGCGCCCGGCAGTAAAGTGAACTGGAAAAACTGCTGTTCATGTTTGGCCTCATATAACGCCGGATGCGGAGTGCGATCGGCGAACACCAGCCCGTTCATGCAAAACTGACGATCGTTAGGCGTGTCGCCAAAATCGCCACCGTAGGCTGACCATGCTTTGCCGTTCTCATCATATTTGGTCAGCGACTGATCCACCCAGTCCCAGACAAATCCGCCCTGCAGGCGCGGATACTGACGGAACGCTTGCCAGTATTTGGCGAAGCCGCCAAAGCTGTTGCCCATAGCGTGGGCGTATTCACAAAGGATCAGCGGACGCTGTTCGCCGGGCATCGACAGCCACTTTTTAATCGACCATTTGGGTACTGCGGGGAAGGGCTGATCCTGATCGACACGGGCGTACATCGGGCAAATAATGTCGGTGGCGGCAGTATCAGCTCCACCGCCCTCGTACTGCACCGGACGTGACGGGTCTTCTGATTTTATCCAGCGGTAGAGCGCGTCGTGATTGACGCCATGGCCGGATTCATTGCCCAGTGACCAGATAATAATGCTCGGGTGGTTGCGATCGCGCTGCACCATGCGCGTGACGCGCTGGCTCATGGCAGGCAACCATGCGGGATCGTCGGTGAGGCGATTCATCGGCACCATGCCGTGGGTTTCAATGTTGGCTTCGTCGACTACATACAGGCCGTAACGATCGCACAGGGTGTACCACAGCGGATGGTTCGGGTAATGGGAACAGCGCACGGCGTTGAAGTTATTCTGCTTCATCAGGATGATGTCCTGCACCATCGTCGCCTCATCCATCACCTGGCCGTTGACCGGATGGTGCTCATGGCGGTTGGTACCGCGAATCAACAGCGGCTTGCCGTTTAACAGCAACAGGCCGTTTTCGATACAAACCTGACGAAAACCAACGTCACAGGCTTCCGCTTCAATCAGTACTCCGCCTGCGGTGTGTAACTGCACAACGGCGCGGTACAGATTGGGCGTTTCGGCACTCCATAGCGCCGGTTTTTCGACGTTCAGACGCAGAGTCACCCGGTCATGATAAGCGCCGCGTTCATCAATGATCTCGCTGCCGAGCGGTGAGGTCGTTTCGTGGGTGAGCGTTTCACCTTCCCACAATTGCAGGGTGACGCGTAAATCTTCGCTCTCGTTGCCACCCACTCTGACTTCCGCTTCCAGCGTGGCGCGGCTGAAGTCGTCATTAAAACGGGTATTAATGCGCAGGTCGCGGATTTGCGTAGTGGGCTTATGTAGCAGGGAGACATCGCGAAAAATACCGCTCATGCGCCACATGTCCTGGTCTTCCAGATAGCTGCCGTCGCTCCAGCGCAGCACCATCACAGCCAGACGGTTTTCGCCGCGCAGCAGATAATCGCTAAGATCAAACTCAGACGGCAGACGGCTATCCTGACCGTAGCCGACCCAGCGACCGTTGCACCACAGATGAAACGCGGAGTTCACGCCGTCAAAAATAATGCGCGTCTGGCCTTCCTCTAACCACGCGTCTTCAACATTAAATGTGAGCGAGTAACATCCTGTCGGGTTCTGTGCCGGAACGTACGGAGGATTCACCGGGATTGGGTAGGTGACGTTGGTATAAATTGGCGCATCATAACCGGCCATCTGCCAGTTAGAGGGGACGTTGATGATGTCTGCCTGTGGCAGATCGCTTGTCAGCCAGCTTTCTGGGACAGCCTCCGGCGCGGCAAACCAGGCAAATTGCCACTGGCCATTCAGCGAGCGTAACTGACTCGAACGCTGATTGGTACGTGCATCATCCGCTGAGCGCCAGCTACAGAACGGCGGATGTGCTTCAAGCCGGTTGAGCTGCGTGACGCCGGGATTCTCCCAGTCGCGGCGGGCCAGAACAGCGGAGAGTGAATCTGTGTTCAGGTTCATAACGGTATCCTGTTTGAATTTGTTACTCGCTCACAATTTCAATCAAAATACGAACAAGCGCTCCTTGCTGTAAAGGATGGGGCGTTCAATAAGTGAACTGACTCACACAATTGTTATGCGTTCACAATTTGGGTGTGAGCTGAGAAACTTGCCGCGCCAGCTGGATCAGTGAATCAGCCAGCGCCTGGGGAGTGGTGGTTTGTGTATCGGGAGGCAGAACCGTTTTGCGCTTGACCAGGGTGACGGGAAGCAGTTGGTTACCCACGCTGGAGCCGCCACGGGGGAGTTGCAATAGCCTGTCGACGCTGGTTTCACCCAGCAACGGAAAATCCTGCCTGATGGTGGTCAGCGGTGGGATGTAACAGGCGCTGTCTTCGGTGTCATCGTAGCCAATTACCGATATATCCACTGCAACCCGCAGACCGAACTCGCTGATTGCCCGCATCGCGCCCAGCGCCATTTGATCGTTAGCGACCAGCATGGCGGTAGGGAGGTTACCGTTATTCAGCATGTGCATCGTTTGCTGAAAACCAGACATCGCGCTCCAGTCGCCTTCCAGCTCCACAACGGGTTGTAGCTGGTAATGTGCCAGATACTTGTGCCAGCCCGCATGCCGAAGCCTTGCCGAAACGGAAGTGTGCGGCCCGCTCAGCAGGGCGATCCGTTGATGTCCGTGCTGCACCAGATGTTCAACGCCAAGGCGCGCGCCGTCGTCATGAGAGAAAATCACGCTGTTAATTGGCGTCAGGTCAGAGACATCGAGAAACAACACCGGCACCGTACCGCAGGCAGCGGCCACGGCAATGGCATCTTCTTCATCCAGCGGATAGTTGATGATAAGCCCGGTTACGCGTTGAGAAAGCAGATGGTGGACCGCGGCTTTACAGGACTCAACGCCGCTGCGCTCGACCATGGCGATCACCACGCTGGCACCGGACTGGTCGGCGCGGGATTTTATGGCAGCAACGATTTGTGAGGGGGCATGCAGGGCAAGGTTTGCCGTCACAACGCCAATCAGTGGCGTCTGTTTGCCAGCCAACTGCTGTGCAACGCGGTTAGGAATGTAATTGAGTTCCGCCATCGCGGCCTCAACTTTCTGTCGGGTTTTTGCGGAAACGTGGCTGGCCTGGTTCACGACGCGAGAGACGGTCTGGTAAGAGACACCTGCATGGTCTGCCACATCGTATAGCGTTACCGGTTTCACGTTTATCACCCCTGTCATGACGTTATCTGTGCGCTATGATGCCACAGCGGGACGGTTTTGGGGTATTTGCGCATGGGTTCTGCGAGGCGCATTCCAGGGTTTGAGGATAGTGTGCTGAAGGATTTATCGTCGTTATACCTAACAGAAGAAAAAAGCGAGGACATTGTGAGCGAATCTGCGGCAAAAAATATTCTGTCCATCTACCGACGCCATGCGGATGCTTTTGCCAGCCAGCGCTCGCGCACCTTGTTCGAGAAAAGCTGGCTCGATAAATTTATTTCCGTGATGGGCGGGCAGGGCAGCATTGTGGATATTGGCTGCGGCAACGGTCAGCCGATCGCCGGTTATTTTATCCAGCAAGGTTTTCAGCTTACCGGCGTTGATGGTTCCCCGGCGATGCTGGCGCGGGCCCGAAACACTTTTCCCGCACAGCGCTGGCTGGAACAGGATATGCGCGAGTTGGCACTCAATGAGACTTTCGATGGTCTGATCGCCTGGGACAGCTTTTTCCATTTAACTCAGCAGGACCAGCAAAAGATGTTCCCGATTTTTGACCGCCTCAGCCATCCCGGCAGCGCGCTGATGTTTACCAGCGGTACGGACAACGGCATCGCGATGGGGCAATTTGAAGGTGAGCCGCTGTTTCACGCCAGCCTCGCGCCGGATGAATACCGCGCACTGCTGTCAGCACACGGTTTTGCGGTGGTCGAGATGGTGATGGAAGATCCGCACTGCACCGGGCACACCATCTGGCTGGCGCAAAAAAGAGGCTAATCGCCGCGAAAGGTTTTACGCCATTCAGCCGGGCTAACGCCAAAGTGGGATTTAAAATGCTGGCGCCAGGTGACGGGCGACTGAAAACCAACCTGTTCGGCGATGCGTTCAACGGGTAACTGGCTGGACTCCAGCAACGTCTGGCTACGGCGCAGGCGCTCGGCAATCAACCATTCGGCCACGCTTGACCCTGTGGCCTTCATAAAATGACGGGTGAGGGTGCGACGGCTCATCATCACCCGTTGCGCCAGCTCGTCAAGATTATGTGATTCATGGAGATGCTGGCGCAAATAGTCGAGCAGGACGTTGATGCGCTGATCTTTGGTATTTTTCGCCACCGGTTGCTCGATAAACTGTGCCTGGCCGCCCTCGCGATGTGGCGGCACAATCATCCGTCGGGCAATCTGATTCGCCACCGTGCTGCCAAAACGTTGGCGGATGACGTACAGGCAGCAATCCAGCGCGGCGGCGGTGCCTGCCGAGGTAATAATACCGTCGTCATCCACGTACAGCGCGTTGATATCCAGATGAGCTGCCGGAAAGCGGGCCTGAAAATCCTGCTCGAACTCCCAGTGCGTAGCCGCCCGTTTGCTATCCAGCAGACCGGCGTAGCCGAGGACAAACGCACCCAGGCATAACCCAACAATCTGCGCGCCGTTTTGTCGCGCACGATTGAGCGCATCAAGCAGGCTTTGTGGTGGCCGATGTGCCGTGGTACCCCACCAGGGGATCACCACAATGTCGGCGGCCTCCACCGCTTCATAGCCGTAGGCTGCGTTAATGGAGAAGCCATCCTGCGAGGAAACGATGCCCGGCTGTTCTGCACACAGTTGCACCTCAAAACGCTTTTTCGTCGCCACTTTGTCACTGAAAATAATGCACGGCACCGAGAAGTGAAACGGGCTGAAATCTTCCACGGCAACAATGGCGACGTTAAGCGGTTGCATACGAGTCCTCTGTGGAGTTTAAAACGTCAGGGTTTCGCCATCTTCCGGCACGTTAACGAATTGCGCAATCTGGTTGTCGCAGGCGTACTCTTTCAAGGCCGCGCGGGTCAGCAGACAGTGGTTAATCGCCTCCATGTGGGTCGCCACAATTTGTGCTTCGGGCAGCGTGAAGTGGGTTTTTAGCACATCTTCCGCGCCCATGATAATTGGGCCAAACCCGATAACGTGAGCAAAGCCTGCGTTCAGAATGACCACGCCTGGCTGGAAAGTCCGCATGTTGGTTTCCACCTCGTCGCGCCAGATGGTGTCCCCGACCAGATACAGCGTTTTTTCCGCCGGATGCTGGAAGATAACTCCGCAGGCATCACCCAGACGCTCAGCCATTTGCGGGATGGCGTAAGCGCGATCCGAACCGTGCTGGCCGCCGGTTTTACGCAGGGTGATATCACCAAGCGCAGTGTTTTGCGTCAGTACGGTCAGTTGCGTGAAACCTTGTTCCCGCAGTACCTGCGCATCGCGATCGTTTTGCACATAAATCGGTTTGTCTTTCGGTACGACACGAGCCGCGGCTTCATCCCAGTGGTCTTCATGCAGATGGGTCACGATCAGCGCATCAACGTTGAGCAGGGTGTCGATATCGACAGGCAGATCAACGGTCGGGTTGCGGATCTCGGCGCGTGCCGTACCGGCAAAGCCCGGATAAGTACCTTTTGCCGCCAGCATAGGGTCGATCAGAAAGGTTTTGCCACCAAAAGTGATGTGCTGCGTAGCGTTACGGATTTGCGTGATGTTCATGGTGTTTGCTCCACGTGTTAGGTCAGTGGTGTCATCGTAGAGTGTTGTCCAGAAGATGAATGTGGGCAAATGGGCGACTAGCGATGGGATTGGGCCAACTGCGGATTACAGATGTCGATAATGTAATTAGAATTAAAGTAATTTAATATTTCCTTGGTGGCTCGTTATTTAATAAGTAGCCATTATATCGAACTGAATAAGAATGCTGTTATTTAAATACGGAAGGTTTATTAAATGCGAAGTGGTGCCGGAAAACATTATTGATATATGTAATGCATAGTGACCAATAAAACAGATCGCGAACCATGAAATAAGAATGCTATCATTCACACCAGACGCGGCAGGCAACTGCTGGCACACGCATTTACCCCGGAGCAACTGATGAACAACGACATTCCGCTAAAATATTATGATATCGCCGACGAGTACGCGACCGAGGCCGCAAAGCCGGTGAGCGACACAGAGCGTGACGCGCTGGCGCACTACTTCCAGCAGCTGATCACTCGTTTGATGAACAACGAAGAGATCAGCGAAGAAGCGCAGCAGGAGATGGCTACCGTGGCAGGTGTCGACGCTCAGCGTATCGATGATATTGCGGAGTTCCTCAATCGTTGGGGTAACGAGTAGCCAAAGACATGGCCTGTGTTTTACACTGCGCGCAAATTGAGTAGGTATACTCTACAAGTAATAGGTTTAATCAGGCGGAAACAGCAATGAACGGAACAATCACAACGTGGTTTAAAGATAAAGGCTTTGGATTTATCAAAGATGAAAACGGCGACAACCGCTATTTTCATGTGATTAAGGTTGCTAATCCTGAGCTGATCAAGAAAGACGCGGCGGTGACTTTTGAGCCCACCACCAACAACAAAGGCTTGTCTGCCTACGCGGTAAAAGTCATACCAGACAGCAAGTACATCTATATAGCAGGCGAGCGTCTGAAGCTAACTTCGATCAAGTCATTCCTGGTCTACAGCGAAGAAGTCCCTGTAGAGACCCGTATCGACAAAGAAAATGCTGTGCTGTCTGTCGGCGTGCTGATGAACAGCATCCGACCTAAATCAGACGTGAAGCCTGGTGAAATGCGCACGCTGAAAAAGCTGGCCATCACTACCTTCCAGGGCACGACGCTGATCTTCTCGGAAGATGAAATCGACATCGACGCGACGGTGAAACTGCTTAAAGTCTGAAACCCTTCGGACTGAATAAAAACCGGAACGCCGCGCTTTCCAGGAGCGGGTTTCGGTTTTTTATTTGTGGTGCGGGAAGAACAATTTTGTGCCAGAAATGTATATCCAGTTGAGTCAGATAACGTTAATGGTCACATATGGTGTTTATTTTCTCTGTAGTAAATCCCATCGATTACCATAGAGGTCCTCAAAAACAACAACGGTACCGTATTCTTCTTCTCTGGGGGCTTCGCAAAACTGAACGCCAGCCGATTTCATTTCATTGTAATCACGCCAGAAATCATCGGTTTGCAGAAACAGGAATACGCGTCCTCCACATTGGTTACCGATGAATGCTTCCTGAGTTTCATTAGCAGCCCTGGAGAGTAGCAAATGACAGTCACTGTCCGGGTTCGGCGATACCACAACCCAACGTTTCCCCGGTTGTGGAGTATCTTCAATCAGGGTAAAACCGAGCTTATTTATGTAGTAATCGATAGCTCTGTCATAATCATCGACAACAATTGAAATATATCCCAGACATTTTTTATTCATTTTTAATATGGCACCCGGTATTAACTTACTATTTGTGCTTGCTATTTTATCATTAACTGGAATGCTTTTAAGCATCCTGCCAAAAAGTTATTCCTTTACTTTCGTCATAAGCCACCTGTCCACATTTCACTATTTTTATGTGGCATTCGGATTTACCACGTCATCCATCAGTATGTAACGTGCTTCCTGGCGCGTGTATTGATCGATTAATGGTACAAGTCGCTGGAAATGCTCGCTGGCACAATGTTCATCGAGAGCCGCGTGGTTTGGCCATTCTTCGATAAAAATAAAATGCCCCGGATCTTTTTCATCAATATAGAGGTCGTAAGCAATGCAGTGCGGTTCTTTCTTCGTTGCCGCTATTAGCTCACGATACAACGGGAGAACAGTTTCAATATAATCAGGTTTGATGAAATCCTCAGCAATGACCTTTAACATGCAGCCTCCTGGCAGAAAACGAATGCACACTATGAAATGAAGATATTTTTTGGGCAAGGCGTCACAGAGTTTTATCGGCCGGATAGTGAGTTATGCCAGCTATCAATCAGATGATCCGCATAACTGTGATCCATCTCACCTCCCGGCAACCAAAATCTCCTGCGACTCGACGCCGTCCTCTATCTGTTTCGCCACCTTTTGTAAGGCCGGAAGATGCTTTTCCGCGGCCTGTTCGATGGTCATGGCGCTGGCCATATACACCAAATTCAGGCAGCCGATCACCCGCTGTTCGCTGCGGATGGGGACGGCGATAGAAGCGATTTTCTCTTCCTGATCCCAACCGCGAAAGTTCTGCCCAAAACCGTCTTTTCGCGCGCGGGTCAAAATGGCATTGAGCTTCAGCGGCTCGCGCGCAAGCTGGAACTCTTCTCCCGATCGGGAGGCAAGCATTTCAATCAGTTCCTGCCGTTCATTCTCCGGGCAAAATGCCAGCCAGGTCAGGCCGGATGCGGTTTTCAGCAGTGGCAAACGACGCCCTACCATCGCCCGGTGAAACGACAGGCGGCTGAAACGGTGGGTGGTTTCACGTACCACCATCGCGTCCACATCCAGCGTGGAAACGTCGGTCGGCCAGATGACCTCGCGCAGCAAATCCCCCAGCAGCGGGGCGGCGAGTGCAGAAATCCACTGCTCGTCACGAAACCCCTCGCTGAGCTGGCGGACTTTAATGGTTAAGCGAAAGCTGTCATCGGACAGGCTGCGCCGGACGTAACCCTCATCCTGCAGGGTTTCCAGCAGCCGTCTGACCGTGGTGCGATGCAGGCCGCTTAACTCAGCAAGCAAGCCAACACTGGCCCCACCATCGAGCCGGTTTAACATATTTAATAACATTAATCCGCGCGTTAATCCGCGTACGGTTTTGTACTCAGTGCTCTCGTTATTTTTCATATTCATTGACAAATCTACAGGTAAAACAACGTTGTGCACTTAGTGCACATCCTGGCGTGTTTTGATTGTAGCGCAAAAACTCGCTTCTATACTGACCGCACAACAAAAAATTATTCACATATTTTTAACAAAACAAATTGCGCCTCACCAGGGTCCGCAATTGCGTTTTGTCCGAGTCGTGAGGTTCTGAAATGACAACAAAAAACCCGGATATCCAACCCGCTGTGCAGCATACCGCGCAGGTGGCGATTGCCGGTGCTGGTCCGGTAGGGCTGATGATGGCCAACTATCTTGGGCAGATGGGCATTGAGGTGTTGGTAGTGGAGAAGCTCGACACGCTGATCGACTATCCTCGCGCCATCGGCATTGATGATGAAGCGCTGCGCACTATGCAGTCTGTGGGGCTGGTCGAGAACGTTTTGCCGCACACCACGCCGTGGCACGCGATGCGCTTTCTCACCCCGAAAGGCCGCTGTTTTGCTGATATCCAGCCGATGACCGACGAATTTGGCTGGTCGCGCCGCAATGCTTTTATTCAGCCGCAGGTGGACGCGGTGATGTTGGAAGGGTTGTCGCGTTTTCCCAACGTGCGCTGCCTGTTCTCCCGCGAGCTGGAGGCCTTCAGCCAACAAAACGGCGAAGTGACGCTAAATCTGAAAGCGCCAGACGGTCAACGTGAAACGGTGAAGGCTCAGTGGCTGGTGGCCTGCGACGGCGGCGGCAGCAACGTCAGACGTTCTCTGAACGTGCCGTTTGAAGGTAAAACCGCGCCGAATCAGTGGATTGTGGTGGATATCGCCAACGATCCGCTCAGCACGCCGCATGTGTATTTGTGCTGCGATCCGGTGCGCCCGTATGTCTCTGCCGCGCTGCCGCACGCGGTGCGCCGTTTTGAGTTTATGGTTATGCCGGGGGAAACCGAAGCGCAGCTTAGCGAGCCGCAGAATATGCGCCAGTTACTGAGCAAAGTGCTGCCGAACCCGGACAACGTCGAGCTGATCCGCCAGCGCGTGTATACCCATAATGCTCGTCTGGCCGAACGTTTTCGTATTGACCGCGTGCTGCTGGCGGGCGATGCGGCGCACATTATGCCGGTCTGGCAGGGTCAGGGATACAACAGCGGCATGCGCGATGCTTTCAATCTGGCATGGAAACTGGCGCTGGTGATTAACGGTAAAGCCGGCGATGCGCTGTTGGATACCTACCAGCAGGAACGCCGCGACCACGCCAAAGCGATGATCGACCTCTCCGTGACCGCTGGCAACGTACTTGCGCCGCCCAAACGCTGGCACGGCGCGGTACGCGACGGGGTTTCCTGGCTGCTGAACTATATTCCGCCGGTCAAACGCTACTTCCTTGAAATGCGCTTTAAGCCGATGCCGCAGTACCACGCCGGGGCGCTGGTGCGTGAAGGCGACGCGAAAACTTCACCGGTCGGCAAGATGTTTATCCAGCCGAAGGTGACGCTGGAATCGGGCGAAGTGACGTTGCTCGACAACGTCATCGGACCGAATTTCGCGGTGATTGGCTGGGGCTGTAACCCACTATGGGGCATGAGCGAGGCGCAGATCCAACAGTGGCAGGCGCTGGGGACGCGTTTTATCCAGGTCGTGCCGGATACGCAGATACATACCGATCAGGATAACCACGACGGCGTTACCCGCATTGGCGATACGCAAAACCGCCTGCGCGCGTGGTTTGCCCAGCACAACGCCGCGCTGGTAGTAATGCGCCCGGACCGCTTCGTGGCCGCCATCGCCATTCCGCAAACCCTGGGCAGCACCCTGAATAAACTGGCGTCGGTGATGATGCTCACTCGCGCTACTGCCGACATTCCTGTTGAAAAGGTTGCCTGATATGCACGCTTATCTTCACTGTCTTTCCCACTCGCCGCTGGTGGGCTATGTCGACCCGGCACAGGCTGTGCTCGACGAGGTTAACGGCGTAATCGCCAGCGCTCGGGCACGTATTGCGGCGTTCGAACCTGAACTGGTCGTGCTGTTTGCCCCCGATCACTACAACGGATTTTTCTACGACGTGATGCCGCCGTTCTGTTTAGGCGTTGGAGCTACAGCGATCGGCGATTTTGGTAGTGCGGCGGGGGAATTACCGGTGCCGACAGATCTCGCTGAAGCCTGCGCCCACGCGGTAATGAAAAGCGGTATCGATCTCGCCGTGTCCTACAACATGCAGGTCGATCATGGCTTCGCGCAGCCGCTGGAGTTTTTGCTCGGCGGCCTGGATAAGGTGCCGGTGCTGCCAGTGTTTATTAACGGTGTCGCCACGCCGCTGCCGGGCTTTCAGCGTACCCGCATGCTCGGTGAAGCGATTGGCCGTTTCGCCAGCTCGCTGAATAAGCGCGTGCTGTTTTTAGGCTCCGGTGGTCTGTCGCATCAGCCGCCGGTACCGGAGCTGGCGAAGGCTGATGCCCATATGCGTGACCGCCTGCTCGGCAGCGGCAAACAGTTACCTGAAAACGAGCGCGAGCTGCGCCAGCAGCGGGTGATCAGCGCCGCCGAGAAGTTTGTGGTCGATCAAAACACGCTACACCCGCTTAACCCCGTCTGGGATAACCGTTTTATGACCCTGCTTGAGCAGGGG
The DNA here is from genome assembly GCF_030333015.1 of Citrobacter sp. Cpo012. Taxonomy (NCBI): domain Bacteria; kingdom Pseudomonadati; phylum Pseudomonadota; class Gammaproteobacteria; order Enterobacterales; family Enterobacteriaceae; genus Citrobacter; species Citrobacter sp. Cpo012. The sequence goes on along the minus strand of NZ_JAOWGR010000043.1, from coordinate 690,083 downwards.
CGTTTGCAGGAGCTGGACGCGGTCAGTAACGAAGAGCTGTCCGCGATGGCGGGCAAATCAACGCACGAAGTTAAAACCTGGGTTGCCGCCTTTGCCGCCATTTCTGCCTTTGGCAACTGGCGCAGCGAAGGCCGCTATTACCGCCCGATCCCGGAGTGGATCGCCGGATTCGGCTCCCTGAGCGCCACTACGCAGAACTAAAACAGAACTGAATATGCAGGAGAACATCATGACTTACCAACCGCAAACCGAAGCCGCTACCAGTCGTTTTCTGGAGGTGCAGGAAGCAGGCGAAACCCTACGCGTGCATTTCAATGACTGTGGGCAGGGCGAAGAGACCGTCGTGCTGCTGCACGGATCCGGTCCTGGCGCGACGGGCTGGGCAAACTTCAGCCGCAATATCGATCCGCTGGTACAGGCCGGATACCGGGTGATCCTGTTGGATTGTCCTGGCTGGGGCAAAAGCGATGGGATCGTTAACCGCGGTTCGCGATCCGATCTCAACGCCCGCATCCTGAAAAGCGTGGTCGATCAATTGGATATTCAAACAGTCCACCTGTTGGGTAACTCGATGGGCGGTCACAGTGCTGTGGCGTTTACCCTGAGCTGGCCGGAGCGCGTGGGCAAACTGGTATTAATGGGCGGCGGAACGGGCGGCATGAGCCTGTTTACCCCGATGCCGACCGAAGGTATCAAGCGCCTGAATCAGCTGTATCGTGAGCCGACCATCGAGAACCTGAAGCTGATGATGGAGATCTTTGTCTTTGACACCAGCGACCTGACCGAGGCGTTGTTTGAGGCGCGCCTGAATAACATGCTGTCGCGTCGCGATCACCTGGAAAACTTTGTCCAGAGTCTGGAGGCCAACCCGAAACAGTTCCCGGATTTCAGCCCGCGTCTGGGTGAAATCAAAGCTCAGACTCTGATTGTCTGGGGACGCAATGACCGCTTTGTACCGATGGATGCCGGTCTGCGCCTGCTTTCCGGGATTGCCGGTTCTGAACTGCACATCTACCGCGACTGCGGGCACTGGGCGCAGTGGGAACATGCGGATGCCTTTAACCAACTGGTGCTGAATTTCCTCACACGCCCTTAAGGAACGGACATGACGAATCGTAATCTTGAGCAGCTAGCCGCCGATTTACGTCAGGCTGAAGAAAAAGGGGAAGCCATCTCCCCGCTGCGTGAATTGATTGGTGTGGATAACGCGGAAGCGGCCTACGCCATTCAGCGCATCAACGTGCAGTACGACGTGGCGCGCGGGCGTCGCGTGGTCGGGCGCAAAGTGGGGCTGACGCACCCGAAAGTGCAGCAGCAGCTGGGTGTCGATCAGCCGGATTTCGGCACGCTGTTTGCTGACATGTGCTATGGCGATAACGACACCATCCCGTTTTCCCGTGTTCTGCAACCGCGTATTGAAGCCGAAATTGCGCTGGTGCTGAACCGCGATCTGCCCAATACCGACACCACTTTTGACGAGCTTTACAACGCCATAGAGTGGGTACTTCCCGCGCTGGAAGTGGTCGGCAGCCGTATCCGCGACTGGTCGATCAAATTTGTTGATACCGTGGCGGATAACGCCTCCTGTGGCGTGTATGTGGTCGGCGGTCCGGCACAGCGTCCGGCAGGATTAGATCTGAAAAACTGCGCGATGAAAATGACGCGCAACAACGAAGAGGTCTCCAGCGGACGCGGCAGCGAATGCCTGGGACATCCGATCAACGCCGCCGTCTGGCTGGCGCGCAAAATGGCCAGCCTCGGCGAGCCGCTGCGTGCCGGAGACATTATTCTCACCGGAGCGTTAGGCCCGATGGTGGCGGTGAATGCGGGCGATTGTTTTGAAGCCCATATCGACGGTATTGGTTCAGTCGCCGCCACCTTTTCAGCGGCGGTTACAAAAGGAAGTCAGTCATGAGTAAGCGTAAAGTCGCCATTATCGGCTCCGGCAACATCGGTACCGATTTGATGATAAAAATTCTGCGTCACGGCGTGCATCTGGAAATGGCGGTGATGGTCGGTATCGATTCAGAATCTGATGGCCTGGCGCGTGCCCGACGCATGGGCGTTGCCACCACCCATGAAGGGGTGAAAGGGCTTATCGACATGCCGGAATTCGCTGATATCGACATTGTGTTTGACGCCACCAGCGCAGGTGCGCATGTGAAGAACGACGCCGCGCTACGTGCCGTTAAACCTGGCATCCGCCTGATCGACCTGACGCCCGCGGCAATCGGTCCTTACTGCGTGCCGGTGGTGAATCTGGCAGCCAACGTTGATCAGCAGAACGTCAATATGGTGACCTGCGGCGGACAGGCGACCATCCCAATGGTGGCGGCAGTTTCTCGCGTGGCAAAAGTCCATTACGCCGAGATTATCGCCTCGATCGCCAGTAAATCGGCAGGACCGGGTACCCGTGCCAATATCGACGAGTTTACCGAAACTACCTCGAAGGCGATTGAAGTGGTCGGCGGCGCGGCAAAAGGCAAAGCCATTATTGTCCTTAACCCGGCCGAGCCGCCGCTGATGATGCGTGACACGGTGTATGTGCTGAGCGAAGCGGCCTCTGAGGTTGAAGTTGAAGCGTCGATTAATGAGATGGCGGCGGCGGTGCAGGCCTACGTGCCGGGCTATCGCCTGAAACAGCGTGTCCAGTTTGAAGTCATCCCGGAGGATAAACCGGTGAATCTGCCGGGTATCGGCCAGTTCTCTGGGCTGAAAACCGCGGTGTATCTGGAAGTGGAAGGCGCGGCGCACTATTTACCAGCCTACGCGGGCAACCTCGACATTATGACCTCCAGCGCGCTGGCGACCGCTGAGAAGATGGCGCAGTCCCTCGCTCGTCAGGCAGGAGAAGCAGCATGAACGGTAAAAAACTCTATATCTCTGACGTGACCCTGCGCGACGGTATGCACGCTATTCGTCATCAATATTCGCTGGAGAATGTGCGCCAGATAGCCAAAGCGCTGGACGACGCACGGGTTGATTCTATTGAAGTGGCCCACGGCGACGGTTTACAAGGTTCCAGCTTTAACTACGGCTTTGGTGCGCACAGCGACCTGGAGTGGATTGAAGCGGCGGCGGACGTGGTGAAGCATGCCAAAATTGCCACGCTGTTGCTGCCGGGTATCGGCACTATTCATGACCTGAAAAATGCATATCAGGCCGGCGCACGGGTAGTGCGCGTGGCGACCCACTGCACTGAAGCTGATGTGTCGGCCCAGCATATTCAGTATGCGCGTGAGCTTGGCATGGATACCGTCGGTTTTCTGATGATGAGCCATATGACCACACCGGAGAACCTGGCGCAGCAGGCGAAGCTGATGGAAAACTACGGCGCGACCTGTATTTATGTGGTCGATTCCGGCGGCGCAATGAACATGAGCGATATTCGCGCCCGCTTCCGCGCACTGAAAGCGGTGCTGAAGCCGGAAACAGAAACCGGAATGCATGCGCATCACAACCTGAGTCTTGGGGTGGCGAACTCCATTGCCGCGGTAGAAGAGGGGTGTGACCGTATCGACGCCAGCCTGGCCGGGATGGGCGCAGGCGCGGGCAACGCGCCATTGGAGGTATTTATCGCCGCTGCGGATAAGCTTGGTTGGCAGCACGGCACCGATCTCTACGCACTGATGGACGCCGCCGACGATTTAGTGCGTCCATTACAAGACCGTCCGGTGCGGGTGGATCGTGAAACGCTGGCGCTGGGCTATGCCGGGGTGTACTCCAGCTTCCTGCGTCATTGCGAAGTGGCGGCAGCACGTTATGACCTGAGCGCAGTAGATATTCTGGTGGAACTGGGCAAACGTCGGATGGTGGGTGGCCAGGAAGATATGATCGTCGACGTAGCGCTGGACCTGCGCAACCGCAAATAAAAAATGATTACGCGGCTGGCAACGTATCAGCCGCGATTCACCTGCATCGTGACCTCAGAGGGACATCTTATGACGACCCGTACCCCCGCATCTTACCGCCTGACGTTGACCGTTGGGCTTTGCTTTTTAGTTGCCCTGATGGAAGGGCTGGATTTACAGGCCGCCGGTATCGCTGCCGTCGGTATCGCCCACGCGTTTGCGCTGGATAAAATGCAGATGGGCTGGATCTTCAGTGCGGGCATTCTCGGGCTGCTGCCCGGCGCGCTGGTGGGTGGCATGCTGGCTGACCGCTATGGCCGCAAGCGCATTCTCATTGCCTCTGTGGCGCTGTTCGGCCTGTTCTCGCTGGCGACGGCGATTTCCTGGGATTTCTCATCGCTGGTGTTTGCCCGTCTGATGACCGGTGTCGGGCTGGGCGCGGCGTTGCCGAATCTGATCGCGCTGACTTCCGAGGCGGCGGGCCCGCGTTTTCGCGGTACGGCGGTGAGTCTGATGTACTGCGGTGTGCCGATCGGCGCGGCGCTGGCGGCGGCGCTTGGGTTTAGCGGCCTGGCCTCCGCCTGGCAAACTGTGTTCTGGGTTGGCGGGGTGATCCCGCTGCTGCTGGTGCCGCTGTTGATGCGCTGGCTGCCGGAATCACAGGTTTATACCCAACAAACGCAAGTGGCCGCCGCACCGCTGCGTGCCCTGTTTGCGCCAGCGACGGCGAGTGCCACGCTGCTGCTGTGGTTGTGCTATTTCTTCACCCTGCTGGTGGTGTATATGCTGATCAACTGGCTGCCGATGCTGCTGGTGGAGCAGGGCTTTCGGCCATCGCAGGCGGCAGGCGTAATGTTTGCTCTGCAAATTGGCGCGGCCAGCGGCACGTTAATTCTCGGGGCGTTAATGGATAAACTGCGCCCGGTGGTGATGTCGCTGCTGATCTACACCGGGATGTTGGCTTCACTGCTGGCGCTGGGTACGGTGTCGTCATTGAGCGGCATGCTAATGGCGGGATTTGTGGCGGGGATGTTCGCCACCGGCGGGCAAAGCGTGTTGTATGCGCTGGCGCCGCTGTTTTACAGCACGCAGATCCGCGCCACAGGCGTGGGAACCGCCGTCGCAGTCGGGCGTCTGGGGGCGATGAGCGGCCCGCTGCTGGCAGGGAAAATGTTAGCGCTCGGTACCGGAACGGTAGGGGTGATGGCGGCTTCTGCGCCGGGCATTTTGCTGGCAGGCCTGGCGGTATTTATTCTGATGAGCCGCAAATCACAGATGCCGATCCCAGCCAGCGGTGCTTAAGCACTCATCCGGTTGTGGGAGTGGGGAGATTTGATTCCCACTTCCGGGTGAACGCCGTCAGTCAACTGTGTTGCCAAAGTTTAGATAAAACATGGCAACGGAGGCGTTATGAGCTGGCGGCCCTTTTTGTATCTGATTATTAATCCCCACCCGCTATTAAGCGCCCGGCGCGGGCATCTGCGTCTGGTGCAGGGTTGACTTTGCATTCTGTTAACAAACGCGGTATAACAAACCTTCTTTGGATGTTTAGATGTCCATACGTTTAGAAGGTTATATGCAAACAACACAACAAAATGCGCCACTGAAGCGCACAATGAAAACGCGTCACCTGATTATGCTTTCCCTGGGCGGCGTGATTGGCACAGGATTATTCTTCAATACCGGGTACATCATCTCCACCACCGGAGCGGCGGGAACGCTGCTGGCCTATCTGATTGGTGCGCTGGTGGTCTGGCTGGTTATGCAGTGTCTGGGCGAGCTGTCGGTCGCGATGCCGGAGACCGGGGCGTTTCACGTTTATGCCGCGCGCTATCTTGGCCCGGCAACGGGGTATACCGTGGCCTGGCTCTACTGGCTGACCTGGACCGTGGCGCTGGGTTCGAGTTTTACCGCCGCCGGATTCTGTATGCAGTACTGGTTTCCACAGGTTCCGGTATGGGTCTGGTGCGTGGTGTTCTGCGCGATTATTTTTGGCCTGAATGTTATCTCTACGCGCTTTTTTGCCGAAGGGGAGTTCTGGTTCTCGCTGGTCAAAGTGGTCACTATCATCGCTTTTATCATCCTCGGCGGGGCGGCGATTTTCGGCTTTATTCCTATGCAGGATGGCTCGCCCGCGCCGGGGCTGAGTAATATCACGGCGGAAGGCTGGTTCCCGCACGGTGGCTTACCGATTCTGATGACTATGGTGGCAGTGAACTTTGCTTTTTCGGGTACCGAGCTTATCGGCATTGCTGCCGGTGAAACGGAAAACCCGCGCAAAGTTATCCCGGTAGCGATTCGTACTACCATCGCGCGACTGATTATTTTCTTTATCGGCACCGTGTTTGTGCTGGCGGCGCTGATCCCGATGCAGCAGGCGGGCGTGGAGAAAAGCCCGTTTGTGCTGGTGTTTGAGAAAGTAGGGATCCCGTACGCCGCTGATATTTTTAACTTCGTGATCCTGACGGCTATTCTTTCTGCAGCGAACTCCGGGTTATATGCCTCCGGGCGCATGCTGTGGTCGTTGTCGAATGAACGTACGCTACCGGCCTGTTTTGCGCGAGTAACGAAAAACGGCGTGCCACTGACGGCGCTGTCGGTCAGTATGCTCGGTGGTGTGCTGGCGCTGTTTTCCAGCGTGGTGGCCCCGGACACGGTATTTGTTGCGCTGTCGGCAATCTCCGGGTTTGCGGTGGTAGCGGTGTGGCTGAGTATCTGCGCCTCGCATTTTGTTTTTCGTCGCCGTCATCTGCAACAAGGTAAGGCATTGAGTGAATTACATTATCGCGCGCCGTGGTATCCGCTGGTGCCAGTATTAGGTTTTGTGCTGTGCCTGGTGGCCTGTGTAGGGCTGGCATTCGATCCAGCGCAGAGAATTGCGTTGTGGTGCGGGTTACCGTTTGTTGCGTTGTGCTATGGTGCTTATTTCCTTACTCAACCCCGAAACGCAAAACAGGAGCCAGAACATGTCGCAGAATAATCCGTTACGCGCTCTCCTTGATAAACAGGATATCCTGCTGCTGGATGGCGCGATGGCGACGGAGCTGGAAGCGCGAGGGTGTAACTTAGCCGACAGCCTGTGGTCAGCCAAAGTGCTGGTAGAAAACCCGGAGCTTATCCGCGAAGTGCATCTTGATTACTACCGGGCGGGGGCGCAATGCGCGATCACTGCCAGCTATCAGGCGACGCCGGCGGGCTTCGCCGCGCGAGGTCTGGATGAATCGCAGTCGAAAGCGCTGATTGGCAAAAGCGTGGAGCTGGCGCGTAAAGCCCGTGAAGCGTATCTGGCAGAGAACCCGCAGGCGGGAACGCTTCTGGTGGCGGGATCCGTCGGGCCTTACGGCGCGTATCTGGCGGATGGCTCTGAATACCGTGGCGATTATCATTGTAGCGTTGAGGCATTTCAGGCGTTTCATCGCCCGCGCGTGGAAGCCTTGCTGGATGCCGGGGCCGATCTGCTGGCCTGTGAAACCCTGCCGAATTTTGCCGAGATTGAGGCGTTGGCTGAGCTGTTGACCGCATATCCGCGTGCGCGGGCGTGGTTCTCATTTACCCTGCGCGACAGAGAGCACCTGAGCGACGGTACGCCGCTGCGTGACGTGGTTGCGTTGCTGGCGGGTTATCCGCAGGTGGTGGCGCTAGGCATTAACTGTATTGCACTGGAAAACACCACCGCTGCGTTGCAGCATTTACACGGTTTAACGGCGCTGCCGCTTGTGGTGTATCCGAACTCGGGCGAGCATTACGATGCCGTGAGCAAAACCTGGCATCATCACGGTGAACATTGCGCGCAGCTGGCGGATTATCTGCCGCAGTGGCAGGCCGCTGGCGCACGGTTAATTGGCGGGTGCTGTCGCACCACGCCTGCGGATATTGCCGCGCTAAAAGCGCGAAGCTGAGGGTTTTATCGGGTCTACATCGTTCATTGTAGGCCTGATAAGCGCAGCGCATCAGGCATTGCCGGATGGCGGCGCAAGCGCCTTATCCGGCCTACATCGTTCATTGTAGGCTTGATAAGCGCAGCGCATCAGGCATTGCCGGATGGCGGCGCAAGCGCCTTATCCGGCCTACATCGTTCATTGTAGGCCTGATAAGCGCAGCGCATCAGGCATTGCCGGATGGCGGCACAAGCGCCTTATCCGGCCTACAAAGCCACAAAACGTTATGCCGCATCCGCCAGAACAAACATGCCGTACGGATGGATTTCAAGATAATACTGCTCGCCGACGTCCGGTTGCAGACGCGTAGCGTTGACCTGCAATAAAATCTCCTGCCCGTGCCATTCCACCGTCACTTCATACTGCGGCCCCATATAGGCGACATGGCGGATCACGCAGCGCTGGCTCTCCTCGCCGCGATCGCTGAGCGTGATCGCTTCCGGGCGCACACCGACCATCCCTTCACCCTGTGTAGCAAAGTGCAGCGGGCGCGGCAGATGATAGCCGTAGATATCAACGTATCCGTCGCTGAAGGTTGCCGGGAACAGGTTGGCATCGCCCATAAAGCTCGCCATAAAGCGGGAGGCGGGCTGGCGGTAAAGATCCTGCGGTGAGCCGATCTGCATGATGTGTCCCTTGTTCATCACCAGCACGGTATCGGAAACCGCAAAGGCTTCGCTCTGATCGTGGGTGACGTACAGCGAGGTGATATCAAACTGCTTTTGCAGCTCGCGGATCTTGTCGCGCATGCTGCGACGCAGGTTGGCGTCGAGGTTACTCAACGGCTCATCAAACAGCAGCACTTTCGGCTTGAGGATCAGCGCGCGGGCCAGCGCCACGCGCTGCTGCTGACCGCCGGAGATCTGGTCGACAAAGCGGTCTTCGAATCCTTCCAGATCCACCATCGCCAGCGCCTCTTTGACGCGGGCTTTCAGCTCTGCGCGCGGTACACCGAGCATTTTCAGGCCATAACCGACATTCTCTCCCAGCGACATATGCGGGAACAGGGCATAGGACTGAAACACCATGCAGATATCGCGCTGCTGAATAGAGCGATGGGTGACGTCTTCGCCATCAATGAAAATTTGCCCTTCGCTCGGTTTTTCCAGCCCGGCAACCAGGCGCAAAATAGTGGTTTTGCCGCAGCCGGATGGTCCGAGCAGCGTCACCATTTGCCCCTGCGGGATGGTGAGGTTGATATTGTCGATTACCGTATTACTGCCAAATCGTTTAGTGACGTTGCGCAGTTCAACGAAATTTTTCTGAGTCATAGTGCGCTCCATTACGCCTGGTTTTTGGCTTTTGAACGGGAGGTACGTGATTCACCGATCAGCCAGTCAAAGATGAAAATAATCGCCAGCATCACCACGATCAGAATGGAACCGTAGGCAATCGCTACACCGTATTCGCCATCTTCCACGCGGTTCAGGATGTAGGCCGTCGCTACGCGGGTATCCGGCGTGACGAGGAACACGATGGCGCTGACGGTGGTAATGGCGCGCACAAAGCTGTAAATCAGCGCCGAGAGGATCGCCGGGCGCAGCAGCGGCAGCAGGATGTGCGTAATAGTACGCAGAGAACCGGCGCGCAGGCTGAGTGAGGCTTCATCCAGTGATTTATCGATTTGGCCCAAGCCCGCGATGCCTGCGCGGATACCGACCGGGACGTTACGCATCACCATCGAGATAATCACGATGGCGGCGGTGCCGGTGAGATACACCGGGGCGCTGTTAAATGCCAGAATGTACGATACGCCCGCGACGGTGCCCGGAACGGCAAAGCACAGCATGGTGGTGAACTCGATGGTCTTCTTGCCTTTAAACTGCTGGCGCACCACGATCCATGCGATCAGCAGGCCGAAGATCGCGGTGATCGGCGCGGCAATCCCGGCGTAGAGCAGGGTGTCGAGCAGTGAAGGCCACGCGCCGTCGCTCATCCCCTGACCGAACAGTTTGGTAAAGTTCGCCAGCGTCAGGGTGTAGTCCACGCCCCAGTTGACGGTGAAACTGCCGTAGAAAATGCTGCCGTAGAGCAGGGCGTTAAAGGCAATCCACACTGCCAGCAGCGCGACCACACTCCATACCAGCGTTACCGGCAACGGCTGTACGTCGCCCCGGTAGGATTTGCCGGAAACGGTGACGTATGAGCGTTTACCAATCCACATATACTGCACGCAGAACACCAGCAGCGAAAACAGCAGCAGGAAGGCACCCAGCGTACTGGCGGCCTGGTAGTCAAGCTGCGAACCGGTGATGTAGAAGTAGATTTGCGTTGCCAGCACGTCGAAGTTACCGCCGAGCACCAGCGGGTTACTAAAGTCAGCCAGCGACTGCACGACCACAATCAAAAAGGCGTTAGCCAGTGCGGGTTTCAGCAGCGGGACAAACACGCCGTTAAAGGTCTGCCAGCGGCTGGCACGCAGGGTGTATGACGCTTCTTCCAGCGACGGATGAATGGTTTTGATTGCTCCGTCGAGGATCATAAACGCCATCGGCGTAAAGGCCAGAACCTGCGCCAGCCAGATGCCGGTAAAGCCATACAGCCAGTTGGTGTTGGTTAAACCAAACCATTCGACCATAAACTCGGTGATGTAACCGGAGCGTCCCATCATCAGCGTGACGCCTAAACCGACGACAAACGGCGGAGTGACGATCGGCAAAATCGAGAAGATACGTCCGATTATGGCGCTACGTCTGGCGATACGGGTGGTGTAGATAGCCAGTACCAGACCAAAGAAGGTACAGCCGACGCCGACGGCAATCGACAGCATAATTGAGTTGAGGATCACCTGAATAATATGTGCCTGCGACAGCACATTCATAAACGCCAACGGGGCAAATTCCCCGGCGTCGTTGGTGAACATCGGAATGAAAATGGCGATACTCGGCCAGACGATAAAAATACCGATCAGCGCGACAATCGCGGTAAGCGAGCCGATGACGAAACGGTCACCGCCCAGCCATTCGAGGCGGGTGAGCGCCAGGGTCATGATTGCGCCAAGCGCCACAAACAGCACGATGGTGGCATAGCCTAAGCCGCGCCCCTCAAGGGTGGCGCTGGCGACAATAAAGGCCATACAGAAAAATGCCCAACCCGCGTCAAGATAATGGCGGCTGCGCTGTTCGCGCCTGGCTTCATGGAATGGGCGCACCAGCAGCAGGCTTGGCAGCAGATACCACAGCCAACTGATATTGAACTGCGACCAGCCGTAGGCGGCGAGTATTTCTTCCCGCGTTGACTCCAGCAGACCGTAGTCCAGGCTCCAGCTAGGCAGCAGGGCAAACGCCAGCCAGCCGAGCAAAACCCAAAGAAATATCGCATCCCGTTTTTTCACGGGATGGAGTGCAAGTGTGTGTGACATAGCGTTTCCGGTAATGTAGGCCGGGTAAGGCGTTTACGCCGTACCCGGCAAATGAACGCAACGTGGGCTTATTTACCCATCTTAACTTCGCTAACCCACTTATTGATCAACGCCTTACGTACGTCAGTCGAGCCGTACTTATCCATGTCGTAATTGATAAGCTTCAGGTCGTCGAGCTTCAGCGAGTTAGGGGAGGTCTCGGCGGTGGTGTTGGTCAGGATCTGATAGGATTTCCCTTTCTTCCACGCCAGCTCTTGCGCGTCTTTCGACAGCACCCAGTCAACGAACAGTTTGGCGTTGTCGATGTTGCGCGCACCTTTCAGGATGCTGACGCCGCCGATTTCATAACCGGTGCCTTCGCATGGAGAAATCAGCTCCAGCGGTGCGCCCTGTTCTTTTTCCAGCGAATAGTCGTGCAGGAAGCCAATGCCGATAGCCGTTTCGCCGCGGGCGGCGTTACGCGCCGGGGCAATGCCGGATTTGGTGTATTGAGAGACGTTGGCGTTTAGCTGTTTCAGGTAATCAAAGGCCTGATCTTCACCCCACAGTTGAGCAAAGGTCGCCAGCGCGGTGTAGGCGGTACCGGAGCTTTGCGGGTCAGCAATCTGGATTTCGCCCTTGTATTCCGGTTTGGTCAGATCCTTCCAGCATTTTGGCACCGGCAGGTTTTTCTCTTTCAGGCGCTGGGTATTAACGCCAAAGCCCAGAATACCGACGTAAACCGCCGAAGAGAGATTACCTTTGACCTTCGCGGGATCGCGGAATTTCTCCATGATCTGTTCGAGGTTTGGTGATTTATACGGCTGCAGCAGACCCATTTCACCGGCCTGGGATTGCGGATCCAGCGTACCGCCGTACCACACATCCGCCTGCGGGTTTTTCTTCTCTGCATCCACTTTCGCCAGCGTACTGCCAGAGCCGTTGCGAATGAATGAGGTTTTCACATCATATTTTTCACCGAAGGCTTTGGTTTCGGTTTCGCACATCTCGTTGGTGGCGCTGCAATACACCACCAGACGGCCCTGCGCCTGGGCTGCGTTGCTGAAGGCTGCCAGCGTCAGAGCGGAAGCGATCAGGGTAGAGGTAAGCGTCAGTTTCATTGTTTTATCCTTTGACTGAGAGAAGGGGTAATGCCCGCAATGAGCAACGGCATCAGCAATAAACCCATAAAGACAGCGGCAACCGAGAGCAAACTGAACATTCCCGACCAGCCGTAATGTTCTATGACCAACGACAGCGGCCAACCCGCCAGCGCGGCCCCCAGATAGGCGAACAGCCCGAGAAAACCGGTAATTGAACCTGCCGCCGCTTTGTGTCCGCATTCAACGGCTGCGAGGCCAATTAGCATCTGTGGGCCAAACACAAAAAAGCCCACGGTAAAGAAACACACTGCCAGTAACGCGTAGTGGTGCACTGGTGCCAGCCACAGTGCGGCGACGGAAACCATCAGCCCCAGCGTGAACAGCAAAATCATCGGCGCACGCTGACCGCTGAACAGCAGATCCGATCCCCATCCGGCAAACAGCGCCCCCAGCAAACCGCCAACTTCGAATAGCATCACCGTGGCATTAGCGCTGAGCAGATTCACACCGTGGCTTTCCGTCAGCCAGATGTTGCCCCAGTCGTTCAGCGCAATGCGGATCAAATAGACCAATACATACGACACGCCGAGCAGCCAGATCATCGGGTTTTTCAGCATGGTAGTGCGCAACATTTGCCACAGCCCCATCGGCGGGCTTTGCTGCTCCTGACGTAGCTCCAGCGGGTCATGCCGCCATTCCCCAACCGTGGGTAACCCTTCTTCCTGGGGCGTGCCTTTCAATTGCAGGGTGAGCCAGATTCCCAGTGCCATACTGATTATCCCCGGTGCCAGCATGGCCGCCTGCCAGCCCCACCAGTGGGCGGCAAAAGCGCTAATTAGTGGGATAATGGCGCCACCGATGTTGATCGACATATTCCAGCAGCCCCACCAGAAGCCACGTTCATTGCGCGAGTACCAATGGGTTAGTAGTCGGGCACAGGGCGGCCAGCCCCAGCCCTGAAAAAATCCGTTCAGCGTCCAGACCACCAGCAGCAGCGTCAGCGATTCACCAAAGGCGAACAGCACGTTTAAAACGCCGGTAGCAAACAGACCAATACCCATAAACGCACGTTGTCCGTGGCTGTCGTGCCACAGCCCGGCGGTGAATTTCGACAGACCATAGGTCAGATAAAACAGTGACCCAAGCAGGCCGATATCGCCTTTATCCAGACCCAGATCCGTTTGCAGCGCCGGGAGGACAAGGTTAACGCTTTTGCGCGTCAGATAAAACGCGGCGTAACCAATTACCATACACATCAGCAGCCGGGGGCGTAGCGCCCGGTATTGTTGGTCTGTTTCGCTGGCTGAGCGTGTATGCATGGCAGTCTCCGTTTGTGCTGACTATAGGAAAGTGAAAGCAAAAGGGGATGAGAGAAAGTCCGCAGTGACTAAGACTTTTTCCTGGTTAGCGGCTGGTTTGTTGCAAATTTGTGGGCAGGTTAACAATTACTCGCGTGCCGTTGTTTGATTCGAGCGTCAGTTCACCGCCAAGGGCGCTCACCCGCTCACGCATCCCCTGGATACCGAAACCGGGAATTTTTTCTGGCAGAATACCAACGCCGTTGTCAGCGACGTCCAGAAACAAGCAATGTTCCCGCTGGCGCAGCGTAATCGACACATCGCTGGCATCGGCATGTTTGCAGACGTTATTGAGTAACTCCTGCAACAGGCGATACAGCGTGAAGCGCACCGTTTCGTTTTCTGGCGTATTTTCTAGCTGATAATCAAAGCGGCAGCGAATACCCCGTTCAGCAAAAGCAAATTCATTCACCAGATGATGTAGTGCATCTTTAAAAGACAGTTCATCGAGCGCGGGGGGGCGCAGCTGGCGCAGCAGCTGACGGGTGGAGTGGTGAATACGCCGGGCCAGGTCGTTGATTTGATTCGCAGCCTCAAGCGTTTGCTCACGACCCGGTGCACGTTTGACCAGTTGCGACTGAATTTGAATGGCGGTGATGTTCTGACCAATTTCGTCGTGCAGTTCCCGCGCCAGGCTTTTGCGCGTGTTTTCTTCGGTGCGGATCAGCTGTTCGGTCAGCGCGCGACGCGCCGCCAGTTCGGTTTCCAGACGCTGGCGATAATGGTGCAGGTTTTGCGCCAGATGCTGCTGGCGGCTGATGGCGATCCCCAGCCCTATACCCAGCAGAGCCTGGGTGGCGAGGAAAATCTCCAGCTCCAGTAAGTTACTGAACCCGACGCCGATTTGCCGGGCGATAGTGATCATCATACTGCCGAGCAATCCTGACAACACGCCGCCCTGCCAGCCAAATTTCCACGCCATCACCACGTTTGGTAAAAACACCACGATTAGCAACAGGCGCTCGATCTCCGGCGACAGCACCATCTGAGTACCGATGCCAATAATAAAAAACAGGCTACACCAGATGATAAGCGAGGTGCGCAGCGGGGGATTGGTGGTATCCAGCCCGAGCAGATGATAGCGGTGCTGCTGGCGCAGAAATTCATAGATCAGATAAACAAACGGCGTCAGCAACACGCCGCCGGTAAACGACGCCAGGCCAATCAGCGTTGCCGGGCTCTGGATAAACGGTGAAAGCAGGGCGGTATTGAGCAATGAGGTGAGCGTTACGGCGGCCAGCAGCAGCGTTAAGCGTTGCCAGTAAAGGGGAAAGCGGTGCCAGTATGACTGGCCGATGCTCGCCGGAATCAGGCTAATTAACGGCGCAGCCAGCAGGATATAGCCATTCAGTAATTGCTCGCTGTGCAGCCAGAACAACATCAACACCGGCGGCAGTATCAGCGCGGGCCAGTAACGGCGAGAAAGCAGAATTAACAGCGCGAGATAGACGCCGTGCGGCAGAAATAGCGCCGCCTGCTGGCCGTTGTGGGTCAGGTAAAACCCCAGCGTCCACAGCATCAGCCAGCCCGATCCCCAGGACAGCAGAATAAACAGAGAAATAACCCAATGCCGAAGGCTACGCGACATTAATGCCCCGTCAATAGCTGGTGGTCGAGGGCAAAATGCACCAGATCGATGGTGCTGTGGCATTGCAGTTTGCCCAGCACGTTCGCCCGATGAACGTGCACCGTCTTGTGGCTGAGGTCGAGCTTAAAGGCGATCTCTTTTACGCTGTCGCCTTTGACCAACAGATCAAACACTTCACGCTCGCGCGGGGTCAGAACTTCCAGAACCTGCGCGGGCTGCTCGCCGCCGCGTAGCGCACGCAGCGCATCGGCACACAGGTAATGTCCGCCCAAGCCCACCGAGCGTACCGCCTGCACCAGTTCTTCCGGGCCGCAGCGTTTGGTCAGGTAACCACTGGCGCCAGCGTCCAGCGCGCTTTGCACAAACGTGGGCGAGTCATAAATGCTGAGAATAATGGCGCGAAAACCGGGCTTCTGCGCCCGCAGTCGTTTTAACAGGCTCAGGCCATTTTCATCCGGCATGGCGATATCCATTACCGCGACGCTGACATCATCATGCAGAAGTGCAGGCCAGGCCTCCGCCGCGCTGCTGTACTGACCGGTAACGTTCAGATCGTCTTCGAGACTGAGTAATTGCGCAAAGCCGGAACGCACCACCACATGGTCATCCACCAGCACAACATGAATCATGATATTGCTCTCTTGCTGACAATGGCCTCTATGATGCCTGCCAGCGCCGCGCTGGCAATCATCGTGGCGCGGATATGTAACGAATGTAACAAAATCGCAATAATTTGCCGGGTGTTGTAGCGAGTGTAGGCCTGATAAGCGCAGCGCATCAGGCATTGATTGCCGGATGGCGGCGCAAGCGCCTTATCCGGCCTACGTTCTGTAATGAGCGAAATAGCTAACTATTGCCGCTTTTTTTCTAAAAACGCTTAGTTCTTAGCCAGAATTTTTAATTCCTTTATCAAAATGTGCCGCAACGAAATACTGCCTCCATAACAAGACAGGGGAGCAGACAATCATGGCTATTTCATCGCGTAACGCACTTCTTGCCGCACTGGCATTCATCGCATTTCAGGCGCAGGCGGTGAACGTCACCGTTGCTTATCAGACCTCCGCCGAACCTGCCAAAGTGGCGCAGGCGGATAACACGTTTGCCAAAGAGAGCGGGGCGACCGTTGACTGGCGCAAATTCGACAGCGGGGCGAGCATCGTTCGTGCGCTGGCGTCCGGCGACGTGCAGATCGGTAATCTCGGCTCCAGCCCGCTGGCGGTCGCTGCCAGTCAGCAAGTGCCTATTGAGGTTTTCCTGCTGGCATCAAAGCTCGGCAATTCTGAGGCGCTGGTGGTGAAGAAAAACATCAGTAAACCGGAAGATTTGATTGGCAAACGCATTGCCGTGCCGTTTATATCCACCACCCATTACAGCCTGCTGGCGGCGTTGAAACATTGGGGGATTAAACCTGGCCAGGTGGAGATTGTGAACCTGCAACCACCAGCGATCATTGCCGCATGGCAGCGCGGAGATATTGATGGTGCGTATGTCTGGGCACCTGCGGTCAACGCGTTGGAAAAAGACGGAAAGGTGTTAACCGACTCCTCGCAGGTTGGCGAGTGGGGGGCACCGACGCTGGACGTGTGGGTGGTGCGCAAAGATTTTGCCGAGAAGCATCCTGAGGTGGTGAAAGCCTTTGCCAAAAGCGCTATCGATGCCCAGCAGCCTTATATCGCTAATCCTGATGAATGGCTGAAGCAGCCGGAGAATATCAGCAAACTGTCGCGTTTGAGCGGTGTACCGGAGGCGGATGTTCCGGGGCTGGTGAAAGGTAACACTTACCTGACACCGCAACAGCAAACCGCTGAGCTAACCGGCCCGGTGAACAAAGCGATTATCGACACCGCGCAGTTCCTTAAAGAGCAGGGCAAAGTCCCCGCTGTCGCGACGGATTACAGCCAGTACGTGACCGATCGCTTCGTGCAATAAATAAGGAGGCGATGATGCTGCAAATCTCTCATCTTGCCGCCAGCTACGGTGGAAAACCGGCGCTGGAGGATATCAACCTGACGCTCGATAGCGGTGAACTGCTGGTGGTACTCGGGCCTTCCGGTTGTGGGAAAACCACGTTGTTAAATCTGATTGCTGGGTTTGTGCCGTATCAGCATGGCAGCATCACGCTGGCGGGTAACAGGGTTGACGGTCCGGGGGCAGATCGCGGGGTCGTGTTCCAGAACGAAGGTCTGCTGCCCTGGCGTAACGTGCAGGACAACGTGGCTTTTGGGCTGCA
This sequence comes from Citrobacter sp. Cpo012, assembly GCF_030333015.1. Classification (NCBI taxonomy): domain Bacteria; kingdom Pseudomonadati; phylum Pseudomonadota; class Gammaproteobacteria; order Enterobacterales; family Enterobacteriaceae; genus Citrobacter; species Citrobacter sp. Cpo012. The sequence goes on along the minus strand of NZ_JAOWGR010000043.1, from coordinate 672,675 downwards.
GCTGGCGGGCGTGGACAAGCCACAGCGTCAGCGTATTGCTCTGGAGATGTTGCAGAAAGTCGGGCTGGAGGGCGCGGGAAAACGCTTTATCTGGCAACTTTCCGGTGGACAACGTCAGCGCGTCGGCATTGCCCGGGCGCTGGCGGCCAACCCGCAGTTGTTGCTGCTGGATGAACCCTTTGGTGCGCTCGACGCCTTTACCCGCGAGCAGATGCAAACCCTGCTGCTGAAGCTGTGGCATGAGACCGGCAAACAGGTGCTGCTGATTACCCACGATATTGAAGAAGCAGTGTTTATGGCGACAGAACTGGTATTGCTGTCCCCAGGACCAGGCCGGGTACTGGAACGTCTGCCGCTCAATTTCGCCCGTCGCTTTGTGGCCGGAGAGTCGAGCCGCAGCATTAAGTCCGATCCGCAGTTTATCGCCATGCGCGAGTACGTGTTAGGTCGTGTCTTTGAACAACGGGAGGCATTCTCATGAGCGTGGTGATTAATGATAAACCCCGTCGCCAGCGGGTGCTGAACTGGCGCTGGCCGTTCTCGCGGCAGATTACCTTAAGCCTTGGTACGTTGGCCGTCATTCTGGCGGTGTGGTGGACGGTGGCGGCGCTGCAGTTAATCAGTCCGCTGTTTTTACCGCCGCCGGGACAGGTTTTACAAAAGCTGATCGTCATTGCCGGGCCGCAAGGGTTTATGGATGCCACGCTGTGGCAGCATCTGGCGGCGAGTCTGACGCGTATTGTTATCGCGCTGCTGGCGGCAGTGCTGCTGGGCGTTCCGGTTGGGATCGCGATGGGGCTGAGTCCGACGATGCGCGGCATTCTCGATCCGATCATTGAACTGTATCGCCCGGTTCCTCCCCTGGCCTATTTACCGCTGATGGTCATTTGGTTTGGCATCGGTGAAACCTCCAAGATCCTGTTGATCTATCTGGCTATTTTCGCCCCTGTGGCGATGTCGGCGTTGGCGGGGGTGAAAAGTGCGCAGCAGGTGAGAGTGCGCGCCGCGCAGTCGCTGGGGGCCAGCCGTGCGCAGGTGCTGTGGTTTGTTATTTTGCCGGGGGCATTACCGGAGATCCTCACCGGGTTACGCATCGGGCTTGGCGTGGGTTGGTCGACGCTGGTGGCAGCTGAACTGATCGCGGCCACGCGAGGGTTAGGATTTATGGTGCAGTCAGCCGGTGAGTTTCTGGCAACGGATGTGGTGCTGGCAGGGATCGCGGTCATTGCCGTTATCGCATTTATTTTAGAGCTGGGTCTGCGCGCGCTTCAGCGTCGCCTGACGCCCTGGCATGGAGAAGTACAATGAGTGAACGTCTGAGCATTACCCCGCTGGGGCCGTACATTGGCGCACAAATCACTGGTGCGGATTTGACGCGTCCGCTGAGCGATAATCAGTTTGAACAGCTTTATCATGCGGTACTGCGCCACCAGGTGGTGTTTCTGCGGCAGCAGGTGATTACGCCACAACAGCAGCGGGCACTGGCGCTGCGTTTCGGCGATCTGCATATTCACCCTGTCTATCCACATGCCGAAGGGGTAGAGGAAATTATCGTGCTGGATACCCATAACGATAACCCGCCGGATAACGACAACTGGCACACTGATGTCACCTTTATCGACACGCCGCCTGCCGGGGCGATCCTGGCAGCAAAAGAGCTGCCATCGGTCGGGGGAGACACTCTATGGACCAGCGGAATTGCCGCTTATGACGCATTGTCTGAGCCGTTTCGTCAGCTGTTGAGTGGCCTGCGGGCAGAGCATGATTTCCGTAAATCGTTCCAGGAGTATAAATACCGCAAGACACCAGAAGAGCATCAGCGCTGGCTGGAGGCGGTCGCTAAACATCCACCGTTGCTACATCCGGTGGTGCGGACCCATCCGGTAAGCGGTAAACAGGCACTGTTTGTGAATGAGGGATTTACTACGCGAATTGTCGATGTGACGGAAAAAGAGAGCGATGCGTTACTAAGCTTTTTATTCGCCCATATCACCAAACCGGAGTTTCAGGTGCGCTGGCGCTGGCAGCCCAACGATGTGGCGATTTGGGATAATCGCGTCACGCAGCATTATGCGAATGCGGATTATCTGCCACAGAGGCGCATTATGCACCGGGCGACAATTTTGGGAGACAAGCCGTTTTATCGGGCGGGATGATTGCCGGCGGCGATTGACTTACCGGGCCTACGATTTGTAGGCCGGATAAAGCGAAACTGCCATTCGGCAACAAAGTGGCTAGCGCAGGATTTTTTTCTCAGCCAGATCCAGTGCGAAGTAGCTGAAGATCAGATCCGCGCCAGCGCGTTTGATCGAGCCTAAGCTTTCCAGAACCACTTTCTCTTCATCTATTGCACCTGCCATCGCCGCGAATTTGATCATCGCGTATTCACCGCTGACCTGATAAGCGCCAATCGGCAGCTCGGTGCGCTCGCGGATATCACGCAGAATATCGAGATACGCGCCAGCCGGTTTCACCATCAGGCAGTCTGCGCCCTGGGCTTCATCCAGCAGCGATTCGCGAATCGCTTCACGGCGATTCATCGGGTTCATTTGATACGTTTTACGATCGCCTTTCAGCGCCGTGCCTGCGGCTTCACGGAACGGGCCGTAGAAAGAAGAGGCAAACTTGGTGGAGTAGGACATGATCGCAGTATCGGTGAAGCCCGCGGCGTCCAGCGCCTGGCGAATCGCCTGTACCTGGCCGTCCATTGCGGCTGAAGGGGCGATGAAATCTGCGCCCGCTGCTGCGGCAACGACTGCCTGCTTGCCGAGGTTAGCAAGGGTTAAGTCGTTATCAACGCCGTGTTCGCATAATACACCGCAGTGACCGTGCGAGGTGTATTCACAGAAACAGGTATCGGACATGACGATCATTTCCGGTACGGTCTGCTTACAGATACGCGACATGCGCGCCACCAGACCGTCTTCTTTCCAGGCATCGCTGCCGGTCTCATCGGTGTGATGAGAAATCCCGAAGGTCATGACCGAGCGGATGCCTGCATTAGCAATACGTTCGATTTCGCGCGCCAGGTGTTTCTCTGGTATGCGCATCACGCCGGGCATGGCGTCGATAGCTTTGTAATCGTCGAGTTCTTCTTCAACAAAGATCGGCAACACCAGGTCATTTAAGCTGAGTGTTGTCTCTTCAAACATAGCGCGCAGCGCAGGGGATTTGCGCAGGCGACGAGGGCGTTGGATTAGGTCTGTCATGGTATGCCTGATGTTTGTGGAATCGAAGGCCGTAGTATACCCGAACCTGAGGGCGAGGGGTTTACGAAAGTTGGCGTTATGCCGAGGTTATGTTGATGTTATCAATGCTTGGTATTATGTGTTATCTCTATTTTTGCAATTATGACTATTTTAAATAGTGATTAGTTTTATGGTGAATTTAGTTTAATTTAATTTTTAATTAAGTGGCGAGATTTAACGGTATTTATTTGCTGACGTTTGATTTTTAAGCTAATCATAATTTCAATATATTGTTTTGCCAATGCCTTTACATGTAACTGTCTAAAATAAAAATGATTTTTACGTTTATTTGCTGTTTCGAATAATTTGCATGTCTATTGTCCGTAATCGGACTTAAACCAAAGAATAATTGAACCTTTCCTTTGTGAAACCGCATAATCTTCCCCGCGAAACATAAAATGTTTTCTTTGCATTGATAATTGATGGATCAACTATATTACGTCCCTGAGGAGGGATGACAAATGCACACTTGGAAAAAGAAACTTGTAGTCTCACAATTAGCATTAGCCTGCACTTTGGCAATCACTTCTCAGGCGAATGCTTCAACTGATATCTCTGGGACCACCTACACAACGTTTGCTCATTATAATGACGCATCCTACGCGGATGGCGTCTATTATGATGGATATGTTGGTTGGAACAATTACGACACCGATAGTATTTATAACGGTGATATTTATCCGGTAATTAATAACGCCACTGTCAACGGCGTTATTTCGACTTATTATCTGGATGATGGGCTGTCTACTAACACCAATAACAACAGCCTGACGATTAAAAACAGCACCATTCACGGTATGGTGACATCCGAATGTATGACCTCGGATTGTACTAACCGTACGGGTACTGACTATTACTACGATCGCCTGGCGATGAACGTCATCAATTCAACTATCGATGACAACTACGAACATTATACCTACAACGGTACGTATAATGACGCAGCTGACACACACGTTGTCGACGTTTATAACCTGGGTACGGCTATCACTCTGGATCAAGAAGTTGATCTGTCTATCTCCGCCAACTCTCATGTCGCTGGCATAACCCTGACTCAGGGTTACGAGTGGGCAGATATTGACGATAATACCGTCAGCACTGGCGTAAACAGCAGTGAAGTATTTAACAACACTATCGCTGTCAGCGATTCTACCCTGACCTCTGGTTCATGGACTGACGAAGGCACCACCGGTTGGTTTGGTAACACCAGCAATGCAAGCGACTACAGCGGGTCTTATACTGCAGACGATATTGCGTTAGCGGTTATTGCTAATCCAAATGCAGATAACGCGATGCAGACCACCGCAACGTTTAACAATTCCACACTGATGGGTGATGTGCTGTTCTCCAGCAACTTCGATGAGAACTTCTTCCCGAACGGTGCTGACACTTATCGTGATACCGATACTGACCTGGATACCAATGGTTGGGACGGTACTGACCGTCTGGATCTGACACTGAACAACGGCAGTAAGTGGGTCGGCGCGGCAATGTCCGTGCACCAGGTTGACACCGATGGTGACGGCGTTTATGACAGCTACGCTGCAGGCACTGAAGCCACCGCTACGCTGATCGACATCACCGCTAACAGCCTGTGGCCGGAATCAACCTACGGTATTGATAGCGACACAACTTCTTATGACGAAAATGGTCATGTAGTTGGCAACGCTGTCTACCAGAGCGGCCTGTTCAACGTCACGCTGAACGGTGCTTCACAGTGGGATACTACCAAAACTTCCCTGATTGATACCCTGAGCATCAACAGCGGTTCTGTCGTCAACGTGGGTGATTCTGAGCTGGTTGCTGACTCTATCTCTCTGACCGGTGCTTCTGCACTGAACATCAACGAAGATGGTCACGTTGCGACGGATACTCTGTCTATCGACAACAGTACTGTCACAATCGCCGATGATGTTTCGGCTGGCTGGAATGTGCTTGAAGCTGCGCTGTATGCAAACACCATTAACGTCACTAACAACGGCGTTCTGGATGTGGGTAACAGTACCGGTAATGCACTGCAGGTTGATACCCTGAACCTGACTAGCTACACCGACGCTTATAACCATGTTAACGCGGGTGTTTTCGACATCAACAGTACTGACTATGTGCTGAATGCTGATCTGACCAACGATCGCACTAACGATAAATCTCAGTCTAACTACGGTTATGGTGTGATCGCGATGAACTCTGATGGTCATCTGACTATCAACGGTAACGGCGATTCCGACACCTCAGGCGATCAGTCTGAAGTTGATAACTATGGTGACCATGTAGCGGCCGCAACTGGTAACTATAAAGTCCGTATCGACAACGCGACTGGCGCAGGTTCTGTTGCGGATTACAAAGGTAACGAGCTGGTCTACGTTAACGACGCGAACAGCACTGCGACCTTCTCTGCAGCCAACAAAGCTGACCTGGGTGCTTACACCTATCAGGCACAGCAGCAGGGTAACACTGTTGTTCTGCAGCAGATGGAACTGACAGACTACGCGAACATGGCGCTGAGCATTCCGTCTGCTAACACCAATATCTGGAACCTGGAACAAGATACCGTTGGTACTCGTCTGACTAACGCGCGTCATGGTCTGGTTGATAACGGTGGTGCATGGGTTAGCTACTTCGGTGGTAGCTTCGATGCAGATAATGGCACCATTAACTACGATCAGGATGTTAACGGCATCATGGTCGGTGTTGATTCCAAAATTGATGGTAACAACGCTAAGTGGATTGTCGGTGCTGCTGCAGGCTTCGCGAAAGGTGATATGAGCGACCGTACCGGTCAGGTGGATCAGGATAGCCAGACTGCCTACATCTACTCTTCTGCTCACTTTGCCAACAACATCTTTGTTGACGGTAACTTAAGCTACTCTCACTTCAACAACGATTTGACTGCTAACATGAGCAACGGTGAGTATGTTGATGGCAGCACCTCTTCTGATGCCTGGGGCTTTGGCTTGAAACTGGGTTATGACCTGAAGCTGGGTGACGCAGGTTACGTAACGCCATACGGCAGCGTATCCGGTCTGTTCCAGTCTGGTGATGACTATAAGCTGAGCAACGACATGAAAGTTGACGGTCAGTCTTATGACAGCATGCGCTATGAACTCGGTGTAGATGCAGGTTATACCTTCGCCTACAGCGACGACCAGGCGCTGACCCCGTACTTCAAATTGGCCTACGTTTACGACGACTCTAACAACGATTCTGACGTAAACGGCGACTCTATCGACAACGGTGTAGAAGGTTCTGCGGTACGTGTTGGACTGGGTACTCAGTTCAGCTTTACCAAAAACTTCAGCGCATACACCGATGCTAACTACCTCGGTGGTGGCGATGTTGATCAAGACTGGTCTGCAAATGTTGGTGTTAAATATACCTGGTAAGACATCTCTTGTTGTTAAAGAAAAGATAATCTAACTCAGAAAAATGCCCGTCACGGATTTGACGGGCATTTATTGCAAGGGATGCCCAAATGTTGTCTGCAAATAAACCGCTTGTGGAATTTGGTAAGCTTGATAAATGTTTGTCAAAATATGGCAAACACTTTGAGTGTGATAACGATAAAGAAATAATTTATTCCAGTGATATAAACAGTGACGATACCTTTATCATTTTAAATGGTGTAATTTCTCTGAGGCGAGGGGAGAATGTGCTGGTCGGTATTGCGCAGGCACCGTTTATTATGGGGCTTTCAGATGGTGTGATAAAAACAGATATACAATACAGATTAATCACGGAAAGCGATTGTACGGGATACCATCTACCTGCCTCGCAAACAATTAATATAATTGAAGAGTGCCAGCTTTGGCGTGAAGCTTTTTGTTGGTTGGCATGGCAAAACTCCATGCTTGAATTACGCGATCTGCAGTTGATCGGCAATAACTCCTACGATCAGATTCGCGCGACATTGATCTCTATGACGAAATGGGATGAAGCCCTTCGTTCACGCATTGGCGTTATGAACTATATTCACCAACGCACACGAATTTCACGCTCGGTTGTCGCTGAGGTTCTCGCAGCATTGCGTAAAGGCGGTTACATTGAAATGAATAAAGGCAAACTGGTGTGCATTAACCGTTTGCCTTTTGAGTATTGAATCAGGATGCAGGAATGACCTGTGGCTTGTACCCGCTCAACTCTGCAACCAGTTCGTTGATACCGTCGCTCATATTGGTAAAACGGGTCAGCGGAGAGCGCGTCACTACGACAAATGCCCCAACGTTTTGCTGTGGGATCATCGCCATATAGGTAATGAAGCCACCGCCGCCACCGGTTTTTTGAATAATTCCCGGTCTGCCATTCTTCGGCGCCATGTAGACCCAGCCCAAACCAAGCGCATCGGCTCTGCCTGGAACGTCCATTCCCACCACTTTAGTTAACTGCGTACGCTGGTAAATCAGCGTCTGCATCCGGTCGGCCTGCTGGCTACGATGATAAAAGTCAGAAGAAAGATACTGCTGCATCCAGCGCATCATATCGCCAGGCGTTGAATAGACGCCGCCGCTGCCCATCGCTGCCAGCGTATTGTTACAAGGACTGGCACCTTTTTCCGCGACCATCAGGCGTCGGCACTGATCGGGAGATGGCGTAAAGGTGGTGTCTTTCATCCCCAGCGGACGGGTGATTTTTTCTTCAAACAGCTGCGGATAAGGCTTACCTGACGCGGTACCCAGCGCATCGGCCAGCAGATCAAACGCCAGGTTGGAATAAGAAGCCTGCGATCCTGGTGCGGCTTTAAGCGTAGCCGTTGAGAGATAGCTCCAGCGCTGCTCGCGGGTTGGCCAGACAAACACCGGGCGCTTGGCCGCGCCGCCTGGCTGTTCGCGCGGCAGTGCGCTGGTATGCGTCGCCAGATTCACCAGCGTAATTGGTGTTCCTTGATAAGTGGGTACGCGTGCGCCAGGAGGTGCATATTTACTCAATGGATCGTTGAGTTTGACCGTGCCCTGATCGAGTAATTTCACCAGCATTTCGCTGGTCATTAATTTGGTAATTGAGGCAATGCGGATTACGGAATCCAGTTGCGGGTGAACATTATTGCCGGGGCGTGTTTCACCAAAACTGCGAAATACACGCTGATTACCATCAATCACCACGAGCGCCATCCCCGTAGCACCACTGCCGTAAAATATATGGTCGGCATAACGATCAACGATATCAGAGGCGAAGACCGGATCGGTTATAGGCTGTGCCGCCTGGACAGATGTCAATGACGCCGCACACAGCGCGGCAGAAAAAAGCAGACTACGTTTCAACGGTGGTGTCCATGAGTTAGAGAAAGTGAAAAAGGATGTCCTGCGTATGCGTATTTATACTACTCATCGGCGTATTGCAAAGCGCTTATCAACCAATGATAGTGGGAAAAACGTAACGATGAGTAAACACAGGAGTTTCCTGGATTGCGGATGTTCGCTTTTGTGATCTCACGCTGTGATAATCTGCACATACTGGAACGTTGTCGAGTGTGAAAACCACAGAAACAATTCTTCATAACCAAGGTGCGAACTAAGTGCCTCGGTTTTGGTCACAATTGTCGGTTTCAGCTTGTGTTTTTGGGCGTAAGCCGTCTGGCCTCCGCACTCCACGGTGGCAAATGCACAGCAGTCGTCATAACGATAAGAAGTTAGCAGGAGAGCACTATGTTTAAGTCTTTTTTCCCAAAGCCGGGGCCGTTCTTTATTTCGGCATTTATTTGGGCACTCGTCGCCGTTGTATTCTGGCAAGCAGGTGGGGGAGCCTGGGTTGCACATATTACCGGCGCGTCGGGAGACGTACCTATTAGCGCAGCGCGTTTCTGGTCGTTGGATTACCTGATTTTTTATGCGTACTACATTCTTTGTGTCGGGGTGTTCGCGCTGTTCTGGTTTCTCTACAGCCCACATCGCTGGCAGTACTGGTCTATTCTGGGCACATCGCTGATTATTTTTGTGACCTGGTTTCTGGTTGAAGTCGGCGTCGCCGTCAACGCCTGGTATGCGCCATTTTATGACCTGATTCAAACTGCGCTCAGCGCACCACACAAGGTGAAGATTGAGCAGTTCTATCATGAAGTGGGCGTTTTTCTCGGCATTGCGCTGATAGCCGTGGTCATTGGTGTGATGAACAACTTCTTCGTCAGCCACTATGTGTTCCGCTGGCGTACCGCGATGAACGAACACTATATGGCGCACTGGCAGCATTTGCGTCACATCGAAGGCGCAGCACAGCGTGTGCAGGAAGACACCATGCGTTTTGCTTCTACGCTGGAAGATATGGGCGTCAGCTTTATCAACGCGATTATGACGCTGATTGCCTTCCTGCCTGTACTGGTAACGCTCTCTGCCCATGTTCCTGACCTGCCGATTGTTGGACATGTGCCTTATGGCCTGGTGATTGCCGCGATTGTCTGGTCGCTGATGGGAACCGGTTTACTGGCCGTGGTCGGGATAAAACTTCCCGGGCTGGAGTTTAAAAACCAGCGCGTGGAAGCGGCCTATCGTAAAGAATTGGTCTATGGCGAAGATGATGGCAACCGTGCGACGCCACCGACGGTGCGTGAACTGTTCCATGCGGTACGGCAAAACTACTTCCGTCTCTATTTTCACTATATGTACTTCAATATCGCCCGTATTCTTTACCTGCAGGTTGATAACGTTTTCGGTTTGTTCCTGCTGTTTCCGTCAATTGTTGCCGGTACGATTACGCTCGGCCTGATGACGCAAATCACCAACGTATTTGGCCAGGTGCGCGGCTCGTTCCAGTATTTGATTAACTCCTGGACAACGTTAGTGGAACTGATGTCTATTTATAAGCGTCTGCGAAGCTTTGAGCGCGAGCTTGATGGTCAGGAAATTCAGGAAGTTACCCATACTCTTAGTTAACAAAAGGAGATGTTATGTCGACGGTTTCCCGTCTTTACCCCTTGTCCGGTCTGGCAGCATTAGTGCTGGTGGGATGCAGTAGTCAACCCGCGCAGCCGCTAAAAAAAGGGGAGAAAGCCGTCGATGTGGCGAGCGTGGTGCGCCAGAAAATGCCCGCCAGCGTGAAAGACCGGGACGCATGGGCGCAGGATTTGGCAAAGACCTTTGAAAGCCAGAAGCTGGCACCAACGGTTGAAAATATCTGTTCGGTGCTGGCGGTTGCGCAGCAGGAGTCAAACTTCCAGGCCGATCCGGCTGTTCCTGGTTTAAGCAAAATCGCCTGGAAAGAGATTGACCGTCGCGCAGAACGCATGCATATCCCGCTGTTTGTCGTGCATACCGCGCTAAAGATTAACTCGCCAACGGGGAAAAGCTACAGCGAGCGTCTGGATACGGTGAAGACGGAAAAACAGCTTAGCGCCATCTTTGATGATTTCATCAACATGGTGCCGATGGGGCAGACATTGTTCGGATCGCTTAATCCGGTACATACCGGTGGTCCAATGCAGGTCAGTATCGCGTTTGCTGAGCAGCACACCAGCGGGTATCCGTGGAAAATGGCGGGGACGGTACGTCAGGAAGTGTTTAGCCGCCGTGGTGGGTTGTGGTTCGGTACGTATCATCTGCTCAACTACCCGGCGAATTACAGTGCGCCAATCTTCCGCTTCGCCGATTTTAATGCCGGATGGTATGCGAGCCGCAATGCAGCTTTCCAGAATGCGGTCAGTAAAGCCAGTGGAGTGAAGCTGGCGATGGACGGGGATCTGATTCTCTATGGCAGCAGTGAGCCGGGCAAAACGGAGCTGGCGGTACGTAAACTGGCCGGGAAGCTAGGGATGAGCGAGAGTGAGATCCGCCGTCAACTGCAAAAAGGTGACAGCCTGGCCTTTGAAAAAACCGCATTGTACGAAAAGGTTTATAAGCTGGCGGAAGCGAAGACCGGGAAAACGTTACCCCGTGAAATGCTGCCGGGCATTCAACTGGAAAGCCCGAAGATCACGCGTAATCTGACTACTGCGTGGTTTGCTAAACGGGTGGACGATCGTCGGGCGAAGTGTATGAATCAGTCATCTTTATGATGACGGTGACGCCAGCGCATGACCGCCGCTATGACGCCAAGAATCAGGCTTCCGGCCAGGAAGGGGATCAGTCCAAAGAGGGTACCGACGCCTAAACCGATTTCAACCCGCGGGCGTCCTGTCTCCTGCATTTGCAGCTGCATCAGTTCTTCATAGATGCCGGGCGCGTGGGCCAACAGATTTAAAATCTGTGCACCCGCCCAGAAGCAAAACAGCACAAATACGGCATACGCAATGTTGCCGGGCAGGGAGGAGGGATCCCGATGCTTGCCCTTAAACAGGGATTTTGAGAGCGTAAAATCAGCCATAAAGACCTCCGGAAATAACCTGCTTTTTTTGACGTAATGCCTGGAACTGAGAGTGAGTCTGACAGGTGATCGGCAATGTCAATATCAGAATGATGGTAATTTCAGGTAGAGATTATTCCTGGATTTCGGTTTTTTGTTGGCGGTCACAATTATGTAACCTTAAGTTAAACTGAGTTACATTTAAGAAATTCCGCACAGGCCACAGACGCCCTCGGGGAAATGTGCGAGGATGCCTTACTGTGTTGTATTTCCACCGGAGCTGTTATGAACCTGCCTGTAAAAATCCGCCGAGACTGGCACTACTATGCTTTCGCTATTGGGCTTATCTTTATTCTGAATGGCGTGGTGGGGTTATTAGGTTTTGAAGCGCAGGGATGGCAAACTTATGCGGTGGGGCTGGTGACCTGGGTGATTAGCTTTTGGCTGGCCGGATTAATCATCCGTCGCCGCGTTGAAGATGATGAAGCAAAGGATGCCCAATAGCTCTATCAGGCATCCTGACGGGTTTACATACTGGTTTTCAGCGCGCTATCCGCAGCATGGCGTTCCAGCGCCAGTTCGATCAGGCGAGTGATCAAATCGGTATAGCCTAAACCGCTCGCCTGCCACAGCTTCGGATACATACTGATGTTGGTAAAGCCAGGCAGCGTGTTGATCTCATTGATCACAACGTCGTTTTCAGCAGTTAAGAAGACGTCCACGCGCGCCATGCCGGCACAGCCCAGAGTCTGGTAGGCCTGAATGGCGATTTCGCGGATCTTATCGTTAATCTCTGGCGCAATTGCTGCCGGAACGACAACTTTGGCACCGTTATCGTCAATGTATTTAGTGTCGTAAGCGTAAAAATCGCTGTTCAGCACGATCTCACCACAGGTACTGGCCTGCGGATGATCGTTGCCCAGTACCGCACATTCGATCTCGCGACCTTTGATCCCTTGCTCCACAACGACTTTATGATCGAATTCAAATGCCAGCGCGACGGCCTGATCGTATTGGGCTTCGCTGGTTACTTTACTGACGCCAACGGACGATCCCTGGTTGGCCGGTTTTACAAACAGCGGCAGACCCAGGCGGGATTCCACTTCGGCAAAGCTGATGCTGTTGCGATTCGCGCGAGTGAGTGTAATAAATGGCGCGATGTTTAACCCGGCATCACGCAGCAGACGTTTGGTCACGTCTTTATCCATACAGGCAGCAGAACCCAGCACATCAGAACCGACAAACGGCAGGTTCGCCACGCGCAGCATGCCCTGAAGAGAGCCATCTTCACCCAAAGTACCGTGTACGATCGGGAAAATAACATCGACCGTCGGCAGCGGTTGACCGTTTTGTGCATCGATCAACTGGTGCTCTTGTTTACCCGGTACCTGCGCCAGGCTGGTCTCAGAAGGTCGCAACGCAATATGCGCCGGATCGTTTGAATTGAGCAGATAGTTACTGGCATCGCTGACGTGCCATTGCCCTTGTTTATCAATACCTAACAGCACAACGTCAAAGCGAGTCTTGTCGATGGCATCGACAATATTTTTTGCCGATTGCAATGACACTTCATGTTCCGCTGATTTACCACCAAATACGATTCCTACCCGCAACTTTGCCATCTTAAAAACCCATTCCATGAATGCAAAGCACATACATTACCACGACAAAACGCAGGTTTCCTCGGCTTCTGGCAGATTGTTTTGGCGAATGACAGGGGATTAGAAGGGGACATACACGCAGATCGCGCGGGAAGCACAATCCCCTGTTTATATTATGGGTTTGATGTGAGCTATATCACAAATATGATGAGCGGGAAGATAAAATCCTAAACTGTGATTTATCGCACCTGTAGACCCTTATTCGGCTAAGTAATTTGTTAAGCTTCTCGCAGTTTTCAGCTAATTATCGTTATGAGTCCTTATGGAATCCTGGAGAGTTAACCTTATTTCCGTTTGGTTCGGGTGCTTTTTTACCGGACTGGCGATTAGCCAAATCTTGCCTTTTTTACCACTCTATATCTCCCAACTGGGCGTGACCTCGCATGAAGCGCTATCAATGTGGTCCGGATTAACGTTCAGCGTCACCTTCCTGATTTCAGCCATTGTTTCTCCGATGTGGGGCAGTCTGGCCGACCGTAAAGGACGCAAGCTGATGCTGCTGCGGGCCTCACTGGGGATGGCCATTGCGATTTTGCTACAGGCATTTGCCACTAACGTCTGGCAGCTTTTTCTGCTGCGCGGGGTGATGGGGTTAACCTCCGGCTATATTCCTAATGCGATGGCGCTGGTTGCGTCCCAGGTTCCACGCGAGCGCAGCGGCTGGGCGCTGAGTACGCTCTCTACGGCGCAAATTAGCGGCGTCATTGGCGGACCGCTGATGGGAGGCTTTATCGCCGATCATGTTGGCTTACGAGCGGTATTCTGTATTACCGCCGCCTTGCTGGTAGTGAGTTTTCTGGTCACACTGTTCTTGATCAAAGAGGGCGTTCGCCCGACGATTAAAAAAAGCGAACGTCTGAGTGGGAAGGCCGTGTTTGCCTCGCTTTCGCATCCAGCGTTGGTGATCAGCCTGTTTTTTACCACCATGGTGATTCAACTGTGTAACGGCTCAATTGGGCCTATTCTGGCGCTGTTTATTAAATCGATGGTCCCGGACAGTTCGAATATTGCTTTTCTCAGTGGGCTGATAGCCTCAGTACCGGGCATTTCTGCTCTGATTTCCGCGCCCCGACTTGGTAAATTAGGCGACCGTATTGGTACTGAGCGGATTTTAATGGCGACGTTAATCTTCGCGGTGGTGCTGTTTTTTGCCATGTCGTGGGTTACCACGCCGTTGCAGTTGGGAATTCTACGTTTTCTGCTCGGCTTTGCTGATGGTGCGATGTTGCCGGCGGTGCAGACGCTGTTGGTGAAATACTCCAGCGACCAGATAACCGGACGCATCTTTGGCTATAACCAGTCATTTATGTACCTTGGCAACGTCGCAGGGCCATTGATGGGGGCAACGGTTTCGGCAATGGCGGGGTTCCGTTGGGTGTTCATTGCTACAGCAAGCATTGTGCTTATCAATATCTGGCAACTGGCTATCGCGTTGCGGCGTCGGCGCGCGGCTCGTTGAGGTCCTGATTAACAACGCTGCTTGTCAGCGTTGTTAATCCATAATTGTGTATTATATATTTGTGTGATTATTAATTTTCTTACCTTTTTATATTGAATCATTCTGCTTCAGGACTCATTTTCCCTTATTTTGTGTTGTGATTGTTTTCGCAAATCGTTTTATTTCTTATAAAAATACAACTTTCATCCTCTAGGCAGTCGTGAGCCTTAATGATAACGTGACCCATATTTTGTTAAGGGAATAGGCAAATGAAAAACCTCGTCACTGAGTTGTTACTTAAGCTCGCGCAAAAAGAAGAAGAATCGCAAGATCTGGCGGCACAGGTCGAAACGTTAGAGCGGGTAATCATCGAAATGCTGAGCAATATGGCGTGGAACGATCGGCAAATATTTATTCGTCAAATTGAGGGGGCGCTGGCTGGCGGAAACCGCATGCCCGCGTTTCTGACGAACATACATAATGCTGGCGAGTGCGTACCAAAAGCCTTGTGATCCATCTGTGGTAGGGTAACCACAAATTATCATAAAAGTGTCACATCAAATACTTATAGTCGCTTTGTTTTAATTTTACCGTATTTATACATGGAGAATATAAAGTGAAACAAAGCGCTCTGGCTATTGCCCTGTTACCTTTGCTGTTTACCCCGGTTATTAATGCAGAAACATCTACTGTAGCGGTTATGGATAATCGTGCTGCTCAGGGAGATATCACCACGCCGGGTGGCGCTCGCCGATTGTCTGCCGATCAAACGGCAGCTCTGCGCGAATCCCTGAACGATAAACCGGCCAAAAATATAATTTTACTGATTGGCGATGGGATGGGCGACTCCGAAATAACGGCAGCGCGAAATTATGCTGAAGGCGCGGGCGGCTTTTTTAAAGGTATTGATGCTTTACCGTTGACCGGACAATACACACATTATGCGGTGGATAAGAAAACGGGCAAGCCCGATTATGTGACAGATTCAGCAGCATCTGCGACAGCATGGACAACCGGCGTGAAGACCTATAACGGGGCGCTGGGTGTGGATATTCATGAAAAAGATCACACCACGATTCTGGAAATGGCCAAAGCGGCAGGTCTGGCGACAGGCAACGTTTCCACGGCTGAATTGCAGGATGCCACGCCGGCCGCACTGGTTGCCCATGTCACTTCGCGTAAATGCTATGGTCCGAGCGTGACGGCTGAAAAATGCCCGACGAACGCGCTGGAAAAAGGCGGTAAAGGGTCAATTACCGAACAATTATTGAATGCTCGTGCGGATGTTACGTTAGGCGGCGGAGCAAAGACTTTTACTGAAACCGCTACGGCAGGTGAGTGGCAGGGTAAAACGCTGCGAGAACAAGCCCAGGCCCGTGGTTACCAGATGGTGAGTGATGCCGCGACGCTGGCGGCTGTTAGCGAAGCGAATCAGGATAAACCGCTGTTGGGTCTGTTCTCAGACGGTAATATGCCAGTGCGTTGGGAAGGGCCGAAAGCGTCTTATCACGGCAACCTGGATAAGCCGGTAGTGACCTGTACGCCAAATCCAAAACGTAACGACAGCGTGCCAACGCTGGCGCAGATGACGGATAAAGCGATTGAGCTGTTAAGCAAAAATGAGAAAGGTTTCTTCCTGCAAGTAGAAGGCGCGTCGATCGATAAACAAGATCACGCCGCTAACCCGTGTGGACAAATTGGTGAAACGGTCGATCTGGATGAAGCGGTGCAGCGTGCACTTGCCTTTGCGAAGAAAGATGGCAACACCCTGGTTGTGGTAACCGCTGACCACGCGCATGCCAGCCAGATTGTCGCACCGGATACTAAAGCACCCGGTTTAACGCAGGCGCTGAACACTAAAGATGGCGCGGTGATGGTCATCAGCTATGGCAACTCTGAAGAAGAGTCCCAGGAGCACACCGGCAGCCAACTGCGTATTGCAGCCTATGGCCCTCATGCGGCGAATGTGGTTGGCCTGACCGATCAAACCGATCTGTTTTACACCATGAAAGCCGCGTTAGGACTGAAATAAGCTGACACCCGACGGCAATACTTTTGCCGTCGGGTGGTATTTTTATCGTTAGCAGCCAAACTTACCTGTGTGTCGTCGTTCAGAAAAGGATGGTGCTATGAAAATTACATTATTAATGACGTTACTCTTTGGCCTTATTTTTTTAACTACCGTCGGTGCTGCCGAGAAGACGTTAACCCCGCAACAACAGCGTATGACCACCTGCAATCAGCAGGCCACGGCGCAGACCTTAAAAGGGGATGCGCGTAAGACCTATATGAGTGATTGCCTGAAAAACAGTAAATCTGCGCCTGAGGAAAAGAGCCTGACGCCGCAGCAGCAGAAAATGCGTGAATGCAACGTCAAGGCGACGGAGCAGTCTCTGAAAGGCGATGATCGTAATAAGTTTATGAGCGCTTGCCTGAAAAAATCTGCTTAGCACTTCCGGGTGAGCAGGTAAAATCGCTCACCCGAAATATCATACTTCCGCCACCAGACCCCTTCCTATAATTTGGGAAATTTGTTTCAGAATATTCCCAAATACGATGAATGATGAAAACTTTTATCAAAAGAAGGTCGTCCCGAATGAAGCCTTTATATTGCTTCATCAAAATGACCACCAACGTTCCGGTCTGCGATTTGCCCGACGAATCAGGCTGCCGCGAGCGGTGGGACTGGGGGGAATGTTTTTCCCTATCGCGTCGGTATTAGTTTCTCAGCCAATAACCGGAGGCTGGTGGCTTTTGCTGGTGGGATGGGCGTTTGTCTGGCCGCATCTGGCATGGCAATTGGCAAGTAAAGCTATCGATCCACTGCATAGCGAATATACCAACTTAAAAGCCGATGCCATTCTCGCCGGGATGTGGATGGGGATTATGGGGATAAACTTGCTGCCATCCACGGCGCTGTTGATGATTATCTGTATCAACCTGATGGGCGCAGGGGGTATGCGTGTCTTCATCGCAGGCGCCGTGTTGATGGTGGTTTCCTGCCTGGTGACGTTACAGTTAACGGATATTCCCGTGGCTTTTAGCAGTACGCAACTGAGTGTGCTGCTGTCGCTGCCGGTGTTAGTGGTTTACCCGTTGCTGTTTGCCTGGGTGAGTTACCAGACGCTCATCAGGCTGGCAGAACATAAACGTCGCTTACAGGTTATGAGTACGCGAGATGGGATGACCGGGGTTTATAACCGACGTCATTGGGAACTGTTGCTGCGGAATGAATTTGATAATTGCCGCCGCCATCAGCGTGATGCCACGCTCCTTATCATCGATATCGACCATTTTAAGAGTATCAATGATACCTGGGGCCATGACGTCGGGGATCAGGCCATTGTTGCACTGACCCGCCAGTTACAGATGACCTTACGCGGTAGTGATGTGATTGGTCGCTTTGGCGGTGATGAGTTTGCGGTAATCATGTGTGGCACGTCTGCGAGCAGCGCGATTGCAGCGATGTCTCGTGTTCACGAACGGCTTACCCAACTGCGTTTATCTTGCGCGCCGCAGGTTGACCTGCGCATTAGCGTGGGCGTTGCGCCGCTGACGTCTGAAACTGAACACTATCGAGAATGGTTAAAATCAGCAGATATGGCTCTCTACAAAGCAAAGAATTCCGGACGTAACCGCACTGAAGCGGCGGCCTGACGTCCGGCGGTGTTAACTCAGGAGCGGCTGAGTTTTTCCGACTGCTCCATGCACTTAATCATCGCTTCAATCACCGATGAACGGAAACCGCGTTCTTCCAGGACGCGTACCGCCTCAATGGTGGTTCCACCTGGCGAGCACACCATATCCTTCAATTCGCCAGGATGTTTACCCGTTTCCAGAACCATCTTCGCCGAACCCATTACCGCTTGTGCTGCAAATTTATAAGCCTGCGCGCGGGGCATCCCCCCCTGAACGGCGGCATCAGCCATCGCTTCGATAAACATAAATACATAGGCCGGTGCTGAACCGCTGACGCCAACGACCGGATGAATCATTGCCTCCGCAATGACTTCAGCTTCGCCAAAGCAGCGGAAGATATTGAGCACGTCGGCCGTATCTTCCGGCGTGACTAAGGCGTTTGGCGTGACGGAGGTCATTCCGGCGTTCACCAGCGATGGCGTGTTTGGCATCGCGCGAATGATTTTACGGTCATGACCCAGCGCGCGGGCAAGCTGATCGAGGGTAACACCGGCGGCAATCGAGACGACAAGGGAATCTTTGTTCAGGCTGGAGGTAATTTCGCTCAGTACCTTAATCATGATGCCTGGTTTTACGGCCCCAAAAACAATATCAGCGATCTGCGCGACTTCTTGTGCAGACTGCGCCGCATTAATGCCGTACTGGTCGTGTAGCGCGGCGACCTTATCGGGGGAAGGGGTGTAGACCCAGATTTGTCCGGGGAGAACCTGGCCGCTGGCGATCATGCCGCCAAGAATGGCTTTGCCCATATTACCGCAGCCGATAAAACCAATTTTCTTGTCCATCTTGTCACTCCCTATGGATGATATTCATTGTTTTATACCCGTCATACTTCAAGTTGCATGTGCGTTGGCTGCGTTCGCTCACCCGAATCACTTACCAGAGTAAGCTCATCGGGACTCACTCTCTTGCCGCCTGCCTGCAACCCGAATTATTTAGGGTAAATCTGGGAAAGCTAAGCTTAGCGCGGAATGAATATGTTCAGAAGGAGAAACAGCACTTTGCCTGAAAGTAAAAGCACGCGACAATGTGCGACAGCACACCAGTGGGGAGAAGCTATGACAATATGGGTGGATGCCGATGCGTGTCCGAATGTGATTAAAGACATTTTGTACCGCGCCTCTGAGCGCATGCAAATGCCGCTTGTTTTGGTGGCCAACCAAAGCCTGCGCGTCCCGCCTTCGCGTTTCATCAGCACATTACGTGTGCCTGCGGGCTTTGACGTGGCTGATAACGAGATTGTGCGTCAGTGCAGCGCCGGTGATTTAGTGATAACGGCAGATATTCCGCTGGCGGCTGAAGTGATTGAAAAAGGTGCGGCGGCGCTTAACCCGCGCGGCGAACGCTATACCGAAGCCACGATCCGCGAGCGTCTGATGATGCGTGATTTTATGGATACACTGCGAGCCAGCGGTATCCAGACCGGGGGGCCGGACAGCCTTTCGCCCCGCGACAGACAGCATTTTGCGGCTGAACTGGATAAGTGGTGGCTGGAAGTTCAGCGTAGAAAATAGGGTGTGTAATTTATTATTTACACTTTATTCATTGTGAATTCTTGTTATAGTAGGGGTTAACTCATCTCGCCATTCTTTCTGTAATTTTTTCTTTACAGTTTTGGCGATGTACTAGTTTGATGATATGATTATATTTTTAACCGCATCAGATCCCGCTTGTTGGCGGCTCTCTGGGGAAATTCTGTGATGACGCAACCTCTTTTTCTTGTTGGCCCCCGGGGGTGTGGTAAGACGACAACCGGTATGGCGCTGGCAAAGGCTATTGATTTCCAGTTCGTTGATACCGATCGCTGGTTGCAATCGCACGTGCAAATGACCGTGGCGGAAATCGTCGAAAGAGAAGGATGGGAAGGGTTTCGTGCCCAGGAAACGACCGCTCTGCAGGCTGTTACAGCTCCTGCCACGGTTGTTGCGACCGGCGGCGGTATCATTCTTACCGAATTTAATCGTCATTACATGCGCAGCCACGGCGTGGTTATCTATCTAAGCGCACCGGTATCGGTACTGGTTGATCGTCTGGAGGCCACGCCTGAAGAAGGATTGCGACCGACTCTAACCGGCAAACCGTTGACCGAAGAGGTTCAGGAAGTGCTCGCCCAGCGCGATGTTTTGTATCGTGAGGCTGCGCACTATATCGTTGATGCCACCAATCCACCTTCGCAGGTAGTGGAAGACATTCTTGGGATACTGGCGCAGGCAGCGCCACGGTTGCAGGGCGGTGTCTATACTTAATGTTCATCCAGTGAAAAGGAAGAACTATGCCGACACAACCACCTTATCCACGTCAAGCGACCATTGTTACGGTTGAAAAAGGGACGCCAGGTCAGACGGTAACCTGGTATCAACTTCGTGCCGATCACCCTAAACCGAATTCGTTGATCAGTGAGCATCCTTCAGCTCAGGAAGCGATGGATGCTAAAAAACGCTACGAAGACCCCGATAAAACCTGATATGAAGACCGCTCTGGCACGAGTCTTAAAAGTGCCAGTCCGGGCGTACATCACATTATTTTAAATTTCGCCGTATACAGTAAAAATTGAAAATTAAACAATAACAATCCAGTACTGGAATGATCTGGAATCTTTACACAATACACCGCCGATCTACTGCTACGCTTTTGAGCATTTGTAGCACAGGTCAGCGCCCGGCACTTATCCGGGATTTCACAGCAAAGTAAGAAGACGGTGGAGCAACAAATGAGTACGTCGTTGGCTATCCTCACGATTGGCGTTGTGCCGATGTGTGAGATGTTACCGCTCCTGACGGAATATATTGATGAACAGCACATTACTCACCACAGTCTGCTGGGGCAGATGCAGAGAGAAGATGTGATGGCCGAGTACGGGGCTTCACCCGGTGACGAGCTGTTATTAACGCTGCTTAGCGACCACCAACTTGCTCATGTCTCACGTCAGAAAGTGGAACGCTCGCTGCAAAGCATTGTGGAGGTGCTCGATAATCAGGGATTTGATGTGATCCTGCTGATGAGTACCGCCTCAATCACCCGTCTGACCGCCCGCAATAGTATCTTGTTGGAACCTATACGCATTATTCCCCCGTTAGTGGCTTCGATTGTCGAAGGGCATCAGGTTGGGGTCATTGTACCTGTTGCTGAATTGCTCAAAGCCCAGACACAAAAGTGGCAGGTGTTACAAACTCCGCCAGTGTACGCCGTGGCGAATCCAGTAGAAGGTTCTGAACAACAGCTGATTGATGCCGGGAAATATCTCCTTGAGCAAGGTGCTGATGTTCTTATGCTGGACTGCCTGGGGTTTCATCAACGTCATCGTGATTTACTGCAAAAGTCGCTGGATGTCCCGGTTCTGCTGTCCAATGTGTTGATTGCCCGACTGGCTTCGGAATTGCTGGCGTAATTTTGCGTGACAGGTGGAACGTCAGCCCCCTATATTGGTTCCTAACTTAATCACGAGATAGGGCCAGTTGTATGCTTCAAAGTAATGAATACTTTTCCGGCAAAGTAAAATCGATCGGTTTTACCAGCAGCAGTACTGGCCGCGCCAGTGTAGGCGTGATGGCTGAAGGTGAATATACCTTTGGTACTGCGGCACCTGAAGAGATGACGGTAGTTAGTGGCGCACTGAACGTGCTGCTGCCAGGGGAAACCGAGTGGAAAGTGTATGCCGCAGGAGACGTGTTTAACGTACCGGGCAACAGCGAGTTTCATCTGCAGGTAGCAGAGCCAACATCCTATCTTTGCCGTTACCTGTAAGCGTAAAAATGACGAATGGCGATATTGAGTCGCCATTCGCTAAACACGGCTTAACGTTGCGCTTCGCCGCCTAATCCTTCCACCAGACTTTTAATCAGCGCCGCCAGTTCGCCTGTCATCAGGATGAAATCGGCATCAAAACGCTGAGCATAATCTTCGCGGTCGATATCTTCATTCTGATCGCGCAGCTCGTCGCTGAACTTCAGGCGCTTAATGGAGCCGTCGTCACACATAACGAACTGAATGCGCTGCTGCCAGTCGAGGGCCAGCTTAGTGACCAGTTTGCCCGCTTCGATATGCACGGCGATTTCGTCGCAGACCAGATCCTGCTTTTTCGCGCGGATCACACCGCCGTCTTCAAGGATCGCTTTCAGTTCAGCTTCATCCAGCAGTTGGAAGCCCTGCGCCGTGGTGCCGGAGCGAACCCATTCAGTCAGCGTCAGCTCAATAGGGTTTTCCATCGTCAGCGGAACGACCGGCAGTGAACCGAGACTCTTACGCAGCAGCGCCAGCGTATCTTCGGCTTTTTTCGCGCTCGCACAATCAACCATGATCAGATCGTTGACGGTATCGATCCACATCATTGTCTGGCTGAAGCGGCTAAAGGCGCGCGGCAGCAATGAGTGCAGAACTTCATCTTTCAGCGAGTCTTTTTCGGTCTTCTTAAGTTTGCGACCTTGCTCAGCTTCCAGTTTGAATATTTTGGCTTCCAGCGCCTGTTTGATAACCGGCGACGGCAGAATTTTTTCTTCTTTGCGGGCGCAGATAATAATTTGGCCATTGGCGGTATGCGTTAATGCATCGCTGTGCGATCCCATCGGCGGAACCCAGCCCATTTTTGCCATATCTTGGCTACCGCAAGGGGTGAACGTCATTGATGCCAGCTGTTTTTCCATCTCTTCGGCTCGCAAAGAAACATCGCGGCTAAGACGGTAAACCATTAAATTTTTGAACCACAGCATGATAATTTCCACGGCCTTGTCGTTAAATCCAGCGGGCATGATAGCGAATTGTCGCTATGCTTGCATTGTTAATCGGGAAGAGGAGCAAACAGTGCGTATAGGTATCGATTTGGGCGGTACGAAAACGGAAGTTATTGCGCTTGGCGATGCGGGCGAACAGCTTTTTCGCCATCGCCTGCCCACGCCGCGTGATGATTATCGGCAAACGATAGAAACCATCGCCACGCTGGTGGAGATGGCGGAAAACGCCACCGGGCAGACGGGAACCGTGGGAATGGGCATTCCAGGTTCAATCTCGCCCTACACCGGGGTAGTAAAGAATGCCAACTCGACCTGGCTTAACGGACAACCTTTTGACAAAGACCTGAGTTCGCGTCTGAATCGTGAAGTGCGGTTGGCAAATGATGCCAACTGTCTGGCGGTTTCAGAAGCGGTGGATGGTGCGGCGGCCGGGGCGCAAACCGTGTTTGCGGTGATTATCGGCACCGGATGTGGCGCAGGCGTGGCACTGAATGGTCGGGCGCACACGGGCGGTAACGGTACCGCGGGCGAGTGGGGGCATAATCCGCTGCCATGGATGGACGAAGATGAGCTGCGTTTCCGACAGGAAGTCCCCTGTTATTGCGGTAAACAAGGCTGCATTGAAACCTTCATTTCCGGGACCGGCTTTGCCACCGACTACCAGCGTCTGAGCGGTAAGCAGCTCAAAGGCAATGAAATTATCAGTCTTGTTACTGCGCAGGATGCTCTTGCGGAGCAGGCGTTGAGCCGCTATGAGCGTCGTCTGGCGAAATCACTGGCACATGTGGTGAATATTCTCGATCCGGACGTCATTGTGCTGGGTGGCGGAATGAGCAATGTCGACCGACTGTATCAAAACGTTCCGGCGTTGATTAAGCAGTTTGTCTTTGGTGGCGAGTGCGAAACGCCTCTACGCAAGGCGCTACACGGGGATTCCAGCGGTGTACGCGGTGCGGCCTGGCTGTGGCCGCAGGAGTAAGGTTCGCGTAGCCGGGTAACGCAGATGCTATCCGGCAGCGTGTGTCATCTGGGGTACTGCGCGCTTCAGGCGACCGTACAGCAGCAGTGACGACATCGCAGAAAACGACAGCAGTGCCGCCGGCAGCGTCACGTAGTTGTAGGCAAAGCCCAGCGTCAGCATCATGCCACCGCAGTAGGCGCCAATCGCGCTGCCGAGGTTAAAGGCAATTTGCCCGCCAGCCGCACCCAGCAGCTCCCCTCCTTTAGCATTTTGCAGCAATAAAATTTGCAGCGGTGCCGACAGGGCAAACAGGCCCGCGCAGCAAATAAAGGCAAAGGTTAGCGACGCAGCTTTGATCCCGCCAAAGGCAAAGAGTAACAGCAGAGCCAGCACAATCACGAAGTCGGTTATCACCGCAATGCGCAGCGGCGTATAGCGACCAGACAGCCGACCGCTCAGCAGATTTCCCAACACCATTCCTAATCCTACCAGCATCATGATGAAGGTCATCAGCGCTTCGGAAAAGCCGGAGATGAACATCATGTATGGTTTTACATAGCTGAACCAGGCGAAAACCCCGGCGTTACCAAACATGGTGGCGGAGAAAATGAGCCACGGGGCGGGGCTTTTCAAAAAGTGAAATTGTTCGCGCAGGTTTCCTTTTGCTTCATCGCTGATGTTGGGCACCCAAAAAGCGACCGAGACCATCACGGCGATATTAAAGACGGCAATCAGCAGGAACGTATAGCGCCAGCTAAATTCCTGACTCAGCCAGGTGCCGACGGGAATGCCAACCAGATTGGCAACGGTCATACCCGAAATCATGCCCGCGACAGCGGCGGTGACTTTTCCCGGGCGGGCGAGCTTCGACAGGATAATTGCGCCAACGCCAAAAAATGCGCCGTGCGGGAAGCCTGAAACCAGCCTACCCACCGCCAGCATAAAATACGAGGAGGAGAGGGTGAAAATGGCGTTGCCAATCACACACAGCGTGACCAGAAACAGCAGAATATGCTTGAGCGAAAAGCGGCTGGAAAAGAGTGCAATAATGGGCGCGCCAAGCACCACGCCAAAGGCGTAAAACGAAATCATATGGCCAGCGGCAGGAATGGAAATTCCCACGTCCCGCGCCAATTCGGTGAGTACACCCATGATGCCAAATTCGGCCATGCCCAGCCCAAACGTCCCCAAGGCTAAAGAGAAAATGACTTTTTTCATACCACCTGTCATACACAGCAACAACAGCTAAGTAGGGCTAATGCTATCATATTTGTGAAGTCTGAACGAACGATTGCAATTATTCTTGAAAGCAATTATTTGCATGTTAGGTGCCGATAACATACGGACTCTGAATTGTAGTCTTTTCAATATATAAAATACACTAAAATAATAATTTATTGATGGGCGATTTCTGGTTGGGAATGGGTTATTGTATTCACAGCGTATATGAATCGATAGTGATTTATTTTTTATATATAAATCGCATAGCTATAAATTATTTAAATATTGTTTTTGTTTTATCGGTTAACTTATTATAAATTGCTGTTTTGTAATGATATTATTTTTTGTCTTTGTGCTGTTGATGAAATAAAAATCATATTATATTATATATGTCGACCACAATATCCATTGGGTTAGAACGCATAAGATTCTATCTTTCGGACCTCTTCTGAGGACTGTTTGGGATTTTTATATGCAAAAGTCTTTGGCGGAAATTTCAGAGGCAGCATTCGAAAGATAATAAAATTTATTATAGGGAAATTTCACATGAAAAAGAAAGTACTCCTTTCTGCCTCTTTGTTGCTTGTTGCGGCTATCAATGTTGCGCATGCGGCAGACTTAACTGATGACCAGGGCACCGTCACTTTTACCGGTACTATTATTAACCCACCTTGCCAGGTTGATACAGACAGCGAAGATGTTCAGGTACCCTTTACCCCGCTGGGGACGAACGCCTTTGCTGGTATTGGCGAAGAAGCGTCTCAGGTTCAGCCATTTGCAATTAAACTGACTAAGTGCCCGGCAAATACTGTGGTAAACCTGACCTTTGCAGGTGATACCGCAACGGAAAATACGCAGCTGAAAGCGCTTACTGGCGGCGTTGATACCGGTGTTGGTATTGTGGTTTATGGCGCTGATGCCAGCAATGATAAAGTCGTTTTTAACGACGAAGCGAACTCTGCTTTTGCTCAAACGACCGGGGCAAGCGAAGAAAATGACCTGACGTTTAACTTCACATCAAAAGTTGTGGCAACCGTTGATCCGGCGAGTATCAAAGGCGGCGAGTTTGCCGCAACCACAACCTATACCATTTACTATCCATAAGGGACGTAGAGTGGGTGTGACGTAAGTTCAGACAGGATATGCCATAGGATAATCAGGGTATGTCCTGTAATTCTTTTCGAGATTTAGCCATAAGGGATGAATGATGAATCTCAACATTTCTGGTTTGCTGTTTTCAGCAATATTCATTCTTTTTCAAAACACTGCTTCGGCGGGGGTGCAAATTAGTAATACGCGTATTATTTATCCTGGAGATGTGGATGAAGTTCAGGCAACGGTAAAAAATACGGGTAATGGAAATCAGCTTGTTCAGGCATGGGTTGATAACTTCGATAAGAATGATAAAAGTAAGCCTCCTCTTATTATTACGCCTCCGTTATTTAAACTTATTGGCGGACAGACGAATATCCTACATTTTATCTCAGTCGATAAAAATGACATCCTGAAAAAAGATCGTGAACAAATTTTTTGGGCTAATATCAAGTCTATCGAAGCGACGCCTAAAGTGTTAGTACAACAAAGTAAGCTACAATTGGCTACCCGCAGCCGTATTAAGCTGATATGGCGACCAAAAGGATTAAATAAAAACGACGCGCAAGAAGCATACAAAAGTCTGATATTTTCTGTTTCAGGTGGACGTTTGGCTGTGGATAACCCGACGGCATACTATATTTCTTTGCATAATATGACCGTTGACGGCAAAGAGGTAAAGCCGCCGAAAGATACGCTTTCTGCTGTGTCTATGATGATTTCACCCTATTCAAAAATGATCTATTCCCTTCCTGGTGGGAACGCTAAGTCTGTTCGATGGAGTGCAATCGACGACTACGGCAATGCCACTTCCGAACAGGAAAAGTCACTTTAAATTTGGCGGATAAGGATATCCACAATATGCGGCCTATCAATAATAATCATGAAATTCTCTCATTGAAATTATCAGCTATTGCCACCGCGTTGATGTTGTGTAGTCCGTTTTGTATCGCTGAATCACAAGTTGCTGATGATGAGTTTAATATTGATGCGCTACGTTTTGATTCCCCAATAGACAGCGCAGAGGCGATCCGTACTTTTTTAGACGATAATGCACTTGCACCAGGCGTCTACCTCAGTTCTGTTTATTTTAATAATCATTTTGTTGAAAAAAAGAATGTGACGTATGTGCTTAATGAAGCCCATACCGCACTCATTCCCGTGTTAAAAAAATCAGAACTGGCCGCCTATGGCGTCAATGTCAGCAAAATGCCATTGATGAAAACGATGTCTGATGACGCCACGGTTGATGATATCGGACGTTACATTGAAGAGGCTTCCTGGACTTTCTCCACTCAGCAACAACGGCTGGATATTCGTGTTCCGCAAGTTGCTGTTAATCAGGAAGTGCAGGGGTATATCGACCCTGATAATTGGGATGATGGGATACCTGCTGCACTGTTGGGTTATTACTATAGCGGCTCTAAAACACACTACAGCTCTCAGGGCTCGTCGACACAAAATTACCTGAGTTTAAACAGTGGACTGAATGTAGGGCCGTGGCGCATACGAAACAATGGAAATTACCAAAGCGGAGATGGTTGGGAAAACATTTCGACGTATATTCAGCGGGATATAAAGCGCCTGCGTAGCCAACTAACGCTCGGTGATAGCTCTACTGCGGGAGATATTTTTGACAGCCTTCCGATTCGTGGTATTCGTCTGCAAACAGATACCGCTATGCTGCCCTATAGCCAACAAGGGTTTGCGCCGGTGATCCGGGGGATTGCGAAAAGCGATGCTAAGGTGACCATTAAGCAAAATGGCTACACTCTCTATCAAACCTATGTCAGCGCAGGGGCGTTTGAAATTACGGATGTACCGCAGGTATCTTCCGGCAGTGATTTCGATATAACAATCACGGAGGCTGATGGGAGTGAGCGTAGCTTCGTTCAGACGTCGTCTTCTTTACCTATCATGCAGCGACAGGGGGCATTGCAATATAGCGTTGCCGCCGGGCATTACCAAAATAATGATACATCAGAGGATCCTAATCTGGTCGAAGCGCAACTTATCTATGGGTTGCCTTATGGTTTTACCGTGTATAGCGGCGTGTTGGGCAGTGATTTTTATCGTTCCGCGGCATTAGGTTTTGGTATTGATCTTCATGATTTTGGCGCGTTTTCGTTTGATGCCACAACGGCCAGAAGCGAAGTGGCTGATAACGTCTGGCAGGGGATGTCTTATCGTGCCCAGTATGCGAAGAATATCGATACGACCAACACCAATCTTACGCTTGCGAGTTATCGTTACTCTACCCGTAATTTTTATACGTTTACGGAAACGTTAAATAACCGAACTAACGATATTGATGACGACAGTTTTTATGCTTATCGCAATACCAATAACCGTCGTAGCCGCTTTCAGGTAAATATCAGCCAGAGCCTGAATGAGCTAGGTTCTTTCTATATCTCCGGTTATCAGCAAGATTACTGGGGACTGGCGGGATATGAGCGCACGGTATCTGTCGGTTATAACCAGAACTGGGAACGGATCCGATTTATGCTCAACTATTCGTTGACGCAAACGCCAACCTCACATCGAGATGAGCAGGTTTCATTTACTGTCAGTATTCCCTTAGATAAATGGTTACCCAGTGCCTGGGCGAATTATACTTATACAGATAACCGTCATCGTAGTCAGCAACATCTGATTGGGATCAGTGGTACTGCATTGCAGGATGATAACCTCAATTATAATCTCCAGCAGTCCTGGGGGAATAATGGAATGGGGGAGAATGGAAGTATGAATGCCACCTGGCAAGGCTCATTTGGCTCTGTTTCTGGTGGGTACAATTATGACAACAACAGCAGGCAAGTGAATTATAAGTTACAAGGTGGGATTATCGGCCATGCTGGCGGGTTTACTTTAGCACAGTCGCTACCTGAAACGGTGACCTTAGTCGATGCCGACGATGGGCCTGATATTAAAGTAGAAAACAGTACCGGCGTATATACTGATTCCTATGGCTACGCTGTTATTCCATATGCCTCACCCTATCGAACGAATAACATTATATTGAATACGGCAAGTAACTCGCAGGTTGATATTGAGGAGCCCGTCAAACAGGTGATTCCTTCGCGTGGTGCGGTCACACTGGCAACATTTTCTGCACGCACCGGTATACGTGTTTTGTTAACGCTACAACATAATGGAAATAACGTTCCTTTCGGCGCGCTTGCGGCATTGGCAGGGGAAAACGAAAAAAATTATGCCAGTATCGTGGGTGATAATGGACAGGTTTATTTAACCGGTGTATCGGCAGGCGATCGCGTTATGGTGAAGTGGGGTGAGAAAGCAATACAGCAGTGTACCGCGCAGATTGCTATTCCTGCCGATGAACTTACCAACAAAACCGTTGCTATATTAGCGGCAGAGTGTAAATAAAGGTGAAAGTGATAATGATATCCTTCATTAGGTATGTGATTGTATTTTTTGTACTAAACTGGTCAGTGGTAAGTTATGCTTCATGTTATTATAAAAATGATACGACAGCTGCAACCTATACGGTCACCGTTCCGACTATTAACGCTCAGCGCGATGTCCCTGCAGGAACTGTCCTATGGGATAGCGGTTATCTTAGTGCTCCAAATCAATCGGATATATTTTGTAATGGGGTGCACCCAATCTATCGTGGATATGATGACTCATCATTGACGCTGGTAAATGGTGTTGAAGAATATGTTTATCAGACGAATAACCCAGGTATTGGGATTAAAATTTGGTGGTTGTCTGTTGATAGTGGCAAAAGCTACTCACCAAGTGATGCCCGTATTTTTTATTCTCCGGCGAAGGCTGAAGGTTCAAAAACATGCAATGGCTGTGAATACACAAATGTATCGGCAATGTTTGAGGTGCGATTAATCTCAACCGGGCAACCTATTACAGATACTCCCTTGCAATTATCACGATTTAGTGCTTCCCGAATATATGAATCCGCCGCTCAACTTCATATTAACTTTACCGATGCAGATGTGGTAGTTAACAGTGCCAGTTGTGTGCTTAATAGTAAGAATATTTCTGTTAATTTGGGTCGTTACTTTAAAACTGTCAGTCTGAATAACCCGGGTGATACTGGTGATGCGGTTGATTTTAAAATTGATTTGACGTGCGATCAGGATACCAATGTCAATGTATTATTTTCTGGTACAACGGCAGCAGGCGATAGCACTATTCTGACATTAAATGATCTTGATTCTCCGACGTCTGCGCAAGGTGTCGGTGTGCAAATTTTATATAACGATCGGTTAGTGAATTTTGGCGAGCTCCTGTCCACGATAAAAAATGGTGCAGAAGGGAGCGTCGCTCTGCCGTTTAAAGCTCACGTCATACGTTTAAATGAGAACTTGCGGGCCGGCGAAATCAACGCCACGGCGACCTTTGATATGATTTACCGCTAGCGGTTATTTTTTAAGCGTAAGAATAATATGCAGGGAATGATATTGCCGATCTTGTCGGCAATATCAATACGTCGAAAAATCAGCGTCATTCCACTCTGAAAGTGTTGTCGAGTTTGCTGTAACCCAGCCCGTTGATTTTTTTCACTTTGATTTGCACCGGAATGCGTTCTTTCATTGCTTCGACGTGGCTGATCACGCCAATGGTTTTACCGGTAGCGTTGAGTGCATCCAGTGCGTCCAGAGCGGTATCCAGCGTTTCGCTGTCCAGCGTGCCGAAGCCTTCGTCGAGGAACAGGGAGTCAATTCGCGTTTTGTGGCTGACCAGATCGGACAATGCCAGCGCCAGCGCCA
The DNA here is from genome assembly GCF_030333015.1 of Citrobacter sp. Cpo012. NCBI lineage: Bacteria > Pseudomonadati > Pseudomonadota > Gammaproteobacteria > Enterobacterales > Enterobacteriaceae > Citrobacter > Citrobacter sp. Cpo012. The sequence continues at coordinate 641,612 of NZ_JAOWGR010000043.1, read as the reverse complement.
GACTCACCAGGAAGCTCTCACCTCCGGAGAGCGTACGCGTGTCACGCACCGCATCGGCTTGCCAGGTATCGACCACTTCCAGCTCCAGCGCTTCGCTAGCCTTGCGCTGCAACAAATAGCGACCGTGCAGACGGGTTAACTGGTTGTTGGCAAGCCAGACCAGGTTATCCAGCGTCAGTCCCTGGGCAAATTTGCGGAACTTATCTCCCTCTTTCGAGCCGATCAGCGCATTCAGATAGCCCCAGTCTTCGACCTGCTGCGCGACTTTTTCAATCTCCTGCATCAGCGCCTGCTGCTGCTGGCGGTTTTCAGTATCCTGCCTGAGCTGCTGGCGAATTTCTCCCTGACGAGTGGTGTTATCCCGCAGCAGTTGGGTGAGCTGCGCCAGCGTGTCGCGAAGATGTTGTGCCGTGAGAGTGAGATCCACCCCGGCTGGTTGCTGCTGTTGATGAGTCACCAGCGCCTGCTGGGCCTGATTAAGCAGCGTTTGTGCCTGTTGTTGCTGGTTTTCCAGCGATTGTTTCAACAGCTCAAGACGGTTGAAGGTCTCTTCATCCAGCAGGGCGGCAATAAAGGCGTCACGGTTGTCAAAGATGCTGGCCTGCAATGCGGCATCAAACTGCGCCTGAATGTCTGCGGCGCGCTGAACGTCCTGTGCTTCCTGCTGCTGCAAGGTTTGCCACTGTCCCTGTAAAGAGAGGCAATCGTCGTGCACCTGCCGCCAGTTTTCCAGCGACAGATCCTCAATGATTTCAGAAAGCGCCTCAGATTCTGGCAGCGTTTCCAGCAGCGGCGCAAGCTGGGCAATCCGGGCCTGTAGCTCAGTCAGTTCATTCTGGCGCTGTTGCCACATTTGCGCTTCGTTCGCCCGTTCTCTTAGCCATGAGGAGACTTCATCCTCGGGCGGAAGGGCCAGACCATGACGGTCCAGCTCTGAGGTTAACGTTGCCTGGCGCTGGTCAATATGCTGTTGGAGTTGAGTAATCTGTTCGGTATGCGCGGCGATTTGCGCCTGCAGGGTATGACGCAAGCTTAACTGGTGAAGCTGTTGTTCGTACTCTTCCTGAGCGGCCAGCCACGGGGCAATGTCATCCTGCGGTTGTAGCGATACGTTGAGGCTGGCGGTAACGGTCAACCACTCTTGAGTAAGTGCTTGCTCCTCCTGAGAAAGCCTCTGTGCTTCATGTTCATCGCGCTGAAGTTGCTGCGTTATCGCCTCAAGCTGCCCGCGCAGGGTTGAACCCTCATCGGCCAGCGTTTTGACCTCTTTTTCCAGCACTTCACGTCGTGCCTGATTTACGCTCAGCTCAAGCGTCTGGTAACGCTCGATAGCCGGATGTGTAGTAGAGCCACAAAGCGGACAAGGTTTGCCGGATTCCAGTAATGCCCGATGGCTTTCCAGATCTTTGATGCGGGCTTCCTGCTCGCAAATGAGTCTCACATCGGCAAGTTGCTGATTTTTATCTTTATAGCGCTGACGTTTCTCGGCAAGTACCGCGTTGCGCTGGGTCAGCTCTTGCTGGCGCTGCAGCAGTGAAGCGCGTAGCTGTGCCAGCTGCTTTTGCTTCGGGACGATTTGCCCGTGCAGATTACTGAGGCGCTGGCGTAGTGGACGAAGCTGCACATGTTGAGCCAGCGCTTCTGTCACTTCCTGCGGCGAAAGGGTCAACGTGGGAAGCGCCAGTGCATCGAGCTTACGTGTGTCGTTCTCCCGCAGCTGTTGCCACTGGCGTAGCTGGGCGCTGGCGTCGGACTGTTGCGCCAGCAGCGCTTTCCATCCTGCCAGTTCGCTACTCCATAAGCGGAAGCGGTCATGTTCGTTCAGCCAGTCGGTTAACGTCTGTTGTTCGGCGAGTATCGCGGTCGATTGCGTGTGCGCTTGCTGACGGATACACCCGCGCAGCGCTAAGCTGCTTTGTAAGCGAGTATTCACTTCCTGAATCTTCTGGCGCGTACGCTCGATAGTAGCCGTTTGTTCCTGGATTCGCTCCCAGTGAGGGCGCAATGCTCTGGCCGGCTGCGCCAGGCTCAGCGCTGCCAGCTGCGGCTGCGCGTCTTCTTGCGCCTGAAGTGCTGCCTGTAATGCCTGCTGATGGCGGTTTATGTCCGTCTGAAGCTCATTTTGCCGAATAAGCCAGTTGAGGTGCTGTTGCTGAGTTTGTTGGCTGGTAAGGTATTGTTTTTCTTCGTCAGTAAGTACCTGCAAACTTTCCGTCAGGGACTGCACCTGCTCTGGTGCTAACAGCGCCACGCCGCTGGCCTGGGCCTGCAGTTTTTCCAGCTCCGTACGCGCTGACTTGTGCTTTTCAAACACCATGGCGGAGATTTGGCCGTAGATCTCAGTACCAGTTAACTCTTCCAGAAGCTCGGCGCGCTCTTTCGGTTTGGCATTAAGAAAGGCGGCAAACTGGCCCTGAGACAGTAGCATCGAACGGGTAAAACGCCCGTAATCCAGCCCGGTAAGCTCGGCTGTCATCTCCAGCTTGTCTTTGACTTTATCGGCGAGGATTTTACCGTCAGCGCAGCGGGCTAGCTCTACGCGCGGGACCTGCAGGTTGCCCTCGGGCTGATTGCGCGCCCGGTTCTGGCTCCAGAATGCGCGGTAGGCTTCGCCGCGCACCTCAAACTCAACTTCGGCCAGACACTCCGCGGTGTCGCGGGTCATCAGGTCGTTTTGCGACTGTGACACTGTATTCAGGCGCGGCGTTTCGTGGTACAGGGCGAGGCAAATCGCGTCCAGCAGGGTGGTTTTCCCCGCGCCCGTTGGCCCGGTGATGGCGAATAACCCGTTACTGGCAAAAGGTTCTGCCGTGAAATCGACTTTCCATTCTCCCTTCAGGGAGTTGAGGTTCTTCAGGCGCAGGCTGAGAATTTTCATGCTTCACTCTCCCCGGCAAGCGTGTGTAAGGTTGCGCTAAACAGCTGATTCAACCGCTCACGCTGAGGCTCCTCGAGCTCTTCCAGCGCCAGGCGGCGGTCAAAAACTTCCGTTACGCTTAGCTCGCTTAACGTTTCGCGTCGTTCATTGGCCATAATACGTTCACGTTGTTCCCGACTGCGGCGCACCAATAACACCTCGACCGGTAAATCTTCGGTTAAGGCCTGGATCTTACGTTGCATGTCATGCAGATAGTCGTCGGTGGTGATTTCAATATCCAGCCATATCGGCGGCTCTTGTGGCACGTTACGCCACTGTTCAAGCTGGGTGGTAATGGCGGCTAAATCGCCTTTCAGTACCGCAAGCGGCTGGGTGACCGGTACGGTGAGATTTTCAACGGCGCTGAGTTTCCCCGCTTCAAAGCTCACCAGATGTACACATTTGTTTTTGCCGCACTCGTCAAAACTAAGGGCAATCGGTGAACCGCAGTAGCGAATATGGTCCGTCCCGCCGATAACCTGCGCCCGGTGAATATGCCCCAGTGCGATGTAGTCCGCGGGTGGAAAGTTTTGCGCCGGAAAGGCGTCCAACGTACCGATATAAATGTCACGTACGGCGTCACTTTTACTGGCGCCAACGGTGGTCAAATGGCCGGTCGCAATGATGGGCAGGTTTCGATCGCCACGCAGCGTGCAGGCGTCCTGATACTGCTGCTGGTAATAGTCGGTGATCGCCCCCAGCAGATGCTGCTGTTTTTCTTGTCCGGTTAGCCCGGCCTGGCTGGTAATGATGTCACGTGGTCGTAAGAAAGGAACCGGACACAGGATCGCTCCCGGCGTGCCATCACGTTGCGGCAACACCTGCGGCGCATGGCCGGCGCTGGCAACGACCGTGGTGTTGAGAAACGCCAGAATATCGCGGGACTCATTGAGCGTGGCGACGGAGTCGTGGTTGCCTGCCAGCACGACCAGATGACAGCCAGTTTGCTGCAGATTGACGACAAAACGGTTATACAGCTCACGGGCGTAGCTTGGCGGTGAGCCGGTATCGAAAATATCGCCCGCCACAATAATGGCATCCACCTGCTGGGATTGTGCCGTTTCCAGCAGCCAGTCGAGAAAGGCCTGATGTTCAGCGGCGCGGCTCTTGCTGTAGAAATTTTGGCCCAGATGCCAGTCAGACGTGTGAAGGATGCGCATAAGAGTTCCATGACGATAAAACAGTGGCGGGGATTATAACCTTTCAGAGACGGTAATATCTTGTCTCCGGGCTGTCATAATTCGTCTGGCTGCGTTAAACCTGGACTATCTTTTCATAAATCTGTCATAAAACTGACGCATAATGGCACCGTATTGATGGCAAACGATTTAATTATAAACAGGGCAAATCATGGCGAGACGTATTCTGGTCGTAGAAGATGAAGCTCCAATTCGTGAAATGGTCTGCTTCGTGCTCGAGCAAAACGGTTTTCAACCCGTAGAAGCCGAAGACTATGACAGTGCTGTGAACCAACTCAATGAACCCTGGCCGGATCTCGTCCTGCTTGACTGGATGCTTCCCGGCGGCTCGGGTCTACAGTTTATTAAGCATCTCAAGCGCGAAGCCATGACGAGGGAGATCCCCGTGATGATGCTGACGGCGAGGGGAGAAGAGGAAGATCGCGTCCGGGGTCTGGAAACCGGTGCGGATGACTATATTACCAAGCCGTTTTCTCCCAAGGAGCTGGTGGCGCGTATTAAAGCTGTGCTGCGTCGAATTTCCCCCATGGCGGTGGAAGAGGTTATTGAGATGCAGGGGCTGAGTCTTGATCCCACTTCGCATCGCGTAATGACCGGCGAAGAACCGCTGGATATGGGGCCGACCGAATTCAAACTGTTGCACTTCTTTATGACTCACCCCGAACGCGTATACAGTCGTGAACAACTCCTCAATCATGTCTGGGGAACCAATGTCTACGTAGAAGACCGGACAGTGGATGTGCATATCCGCCGCTTGCGTAAAGCGCTGGAGCACAGCGGACACGATCGTATGGTGCAAACAGTTCGCGGGACGGGATATCGTTTTTCGACCCGCTTTTGACTGACAAGAATCAGGGCCTGATGGATTAGGCCGTTTATGGAGTAAGACGTTTGCTAGAACGATTGTCATGGAAAAGGTTGGTACTGGAGCTGATCCTGTGCTGCATACCGGCATTTATCCTTAGCGCTTTTTTCGGTTACCTGCCCTGGTTTTTACTGGCGTCGGTAACGGGCCTGCTTATCTGGCATTTCTGGAATTTATTACGTTTATCCTGGTGGTTATGGGTCGACAGAAGTATGACGCCGCCGCCGGGGCGAGGCAGTTGGGAGCCGTTGTTATATGGGCTGCATCAAATGCAGCTTCGCAACAAAAAGCGCCGTCGAGAACTGGGTAACCTGATTAAACGTTTTCGCAGCGGGGCGGAATCCCTACCCGACGCGGTGGTGTTGACCACCGAAGAAGGCGGTATCTTCTGGTGTAACGGACTGGCTCAGCAGGTTCTGGGACTGCGTTGGCCGGACGATAGCGGGCAAAATATTCTTAACCTGCTGCGCTACCCGGAATTCACACAATATCTGAAAACGCGCGATTTTAGCCGGCCAATCAATCTGGTGCTCAATACCGGACGGCATCTGGAAATTCGCGTGATGCCCTATACCGATAAGCAATTGTTGATGGTGGCGCGCGACGTTACCCAGATGCACCAACTGGAAGGTTCACGGCGTAACTTTTTCGCCAACGCCAGCCATGAGTTGCGCACACCGCTGACGGTGCTGCAAGGCTACCTGGAAATGATGCAGGAGCACCCGCTGGAAGGGACAACGCGCGAAAAAGCACTGCATACCATGCGTGAGCAAACGTACCGTATGGAAGGCCTGGTGAAGCAGTTGCTGACGCTGTCAAAAATTGAAGCTGCGCCGACGTTGCAGCTGAATGAGAAAGTCGATGTGCCCATGATGCTGCGCGTGATCGAGCACGAAGCGCAAACCCTGAGCCAGCATAAACATACCTTTACCTTTGATGTCGATAACAGCCTGAACGTGCGAGGCAACGAGGAGCAGTTGCGTAGCGCTATCTCGAATCTCGTGTACAACGCGGTTAACCACACACCAGCGGGAACGCACATTACCGTACGCTGGCAGCATGTGGCGTCGGGGGCGGAGTTTTGCGTGGAAGACAACGGTCCGGGCATTGCCCCCGAGCATATTCCACGTTTGACTGAACGTTTTTATCGTGTGGATAAGGCGAGATCGCGACAAACGGGTGGTAGCGGGCTGGGGCTGGCTATCGTGAAACATGCGCTGCATCACCACGACAGCCGTTTGAACATCGAAAGCGAACCAGGCAAAGAGACGCGATTTAGTTTCATGATCCCGGAACGTTTCATTGCCAAAAGTAACGGCTAAGACGTATTCGTAAGATAATCTTTCCAAAAGCCAGCGCAAGCTGGTTTTTTTTATGTGGTCAATAGATGCCTCCTGAATTTTACGACGTTTGATTGTTTTTTGTTCGAATTATTACCCATACCTTTTTCCATGAAATGGTGTTTTGTGCTAACCCTATTTTTCATATCGCTATATTGTTCTGGTTTTTGGATCCCACCTTGCTTTAAAACGTTATAAGCGTTTAAATTGCGCTCCAGGTGCTGTCATACCGACTGCATTTACGCGGTAAATCGAAAAACTATTCTTCGCCGCGCCAGGTCGGGAGTGTTTCCCGCTGGAATTGAGCAAAAATGCCGCTGTATTGTCCCCCAGGGAAAGGCAAAAATTTACTATTTTCAACACCACATCCACAGGCAGTAAGACTTTATGACCCATCAGTTAAAATCGCGCGATATTATCGCTTTGGGATTTATGACATTTGCACTGTTCGTTGGTGCAGGTAACATCATCTTCCCCCCAATGGTTGGTTTGCAGGCAGGTGAACACGTCTGGACTGCGGCTTTTGGCTTTTTGATTACGGCCGTTGGCCTGCCGGTTCTTACCGTTGTCGCGCTGGCGAAAGTCGGCGGTGGTGTGGACCGACTGAGCACGCCTATCGGTAAAGTTGCCGGTCTGCTGCTGGCGACCGTTTGCTATCTGGCCGTTGGGCCGTTATTCGCTACCCCGCGTACCGCGACGGTCTCTTTCGAAGTCGGGATTGCACCGCTGACTGGTGACTCTGCGCTGCCGCTGTTTATCTATAGCGTTATCTATTTCGCGATTGTCATTCTGGTTTCGCTTTATCCGGGCAAACTGCTGGATACGGTGGGTAATTTCCTGGCACCGCTGAAAATTCTGGCGCTGGTGGTCCTGTCTGTCGCTGCAATCGTCTGGCCAGCAGGCCCGATCAGTAATGCGATGGAAGCCTATCAAACTGCGGCGTTTTCTAATGGCTTCGTGAACGGGTATCTGACCATGGATACGCTGGGCGCGATGGTGTTTGGTATTGTTATCGTTAACGCCGCTCGCTCGCGTGGTGTTACTGAAGCGCGTCTGCTGACCCGTTATACCGTTTGGGCGGGTTTAATGGCGGGTGTGGGCTTAACGCTGCTGTATCTCGCGCTGTTCCGTCTGGGTTCAGACAGCGCGATTCTGGTCGATCAGTCTGCTAACGGCGCGGCGATTCTGCATGCGTATGTTCAGCACACCTTTGGCGGTGCAGGAAGCTTCCTGCTGGCGGCGCTGATTTTCATCGCCTGTCTGGTCACCGCGGTTGGCCTGACCTGTGCGTGCGCAGAGTTCTTTGCCCAGTACGTTCCACTGTCTTATCGCACGCTGGTATTTATCCTCGGCGGCTTCTCGATGGTGGTTTCTAACCTGGGTCTGAGCCATCTGATTCAGATCTCTATTCCGGTGCTGACGGCTATCTATCCGCCATGTATCGCACTGGTTGTATTAAGCTTTACCCGCTCATGGTGGCATAATTCTTCCCGCGTCATTGCTCCTGCGATGTTTATCAGCCTGATTTTTGGTATCCTTGATGGCATTAAAGCTTCTGCAATTGGCGACGTGTTACCGGCCTGGACCCAGCGTTTACCGCTGGCGGAGCAGGGGCTGGCGTGGTTGATGCCAACAGTCGTGATGGTGGTCCTGGCAGTTATCTGGGATCGCGCCGCGGGTCGACAAGTGACCTCCAGCGCACACTAATATCACTGACAATAAGTTTTAACCACGGGGCTATTAACATGGCCCCGTGGTTTTTTTATTGTGTTAACAGGTTAGGAATCGATGGAAAGTAATAACAAGCTAAAGCGTGGGCTGAGCACCCGGCACATCCGCTTTATGGCATTAGGTTCAGCAATTGGTACCGGGCTGTTTTACGGCTCGGCCGACGCTATCAAAATGGCGGGGCCAAGCGTATTGCTGGCCTATATTATCGGCGGTGTCGCGGCGTACATTATTATGCGTGCGCTGGGCGAAATGTCTGTTCATAACCCGGCAGCCAGCTCCTTCTCGCGCTACGCGCAGGAAAACCTCGGACCGCTGGCAGGCTACATTACCGGCTGGACCTACTGTTTTGAAATCCTGATTGTCGCCATTGCCGACGTGACAGCCTTCGGCATATACATGGGCGTCTGGTTCCCGGCGGTACCGCACTGGATTTGGGTACTCAGCGTGGTGCTGATTATCTGCGCCATCAACCTGATGAGCGTGAAGGTGTTTGGTGAGCTGGAGTTCTGGTTCTCGTTCTTCAAAGTCGCCACCATTATCATCATGATTGTCGCCGGTTTCGGTATCATCATTTGGGGGATTGGCAACGGCGGGCAACCAACCGGTATCCATAACTTATGGAGCAACGGTGGCTTCTTCAGCAACGGCTGGCTCGGCATGGTGATGTCGCTGCAAATGGTGATGTTTGCCTATGGCGGGATTGAGATTATCGGGATTACCGCAGGCGAAGCCAAAGACCCGGAAAAATCTATTCCGCGCGCCATCAACTCCGTACCAATGCGTATCCTGGTGTTTTATGTGGGGACGCTGTTCGTCATTATGTCTATCTACCCGTGGAACCAGGTGGGTACCGACGGTAGCCCGTTCGTTATGACGTTCCAGCATATGGGCATTACTTTTGCTGCCGGGATCCTCAACTTTGTGGTTCTGACTGCGTCGCTGTCGGCTATTAACTCTGACGTCTTCGGTGTGGGGCGTATGCTACACGGCATGGCGGAGCAGGGCAGTGCCCCGAAAATGTTCGCCAAGACGTCGCGTCGTGGCGTGCCGTGGGTGACGGTAATGGTGATGACTATCGCGCTGCTGTTTGCGGTGTATCTTAACTACATCATGCCGGAAAACGTCTTCCTGGTGATCGCCTCTTTGGCGACCTTCGCCACGGTATGGGTGTGGATTATGATCCTGTTGTCGCAGATTGCTTTCCGTCGTCGTCTGCCGCCGGATGAGGTCAAAGCGCTGAAATTTAAAGTTCCGGGTGGGGTAACGACGACCGTTGTTGGCCTGATTTTCCTGGTCTTTATCATCGCGCTCATCGGCTATCATCCGGATACCCGCATTTCGCTGTACGTCGGCTTTGCGTGGATTGTCCTGCTGCTGGTCGGATGGGGATTCAAGCGCCGTCGCGAGCGCCAACTGGCTGAAGCACAGTAATATTTTTGCCGGGTAGCTTTGCGTTACCCGGCAAGTTTCTCCTCCCCCGAACTCCTCCCCCAATAAACGTTAAGATGATGAGTGATCCTGCACTTCGCTATGGCAAGGTGACGTCATTATCATCAAAGGGGATACGTGATGTTGAACGCCTGGCACCTTCCGGTTGCCCCATTTGTTAAGCAAAACAAAGATCAACTGACGATTACATTATGGCTGGTGGGGGAAAATCCACCCCAGCGGGTGACGCTACGCGCAGAAAACGATAACGAAGAGATTTCGCTGGCTATGCACAAGCAGCGCAGCCAGCCGCAGCCGGGTGTGACCGCGTGGCGAGCGGCGATCGATCTCTCCAGCGGGCAGCCTCGTCGACGCTATAGCTTTAAATTACTTTGGCTCGATCGTCAGCTGTGGTTCACCCCACAGGGATTCAGCCGTTTTCCGCCTGCGCGTCTGGAGCAGTTTGCGGTTGATGTGCCGGATAACGGTCCGCAGTGGGTTGCCGATCAGATTTTCTATCAAATTTTCCCGGACCGTTTTGCCCGCAGCCAGTCGCGTGAAGCGGGCCAGGATAACGTCTATTACCACCACGCCGCCGGACACGACATCGTGCGGCGCGAATGGGACGAACCGCTTACGGCTCAGGCCGGTGGCTCCACGTTTTATGGCGGCGATTTGGACGGCATCAGCGAAAAGCTACCGTACCTGAAAACGTTAGGGGTCACGGCGCTGTACCTGAATCCTGTATTTACCGCCCCGAGCGTGCATAAATACGATACCGAAGATTACCGTCATGTTGATCCGCAACTTGGCGGCGACAGGGCGCTACTGCGTCTGCGGCACAACACCCAACGGCAGGGCATGCGTCTGATTCTCGACGGCGTCTTTAACCATAGCGGCGATTCGCACGCCTGGTTTGACCGACATAATCGGGGGACAGACGGGGCGTGCCATAATCCAGAATCCCCCTGGCGCGACTGGTATCATTTCTCAGCCGACGGCGTTGCGCTCGACTGGCTGGGATATTCCAGCTTACCTAAGCTGGACTTTTCCTCGGAAAGCCTGGTGAATGAAATTTATCGTGGTGAAGACAGTATCGTCCGCCACTGGCTGAAAGCGCCGTGGAGTATGGACGGCTGGCGTCTTGATGTGGTGCACATGCTGGGAGAGGCCGGAGGCGCACGTAACAACCTACAACATGTGGCCGGAATTACGCAGGCGGCAAAAGAAACCCAGCCAGAGGCGTATGTGGTGGGTGAGCATTTTGGCGATGCGCGCCAGTGGTTGCAGGCTGATGCAGAAGATGCCGCCATGAACTATCGCGGCTTTACTTTCCCCCTCTGGGGATTTCTCGCCAATACCGATATCTCATACGACCCGCAATCCATTGATGCCCAGACCTGTATGGCATGGATGGATAACTACCGCGCGGGGTTGTCGCATCAGCAACAGCTGCGGATGTTTAATCAGCTCGACAGCCACGATACCGCCCGCTTTAAATCTCTGCTCGGTAAAGACGTCGCACGGTTACCGCTAGCGGTGGTATGGCTGTTTACCTGGCCTGGCGTGCCCTGTATTTACTACGGTGACGAAGTGGGGCTGGACGGGAACAACGATCCGTTTTGTCGCAAACCGTTCCCGTGGCAGCCTGAAAAACAGGACGCTACTCTGCTGGCGTTGTATCAGCGGTTGGCAAAATTACGCTACCAGAATCAGGCGCTGCGCCACGGTGGTTGCCAGGTGATTTACGCCGAGGATAACGTGGTGGTGTTTGTTCGCGTGCTAAACCGACAGCGCGTACTGGTGGCGATTAACCGTGGCCACGCTTGTGAAGTGGTCCTGCCAGCCTCGCCATTACTGAGCGTGAGTCAATGGCAGCACAAAGAGGGCAACGGCATGCTTGCCGACGATATCCTGACGTTGCCGGCGATTTCCGCCTCGGTATGGATAGGTCATTGATATAAGCGCGCAATCTCCGGGCTTGCCAGCAGCGTTTCCCGCCACCAGCGCTGTGCCAGCCCATCGCGGTTATTGCGCCATGCCATGTAAGCCACGTCTTTTTGGCGAAATGAGATAACCGTTTTTTCCACCAGCTCGCCCGTGGTAAGCCACGGGCTGGCAATATGGCGGGGGAGAAATCCGCAGCCCATACCGGCTCGTAGTAGCATCACCTTACTGTGGAAGTCATCGACGCGGATTTGCGCCTGTTCCTCCATCAGATTGGTTTGTAACGGATGGCAGAAGCGGGCGCTGTCGCTGATAACAATCGCCCGATGCAGGCATAACTGTTCGTTGGTCAGGCCGTCTGCTGCTGCGGCCAGCGGATGCTCAGGCGCAACGACAAACACATTGTCCAACGTGCCGAGCATTTTATAGGACCAGGCTGCAGACGTTGGCGGTTCATTAATTGCCCCCAGAATAATATCGGCTCCATTATGGGTCAGCTCCTCCCAGGAGCCCGCCAGCGTATGGTGGGTAAAACTGAGGCGAGTTTGTTTATTCAGCGCATGAAATTCATCGATAATGGGCAACAGCGCGGTGAAAGGGAAGGAGTCGTCCAGCGCAATTGCCAGCTCTTTTTCCCAGCCTGAACTCAGCTGTACCGCCTGCTTTTCGAGATCTTTTGCCGCATTCAGCAGCAAACGCCCTTTTTCCAGCATCATCTGTCCGGTATCGGTAAATTTTGCCCGGTGCCCGGAACGGTCAAGCAGCTCGATATTCAAATCGCTTTCCAGCTTCTGAATCATATAGCTGAGTGCGGCAGGGGTTTTAAACAGCGACTCGGCCGCTGCGGCAAATGAACCCTGTTTGTCGAGTGCGTCGAGAATAAGCAAAACATCCAGATTAATGCGCATAAGCAGAAAATATCCTGAAAATTAAACCCTTCTGTTGTACCGAATGAAGAAAAACAATGCCAGTGAATAAATTAGATGAGTCATGCGCATTTTTTTGATGTTGTTTAGGATATATCGCAACACAAAATTAATAGTTTCACAGGATGGTAAGTTTTCTTTAATAACTCGTTAGAAATTTCCCGCTATACTCAACAAGCTTTCTGATTCAGGATCCTGCTGCTGACGGCAGATACAGACCGTTGCCTTTTAACTTATTGATTAAGAAGGTGTGCTATGTCTATTCGGGAACTGATTGACCCTCAAAACTCTACGCTTATTTTTATTGATCATCAGCCGCAAATGTCATTCGGTGTGGCGAATATTGATCGCCAGACTTTAAAAAATAATACCGTGGCATTAGCGAAAGCCGGGAAAATATTCAATGTTCCGGTGATTTATACTTCTGTAGAAACCAAAAGTTTTAGCGGATATATCTGGCCGGAATTGTTAGCGGTTCATCCTGATGTCAAACCCATTGAACGCACCTCAATGAACTCCTGGGAAGATGCGGCGTTTGTGAAAGCGGTGGAAGCGACCGGGCGTAAAAAACTGATTATCTCCGCGCTGTGGACCGAAGTATGTCTGACTTTTCCGGCGCTGATGGCACTGGAGGCAGGCTATGAAGTTTATGTGGTAACGGATACCTCCGGCGGCACGTCCGTAGATGCTCATGAGCGTTCTATCGACCGCATGGTACAGGCAGGTGCCGTACCCGTAACCTGGCAACAGGTTCTTCTCGAGTACCAGCGCGACTGGTCCCGCAAAGAAACCTACGACGCCGTAATGGATCTGGTACGCGAGCACAGCGGCGCCTACGGTATGGGCGTGGATTATGCCTATACCATGGTGCATGGCGCGCCGGAACGTAAAGCTTAAATACATGTCATCCTTCATGTTGCATCTTTGTTGGCTTCGCTTGCGTACCCCGGTCACTTACTTATGTAAGCTCCCGGGGATCCACAACCTTGCCGCCTCGATGCACCATGAATGATTTTGTGTATTGCTTTCCTGGCCTAAGCGGCCTGTTTCCTGTCAACAAGGAACCCTTCATGGCGCAGAACAAACATGTGACGTTGGTAATTACTCACACTCTGCTACCTGAGCAGGCGCAGCGGTATGAGCAGTGGCTGGGGAAAATCATGCCTGTAGCGGCTGAATTTCCCGGTCATCTCGGGGCGAACGTGATTCGCCCGGCAGATGGCAACAACCTGTGGAACATCATTATCCGCTTCGACACGCTTGAGCATCTGTATAGCTGGACCCAGTCCGATACGCGCCGCGTGTTGGTCGAAGAGATTGCTCCACTGCTGGCTGAAGGTGACAAAACCGAAATTCGCACCGAAGCAGCGTTCTGGTTTACGCCGCCCGCGCCCCATGTACTCCAGCCCAAACGCTGGAAACAGTTTCTGATAACCCTGCTAGTGATATTTCCCAGCACCAATCTGGTGCCGTGGTTGACCGGCATTGTGCTGCCTGCAATGAAGGGCTCGTTACTCCTGCATCTCATCAATGATGCCTTTGTGGTTGCGCTGGTGGTCTGGTTCTGGATGCCCATCGTAACCCGTCTGTTTGCCGGATGGCTGAAAAAAGCCTGACCGGTACCTCAGGAGATTGTTATGTCTCAAACTGCCACACTGATTCTGACTCACGGAAAAATTCATACTCTCGACAGGCAAAGTCAGCAGGTCGAGGCGGTGGCGATCGCCAACGGAAAGATCCTGGCGACCGGTAGCCACGAACGGGTAATGAGCTTTGCCGCCGAAGGGACGCAGGTTGTCGATCTGCAAGGACATACGGTGATCCCGGGCCTGAACGATTCGCACCTGCACCTTATTCGTGGTGGACTGAATTACAACCTGGAATTGCGTTGGGAGGGCGTGCCGTCACTGGCGGACGCGCTACGCATGCTCAAAGACCAGGCTGACAGAACGCCGTCGCCACAATGGGTACGCGTGGTGGGCGGCTGGAGTGAATTCCAGTTTGCCGAACGTCGCATGCCAACCCTCGAAGAACTGAATGAAGCCGCTCCGGATACTCCGGTTTTTGTTCTGCATCTCTACGACCGGGCTTTGCTCAACCGCGCCGCGCTGAAAGCGGTTGGCTATACCAAAGCGACGCCGGATCCGGCGGGCGGTGAGATTGTGCGTGATAGCAACGGCAACCCGACCGGAATGCTGATCGCTAAACCGAACGCCATGATCCTTTATTCTACGCTGGCAAAAGGACCAAAACTGCCGCTGGAAATGCAGGTTAACTCGACCCGTCAGTTTATGCGTGAACTGAACCGTCTGGGACTGACAAGCGCCATCGATGCGGGCGGCGGCTTCCAGAACTACCCGGAAGATTACGAGATCATTGAGCAGTTACACGCTAACAAACAGATGACGGTACGTATTGCCTACAATCTGTTTACCCAGCGTCCGAAGCAGGAACTGGAAGACTTTGAACGCTGGACCGATATGCTCAAGCCAGGGCAGGGAACCGACTTCTATCGTGCCAACGGGGCGGGGGAAATGCTGGTCTTTTCTGCAGCGGATTTTGAAGACTTCCTTCAGCCACGTCCGGATCTGCCGGAGGGGATGGAAGATGAGCTAGAGCGCGTGGTTCGTCACCTGGTGGAGCATCGCTGGCCGTTCCGCCTGCACGCCACCTACGATGAATCTATCAGCCGAATGTTGGACGTATTTGAGAAAGTTAATCGTGATATCCCGTTCAATGGCCTGCACTGGTTCTTCGATCACGCCGAAACAATTACTGAACGGAACATTGAGCGTGTAAAAGCACTGGGCGGCGGGATTGCGGTCCAGCACCGTATGGCGTTCCAGGGAGAGTATTTTGTCGATCGCTACGGCAAAGACGCGGTTAAACATACGCCGCCGGTGGCGAAAATGCTGGCGGCTGACGTTCCGGTTGGGCTGGGGACTGACGCCACCCGCGTGGCCAGCTACAACCCGTGGACCGCGCTCTACTGGCTGGTTTCGGGCCGTACCGTTGGCGGGATGGCAATGTACGATGATAACAACCGTCTGCCGCGTGATGTTGCCCTGGAACTGTGGACGGCCGGGAGCGCCTGGTTTTCCAGTGAGCAGGATAAGAAAGGGCGCATCGAGAAAGATCAACTGGCCGACCTGGTGGTGCTGTCTAAAGATTACTTCAGCGTGCCGGAAGAAGAGATCAAAGGTATTGAGTCGGTGATGACCGTTGTTGATGGCAAAGTGGTTTACGCCGCAGGGCATTTCACCCCGCTGGCACCACCTGCTATTCCGATTGTGCCGGACTGGTCGCCAGTGGTGAAGGTGCCAGGGCATTATCGCTCAGCACCACCTGCTGCGGCGAAAATTGGCGCAATGGTGCAGATGCACCAGTGCTGCGGCAGCTGCGGCGTACACGGTCACCAGCATGATATTGCGCGGAAATCGGGGATTCCGGTGTCAGATGACCGGGCTTTCTGGGGCGCGCTTGGCTGCTCCTGCTTCGCGTTTTAATCGCTTATCGGATCTGCTAACAATAAAAAAGGCCCGCATTTGCGGGCCTTTTGTCGATTCATGCCAATTACAGGCTGGAAACGTTCTCGGTCAGGTATTTTGCCACGCCGTCCGGAGACGCGTTCATACCTTCTTTACCTTTTTCCCACTGTGCCGGGCAAACGTCGCCGTGCTCTTCGTGGAACTGCAGCGCGTCAACCATGCGCAGCATTTCGTCGATGTTACGACCCAGCGGCAGATCGTTAACCACCTGGTGGCGAACAACGCCGTTAGCGTCGATCAGGAAAGAACCGCGCAGCGCAACGCCCGCTTCCGGGTGCTCGATGCCGTAGGCTTTCTGGATTTCGCGTTTGATGTCAGCAACCATTGCGTATTTCACTGCACCGATGCCGCCTTTGTCGACAGGGGTGTTACGCCATGCGTTGTGGACAAATTCAGAGTCGAAGGAAACGCCAACAACTTCAACGCCGCGCTTCTGGAATTCTTCGTAACGTTTGTCGAATGCGATCAGTTCAGACGGGCAAACGAAGGTGAAGTCCATCGGCCAGAAGAACAGAACGGTGGTTTTACCGTTGGTATGCTGTTTGAAGTTGAAGTTTTCAACGATCTCACCGCTACCCAGTACCGCAGCTGCTGTGAAATCCGGAGCCTGACGAGTTACCAGTACCATATAATTCTCCTGCAAAGTTAAGGGGTTTTTGGAACGCAACGCGGGCCAGTATAGAGAGTGTTCGGGAATAAGACAAAGAGGCGCTGGCAATCAATGAGACAGGTTTTGTCTATCAATCTTTTGCCGGACGGCGGCTACTGCTTATCCGGCGGGGAATGCGGGCTGCGATCAAAGGGTTTTACACCGCGCCTGTTCCATCATTTGCGGATAAAACTGCCAGAATCGTTCTTCTAACGCATCGTAATGCGTATCGAGGTCATACCATGAGTCGCGTAGGGCATCGAGCCGTGGACGGCGGCTGGCCATGCCGTTCAGGACGTTCTGGATAAAATCCATGTCCCGGTAGCGCTCAAGCCATTTCTCTGACCATATATAGTTGTTCAGATTGATAAAGCGCGGCGGCGATTCCGGCAAAATAGTGGTTACCTGGGTACGGGCATAGCGCACAAAGTCTGTCAGCGGGAAGTCAGGGGAGATTTCCGACCAATGGCGCGACAGAAAATGATCCCACATAACGTCCAGCGTAATCGGCGCGACGCGGCGCGTTTCGCTACGAAACCACTCTTTGGCTTCACGCACCTGCGGTAAGTTATCGGTCATCACGTCGATACGACGATGCATGAAGATGCCTGCTACCACATCAGGCGAGTAGTGTGTTTCCGGATTACCCCGGACAAAATCGGCCAGCAGATTGCCGGAAAGCGAGCTATCGGCAAGGTGAGCGAGATGCAAATGTGCAAGAAAATTCATAGTTAAACGTTTATCCAGAGGGGTAAAGGTTGCAGGGAGAACGCCCCGGCACTAGACTACCCGCCTCTTATTTTAGTCTGAGTCAGTGTCATGCGCGTTACCGATTTCACCTTTGAACTACCCGAATCCCTGATTGCCCACTATCCGCAAGCTGAGCGCAGTAGCTGCCGCTTGCTGTCTTTGGACGGGCCGACGGGCGCGCTGACGCACGGTACTTTCACCGATTTGCTCGATAAGCTCAACCCTGGAGACTTGCTGGTCTTTAACAACACCCGCGTCATTCCTGCGCGTCTGTTTGGTCGTAAAGCCAGCGGCGGTAAGATTGAAGTGCTGGTCGAGCGTATGCTGGATGACAAACGTATTCTGGCGCATATTCGTGCCTCGAAAGCGCCGAAACCGGGTGCCGAGCTGCTGCTGGGCGACGACGAAAGTATTAAGGCGACGATGGTCGCCCGCCATGACGCGCTGTTTGAAGTTGAGTTTAACGACGAACGCAGCGTGCTGGATATCCTCAACGCCATCGGCCATATGCCGTTGCCGCCGTATATCGACCGTCCGGATGAAGACGCCGACCGCGAGCTGTACCAGACCGTGTACAGCGAAAAACCGGGTGCCGTCGCTGCGCCGACCGCGGGGCTGCATTTTGACGATCCGCTGCTGGCTAAACTGCGCGATAAAGGCATTGAAATGGCGTTCGTCACCCTGCACGTTGGCGCGGGTACTTTCCAGCCGGTACGCGTAGACACCATCGAAGACCACATTATGCATTCCGAATATGCGGAAGTGCCGCAGGATGTAGTGGACGCGGTGCTGGCGGCGAAAGCGCGCGGTAATCGCGTGATTGCGGTAGGTACCACCTCCGTGCGTTCGCTGGAAAGTGCGGCGCAGGCGGCCAAAAACGATCTCATCGAGCCGTTCTTCGGCGATACACAAATCTTTATTTATCCAGGCTATAAATATCAGGTGATTGATGCTCTGGTCACCAACTTCCACCTGCCGGAATCGACGCTGATTATGCTGGTTTCCGCATTTGCTGGTTATAAAAACACCATGCACGCCTATCATGAAGCGGTAAAAGCGGAATATCGCTTTTTTAGTTACGGGGATGCCATGTTTATCACGTACAATCCGCAGGCTATTTCTGAGCGTGTCGGGGAGTAAGTCTCCGGCATGAGTGTTTAAAACGTCGGACTGTTTTTCTGACGCAGGAGTGAAGATGAAATTTGAACTGGATACCACAGACGGTCGCGCGCGCCGCGGCCGCCTGGTTTTTGATCGTGGCGTAGTAGAAACGCCTGCTTTTATGCCGGTCGGTACTTACGGCACAGTAAAAGGCATGACGCCGGAAGAAGTTGAAGCGACCGGCGCACAGATTATCCTCGGCAACACTTTCCACCTGTGGCTGCGTCCGGGTCAGGAAATCATGAAACTGCACGGCGATCTGCACGATTTCATGCAGTGGAAAGGGCCGATCCTCACCGACTCCGGCGGCTTCCAGGTGTTCAGTCTGGGCGATATCCGTAAGATAACTGAGCAGGGCGTGCATTTCCGTAACCCGATCAACGGCGATCCGATTTTCCTCGATCCCGAGAAGTCGATGGAGATTCAATACGATCTCGGTTCCGATATCGTGATGATCTTCGATGAATGTACACCGTATCCGGCCGACTGGGACTATGCTAAACGCTCAATGGAGATGTCATTGCGTTGGGCGAAGCGCAGCCGTGACCGTTTTGATAGTCTCGGCAACAAAAATGCGCTTTTTGGCATCATTCAGGGCAGTGTTTACGAAGATTTACGTGATATCTCCGTCAAAGGTCTGGTAGATATCGGCTTTGATGGCTACGCTGTCGGCGGTTTGGCTGTCGGTGAGCCGAAGGAAGATATGCACCGCATCCTGGAGCATGTATGCCCACAGATTCCGGCAGATAAACCGCGTTACCTGATGGGCGTCGGCAAACCAGAAGATCTGGTTGAAGGCGTGCGTCGCGGTATCGATATGTTTGACTGCGTGATGCCAACGCGAAATGCCCGTAATGGTCATTTGTTTGTGACTGACGGCGTGGTAAAAATTCGTAACGCGAAACATAAAAGCGACACCAGTCCGCTCGATGCTGAGTGTGATTGCTACACCTGTCGCAATTATTCGCGCGCTTACTTGCATCATCTCGACCGTTGCAACGAAATATTGGGCGCGCGACTCAACACGATTCATAACCTTCGCTACTACCAGCGTTTGATGGCGGGTTTACGCAAGGCTATTGAAGAGGGTAAATTAGAGAGCTTCGTGACCGATTTTTACCAACGTCAGGGTAGACCAGTTCCACCTGTGAACGTTGATTAATTTTAATAATGAGGGAATTTGAATGAGCTTTTTTATTTCTGATGCGGTAGCGGCAACAGGTGCTCCGGCGCAGGGCAGCCCGATGTCTCTGATTCTGATGCTGGTGGTGTTTGGTCTGATTTTCTATTTCATGATCCTGCGCCCACAGCAAAAGCGTACCAAAGAACACAAGAACCTGATGAACTCCATTGCGAAAGGCGATGAAGTACTGACTAACGGTGGTCTGGTGGGTCGCGTGACTAAAGTAGCAGAATCTGGCTACATCGCTATCGCGCTGAACGACACCACTGAAGTGGTTATCAAACGTGATTTCGTAGCTGCCGTTCTGCCGAAAGGCACCATGAAGGCGCTGTAATTTATTGTTTTCCCAAAGGGAACTGCCGTGTTAAACCGTTATCCTTTGTGGAAGTATGTCATGCTGATCGTCGTTATTGTCGTCGGTCTGCTCTATGCGCTTCCCAACCTGTATGGTGAGGATCCGGCTGTTCAAATCACTGGCGTGCGCGGTGCCGCCGCCAGTGAGCAAACGCTGATCCAGGTCCAGAAAACGTTACAAGAAGATAAAATCACACCTAAGTCTGTGGCTCTGGAAGAGGGTGCTATTCTCGCGCGCTTCGACTCCACTGATACCCAACTGCGCGCACGTGAAGTATTAATGGGCGTACTGGGCGATCAGTACGTCGTGGCGCTTAACCTTGCTCCGGCAACCCCGCGCTGGCTGGCTGCCATTCACGCAGAACCGATGAAACTCGGTCTTGACCTGCGTGGCGGCGTTCACTTCCTGATGGAAGTGGATATGGACACCGCGCTGAGTAAGTTGCAGGAACAAAATATCGATAGCCTGCGCAGCGATCTGCGTGAAAAAGGCATTCCTTATACTACCGTTCGCAAAGAAGATAACTACGGTCTGAGCATCACTTTCCGTGATAGCAGCGCCCGTGATGAAGCTATCTCTTACTTGAGCAAACGTCACCAGGATCTGGTTATTTCCAGCCAGGGCAGCAATGCTCTGCGTGCGGTAATGACCGATGCGCGCCTGAGCGAAGCCCGTGAATACGCAGTACAGCAGAACATCAACATTCTGCGTAATCGTGTTAACCAACTGGGTGTTGCTGAGCCGGTGGTACAACGTCAGGGTGCTGACCGCATTGTGGTCGAACTGCCGGGTATTCAGGATACCGCGCGTGCGAAAGAAATTCTGGGCGCAACCGCGACGCTGGAATTCCGTCTGGTAAATACCAACGTTGACCAGTCTGCTGCGGCATCCGGGCGTGTACCGGGTGATTCGGAAGTGAAACAATCTCGCGAAGGTCAGCCGGTTGTGCTGTACAAGCGCGTGATCCTGACCGGTGACCATATCACCGACTCCACTTCCAGCCAGGACGAATACAATCAGCCGCAGGTTAACATCTCGCTGGATAGCGCAGGTGGTAACATCATGTCCAACTTCACCAAGGACAATATCGGTAAGCCGATGGCGACCCTGTTCGTGGAGTACAAAGACAGCGGTAAGAAAGATGCCAACGGTCGTGCAGTACTGGTGAAACAGGAAGAGGTGATTAACATCGCCAATATCCAGTCTCGCCTGGGTAACAGCTTCCGTATCACCGGTATCAACAACCCGAACGAAGCACGCCAGCTTTCCCTGCTGTTACGTGCCGGTGCGTTGATTGCGCCGATTCAGATTGTTGAAGAACGTACCATCGGCCCAACCCTGGGTATGCAGAACATTAAACAGGGTCTGGAAGCATGTCTGGCCGGTCTGGTGGTGTCTATCCTGTTCATGATCTTCTTCTATAAGAAGTTCGGTCTGATTGCGACCAGTGCGCTGATTGCTAACCTGGTGCTGATTGTCGGTATTATGTCGTTGCTGCCGGGTGCTACGCTGAGTATGCCGGGGATTGCGGGGATCGTCTTAACCCTTGCCGTCGCGGTCGATGCGAACGTACTGATCAACGAACGTATCAAAGAAGAGTTGAGTAACGGGCGTTCGGTGCAGCAGGCCATCAATGAAGGTTATGCGGGCGCATTTAGCTCCATCTTTGATGCGAACATTACGACGCTGATCAAGGTCATCATCCTGTACGCAGTTGGCACCGGGGCAATTAAAGGGTTCGCGATTACTACCGGTATTGGTGTGGCGACGTCGATGTTTACCGCGATTGTCGGTACACGTGCCATCGTAAACCTGTTGTATGGCGGCAAGCGCGTCAAAAAGCTGTCAATCTGAGGAGTGCGAAGTGGCACAGGAATATACTGTTGAACAATTGAACCACGGCCGTAAAGTCTGGGACTTTATGCGCTGGGACTACTGGGCTTTCGGCATTTCAGGTTTCCTGCTGATTGCGGCCATCGTGGTGATGGGCGTACGCGGGTTTAACTGGGGGCTCGATTTCACCGGTGGTACGGTTATTGAAATCACGCTGGAAAAACCGGCCGATATGGACGTGATGCGCGATGCGCTGGAGAAAGCGGGCTTCGTTGATCCGCTTCTGCAGAACTTCGGCAGCAGCCACGACATTATGGTACGTATGCCGCCAACTGAAGGTGCAGACGGCGGTCAGGTGCTGGGTAGCAAAGTGTTGAGTGTGATTAACGAATCCACCAACCAAAACGCCGCGGTGAAGCGAATTGAATTCGTGGGTCCGAGCGTGGGTGCAGACCTGGCGCAAACCGGTGCGATGGCGCTGATGGCGGCGTTGATCTCCATCCTGGTGTACGTCGGTTTCCGCTTTGAGTGGCGACTGGCGGCAGGGGTAGTTATCGCGCTGGCGCACGACGTGATTATCACACTTGGGATCCTGTCGTTGTTCCATATCGAGATTGACCTGACTATCGTCGCATCACTGATGTCGGTAATCGGTTACTCGCTGAACGACAGTATCGTTGTATCTGACCGTATTCGTGAAAACTTCCGCAAAATTCGTCGCGGTACGCCTTACGAAATCTTTAACGTGTCACTGACTCAAACGCTGCACCGTACGTTGATTACGTCCGGTACAACGTTGATGGTTATTCTGATGCTGTTCCTGTTCGGTGGTCCGGTACTGGAAGGCTTCTCGCTGACCATGCTTATCGGTGTTTCCATCGGTACTGCGTCTTCTATCTACGTGGCATCGGCGCTGGCGCTGAAGCTGGGTATGAAGCGTGAGCACATGCTGCAGCAGAAGGTCGAGAAAGAAGGGGCGGATCAACCGTCGATTCTGCCTTAACCCATCCAGGAGTGAAGATACTGGAATCCCGATCGCAAGGTCGGGATTTTTTTTGCCTGTGAATTAGCGACAGGTAATTATCTTTTCCTGTCGCTACACTACTGACAGTATGCTGTCAGTAGCCCTGTCATATAGTCCTCCTGAGATTACCCACACAGGCAGGAGGAAGTATGAGCAATGTAATTAATTGGTTTGAAATCCCCGTGGTACAAATGGATCGCGCCATCGCTTTTTATGAGCCAGTAATGCAGGTTTCTTTGCGCCGGGAGAACATGGACTGCGCTGAGCTCGCCGTATTTCCGCATCAGGATCCCGCTCCCGGCGGGGCGCTGGCTAAATTTGACGGTATTACGCCTTCAGCGCAGGGCGCTATTATTTATCTGCATACGGACGATTTGGCTGCAACGCTTGAACGCGTCGCCACTGCTGGCGGTCAGTGTGTGTTTGGCCCACTCGAACTGGGGCAGGACATTGGTACGATTGCGCTATTTACTGACAGCGAAGGCAATCGTGTTGGTTTACATCAACCCGCGTAATATTTTCAGCACTGAGGATTAAAATGAGCAGACGCGCCGACCGCTTGTTTCAGATTGTGCAAATCCTGCGTGGCAGGCGAGTGACAACGGCGGCGCTGCTGGCAGAGCGTCTTGAGGTTTCTGAACGGACGATTTATCGCGATATCCGCGATCTCTCTTTATCCGGTGTGCCTATTGAAGGCGAAGTGGGCAGCGGATACCGCTTAATGGCCGGGTTTGATCTACCGCCGTTGATGTTAACGCATCACGAATCAGAAGCATTGATGGTAGCGATTCGATTGCTGAAAACATGGGGTGGGGATTCACTCTCACAGGCGTTGGAATCCGCGCAGGAAAAAGTGTTGGCGATATTGCCGCCAGAGAGTCGGCGCAGAGCCGAGCAAACGCGGATTTTCGCGCCAGATTTTGGTAATCAGCCGCATTCACGTAGTGCCTTCGATCTCATACATCGCGCGGTTTCAGCACAGCAGGTGCTGGCGCTGCATTATCGTGATGAGTCCGGGAATCTCTCCTGGCGCGACGTTCAGCCGCTGGGATTATTTTTCTGGGGCGAGCACTGGCTGCTGGTTGGCTGGTGCGAGAAGCGTGACGATTATCGTTGCTTTCGCGTTGATCGATGTCTGAAGATTACGCCACTCGACAGGCATTTTCGCGAATCGGCAGCTCGCTCGCTAAGTGACTTTTTGCGTAAAGTACGCTGTGAAGACCAGCCATAAAAAAGCCAGCGGTTAAGCTGGCTTGTCTGCGAAACATTGTCTGGATTAGAAGTTGTAACCTACGACCAGGTAACCACCCCAACCGGTAGATTTCGCGCTGAAGTCGCCTTCGCCCCAGTTCAGGGTATCTCCACCTTTCCACTGGCCGCCGTTATGGAAGTAACGCGCTACGACGGAGTAGTGCCAGTGATCGTAGTTCAGCGCCAGGACGTGGCTGGATGCGATAGAGTTGCTGGTGCGGTTCGGATCATCACCCAAATCTGAGCCCCAGTCGAAGTTGGTGAAGCCGATGTAGGTCAACTGGCCGCCCCAAACCTGGGTGATCGGCACAAAGTATTTAACTTTGAAACGGTAGCCATCCCACTCGTTTTCGTTGGATGCGCCATAGTTCTGCCACTGGTATTTAGCATACACGTTCAGGGACAGACCCATCGGCAGACCGGTATCGATATCGGTACCCAGACCCATATACCAGGTGCTCTGGCGGCTGGCTTTGTTATCACCCATATCGTAGATGTAGTTGTTGGCGAAATACCATTCTTTGAACGGACCAAAGCTCAGGTCAGCACCGGTCAGTTTGTCGATGGAGAAACGCGGTTCGATTTCCATAAACAGCGGGGAACCGTCAGACCAGATACCTTTATCGTTGCCGTTACCCCAGTCGAAGGTTTTCGGAATATCGATGTAGCCATAGAAGTCAAACCAGTCTTTTTTGGCAAACGCTTCGTATTCCAGATACACGTCGTTGTTCAGTTTCGGGGAGAAACGCGTGTGATAGCTACCCACCACGTTGACGCTCTGATGCCACCAGTCGGACAGATATTGCGGTTTGTCATTTTCTGCTGCGTTGGCAGTAAAAGACGAGGAGAGCGCCAGCACTGCACCGGCTGCAAGTAATGTTTTTTTCATATGTATGCCACTGTTTGAAATCCCTTTCGGGAGTGAAAAATGCGCAATTTGCGTTTCTAAATATTTCGTAATTCTTCGGAGCCTATTATAAAAATCATTGTTCACAAAAATATGTCTTGTTTCACAGTTCTATCATTTACGTAATCGATTGCGTTCACGTTTGCGTACTTTAGGCGGCGAATTGTACTGGCTCTCATGAATGTTGCCAAGTTTTACCAGAAATATCGGTTATGTCAGGGGAGTAACAAAAAGAAGCGGAGTGATGTTGCGGAACGCACAAAACGTTCCGCAAAAAAGTTTATTGGCTAACAGGCTGGACGTCGTGGATGCGCACAAATCCTAACTGATCTGGAGTGAGGCCATTCATCTGTAACGGAATGTCTACGTCGCAGGGAGCTAGAATACTCGCCGGAGCGTTGACCAATTGGTTATGAACGTTCACTTCCTGATAGTTGTCCGTGGTGCCCTGAATTTGCCCGTACTCGACGGTGGCGCTAAAGGCGGGTAAAGGCGTGTTGGATTCACCCTGAATTCGTAGCGTCAGGCGCGTACCATCGGCGTTCGGCGCAATGTTCACCAGCGACATGCGTAAGGTGCCAATCTGGCTGTCCAGTCGAGCCGGGGTTTTGGAGCCGGGCAGCAGATAGGCGCCGCTGGTTGATTTTGCATTCAACATATTTTGTTGCGTAATTTTTACCGTTTCCTGATTAAGCTGCGTCATCTCTTTATTCAACGTGCTAACGCTTTGATGCATCTGGCGTACTTCGCTTTGCTGTGCGCAGGCACTAAGACTAAAGAGACTTCCCACCAGGAGAATTCTTAGGTAACGTCTTGTCATTGTGATTACTTCCTTCATTGTCGCGATAGCATAATGGTAGTGTGCACTGAGCACGAAGGCATCGATCCTTTGTCTCAAAAGCGCAGCGCCTTTGTTGTCACGGCAGTTCAGGGTAAAATAGATTCTGTTAACCACTGAGGTACAGGACGCCGTATGCATTGCCCATTCTGTTTCGCCGTAGACACTAAGGTAATTGACTCTCGTCTTGTAGGCGAGGGCTCCTCGGTACGCCGCCGTCGGCAGTGTCTGGTTTGTAACGAACGTTTCACCACTTTTGAAGTGGCTGAACTTGTCATGCCGCGCGTTGTGAAAAGCAACGATGTGCGTGAACCCTTTAATGAAGAAAAGCTGCGCAGCGGCATGCTCAGAGCGCTTGAGAAACGGCCTGTCAGCGCAGATGACGTCGAAATGGCGTTAAACCATATCAAATCACAGCTGCGTGCGACGGGTGAGCGTGAGGTGCCGAGCAAGATGATTGGCAACCTGGTGATGGAGCAGTTGAAAAAGCTCGATAAAGTCGCCTACATCCGCTTTGCCTCTGTCTACCGGAGTTTCGAAGACATCAAAGAATTTGGCGAAGAGATCGCTCGCCTACAGGACTAAGCCATGCAGGATGAATTGTACATGGCGCGCGCGCTAAAGCTTGCTGCGCGCGGACGTTTTACCACTCACCCTAACCCCAACGTGGGCTGCGTGATTGTGAAAGATGGGGAGATCGTCGGTGAAGGATATCATCACCGAGCGGGCGAACCGCATGCCGAAGTTCATGCTCTGCGGATGGCTGGAGAAAAAGCGCAGGGGGCAACTGCCTACGTGACGCTTGAACCCTGTAGTCATCATGGTCGTACGCCGCCGTGTTGCGATGCACTGATTGCGGCGGGGGTGTCGCGTGTGGTTGCCGCGATGCAGGATCCCAATCCGCAGGTAGCAGGTCGTGGCCTCTATCGCTTGCAGCAGGCGGGCATTGACGTCAGCCACGGGCTGATGATGAGCGAAGTTGAGCAACTGAATAAAGGCTTCCTCAAGCGCATGCGTACGGGATTCCCGTATCTTCAGCTTAAGCTTGGCGCGTCGCTTGATGGCCGTACAGCGATGGCCAGCGGTGAAAGCCAGTGGATCACCTCGCCACAGGCGCGCCGTGATGTGCAACGCTTGCGCGCGCAAAGCCATGCCATTTTAACCAGCAGTGCTACGGTGCTGGCAGACGACCCTCAGCTTACCGTGCGTTGGTCGGAGCTTGGGGAGTCAACTCAGGCGAGTTACCCGCAGGAAGAGCTGCGTCAGCCAATCCGCATTGTTCTTGATAGCCAGAATCAGGTCACACCGGCGCACCGAATTGTGCAACAGCCTGGAGAAACCTGGATTGTCCGGACTGAAGACGACCCTCGTAGCTGGCCGGAGACGGTGCGCAGCCTGAAGGTGCCGGAACATAACGGGCATCTGGATCTGGTGGTGCTAATGATGCAACTGGGCAAACAGCAAATTAACAGCATTTGGGTTGAAGCAGGCCCAACACTCGCCGGGGCATTATTACAGGCCGGTTTGGTCGATGAGCTAATCGTGTATGTTGCGCCTAAACTGTTAGGCAGCGATGCGAGAGGATTATGTGTGCTTCCAGGCCTTGAGAAACTGGCTGACGCACCCCATTTCAAATTCAATGAGATACGCCAGGTGGGCCCGGACGTTTGCCTGCATTTAACGACTGCGTGAGGCTTTCTGATTTAGAGGAAGCAGCGCACAGAATATTATGATAAAATCCGCCCCCCTTACGGGGCCATAAATCGAACCCGAAGGAAGAATATGAACATTATTGAAGCTAACGTTGCTACCCCGGACGCTCGCGTCGCCATCACCATTGCGCGTTTCAACAACTTTATCAATGACAGCCTGCTGGAAGGTGCTATCGACGCCCTGAAACGTATTGGCCAGGTTAAAGATGAAAACATTACCGTTGTTTGGGTTCCTGGTGCATATGAGCTGCCACTGGCCGCTGACGCACTGGCAAAAACCGGTAAATACGACGCGGTGATTGCGCTCGGTACGGTGATCCGTGGCGGTACCGCGCACTTCGAATATGTGGCTGGCGGTGCAAGCAATGGCCTGGCGCATGTCGCTCAGGACAGTGGCATTCCGGTAGCCTTCGGTGTTCTGACCACCGAAAGTATTGAACAAGCCATCGAACGTGCTGGCACTAAAGCCGGTAACAAAGGCGCAGAAGCTGCACTGACTGCGCTTGAAATGATTAATGTATTGAAAGCCATCAAGGCCTGATTTTTGTAAGGGGAAATCCGTGAAACCTGCTGCTCGTCGCCGCGCCCGTGAGTGTGCCGTCCAGGCGCTCTACTCCTGGCAGTTGTCCCAGAACGACATCGCTGATGTTGAATACCAGTTCCTGGCGGAACAGGACGTTAAAGATGTCGACGTTCTGTATTTCCGTGAACTGCTGTCCGGGGTGGCGACTAACAGCGCGTACCTGGATGGATTAATGAAGCCTTACCTGTCTCGTCTGTTGGAAGAGCTGGGTCAGGTAGAAAAAGCCGTACTGCGTATTGCGCTGTTTGAATTGTCTAAACGTAGTGATGTGCCGTACAAAGTGGCCATCAACGAAGCGATTGAACTGGCAAAAACCTTCGGCGCTGAAGATAGCCACAAATTCGTGAACGGCGTACTGGATAAAGCAGCACCTGTGATTCGCCCCAACAAAAAGTAATCCCGAGGCCGGCTGGATGGTGGAACCTGTTTCCGCTGTCCCCGGCTTTTTCTTTTTTTTCTGCTGAGGCATAACGTATGGCATGTGGCGAGTTTTCCCTGATTGCCCGTTATTTTGACCGCGTAAGAACTTCTCGTCTTGATGTCGAAACCGGTATTGGTGACGACTGCGCACTTCTGAACATCCCTGAAAAACAAACGCTGGCGATCAGTACCGATACGCTGGTGGCAGGCAACCACTTTCTCCCCGACATTGATCCGACCGATCTCGCCTGGAAAGCACTGGCGGTGAATTTGAGCGATCTGGCGGCGATGGGGGCGGATCCTGCGTGGCTGACGCTGGCGCTCACGTTACCTGACGTCGATGAAGCCTGGCTGGAAGCCTTCAGCGATGGCCTGTTTGAACTCCTCAATTACTATGATATGCAGCTGATTGGTGGTGACACCACGCGTGGGCCGCTGTCGATGACGCTGGGTATCCATGGCTACGTCCCCGTTGGGCGGGCCTTAAAACGTTCCGGCGCGAAACCGGGTGACTGGATTTATGTTACCGGCACGCCGGGCGACAGTGCGGCCGGGCTGGCGATTTTGCAGAACCGATTGCAGGTTGCAGATGCAACAGACGCGGACTATCTGCTGCAACGCCATCTGCGTCCCACGCCGCGTATTTTGCAGGGACAAGCCCTGCGCGATCTGGCCAGTGCGGCTATCGATCTCTCCGATGGCCTGATTTCCGATTTGGGACACATCGTTAATGCTAGCGGCTGTGGCGCACGGGTTAACGTTGATGTGCTGCCATACTCCACGGCATTGTCACAGCACGTTGAGCCGGAACAGGCCCTGCGCTGGGCGCTCTCGGGAGGTGAAGATTATGAGTTATGCTTTACCGTACCGGAAATTAATCGTGGTGCGCTGGAAGTGGCGCTGGGAAATCTCGGCGCAGCGTTTACCTGCATTGGGCAGATGAGCGCGGACGTGGAAGGCATTCACTTTACGCGCGATGGAAAACCCGTCACGTTTGACTGGAAAGGATATGACCATTTTGCCGCGCCTTAAAAAAGATGTCGCCAAAAGCCGCCTGAGTATGCGCAATCCGTGGCACCTGTTAGCCACCGGTTTTGGCAGCGGGCTGAGCCCAATTGTTCCAGGCACGATGGGATCGCTGGCGGCGATCCCTTTTTGGTATTTAATGACTTTTCTGCCGTGGCAGCTGTATTCGCTGGTGGTGATGTTATCTATCTGTATCGGCGTTTATCTGTGCCATCAAACGGCGAAAGATATGGGCGTGCACGATCACGGTAGTATTGTCTGGGACGAGTTTGTCGGGATGTGGATTACCCTGATGGCGCTGCCGACCAACGACTGGCAGTGGGTTGCCGCCGGATTTGTGATTTTCCGTATTCTGGATATGTGGAAGCCGTGGCCGATTCGTTGGTTTGATCGCAACGTGCATGGCGGGACGGGGATCATGATCGACGATATTGTGGCCGGGATACTCTCTGCCGGAATTTTGTATTTTATCGGTCATCACTGGCCGGTAGGTATCATTTAACCCTTTTCAGCGGCTATTGTAGGCCCGATAAGCGCCGCGACATCGGGCGATCAGTGCCGGATGCGCTATGCTTATCCGGCCTACAATCTACAACCTCGCTTATTTAAATCCCACCACCGGATGCTGTTTGTACGGCGTTTCCAGCTCGGCAATCTGCTCCGGCTTCAACGTTAAATCCACCGCGTTGAGCAACTCATCCAGCTGTTCCTCACGCGAAGAGCCAATAATTGGCGCTGCCACGCCGGGTTTGCTCAGCAGCCAGGCCAGCGCAACCTGTGCCCGCGTTACACCCAACTCCTCACTGACACCGGTCAGTCGTGCGGCGATTTGCGCGTCGTTTTCATCGCTCTCGTTGTACAAATTTTTACCGACTTCATCGGAAACCAGACGTGCGGTTGTTTCTCCCCAGGGACGCGTCAGGCGACCGCGCGCTAGCGGGCTCCATGGGATAACGGCCACGCCTTCCTGATAGCAAAGCGGCAGCATTTCGCGTTCTTCTTCGCGGTAGATTAGGTTGTAGTGATCCTGCATGCTGACGAACTGCGCCCAGCCGTGTTGCTTCTGTAAGGCCTGAGCCTGGGCAAACTGCGAAGCGTGCATGGATGAGGCGCCAATATAGCGAGCTTTACCGGCTTTCACGACGTCGTTTAGAGCCTCCAGAGTTTCTTCGATTGGCGTGTTGTAATCCCAGCGGTGAATTTGCAGGATGTCCACATAGTCCATACCCAGGCGTCTGAGGCTGTCGTCGATTGAGCGCAGGATTTGTGCGCGGGATAAACCTTCTGCTAAATCATCCACCTGGTGAAAAACCTTGGTAGCGACCACGACATCTTCGCGGCGGGCGAAATCACGCAGCGCGCGGCCGACAATCTCTTCGCTGCTGCCAGCGGAGTAGCTGTTAGCGGTATCGAAAAAGTTAATGCCGCCCTCAAGGGCGTGTTTGATTATCGGGCGGCTGCTTTCTTCAGGTAGCGTCCAGGCGTGATTGCCGCGATTGGGTTCGCCAAATGTCATGCAACCCAGGCAAAGGCGGGAGACCCGTAGGTCGGTTTTTCCTAAGATGTTGTATTTCATCAATCCACTCCTGCTTAGCTCGTGATGAATTAAGCATAGCAGGAGCGGGGAGGGGATTATGCCAGCCAGGCCTTGATTTTGGCCTCAATTCCGGCGGCATTCAGACCCAGATCGGCACGAGCTTCATCCTGAGTTCCCTGCGGGATGAAGAAGTCTGGTAGGCCAATGTTCAGTACCGGGACGGGCTTACGATGGGCCATCAGCACTTCGTTTACGCCGCTGCCAGCACCACCCATAATGGCGTTCTCTTCAATGGTAACCAGCACCTCGTGTTGGGCAGCCATTTCAAGGATCAACGTTTCATCCAGTGGTTTTACAAAGCGCATATCGACCAGCGTGGCGTTCAGCGACTCTGCGACCTGAGCGGCTTCCGGCATCAGGGTGCCGAAGTTGAGAATCGCCACTTTTTCCCCGTGACGTTTCACGATGCCTTTACCAATTGGCAGTTGTTCCAGCGGGGTCAGCTCAACGCCTACCGCGTTACCGCGTGGGTAGCGCACGACCGTTGGACCATCGTTGTAGTGATAGCCGGTGAACAGCATCTGGCGGCATTCGTTTTCATCACTCGGGGTCATGATGACCATTTCCGGGATGCAGCGCAGGAAGGAGAGATCGAACGCCCCCTGGTGGGTTTGTCCATCTGCGCCAACAATCCCTGCCCGGTCAACGGCAAACAGGACCGGCAGTTTCTGGATGGCTACATCGTGCAGCACCTGATCGTAGGCGCGTTGCAGGAAGGTCGAGTAAATGGCTACCACCGGCTTGTAGCCGCCAATCGCCAGACCGGCAGCAAACGTCACTGCGTGCTGCTCGGCAATCGCCACATCGAAATAGCGATCCGGGAACTTACGTGAAAACTCCACCATTCCGGAACCTTCGCGCATCGCCGGGGTGATTGCCATCAGCTTATTGTCTTTCGCTGCGGTCTCGCACAGCCAGTCACCGAAAATTTTTGAATAGCTCGGCAGGCCGCCACTGCTTTTCGGCAGGCATCCGCTGGACGGATCGAATTTGGGTACCGCGTGGAAGGTTATCGGATCTTTTTCCGCAGGCTCATAGCCACGACCCTTTTTGGTCATGATGTGCAGGAACTGCGGGCCTTTCAGATCGCGCATGTTTTTGAGCGTAGTAATAAGCCCCAGCACGTCGTGACCGTCCACCGGACCGATATAGTTAAAGCCCAGTTCTTCAAACAGAGTCCCCGGCACAACCATACCTTTAATGTGTTCTTCGGTACGTTTGAGCAGTTCTTTAATCGGCGGCACGCCGGAGAAGACTTTCTTCCCGCCTTCGCGCAGCGATGAGTAGAGTTTGCCAGAGAGCAGCTGTGCCAGATGATTGTTCAGCGCGCCAACGTTCTCTGAAATCGACATTTCATTGTCGTTGAGGATAACCAGCATGTCGGGCCTAATATCGCCCGCGTGGTTCATCGCTTCAAACGCCATCCCAGCGGTGATGGCACCATCACCAATCACACACACGGTACGGCGCTCTTTACCTTCTTTCTCGGCGGCAACGGCAATACCGATACCTGCGCTGATGGAGGTAGAAGAGTGCCCAACGCTCAGTACGTCATACTCGCTTTCACCGCGCCATGGGAACGGATGCAGGCCGCCTTTCTGACGAATGGTGCCGATTTTATCGCGGCGACCGGTCAGAATTTTGTGCGGATAAGCCTGATGTCCCACATCCCAGATTAACTGGTCAAACGGGGTGTTGTAGACATAGTGCAGCGCGACGGTGAGTTCCACCGTGCCCAGACCAGAGGCGAAGTGCCCGCTGGAACGGCTTACGCTGTCGAGCAAATAGCGGCGCAGTTCGTCGCAAAGCTTTGGCAGGCTCTCTTTTGGCAGCAGACGTAACTCCTGGGTGGAGTCGACCAGCGCCAGGGTCGGGTATTTGGCTATATCAAAACTCATCGCAAGCTCATGGGATATGTTGGTTTATTTATCACGCTGGATTATGTAGTCCGCTAGCGCTTCCAGTG
Source organism: Citrobacter sp. Cpo012 (assembly GCF_030333015.1). Classification (NCBI taxonomy): domain Bacteria; kingdom Pseudomonadati; phylum Pseudomonadota; class Gammaproteobacteria; order Enterobacterales; family Enterobacteriaceae; genus Citrobacter; species Citrobacter sp. Cpo012. The sequence goes on along the minus strand of NZ_JAOWGR010000043.1, from coordinate 608,456 downwards.
CCGAGGTATCGAGTGACTGTGCGGCCAGCAGACTTAGCGACTGGCGGGCGTCCTCGATTAAATCCCGGGCTTTATTCTGGGCTTGCTCAAGACCCAGAAGTGCAGGATAGGTACTTTTGCCAAGCTGCTGGTCAGCACCCTGACGTTTACCCAATGTTGCAGTATCGCCTACCACATCCAGGATGTCATCCTGAACCTGGAAAGCCAGACCGATGCTTTCTGCGTATTTGTCGAGTATTGGCAGGCATTCTCGCCCTTTATCGCCAGCACTTAACGCCCCCAAACGCACGGCGGCGCGAATCAATGCTCCGGTTTTATGGCGATGAATCCGCTCCAGCGCATCCAGCTCAACCTGATGACCTTCAGCTTCCAGATCCAGCGCCTGACCGCCGCACATACCGGCGATGCCGCTGGCCTGAGCCAGTTCAGAGATCATCGCGATGCGGTCACGGTCAGTGACTTCCGGCATTGGGGCGTCGCTGATAATGGAGAATGCCAGCGTTTGTAGCGCATCTCCGGCCAGGATCGCATTTGCCTCGCCAAATTTTACGTGGCAAGTCGGCAGACCGCGTCGCAGGTCATCGTCATCCATCGCGGGCAAATCATCGTGCATCAGCGAATAGGCATGAATGCATTCGACGGCGGCAGCGGGAGCATCAAGCGTACTCAGGCTGACACCAAACATCTGACCGGTCGCATACACCAGGAACGGGCGCAGGCGTTTACCGCCTAATAATGCGCCATATTGCATGGTTTCTACCACGGGAGTGTTCTGAAAGGGCAGTGGCGCGATAAAACGGCTCAGTGCCTGGTTGGCCTGCTCAACGCAAGCCTGTAGCTGCTGCGTAAAATCCATTTACTCATTATCCGGTGTAAAAGGCGTAAGGGCCGCGTCTTCAGTATCTGACAGCAGGATTTGTACGCGCTGTTCAGCCTGTTGCAATTTGACCTGTCCCTGACGCGCCAACTGTACGCCACGTTCGAATTCGTTCAACGCTTCTTCTAACGGCAGGTCGCCGCCTTCCAGACGGGTAACAATTTGTTCCAGCTCGCTCAGCGCGGTTTCAAAACTGGCGGGCGCTTCATTTTTCTTCGGCATAATGAATGTCTGACTCTCTGTATTGGCAGCACAAGACTATGGTAACGGACTCGCACTGATAAGCAAATAACGCGCAATGTGCACAGTAGCCGCGTGATGGTGATATACTTGCGCGCCTGGATGCAGTCGCGGGTATGGGCTGCTGTATTTTTTTCCATTACAAGTCATTCAGACTTGCCTAAGAACCATTGCCGCCATGAAGTTTATCATTAAATTGTTCCCAGAAATCACCATCAAAAGCCAATCTGTGCGTTTGCGCTTTATAAAAATTCTGACAGGGAACATTCGTAACGTTTTAAAGCACTATGATGAAGACCTTGCCGTTGTCCGTCACTGGGATCACGTTGAGGTTCGCGCTAAAGATGAAAGCCAGCGCCTGGATATTCGCGACGCGCTGACCCGTATTCCGGGTATCCACCACATTCTCGAAGTAGAAGACGTGCCGTTTACCGATATGCACGATATTTTCGAGAAGGCACTGGTGCAGTATCGCGATCAACTGGAAGGTAAAACCTTCTGTGTACGCGTTAAGCGTCGCGGGAAGCATGAGTTTAGCTCCATTGAGGTGGAACGTTATGTTGGCGGTGGACTGAACCAACATATTGAATCTGCACGCGTGAAGCTGACGAAGCCGGATGTGACCGTTAATCTTGAAATCGAAAACGACCGTCTGCTGCTGGTTAAAGGCCGCTATGAAGGTATTGGTGGTTTCCCGATTGGGACGCAGGAAGACGTACTGTCGCTGATTTCCGGCGGTTTCGACTCTGGTGTATCCAGCTACATGCTGATGCGTCGCGGCTGCCGTGTACACTATTGCTTCTTTAACCTTGGCGGCGCAGCGCATGAAATCGGCGTTCGCCAGGTGGCGCATTACCTGTGGAACCGCTTCGGTAGTTCGCATCGCGTGCGTTTTGTTGCTATCAACTTTGAACCGGTGGTCGGTGAGATCCTGGAGAAAGTTGATGACGGCCAGATGGGCGTGGTTCTCAAACGTATGATGGTTCGCGCGGCGTCGAAAGTCGCTGAGCGCTACGGCGTACAGGCGCTGGTAACCGGTGAAGCACTGGGCCAGGTGTCCAGCCAGACGCTGACCAACCTGCGTCTGATCGATAACGTTTCTGACACCCTGATCCTGCGCCCGCTTATCTCCCATGATAAAGAGCACATCATCAATCTGGCGCGTGAAATTGGTACCGAGGACTTTGCCCGTACCATGCCGGAATACTGCGGTGTAATTTCAAAAAGCCCGACGGTGAAAGCGATCAAAGCGAAGATTGAGGCCGAAGAAGAAAACTTCGATTTCTCTATCCTCGATAAAGTGGTTGAAGAAGCGAACAATATTGATATTCGCGATATCGCCCAGCAGACGCAGCAGACCGTGGTAGAAGTGGAAACCGTGAGCGGTTTCGGCCCGAATGACGTAATCCTTGATATCCGTTCTGTGGATGAACAGGATGATAAACCGCTGAAGGTTGAAGGTGTGGACGTCGTTTCTCTGCCATTCTACAAGCTGAGCACTAAATTCGGCGATCTGGACCAGAGTAAAACCTGGCTGCTGTGGTGTGAACGCGGGGTGATGAGCCGCCTGCAGGCGCTTTATCTGCGCGAGCAGGGCTTTGAGAACGTGAAGGTGTATCGCCCGTAATTGAGTAAACACCGTGTTGTAGGCCGGATAAGGCGGTTACGCCTCCATCCGGCAATATAACGATATTATTCAAAACGAACGGGAAGCGTCTTCCCGTTCGACTCCCAGACCCCCTGATAGACACCGTCTTTTAATTCCAGCGTTATCTTCTCTTGCGTTTTTTCAGCCGCAGATGTCTTCAGTTCATAATGTTGATTGTCGGCTGTGTCGCATTTGCCGGTCAATTCAATCGGTGCGCCAAATTTTTGGTAAAAGTAAGCCCCTTCAAAAAAATCACCGTATTTGCAGTCCACCTTCAACACAATACGCATGCTTTTACCCAGCGTGCCGTACATGACTTTGCCGTCGATGCCGGGCGCTGGCGAAACTGGTGTTGTACTCTTTGCTGTAGTCAGATATTGGCCGTACGGTGTGAGTTGATTTTGCAGTTCCGCGGTTGGGATTTTCGTTGTGAAATCACCCAACTCGTCGAGCGCACGGCTGGCGTGGTTGCTACAGCGTCCGTTCAGGAAAGCCAGATGGTCTTTTTGCAGGGAGAATTTGTCGATGTAGTACAAACCGTCGGTGTAGGTTGCGCACGATGCGTAGAATTCGGCATAGTTAAAATCTTCACCTTTCTCTTCTTTTATTTGTTCTGGTGTTTGCGAATTATGCGCCGTAACAAAGGTATCGATTTGGCCGCGGATATCTTTTCTGGTGCGGGTGTTTAATTCGGCGATTGTAGCCCGGGAAAAGAGATCGTTAAGGGTAATTGCCGCACCGCTGGCTAAATCGAAGCTGATCGGCACATTGTACGACTCGCAATACGCCCCGCAACCTTCGATAAACATGTTGAGCGTCAGGATTTTTGCGTTGCGATACTCAACCGTGTAGTCAAGATTTGCGGTGGGATTCATGGCTGATTTCGCAAACTGATTTACTGTGGCCTGTGGAGTATTGCCCGGTAGCTGATTGATAAAGCTTGCGAAAATATAATCGTTAATGCGTTTTGCAACTTTGGGGTTATCCGTCGAGGAAAACCATGGCAAGCGATACTGCATTTCAGTGCTTCCGGGATAGCGATATTCAATACTCTTTATTTCGAGTTGCGTCGCTGTGGCATAACCGGAAAGGAGCAGTAAAGCCACTCCACTCAGATATCCTTTCATTATGATTCCTTATAAGGGAGTGGCTCGAAGATTTACTCGTAGTAGTTATAGATTCCCGCGGCCATCACCAGTTGTGACGCCACCTCGTGAGCTTTTTCGCGACTCACCAGAAGATCAATGATTTTCAAACCGAAATCAATGGAAGTCCCCGGTCCCTGGCTGGTTAACAGATTGACGCGCGGATCCCATACGACGCGCTTGTCCTGCCACTGGTCAGCGGGAATTTGGTCTTTCAGCGCCGGAAAACCGGTCATGTTACCGATGGGGAAAATATCGTGTGGGACGAGTACGGTGGCGGCCGCGGCGCAAATTGCCGCGACAATGCGCCCGGAACGATGAAACTGTTTCACGGTTTCGATAAGCAGCGGGCTGTCGCGGAAACACTCGGCGCCTTTAATACCGCCCGGTAGCACGATAATGTCGAAATCGCCGTCAGCAACTTCGACTAATGGCGCATCCGCCAGCAGCTTCACTCCGCGTGAGCACACGATCGTCAGGTCGCCATCGCTGGCGACGCTGGCAGTTGTGACCTTAATTCCGCCGCGCACCAGCAGATCGATAGTGGTGACCGCTTCGGTCTCTTCACTACCAGGGGCGAGACATACCAGTGCTTGAGCGCTCATACTCACTTTCCTTTCTCTTTACCATTTCAAACAGTTGGGCGTTTTCCGGGACGGCGATGCCGTGCGCGCGGGCGCGTTTTAACAAATAACCGGTAATGTAGTCGATCTCAGTATGGCGCAGGGCACGAATGTCTTGCAGCATTGATGAGATATTTTCCGCCGTACTGTCAATCACTTGCTCGACATAATAGCGTAAATCGTCCACAGATGTATGGTGGCCTTCGCGTTCAATGACCGCGGCCACTTCCTCGCAGATGAGTGCTATTTTTTCAGGATGATGGCGTAACTCGCCGTTTGGGCAATTCCATAATGCGGTTAGCGGGTTAATGACGCAGTTGACGGCCAGCTTTCGCCACAGCTCGGCGCGAATAGTGTCGTGCCAGGCGACGTCCGGTAGCACCTCTTGCAGGACTTCAGCCAGATAACTGAAATCACCGTCTTGTTCACGTGCCGGACCAATGCGTGTTGTTCCCTGAGCGACATGAATGATGACGTTGCCGTCACGGCGTGCCGCGTGGGTGGTGGTGCCTATCAGCAGAGGTTGCTTAATGTTATGCAGCTCTTCAATTGTCCCCATGCCGTTGTGAATCAGCAGAATGGGAGTAGTTTCAGGCAGAATTGCGGCCAGGCTTTTTACCGCATCAGAAACCTGCCAGGCTTTCAGGGTGACCAGTAGCAGGTCACTTTTTGCCAAAAAGTCGGGGTCGTTTGCCGTCAGGGATTCATTAAAAACTGACCCATCCGTGTCGATCAGGTTTACGCTGCAATAGGGTTGCGGTACGCGTAGCCACCCTTGCACCTCATGTCCATGTTTGCATAGCGCGGTAAGCCAAAGCTGTCCTAGCGCTCCACATCCCAGTACGGTAATTTTCATTCTTCCTCCTCACCTGCAACAGCACCAGGTGTTAATCCATATCGGCCGTACCCCATTATTGTTCGCAGGTATCAGTACCACGTACAATTAAAGGATACAGCCTAGTATAGCGCTGTCTGTTGGGTAACTTTGCAGGTATTATGCTTCGCATCAAAAATGAAGGGAGAGGAAAAGATGCCATCTTTCGATATTGTCTCTGAAGTTGATCTTCAGGAAGCCCGTAACGCGGTAGATAACGCCAGCCGCGAAGTGGAGTCACGCTTTGATTTTCGTGGCGTTGAAGCGACTTTTGAGCTGAATGAGTCAAATAAGACGATTAAGGTGCTGAGCGAGTCTGATTTTCAGGTCAATCAGTTGCTGGATATTCTGCGTGCCAAGCTGCTCAAACGCGGTATTGAAGGCACGTCGCTGGACGTACCAGAAACCTTCGTGCACAGCGGTAAAACCTGGTTTGTTGAAGCTAAGCTGAAACAAGGCATTGAAAGCGCAGTGCAAAAGAAAATCGTTAAGCTGATCAAAGACAGCAAACTGAAGGTGCAGGCGCAGATTCAGGGCGAAGAAATCCGTGTAACCGGCAAGGCGCGTGACGACCTGCAATCCGTCATGGCACTGGTTCGCGGCGGCGACCTCGGTCAACCGTTCCAGTTCAAGAACTTCCGCGATTAAGTCGTTATGTCAGATGGCGTAAGCCGCCATCTGACAAATCTCATCTTCACGCCTGGCTGATGGCCTGCTCAACCTCAAATCGATTGGTGACTTTGCTGTCGATTTTCACGTAGGCCGAATGCTCTTTCGCCACAATTAACACTTCGCTTATTCCTTCTTTAGCCAGCAGACGCTGCTTCAGGGTGTCATCCGCAGCAATTTCAGGTGGGATTTCCACCCGCAGGCTGCTGACATACGGCGGCTCTTTCATTGTACTTGCCACCAATAACCACACCGCCGCCAGAAGCGCACCGGCCAGGAATACGGCCTGACCATCGAACATTTCGACCACCCAACCGCCGAGCGAACCGCCAATCGCCACGCCAAGAAACTGGCTGGTGGAGTAAACGCCCATCGCCGTGCCTTTATAGCCAGCCGGAGACTCTTTACTGATAAGAGAGGGGAGGAGGGCTTCCATCAGGTTAAAGGCGAGGAAGAATATCTGCACACCCGCAATCAACCCCCAGAAACGCACGTTAGCGCTCCACAATACAATCTCTGCAATAAGTATCAGTAACACGCAGGCGAGGAACACGCGTTTCATCTTGCGCTTCACTTCGGCGTAAATGATGAATGGCACCACGGAAACAAAGGACAGCAGCATCGTCACCAGATAAATTTTCCAGTGCTCTGCTGCAGGGAAGCCTGCTTTCGCCAGTTGGCCTGGTAAAGCGACGAAGGTGGACATCAGCAATATGTGCAGACACATGATGCCAAAGTTGAGCTTCAGCAGTTTGGGTTCTGCCAGCACTTTGCTGAAGCTGCCTTTTACCATGCCCGACTCGCGGTTCAGCACGTGGGTAGTGCTATTGGGAACGACCCAAATGGTCAGCACGATACCCGTGGTAGCAAGGGCTGCAATCATCCAGAACAGCGCGTGTAGCCCCAGCGCATGGGTAACGATTGGTCCCAGCACCATCGCAATGGCGAAGGTGATACCAAAGCTGACGCCGATAAACGCCATCGCTTTGGTACGGTTTTGCTCACGGGTTAAGTCGGAAAGCAGCGCCATTACGGCAGCCGCAATGGCGCCAGAGCCTTGTAAAGCCCGACCAAGAATAATGCCCCAGATTGAATCGGAGAGAGCAGCAATTATGCTGCCGAGAACGAATACCGCCAGCCCGCCGACAATAAGCGGCTTACGACCGATGCGGTCAGAGAGCAGGCCAAAGGGGATCTGGAAGACGGCCTGGGCCAGACCGTAAATGCCGATAGCAAGGCCTATCAGCGCTTCGCTGGCACCCTGTAGCGCCATACCGTACGTGGTCAGAACCGGCAGGACCATAAACATGCCAAGCATGCGCAACGAGAATACGGTCCCTAAACCCCAGGTGGCGCGCAACTCACCGGGCGTCATTTTGTAATCGTTCATTCCCACCTCTGTATTAATTTCGCGCCTAGTGTAAAGCGCTAAGCAGGCTGGGTAAATATGCGCTTTATTAACAAATGTTGGGGTTGTGAGGGGCGTCGGCTGGAGACGAAAATGCCGGATAGCGATCTGAACGTAACTTATCCGGCCTACAAGCTATGTGCTTTTTTGTAGGCCGGATAAGGCGTCAGCCGCCATCCGGCATAGAAGGTGTGACGATTAACTTACCAGACGTAAGTCAGCAGGTTCTGCGAGTTTGGCACCATAAAGTCGACGGACATCATCACGGAAAGCGCGGTAATGGCGATGATGGAGAAACCGAACAGCTTGCGCGCCCAGACTCTGTCATCTTCCACTTTATAACCGCGCAGCGCCATGCCCAACCACCAGACGCTCACCGCCGCTGCAACAATCAGGTATTTATAACCTGCATAGCCGCCCAGGGTTAGCATCAGCGTGGCGATAGCAAACGCCACGATGTACAGCGTGATATGGTTCTTCGCGACCGAAATACCTTTCACCACCGGCAGTACCGGGATGTTGGCAGCCTGATAATCCTTGAAGCGGAAAATCGCAATCGCGTAAGAGTGCGGCATCTGCCACAGGCTGAAAATAGCCAGCAGAATCAATGCACCGCTATCGAACTCACCGGTTACGGCACAGTAGCCAATCACCGGCGGCGCAGCGCCGGAGAGTGAGCCAATCAGCGTGCCATAAACGGAATGGCGCTTCATGTACAGGCTATAAACGCCCACATAGACCACGAAGCCCATTACCCCCAGCCAGCAGGCCAGAGGGTTCGCGCCAAACCACAGCAGCATAAAGCCAGCAATACCCAGCAGGGTGGCGTATACCAGCGAGACCGCAGGGGAAATCAGACCTTTAACCAGCACGCGGTTTTTGGTCCTCTCCATCTTCCTGTCGATATCCCTGTCGATGTAGTTGTTAAATACACAACCCGACGCCACAACCAGTGACACCCCAACCAGCGTGTAGATAAACAGGGGATAATCAATGCTGCCTTTCGAGGCCAGCAGGAATCCCCCAATCACCGAGATCAGGTTGCCAAAGATGATGCCTGGTTTCGTTACTTGCAGGTATTGCTTAAACATCATAATCGCCGCTCTTAGTGCATCATCATGTTGTAGTTAAGGTTCCACATAATCCAGATGGAGCCCACAACCAGGATGGCGATGATTAGCACAGTAAAGACAAAGGCCGTCATGTTCCAACCTTCATCAGATTTGCTATTCATGTGCAGGAAGCACACCAGGTGCACCAGAATCTGTACCACTGCCATTGCCAGAATAGTTCCCAGAATGACGGCCGGTGAGGCAGAACCTGTCATCACCATCCAAAACGGAATGACCGTCAGGATGATCGACAGGATAAAACCTGTCATGTAGGTTTTTACGCTGCCATGGGATGCGCCGCCGCTCTCGTTAGAATGACTCATTACATCGCCCCCATCAGATAAACAACAGTGAACACACAGATCCACACCACATCCAGGAAGTGCCAGAACAGGCTCAGGCACATGATGCGGGTACGGTTAGTACTGGTCAGGCCGCGACGAGCAACTTGCACCATCAGCACCGCCATCCAGATAAGACCGGAGGTGACGTGCAGACCGTGAGTACCGACCAGCGCGAAGAACGCAGACAGGAAGCCGCTGCGATCCGGGCCCATACCGTTAACAATCAGGTGATGGAATTCATAGAGTTCCATCCCGATGAATCCGGCACCGAACAAGAAGGTCAACGCCAGCCAGGAGATAACCTGGCTCTTGTTGTTCTTGTACATGGCAATCGCTGCCATGCCGTAAGTAATGGAGCTGAATAACAACAGGAATGTTTCAACCAGAACGAACGGCAGTTCAAAAATGTCCTTACCTGTCGGGCCACCTGCGGTGCCGTTCACCAGAACGGCATAGGTTGCAAACAGAATAGAGAACAGAATGCAGTCGCTCATCAGGTAGACCCAGAATCCGAAGATCTTGGTCTGGCCTGCATCGTGGTGCCCGTGTTCGTGCGCGTGGGCAGTCGCGTGCGTTAAAGTATCAGTTGCCATTTTTCAGCCCTGCCTTAGTAATCTCATCGAAATGCTGGTTTTCCAGTTTTTCGACTTCCGGGACCGGCACGTAGTAATCCACGTCTTCATCAAAGCTTTTCACAATCCAGCTGATGATCATGCCTGCGAAGCTTGCAATCGCCAGCCACCAGATATGCCAGATCATGGCGAAACCAAACAGTGTTGCGAAGGCGGTAATGACGATACCGGCACCGCTGTTCTTCGGCATATGAATTTCTTCATAGTGCGCAGGTTGCTTGTACGCTTCACCTTTTTCTTTCATTTCCCAGAAGGCATCACGCTCGTGAACGTGCGGCACAACGGCAAAGTTATAGAACGGAGGCGGGGAAGAGGTTGCCCACTCCAGCGTACGACCACCCCATGGGTCACCGGTCAGGTCACGGTTCTGCTCGCGGTCGCGAATAGAAACGAAGATCTGAATCAGCTGGCACAGGATACCCAGTGCAATCAGCGCGGCACCGCAGGCGGCAACGACCAGCATCGGATGGAACTGTGGATCAATCTGCTGGCTGAGGCGACGGGTCATACCCATGAAGCCCAGCACGTACAGTGGCATAAATGCTACGAAGAAGCCGATGATCCAGAACCAGAATGCGCGTTTACCCCAGGTTTCGTTCAGCGTGAAGCCAAACGCTTTTGGCCACCAGTAGGTCATACCAGCGAAGCATCCAAATACGACACCGCCGATGATAACGTTATGGAAGTGCGCAATCAGGAACAGACTGTTGTGCAGAACGAAGTCCGCACCCGGCACCGCCAGCAGTACACCGGTCATGCCGCCGACTGAGAAGGTGACGATAAAGCCAATCGTCCACAGCATTGCTGAGTGGAATACGATGCGGCCCTGATACATGGTGAACAGCCAGTTGAAGATCTTCACCCCGGTCGGGATGGCGATAATCATGGTGGTGATACCGAAGAAGGCGTTTACGTTAGCGCCTGCACCCATGGTGAAGAAGTGGTGCAGCCAAACAACGAACGACAGAACGGTGATACACACGGTTGCCCACACCAGCGAGGTGTAACCAAACAGACGTTTACGTGAGAAGGTTGCCGCGATTTCGGAGAACACACCGAAGACTGGCAGAACCAGAATGTACACTTCCGGATGGCCCCAGGCCCAAATCAGGTTGATGTACATCATCATGTTGCCGCCCATATCGTTGGTAAAGAAATGGGTGCCCAGATAGCGATCCAGGGTCAGCAACGCGACGGTAACCGTCAGGATTGGGAAAGAAGCGATGATCAGGATGTTCGCGCACAGAGATGCCCAGCTAAACACCGGCATCTTGAACATGGTCATTCCTGGCGCACGCATCTTAATGATGGTCACAAAGAAGTTGATACCGGTCAGGGTTGTACCAATACCGGACAACTGGACTGCCCATATCCAATAGTCGACCCCGACGCTTGGACTGTACTCTATTCCCGAAAGTGGCGGATACGCCAGCCAACCGGTCTGCGCGAATTCACCCACGCCCAGAGAAAGGTTAACCAGGATTACGCCGACAACGGTGAACCAGAAGCTCAGGTTGTTCAGGAACGGGAATGCAACGTCACGTGCGCCGATCTGCAGCGGAACCACCAGGTTCATCAGACCGATAACAAATGGCATTGCCACGAAGAAGATCATAATCACGCCGTGAGCCGTGAAGATCTGGTCGTAGTGGTGAGGAGGCAGGAAGCCTGCTTCACCTGCAGAAGCCAGCGCTTGCTGACTACGCATCATGATGGCGTCGGCAAAGCCACGAATCAACATGACGATTGCGACGATGACATACATGATGCCAAGGCGTTTGTGGTCAACCGAGGTTAGCCACTCTTTCCACAGGTAGGTCCACTTACCGAAGTAAGTGATAAGGCCCAGTAAGGCCGCACCACCGATGATAATGGCAGCAATCGTAACCATGACAATAGGTTCATGGAACGGAACTGCATCCAGCGTCAATTTTCCGAACATCGTATTCTTCCTCGGCCCCTTAGTGAGCGGATTCCGCGTGGCTCATGTCCATGCCTTCCATTCCTTCGTGTGCGCTGTGCTCACCTTCGGGTTGGGTCATGTCCATGCTCTTACCGTGAGCCATAAATTTGTTAATAACGTCTTTAAACAAATCCGGTTTCACGTTGGAGAAGTATTCCACCTGGTTGTATTCGCTTGGCGCAGCCACTTTCTCGAACGCTGCCATGTCGCTCATGGTGTTCGTGGACTGTTTAGCTTTAGCAACCCATTGGTCGAATTCGGCGCGGTCCTTTGTTGCGATAGCCTTGAACTTCATACCGGAGAAGCCTGGTCCGCTATAACTTGCGGAGATACCATCATAAGTACCGACTTCGTTGGCGATCAGATGCAGTCGAGTCTGCATACCGGCCATGGCATAAATCTGGCTACCCAGACGCGGGATAAAGAAGGAGTTCATCACGGAGTTGGAAGTCACTTTGAATTCAACCGGAGTATTCGCCGGGAAGGCGATTTCATTCACGGTAGCGATACCCTGTTCCGGATAGATGAAGAACCATTTCCAGTCCATGGAAACCACTTCGATGGTAATGGGCTTCTCGTCATGCGCCAGCGGTTTGCTTGGCTCAAGAGCGTGAGTGGTTTTCCAGGTCAGAACGGCAAGGAAAATGATGATTAAGATCGGCACCGTCCAGACCACAGCTTCCACTTTATTGGAGTGTGACCAGTTCGGGCTGTACTTCGCATCTTTATTGCTTGCACGATACTTCCAGGCAAAACCAACAGCCATCAAGATGGCGGGAATAACGACAATCAACATCAGGCCAAATGCCGTCAGTATCAATGACCGTTGTTCCAGTCCAATCTGTCCTTTAGGGTCAAGCAGCGCAGAATTACAGCCACTGAGTAATGCAGTGCCTGCAATTAATGACAACCATCCCAAACTTTTATTGTATTTCCTGAGTCTCATTTAACGACCTCAATTCCACGGGACCGGGTGGCGTTTAAAGTGTGAGGGCATTTTACGGGAAGGTTACATTACTGTAAACATCTCTAGATCTGTGTTACTGGGTTCTGCCGTGCATGTCACATATGTTGCAATATATGTCGCTTTGGCTTTAAGAACCTGTTGCAACATCACGTTATAACGAAAGCGGGCAGGTGGGGGGCGTACTGAGGGCAATTGGTATAACCAATACGAAAATAAAACAATTGCTTAACAATTGATTATCAATAAGCGGACAATTGAGAAACAAAAAATAAATCTTTCGTGGCTGAATCGAGTAAGGAAAATAGTATATATAAAAGGCGTCAATAATTTCCAAATTCTTTGGCGCACAAAATAACAAATATTATTTTTAGCAGTTGTTGCTTATTTCGCCGTTATAATTACGCAGGGTGATTACAACGACCAAATATGCTCGTCATACTTCAAGCTACGGGTGTGTTGGCTTTCCTCGCTCACCCCAGTCACTTACTTATGTAAGCTCCTGGGGATTTGCTGCGTCGCCGCGTGATTCGGCCTCTCGGCCTCTCCCCTACGGGGCCAGCGCAAGCGCTGTTCAAAACGCTCACGCCTTTTGTCCCGTAACTCGAATTATTTAGAGCATAAATATGCAACATCATGCCAGACGGGTTTTGCGCAATGCCAGATAATCAAGCAATCCACCAAAAACGACCCCGCAGACAGCGACCACCACTGAGACTTCAAGCAGTTCCGGCAGGAAGGAGAAGTTGGTGTAATCCAGCGCGTTCATGGTTAACAGCAGCAGCCAAACCAGCAGCAGGCAGCAGCCCGCAACTAGCGTCATTAATGCCAGACTGTATGCTCCACGAAATTCCGTGCGCCGAATGAAGCTTTCATTTTGCCAGCTATGTTCCAGGGTCTGGCGACATACCAGCAGCAGTATCAGACCGGGGATCGCGGCAAACACGGAGAACAGATAAAACGTCGGCCAGCCGTGTGCTTCGACAAACCAACCCGCTACCGGGCCAACGTAAACGCGACCAACGGCTGAAAGCGCGGAGAGCAGGGCGAACTGGGTCGCTGAGAAGGACTTATTGCACAGCGTCATTAATAAGGCGACAAACGCCGCCGTGCCCATTCCGCCGCACAGGTTTTCAAAGAAGACGGCCGCCGCCATGCTGAACATGTGTTTGTCAGTGATGGACAGTAGCCAGTAGCCCGCATTCGACGCCCCTTGCAGGATGCCGAAAATAAGCAATGCGCGGAACAGAGAAAGGCGCTGCATCAGGATCCCACCGTACAGCGCGCCAACAATGGTGGCCAGTAGCCCCAGTGTCTTATTCACCACGCCAACTTCACCCGCATCAAACCCAACGCCGCGGATTAAAAAGGTGGTGGTCAGGCTCATGGCGAAAGCATCCCCGAGCTTATACAGCACAATAAGCAGCAGGATCAGCCATGCGTTGTTACGACCAAAGAAGTCTCGCAGCGGAGCCGCAACCGCCTGTTCCAGCGTTTTAGGCACCGGAATGGTGTCAGTCGGTTCAGGTGCTAACAGGGTGGCGATGATACAGGGAATCAACAGCGCAGCCATCAGCCAGTACATCCCTTGCCAGCCCAGCCAGCGATCGGCCATCCACAAGGCCAATCCGCCTGAAACCAGCATCCCTAATCGATAGCCCAGCACGCTGATAGCCGCGCCGGTACCGCGGTCTTCTGCGGGCAATACGTCGGTTTTCCATGCATCAAAGACGATATCCTGCGATGCCGAGCAAAAAGCGATCACTACTGCGAGTGCGGCCATCCAGCGTAACTGTGTGCCAGGCTCCAGAAAGCCCATCGCAGCGATAGAAATTAACAACAGCACCTGGGTCGCCAGCAGCCAGCCGCGACGTCGACCTAAAAACGGTGGCGTGTAACGGTCCATCAACGGGGACCAGAGAAATTTAAATACGTAGGCCTGACCGACCAGGGAAAAGAAACCGATGGTTTTAAGATCGATATTCTCGACTGTCATCCACGCCTGAAGCGTACCGGAGGTGAGTGCGAGCGGTAAACCGGAGGCGAACCCCAGAATGAGCAGGATAGCTGAACGTGGTTGCTGAAAAATACGTAAGTATTGACTGGACATGGGCTTCTATAGGCCCGACGAACGCCGGGCCATATGGGCAGAAATTAACGAGCGTTCTGCTTGATGAAATCGTGAACGCTGGTGTCCTGAGACATATCAGCGATGGTGTCGGTCAGCACGCTGTTAACGGCATCAGCGATATTTTTGTTAGAGGCTTGCAGTGCACCTTCAACAGAATAGCTTGCGCGGTAGTTTTTGGTCATCTTGTTGCCGTTGGCGGCGGTAGCAATGATGGCGATGTCTGCTTTGGTGGCGATGTTATAGCGCACGCTACCCTGAGACACGTCAGCATACAGCTGGCTAACAATGATTTGCAGGTTGACTGCACCGTTCGGTCCAATCATATAACCGCGTGCGGTCATCTGTTTTTCCAGTACTTCTTGCAGCAGGAAACGCAGGTCGCGGGATGCGGTCAGGGTCACCAACTGGTTGTCGCGGGTGACTTTTGCCAGCGCTTGATCCTGGCGCTGGTCGGCTCCGTTGATGCTAACGGTCACACCCATCAGGCTTGGGTCCTGCTGCGGCAGGGTAATTTTCGGGGAGACTTCAATAGTGGTCGGCGGTGTTGCGCATCCAGCTAACATAAACAGCGCGACAAACGGGACGAGGATTTTTTTAAACATGCCAGGGCTCTCAGCGAATCTAAATTGTATGGTTAGAGAAAATTCCCGCCATCATAACATCGCCAACGATGAGGGGAAGTGGGTAACGCATGTAAATTCATTGTGTTGTCCGTTTTATGACTTTGTGGAGACTATAAACGGACTTTTTGCAATAAATTGGAGTGAGGAATCAGTGAACTTCATCCGTTTGAATGAGAAAATCAGACAAGCGCTAATTTTTTGTTGCTAAGGTGTAATGAAAACGGTAAAAGCGGCTAGTATTTAAAGGGATGGGTGACATCTCAGCGTTGTCGGAGGAAAAATTTCATGATGATTCGTGAGCAAATAGAAGAAAAATTAAGGGCAGCGTTCGAACCCGTGTTCCTCGAAGTTGTGGATGAAAGCTATCGTCACAATGTCCCGGCTGGTTCTGAAAGCCACTTTAAGGTTGTACTGGTTAGCGATCGCTTTACAGGTGAACGTTTTCTTAATCGTCATCGGATGATTTACAGCACGTTAACGGCGGAGCTTTCCACAACCGTTCATGCGCTTGCCCTGCATACCTACACTATTAAGGAGTGGGAAGCGTTGCAGGATACGATTTTTGCATCGCCTCCGTGTCGTGGGGCGGGAAGCATCGCGTAAAAACGGATTTGCAACAACCGACGCTTTTCCAGTATGTTGCTACAGATTATGTGAAAACGGCCTGCGGGCCGTTTTGTTTTGTCTGAATTCTGGGGCAGTCGTACAGTATTCAGACAAAAATTAGCCGGGAATTGTGAAAAAAGCCGCAGCAACGCGCGATAACCGTTCTCGACTCATAAAAGTGATGCCGCTATAATGCGCGTCTTATTTTTCGGAATGTCTTCGGGATGATTCTGACGACAGGGAATGTGATTGCTTATGAGAACATCCCAGTTCCGCGAAGCCAACAACCTGTGCTTGCGGAGAAGAGTTGACCGAGCACTGTGATTTTTTGAGGTAACAAGATGCAAGTTTCAGTTGAAACCACTCAAGGCCTTGGCCGCCGTGTAACGATTACTATCGCTGCTGACAGCATCGAGACCGCTGTGAAAAGCGAGCTGGTCAACGTAGCGAAGAAAGTGCGTATTGACGGTTTCCGCAAAGGAAAAGTACCGATGAATGTTGTTGCTCAGCGTTATGGCGCGTCTGTTCGCCAGGACGTTCTGGGTGACCTGATGAGCCGCAACTTCGTTGACGCGATCATCAAAGAAAAAATCAATCCGGCTGGCGCACCGAACTACGTTCCGGGCGAATACAAACTGGGTGAAGATTTTACTTACGCGGTAGAGTTTGAAGTTTACCCGGAAGTTGAGCTGACTGGCCTGGAAGCAATCGAAGTTGAAAAACCGGTTGTTGAAGTTACCGACGCTGACGTTGACGTAATGCTGGACACCCTGCGCAAGCAGCAGGCTACCTGGAAAGACAAAGACGGCGCTGCTGATGCAGAAGACCGTGTAACCATCGACTTCACCGGTTCTGTAGACGGCGAAGAGTTCGAAGGCGGCAAAGCGTCTGACTTCGTACTGGCGATGGGCCAGGGTCGTATGATCCCGGGCTTTGAAGAAGGCGTTAAAGGCCACAAAGCTGGCGAAGAGTTCACTATCGACGTGACCTTCCCGGAAGAATACCACGCTGAAAACCTGAAAGGTAAAGCTGCGAAGTTCGTTATCAACCTGAAGAAAGTTGAAGAACGCGAACTGCCGGAACTGACTGAAGAATTCATCAAACGTTTCGGCGTTGAAGATGGTTCCGTAGCAGGTCTGCGCGCTGAAGTCCGTAAAAACATGGAACGCGAGCTGAAAGGCGCTGTGCGTAACCGCGTTAAGTCTCAGGCGATCGAAGGTCTGGTAAAAGCTAACGACATCGACGTTCCGGCTGCTCTGATCGACAGCGAAATCGACGTTCTGCGTCGTCAGGCTGCACAACGTTTCGGCGGCAACGAGAAACAAGCTCTGGAACTGCCGCGTGAACTGTTCGAAGAACAGGCTAAGCGTCGCGTAGTTGTTGGTCTGCTGCTGGGCGAAGTGATTCGTACCAACGAACTGAAAGCTGACGAAGATCGCGTTAAAGGCCTGATCGAAGAGATGGCTTCTGCTTACGAAGATCCGAAAGAAGTTGTTGAGTTCTACAGCAAAAACAAAGAGCTGATGGACAACATGCGTAACGTCGCTCTGGAAGAGCAGGCTGTTGAAGCCGTTCTGGCGAAAGCGAAAGTGACTGAAAAAGCCACTTCCTTCAACGAACTGATGAACCAGCAGGCGTAATTCGTCGCTTTTTTAGCTCGAATTTCGTACGCAAGCCCGTCACCTTTTGGTGGCGGGTTTTTTTTTGTCACGCATTTTGCATGGGAAGAGTGCGAAAACAGCGTTTCAGTGTTAGCGTTACAACAAAAGATTGTTATGCTTGAATTATGGCGATGTCGTACCCATTACTGAGGGACTAGCTGATAATCCGTCCATAAGGTTACAATCAGCACAGCAGGTTTTTTCAAATTTTATCCAGGAGACGGAAATGTCATACAGCGGCGAACGAGATAACTTTGCACCCCATATGGCGCTGGTGCCGATGGTCATTGAACAGACCTCACGTGGTGAGCGCTCTTTTGATATCTATTCTCGTCTACTTAAGGAACGCGTCATTTTTCTGACCGGCCAGGTCGAAGACCATATGGCTAACCTGATCGTGGCGCAGATGCTGTTCCTGGAAGCAGAAAACCCAGAAAAAGATATCTACCTGTACATCAACTCCCCTGGTGGAGTGATCACTGCCGGGATGTCTATCTATGACACCATGCAGTTTATTAAGCCGGACGTCAGCACCATTTGTATGGGCCAGGCGGCCTCAATGGGTGCGTTCCTGCTGACCGCCGGGGCGAAAGGCAAACGTTTTTGCCTGCCTAACTCTCGCGTCATGATCCACCAGCCTCTGGGCGGTTACCAGGGCCAGGCAACGGATATTGAAATTCATGCCCGTGAAATCCTGAAGGTAAAAGGGCGCATGAACGAACTTATGGCGCATCATACGGGTCAATCTCTTGAGCAGATTGAACGTGATACCGAGCGCGATCGCTTCCTCTCCGCTTCTGAAGCGGTAGAGTACGGTCTGGTCGACTCGATTTTGACCCATCGTAATTAATGCCCAGTGCGCAGGTGTGCCGCTATAATTACCTGGAGCGGCACAACGCTGACTAGCGTCTTGCGCCTGAGAATGGCATTTGCGTCGTCGTGTGCGGCACAAAGAACAAAGAAGAGGTTTTGACCCATGACAGATAAACGCAAAGATGGCTCGGGCAAATTGTTGTACTGCTCTTTTTGCGGCAAAAGCCAGCATGAAGTGCGTAAGCTGATTGCCGGTCCATCCGTGTATATCTGCGACGAATGTGTTGATTTATGCAACGACATCATTCGCGAAGAGATTAAGGAAGTAGCACCGCACCGTGAACGCAGTGCGCTGCCGACGCCACATGAAATTCGCAACCACCTGGACGATTACGTTATCGGTCAGGAGCAGGCGAAGAAAGTGCTGGCGGTCGCGGTATACAACCATTACAAACGTCTGCGCAACGGCGACACCAGCAATGGCGTCGAGTTGGGCAAAAGTAACATCCTGCTGATTGGCCCGACGGGTTCCGGTAAAACGCTGCTGGCTGAAACGCTGGCGCGCCTGCTGGACGTTCCGTTCACCATGGCTGATGCCACCACGCTGACCGAAGCCGGTTATGTGGGTGAAGATGTTGAAAATATTATTCAGAAGCTGTTGCAGAAGTGCGATTACGACGTGCAGAAAGCACAGCGTGGGATCGTCTATATCGATGAGATCGACAAGATTTCTCGTAAGTCTGATAACCCATCTATTACCCGTGACGTTTCCGGCGAAGGCGTACAGCAGGCGCTGTTGAAACTGATCGAAGGGACGGTTGCTGCCGTTCCGCCACAGGGTGGTCGTAAACATCCTCAGCAGGAATTCCTGCAGGTTGATACCTCCAAGATCCTGTTTATCTGCGGTGGTGCATTTGCCGGTCTGGATAAAGTCATTGCTAACCGTGTTGAAACCGGCTCCGGCATTGGTTTTGGCGCAACGGTAAAAGCACAGTCTGATAAAGCCAGCGAAGGTGAACTGCTGTCGCAGGTCGAACCGGAAGATCTGATCAAATTTGGTCTGATCCCTGAGTTCATCGGTCGTCTGCCGGTTGTGGCAACGCTGAGCGAGCTGAGCGAAGAAGCGTTGATCCAGATCCTCAAAGAGCCGAAAAACGCCCTGACCAAGCAGTACCAGGCGCTGTTCAATCTTGAAGGTGTCGATCTGGAATTCCGTGAGGAAGCGCTGGATGCGATCGCCAAGAAAGCGATGGCGCGTAAAACCGGTGCTCGTGGTCTGCGTTCTATCGTCGAAGCCGCGCTGCTCGACACCATGTACGATCTGCCTTCTATGGAAGACGTCGAAAAAGTGGTGATCGATGAGTCGGTGATTGGCGGTCAGAGCAAGCCATTGCTGATTTACGGTAAGCCGGAAGCGCAGCAGGCATCTGGCGAATAATTCATCAATTCATACAGACATTTAATTAAAAAGGGGGGATTTTATCTCCCCTTTTATTTTTCCGTAAACATGGCGTTGAATGTGTGGGAAACATCCCCATATACTGACATACATGTTAAAGGTGGTGTGAAGCACAGTCGTACCATCTGATTACCTGGCGGAAACTAAACTAAGAGAGAGCTCTATGAATCCTGAGCGTTCTGAACGCATTGAAATCCCCGTATTGCCGTTGCGCGATGTGGTGGTTTATCCGCACATGGTCATACCCTTATTTGTAGGGCGGGAAAAATCTATCCGTTGTCTGGAAGCGGCTATGGACCATGATAAAAAAATCATGCTGGTCGCACAGAAAGAAGCGTCAACGGATGAGCCGGGTGTAAACGATCTTTTCACCGTCGGGACCGTGGCCTCTATTTTGCAGATGCTGAAACTGCCTGACGGCACCGTAAAAGTGCTGGTCGAGGGGTTACAGCGTGCGCGTATTTCTGCGCTGTCTGACAACGGCGAGCATTTCTCTGCGAAAGCAGAGTACCTTGACTCGCCTGCTATTGATGAGCGCGAACAGGAAGTGCTGGTGCGTACCGCTATCAGCCAGTTCGAAGGCTATATCAAGCTGAACAAGAAAATCCCACCAGAAGTGCTGACGTCGCTGAACAGCATTGACGATCCTGCACGTCTGGCGGATACCATCGCTGCACACATGCCGCTGAAGCTGGCTGACAAGCAGTCCGTGCTGGAGATGTCCGACGTTAACGAACGTCTGGAATATCTGATGGCGATGATGGAATCTGAAATCGATCTGCTGCAGGTTGAGAAACGCATTCGCAACCGTGTGAAAAAGCAGATGGAAAAATCTCAGCGCGAGTACTATCTGAACGAGCAGATGAAAGCTATTCAGAAAGAACTCGGTGAGATGGACGATGCACCGGACGAAAACGAAGCGTTGAAGCGTAAAATCGACGCGGCGAAAATGCCGAAAGAGGCAAAAGAGAAAGCGGAAGCAGAACTGCAGAAGCTGAAAATGATGTCTCCTATGTCGGCGGAAGCGACCGTGGTGCGTGGCTACATCGACTGGATGGTACAGGTGCCGTGGAATGCGCGTAGCAAGGTCAAAAAAGACCTACGCCAGGCGCAGGAAATCCTCGATACCGACCATTATGGTCTGGAGCGCGTCAAAGACCGTATCCTTGAGTACCTCGCGGTTCAAAGCCGTGTAAATAAAATCAAGGGGCCGATCCTGTGTCTGGTTGGACCGCCGGGGGTAGGTAAAACCTCTCTGGGGCAGTCCATCGCGAAGGCAACTGGGCGTAAATACATCCGTATGGCGCTGGGCGGCGTGCGTGATGAAGCCGAAATTCGCGGTCACCGCCGGACCTATATCGGTTCTATGCCGGGTAAACTGATCCAGAAAATGGCCAAAGTGGGCGTTAAAAACCCGCTGTTCCTGCTTGATGAGATCGACAAAATGTCTTCCGACATGCGTGGCGATCCGGCTTCCGCGCTGCTTGAAGTGCTGGATCCAGAGCAGAACGTGGCGTTCAGCGATCACTACCTGGAAGTGGACTACGATCTCAGCGACGTGATGTTTGTTGCGACCTCTAACTCCATGAATATTCCGGCACCGTTGCTGGATCGTATGGAAGTGATCCGTCTGTCCGGTTATACCGAAGACGAAAAGCTGAACATTGCCAAACGTCACCTGTTGCCGAAACAGATTGAGCGTAATGCGCTGAAAAAAGGTGAGCTGACGGTCGACGATAGCGCCATTGTGGGCATTATTCGTTACTACACCCGTGAAGCAGGCGTGCGTAGTCTGGAACGTGAAATCTCTAAACTGTGCCGTAAAGCGGTGAAACAGCTGCTGCTGGATAAATCGCTGAAACATATTGAGATCAATGGCGACAACCTGCACGATTATCTGGGAGTACAGCGCTTTGACTATGGCCGCGCGGACAACGAAAACCGCGTTGGTCAGGTGACGGGTCTGGCGTGGACGGAAGTTGGCGGCGATCTGCTGACTATCGAAACCGCCTGCGTACCGGGTAAAGGTAAGTTGACCTACACCGGTTCTCTGGGTGAAGTCATGCAGGAGTCGATTCAGGCTGCGCTGACCGTGGTGCGCGCGCGTGCGGAAAAACTGGGTATTAACCCGGACTTTTACGAAAAACGCGACATCCACGTTCACGTACCTGAAGGGGCTACGCCGAAAGACGGTCCAAGTGCGGGTATTGCTATGTGTACTGCGCTGGTTTCTTGTCTTACCGGTAACCCAGTTCGCGCCGACGTGGCGATGACGGGTGAGATCACCCTGCGTGGTCAGGTTCTGCCTATCGGTGGTTTGAAAGAAAAACTGCTGGCGGCACACCGTGGCGGCATTAAGACGGTCTTAATTCCCGATGAGAACAAACGTGACCTGGAAGAGATTCCGGACAACGTAATTGCCGATCTTAATATTCACCCGGTGAAACGTATTGAGGAAGTTCTGACTCTTGCGTTGCAAAATGAACCCTCTGGAATGCAGGTTGTGACGGCAAAATAGTGACCTCGCGCAAAGAGCATTAATAAAAACAGGGCTGGCAGGCCATTTCGGGCTTGCCAGCCTTTTTTTGTATAGCTAATTTAGATAACGGATTGGGCTTGCCATCATTAACGGGTGTTGTAAGGGCATGGCAGGCCTGATATAACTGCTGCGCGGTCGCACTTTGAAGGATTCAGGTGCGATATAAATTATAAAGAGGAAGAGAAGAGTGAATAAATCTCAACTGATCGACAAAATTGCTGCAGGGGCTGATATCTCTAAAGCTGCGGCTGGACGTGCGTTAGATGCAATTATTGCTTCTGTTACCGAATCTCTGAAAGAAGGTGATGACGTAGCGCTGGTAGGTTTTGGTACTTTTGCCGTTAAAGAGCGTGCTGCCCGTACTGGTCGCAACCCGCAAACAGGTAAAGAGATCACCATCGCCGCGGCTAAAGTACCGGGCTTCCGTGCAGGTAAAGCACTGAAAGACGCGGTAAACTAAGTGATTTCCCCTTTGGGGATGTGACGAAGTACAAGGGCGCATCGACTGATGTGCCTTTTTTATTTGTAATTCCGGTACTTTCTACGCGTTGTGGGCTGACAATTGCCCCTGTTTCTTGTCACAATAGACCTTTGTGCGCAGCGTTCAGGAAACGCTATGCTGCGTGAAGCATATATACTCAAAATCCTTGTTGCCGTTGTTGTCATCAACGCGGGGGCAGCAGAGAGGATAACGCGTATAGTCATCTACAGCGGAGTGTGGTTACACCATGATGGACAGCTTACGCACGGCTGCTAACAGTCTCGTGCTCAAGATTATTTTCGGTATCATTATCGTGTCGTTCATTTTGACCGGCGTGAGTGGTTACCTGATTGGCGGGGGCAATAACTTCGCCGCCAAAGTGAATGGCCAGGAGATCAGCCGCGGGCAGTTCGAGAATGCGTTCAACAGTGAACGTAACCGCATGCAGCAACAGCTGGGCGATCAATACTCCGAGCTGGCCGCGAACGAAGGTTATATGAAAACGCTGCGTCAGCAGGTGCTGAATCGTCTTGTTGACGAAGCGCTGCTGGATCAGTATTCCCGCGAGCTTAAGCTCAACATCAGCGACGATCAGGTTAAACAGGCCATTTTCGCCACGCCTGCGTTCCAGGTGGACGGCAAGTTTGATAACAACCGCTACAACGCGATTGTCAATCAAATGGGAATGACTGCAGACCAGTACGCTCAGGCATTACGTAATCAGCTTACGACACAGCAGCTGATTAACGGTGTTGCCGGTACGGACTTCATGTTGAAAGGCGAAACGGACGAACTGGCGGCGCTGGTCGCACAGCAGCGTATCGTGCGCGAGGCGACGATTGACGTTAACGCACTGGCCGCGAAGCAGTCTGTTACCGAGCAGGAAGTTGCCAGCTACTACGAGCAGAATAAAAACAACTTTATGACGCCGGAACAGTTCCGCGTGAGCTACATCAAGCTGGACGCCGCTGCTATGCAGGAGACGGCCAGCGATGCTGATATTCAGTCTTACTATGACCAGCATCAGGATCAGTTCACTCAGCCGCAGCGTAACCGCTACAGCATCATTCAGACCAAAACGGAAGATGAAGCCAAAGCGGTACTGGACGAGCTGAACAAAGGCGGTGATTTTGCTGCGCTGGCGAAAGAAAAATCTGCCGATATCATCTCTGCCCGTAAAGGCGGCGATATGGGATGGCTGGAAGATTCCACCACCCCGGATGAGCTGAAAAATGCTGGTCTGAAAGAAAAAGGCCAACTGTCTGGCGTAATTAAGTCTTCCGTTGGTTTCCTCGTTGCGCGTCTTGACGACGTACAGCCTGCGCAAGTTAAACCGCTGAGCGAAGCCCGTGACGAGATTGCGGCAAAAGTGAAGCAGGAAAAAGCGCTGGATGCGTACTATGCGCTGCAGCAGAAAGTCAGCGACGCGGCCAGCAATGATAACGAATCTCTGGCGGGTGCAGAGCAGGCTGCGGGTATGAAAGCGGTTGAAACGGGCTGGTTTAGCCGTGACAGCCTGCCGGAAGAACTGAATTTCAAACCAGTCGCTGACATCATTTTCAATGGTGGTCTGGTTGGTGAGAACGGTACGCCTGGCAGTAACTCCGATATCATCACCGTGGACGGCGATCGTGCGTTCGTGCTGCGTATTGCAGAGCACAAAGCCGAAGCCGTGAAGCCACTGGCTGAAGTGAAAGAGCAGGTAACTGCGCTCGTTAAGCACAATAAAGCAGAGCAGCAGGCGAAGCTTGATGCCGATAAACTGCTGGCGGATCTGAAAGCCGGTAAAGGCGATGAAGCGATGAAAGCGGCGGGTCTGAGCTTTGGCGAGGCGAAAACGCTGAGCCGTACGGGTCAGGATCCGCTGAGCCAGGCTGCCTTTGGTCTGAGCCTGCCGGCGAAAGACAAACCGAGCTACGGCGTCGCGAACGACATGCAGGGTAACGTTGTTCTGTTGGCGTTGGACGAGGTGAAAGCCGGTTCTATGCCTGAAGCGCAGAAGAAAGCGATGGTTCAGGGGATCACTCAGAACAACGCGCAGATTGTCTTCGAAGCGCTGATGAGCAACCTGCGTAAAGCCGCAAAAATTAAAATCGGGGATGCGCTGGAACAGCAGCAATAACCGAGGCAGTTCGCAAAAAATTGCAAAAAGTTGTATCTACCAAAGGCCGCTTTCGCGGCCTTTTCCATTTCTGATATTTGCCGTTTGTCTGCCGTTCTGCACCTCGCTATCGTGATTCCACTGTTAACAAACAAGGAGAAAACAGTATGAAACATGGAATCAAAGCTCTGCTTATCACTCTTTCATTGACCTGCGCTGGTATGGCCCAAACCGCATTGGCGGCTGAGCCTGTCGCCAAAAGCCAGGCGACTCAAACCAAAGCGGAAAACCCAGGGGCGGCACAAAGCAAAGCCACACTGCCCGCTAAAGCAAGCGACGATGAGGGCACCAGGGTAAGCATCAACAACGCTTCTGCGGAGGATTTAGCGCGAGTTATGAATGGCGTGGGTCTAAAGAAAGCGCAGGCGATTGTGAGCTATCGTGAGGAGTACGGGCCGTTTAAAACGGTGGACGATTTAAAGCAGGTGCCGGGCATGGGCAGTTCACTGGTTGAGCGTAACCTGGCAGTTTTAACACTTCAATAACTTGCAGAGCGCTGAAAGTTTGCCAGACTGTAGAGGTCATACCAGTTATGACCTCTTTACTCAAAAGTCTGTTCCTATAAAAACAACGTAAGGCTCCTGCGCTATGCAAACACAAATCAAAGTTCGTGGTTTTCATCTTGATGTCTATCAGCACGTTAACAATGCCCGCTATCTGGAGTTTCTGGAAGAGGCCCGCTGGGATGGTCTGGAAAACAGCGACAGCTTTCAGTGGATGACCGCACACAACATCGCTTTTGTGGTCGTGAATATTAATATCAACTACCGCCGTCCTGCGGTGCTGAGCGACCTGCTGACTATCACCAGTCAGGTTCAACAGTTAAATGGCAAAAGTGGCGTGTTAAATCAGACCATTACCCTGGAGCCAGAAGGGCAGGTGGTGGCTGATGCGCTGATTACGTTCGTCTGCATTGATTTGAAGACGCAAAAAGCGCTGCCGCTGGAAGGGGAGTTGCGCGAAAAACTGGAGCAGATGGTGCAGTAGTGGCTGCGACTGCCGGAAGGCGACGCTCAAGCGTCTTATCCGGCCTACAAGAGTTGCTGCAACTGCATGTAGGCCGGATAAGCAAAGCGCCATCCGGCAATACAATCACTTTAACCCGGTTTTCTGCTTCATTGCCGCCATCACTGCCGATTTATCCGCCAGATAATGGTTCAGGCCGTTGGCACGCAGATTACACGCCGCACAGTGACCGCAACCGTCACCTTTGATGCCGTTATAGCAGGTCAGCGTTTCTTCGCGTACCAGGTCCAGCTTGCCCCAATAATCGGCCAGTGCCCAGGTTTCGGCTTTATCGATCCACATCAGTGGGGTTTCAAAGCGAATATCTTTCGCCATCCCCAAGCTTACAGCATGGTTCAGGGCTTTAACGAACTCATCGCGACAGTCCGGATAGCCGGAGAAATCGGTCTCACAAACGCCGGTAATGACCGCCTCTGCCTGCACCTGGTACGCGTAAATTGCTGCCAGCGTTAAGAACAGAATATTGCGTCCTGGCACAAAGGTATTGGGAATGCCGTTCGCATCCGGTTCGTAATCGGGTACCGGAATGTTATCGCGGGTCAGGCTGCTGACAGCCAGTTCACTGAGCAATGTGACATCAAGCACTTTGTGCGCGCGCGCGCCAAGTTTTAAGGCCAGGTCACGTGCGACATCAATCTCAGCGCGATGGCGCTGACCATAATCAAAGGTCACGCAGTGCACTTCATCATACTGATGCAGCGCTTGCGCCAGACAAGTCGTGGAGTCCTGACCTCCACTGAATACAACAACGGCACGTTTCATGGCTTTTCCTGACAAAATAACGAAGCCCTTATGGTAGCGCCTGGGCGTGCCGTCGACCAGCTTCTTCACGCGGAAGGAGGTGGCAGCCAGGCTTCGGTAAACTCGAACCAGCCACGAGGATTCAGGCGTACGCCGTTCACGCCCGGTGGCGCGCTGATGCGATAGTGATAATTGAACAGTGGCGTCAGGGTAGCGTCATGCATTAGCGTGGCGAAAACTTGTTGTAAAGCCGCGTGGCGATCGTCCTCATCGGCCTGGATTTGTAGGGCATCCAGGGTCGTTTGCAAATGTGTGTATGCTGGCGCATTCAATACATGTGACCAGAGCTGATCGCAGCGCAACCACTGTTCGAGAGTATATTCAGGTGCCTCACCAATCAGCCTGTCGCCCATCATCAGGTCGGCCTGGGCTAAGGGATGATCGCCATCCCAGTTTTTAGCATTATGAAAAATAAGCGTTAATTCACAGCCGAGCAACGCCAACGCCTGGCGAAGCTGTTCAGCCATAGCGTGAAGTTCTACCGGCAGGTGATAAGCCAGCGTCAGCTTTTCCGGTAATGCTACCTCGTCGAGTTCATCCCATTGCGGGATAGTCCATCCGGGGAGCAGTGCATTGCTTGGCGTGATCAGATTTTCATCCACTTCAAGCGTTTGTAGCAGGGAAGAACGGTGGATGATATTGATCAGTCTACGGGCCTGCTGCGTATTCAGGCGCGCACTTTTTCTGAGCGTGAGATAGCAAAAACCAAGACTGATCCCGCTGCTTACCTGGCTTAGCATAGGCAACTCTTCGGGTTTACCAATCGCAATTTGCACCGGATGGCGACAGCTGGTGCCCAAATCCTGGGAGAAGAGCTGCGGGGTTATCCAGTATTCAATGGCTTTTAGCAGCGGATGACTCAGATGGTAGTGATCGTGGCTCTCGATACGCACCAGCTCAGGAGTAAACAGCGTCAGCCGGAACGGGCCGGTACCCACAAACGGGTGCTCAGGATGCGCCAGGTGACTGCTGTAGCTTGCCAGACGGTGCGCCATCCAGTAGTCGGGACGATGCAGAATAAAGGTCAGACACTGGGGATGCGTCACCTCAATGCGCTTTACGCTGATAAACAGCTTATTCAGCGCGGGGAGTTCTAACAGCTTCAGCAACTGCTGATGTAGCTGTGTGCTGCTGACCGCATCGCCGTTATGCCAGTACAGGGTGGAACGAATATAGAAATCCCAGCGCAGGCCGTCAGCGGAGATATTCCAGTGGTGGGCTAAGTCTCCACAGGGACGTTGCGTAGTGCTGTCAAACCGGGTCAGGCCAGAGAAAACTTGTCCAGCGAGGTGTTGCTCTGCGCGACCGGGGAGAAACCCGGGGTGCAAGGGGTCGAGCGGGCGGTAATAGGGTATACGCAGGGTTGGCGTGTCGTTTTGCCACTGACCGCCCATAAACGGTTGTAACAGTGTTCTTAATTCACCCGGCGCCAGCTGAGCCAGTTCCAGTACGCTAAGCTGCTCTCCCTTTTGCAGCGCCTGTTCCATCATGGTGTTGCGCAGTGAATCTGGCGTCACTAAAAACCGCAGCTGCCCGCGTTTCCCGCGCCCCGACTGAGCATGCCACTCCAGCCAGCCTGCATCCTGCGCTTGCTTTAGCAGGGTACGCACATGGCGTTCGCTACAAAAACAGCGTTCGGCCAGTTCCCCGACGGTCACCGACTGCGGTTCGCCGTTCGAGGGCAGCCACAGGCGTTGGTACTGGTTCAGGCGATTAAGCAGACGCATTGATACTTTTTCCTTCAGGATGTTCGTTAACGGTTTATGCGTAGAGAAACCCGGAACAATTCATTTTATCTATTCACTATTACTTCCGTATATCTCAGGTGATACTGGATCACAAGTTAACCGCGTCACAGTGTGGAGAAAGAAATGGCTCGTCTGGCTGCATTTGATATGGATGGCACCCTTTTGATGCCGAATCACCATTTAGGTGACGAAACGCTTTCAACGCTGTCGCGCCTGCGTGAACGCGATATTACTCTGACATTTGCCACCGGTCGCCATGTGCTTGAGATGCGCCATATTTTAGGCTCGATCTCGCTGGACGCCTTTTTGATCACGGGTAACGGCACGCGCATTCACTCTGTTGAGGGCGATGTGTTACACCGTCAGGATCTGGATCCGAATGTCGCGGATATTGTGTTGCATCAGAAGTGGGACACTACCGCCAGCATGCATGTCTTTAATGACAATGGCTGGTTCACCGGACAAGAGATCCCCTCGCTGCTGCAGGCGCATGTGTATAGCGGATTTCGCTACCAGATCGTCGATGTGAAACGTATTCCGGCGCATCAGGTTACGAAAGTCTGTTTCTGTGGCGATCATGACTCTCTTATCCAATTGTGCATTCAACTGAATGAAGCGCTGGGTGAACAGGCGAATCTCTGTTTTTCCGCGTTTGATTGCCTTGAGGTGCTGCCGCTGGGCTGTAATAAAGGATCGGCATTGGCGGTGTTGAGCGACCATTTAGGTTATTCAATGGCCGAGTGTATGGCGTTTGGCGATGCCATGAACGATCGCGAAATGTTAGGCAGCGTTGGGCGCGGCCTGATTATGGGTAACGCGATGCCGCAACTGATTGCTGAACTGCCTCATTTATCGGTGATTGGGCATTGCCGTAATCAGGCAGTGTCACACTTTTTGACGCATTGGCTGGACAATCCACATCTACCTTATTCCCCCGAATGAGAGATCCCTTCCAGCAAGCCAGACTTCGCGTCTGGCTTTTTTTTATCCCATTAATGGGTGTTCAGTAGTTGGGCAAGCTCCGCTTTCCACGGCGTTAAATCACCGATGTGCGCGTCGACCCACTGTGGGTTGTAGTAGGTTTCCAGATAGCGTTCGCCGCTGTCACACAACAGTGTCACCAGCGAACCGGTAACGCCTGCATCGCGCATACGGGCGGCAAGTTGTAGCGTTCCCCACATGTTTGTGCCGGTAGAGGCGCCGACCTTGCGGCCCAACTGCGTTTCCAGCCAGTGTGCGGTGGCCACGCTTGCGGCATCCGGCACGCGCAGCATTTCATCGACCACGTCAGGAATGAAAGACGGTTCGACACGCGGGCGGCCAATGCCTTCAATTTTACTTCCTACCGGACTGCGTAACGTGGCATCGCGATCCTGCCAGAAGGGCAGAAAGACCGAGTTTTCCGGGTCTACCACCATCAGTTGAGTATCGTAGCCCTGACAGCGAATATAGCGGCCAATGGTTGCTGAGGTGCCACCGGTTCCGGCGCTCATCACAATATGGCGGGGAACGGGGTTGGGCTCGCACTGCATCTGACGAAAGATGCTGTCGGCGATATTATTATTGCCGCGCCAGTCGGTGGCGCGCTCAGCGTAAGTGAACTGGTCCATGTAATGACCGTTCAGCTCACGCGCCAGTTGCTCAGAGGCCGCATAGATTTCGCAGGCGCTTTCCACGAAATGACAGCGACCGCCGTAAAATTCAATCTGTTCAACTTTACGTTTTGCCGTACAGGAAGGCATAACGGCAATAAATGGCAACCCTAACAGTCGAGCGAAATAAGCCTCAGAGACCGCCGTTGAACCGGACGATGATTCAATGATGGTGGTGCCTTCTTTGATCCAGCCATTGCACAATCCGTACAGAAACAGTGAGCGCGCCAGACGATGCTTCAGACTCCCGGTCGGATGCGTGCTCTCATCTTTTAAATAGAGCTGAATGCCCGGGAACGCCGGTAGCGACAGGCGAATGAGATGCGTATCCGCAGAACGCTGATAATCCGCGTTGATTTCATTGATGGCGTTTTTAACCCAGGAGCTATTCATCATTAATAGATATCCATTTGTCATTTTGTGCCCAGAATAGCGAAAAGCACGGAAAAAATTGTTGCCATTTAGCCTTTAAAATAGAATGTAAGGAGAAAATTCTTCTCTGTGGAGTGGATATGTTAGACAAAATTGACCGCAAGCTACTCGGCTTACTGCAACAGGACTGCACCCTTTCTTTGCAGGCATTAGCAGATGCCGTTAATCTGACTACCACCCCTTGCTGGAAACGTCTCAAACGACTCGAGGATGACGGTATCCTGCTGGGCAGAGTCGCCCTGTTGGATCCAGAAAAACTGGGGCTGGGCTTAACGGCGTTTGTGCTGATCAAAACTCAGCATCACAGCAGCGAATGGTATTGCCGCTTTGTCACTGAAGTGACCGGAATGCCCGAGGTTCTGGGGTTTTGGCGTATGGCAGGGGAGTATGACTACCTGATGCGAGTGCAGGTTGCTGATATGAAAAGCTATGATGAATTCTATAAGCGCCTGGTGAACAGCGTACCGGGCCTGTCTGACGTCACCTCCAGCTTTGCCATGGAACAGATTAAATACACAACTGCTCTACCTATTGAATAATTCTCCCGGCGCTTATTGCCGGAAACCTTGTCAGGACATAACGCGTGCGATTATTTGCTCAATTAAGCTGGTACTTCCGCCGGGAGTGGCGTCGCTACCTCGGGGCAGTGGCCTTGCTTATCATCATCGCTATCCTTCAGCTTATTCCGCCGAAAGTGGTCGGGATCATTGTGGATGGCGTGACGACTCAACGCTTCACCACCGAGCGGCTGCTGATGTGGGTGGGGACAATTGCCCTGATTGCCGTGGTGGTTTATTTGCTGCGTTATGTCTGGCGCGTGCTGCTGTTTGGCGCATCCTACCAACTGGCGGTTGAACTGCGGGAAGATTATTACCGTCAGTTGAGTCGCCAGCATCCAGAATTTTATTTGCGGCACCGTACGGGCGATCTGATGGCACGGGCAACCAACGATGTCGATCGCGTCGTATTTGCCGCCGGAGAAGGGGTGCTGACGCTGGTGGATTCGCTGGTAATGGGGTGTGCGGTGCTGATCGTGATGTCAACGCAGATAAGCTGGCAACTGACGCTCATTGCGCTGCTGCCGATGCCGGTGATGGCGTTGATGATCAAACGTTACGGCGATCGACTCCATAACCGTTTTAAGCTGGCGCAGGCGGCGTTTTCCAGTCTCAACGATCGTACTCAGGAAAGCCTGACCAGTATTCGTATGATCAAGGCCTTTGGGCTGGAGGATCGGCAGTCGGCATTATTTGCCGCTGATGCTGAAGATACCGGTAAGAAAAACCTTCGTGTGGCGCGCATTGATGCCCGCTTTGATCCTACCATTTATATCGCCATTGGTATGGCTAACCTGCTGGCGATTGCCGGGGGAAGCTGGATGGTGGTTCACGGCTCGCTGACGCTCGGGCAGCTCACCAGCTTTATGATGTATCTCGGTCTGATGATTTGGCCGATGCTGGCGCTGGCCTGGATGTTTAATATCGTCGAACGCGGCAGCGCCGCGTATAGCCGAATTCGCGCCATGCTGGCAGAAGCGCCGGTAGTGGATGACGGTACTGAACCGGTGCCGGAAGGACGCGGCGAGCTGGCGGTAGCGATTCGCGAATTTTGTTACCCGCAAACCACCCACCCGGCGCTGGAAAATGTGAATTTCCAGCTCAAACCTGGGCAGATGCTGGGCATCTGTGGTCCGACCGGCGCGGGAAAAAGTACGGTGCTGTCGCTGATCCAGCGTCATTTTGATATCACCCAAGGCGATGTGCGCTTTCATGATATCCCATTAACGCGCTTACAGCTGGATAGCTGGCGCAGCCGACTGGCGGTTGTCAGCCAGACGCCATTCCTGTTTTCCGATACCGTCGGTAATAACATCGCCTTAGGACGTCCGCAGGCCACGCAGGAAGAGATCGAGCATGTGGCGCGCCTTGCCAGCGTTCATGAGGATATTTTACGTCTTCCTCAGGGCTACAACACCGAAGTGGGCGAACGCGGGGTGATGCTGTCTGGCGGGCAAAAACAGCGTATTTCTATCGCTCGAGCGTTATTGCTGAACGCTGAAATTCTGATTCTGGATGATGCGCTGTCGGCGGTGGATGGTCGTACCGAACATCAGATCCTACATAACCTGCGCCAGTGGGGCGAAGGCAGAACCGTGATTATCAGCGCGCACCGTTTATCGGCTCTGACGGAAGCCAGCGAGATTATCGTGATGCAGCATGGGCATATTGCTCAGCGCGGTGAGCATGAATCTTTAGTGCAACAGCCCGGTTGGTATCGCGACATGTACCGCTATCAGCAACTTGAAGCGGCGCTGTCTGATGCACCAGAGATAAACGAGGAGGCGGCTAATGCGTAGTTTCGGGCAATTATGGCCAACTCTGAAAAGACTGCTGGCGTATGGTTCCCCATGGCGAAAACAGCTGGCGATTGCGGTAGTTATGCTGTGGGTGGCGGCTGCGGCGGAAGTCAGCGGTCCGCTGCTGATTAGCTATTTTATCGATAACATGGTGGCGAAGAACAATCTGCCATTGGCGATGGTTGCCGGGCTGGTTGCGGCCTATGTCGGTCTGCAACTGCTGGCGGCAGGTCTGCATTACGCGCAGTCATTGCTGTTTAACCAGGCGGCGGTTGGCGTAGTACAACAGTTACGCACCGACGTAATGGACGCTGCGCTGCGTCAGCCGCTCAGCGCTTTTGATACTCAGCCCGTCGGGCAGCTTATCTCCCGCGTGACCAATGATACTGAAGTTATTCGCGACCTGTACGTGACGGTGGTCGCAACGGTCCTGCGCAGCGCGGCCTTAATCGGCGCGATGTTGGTGGCAATGTTCAGCCTGGAATGGCGCATGGCGCTGGTGGCAATGGCCATTTTCCCAGCCGTGCTGGTGGTGATGGTGATTTACCAACGCTACAGCACCCCGATTGTGCGCCGGGTGCGCGCTTATCTGGCGGATATTAACGATGGCTTTAACGAAGTCATCAACGGCATGAGCGTTATCCAGCAGTTCCGCCAGCAGGCAAGGTTTGGCGAGAGAATGGGCGAGGCCAGCCGCTCGCACTATATGGCGCGTATGCAAACCCTGCGACTGGATGGTTTTTTGCTGCGTCCGCTGCTGAGCCTGTTCTCGGCACTGATCCTCTGCGGTTTGCTGATGCTGTTCAGTTTTACCTCTGGCACCTCCATCGAGGTTGGCGTGCTGTACGCGTTCATCAGCTACCTCGGCCGTTTGAACGAACCGCTGATCGAGCTGACCACCCAGCAATCAATGCTGCAGCAGGCGGTTGTCGCTGGTGAGCGAGTGTTCGAACTGATGGACGGGCCTCGTCAGCGCTATGGTGAAGACGATCGCCCGCTCAAAAGCGGAGACATTGAGGTGGATAACGTTTCATTTGCCTATCGCGACGACAATCTGGTGCTGCAAAACATCAGTCTGTCCGTGCCTTCGCGCAGCTTTGTGGCTTTGGTCGGACACACAGGCAGCGGCAAAAGCACGCTGGCCAGCCTGCTGATGGGATATTACCCGCTGACGCAGGGGGAAATCCGCCTTGACGGACGTCCGTTGTCTTCTCTGAGCCACGGTGCGTTACGTCAGGGCATCGCGATGGTGCAGCAGGATCCGGTGGTGATGGCGGATACCTTCCTGGCAAACGTCACGCTGGGTCGCGATATCTCAGAAGAGCGGGTCTGGCAGGCGCTGGAGACCGTGCAACTGGCTGAACTGGCTCGGGGCTTGAGCGAGGGGATTCATACCCGGCTGGGCGAGCAGGGCAATAATCTCTCCGTTGGGCAGAAACAGCTGCTGGCGCTGGCGCGGGTATTGGTTGAAACGCCGCAGGTGCTGATCCTCGATGAAGCCACGGCCAGTATTGATTCCGGTACTGAACAGGCCATTCAGCACGCGCTGGCGGCGGTCCGTGAACACACTACGCTGGTGGTGATTGCGCATCGGTTATCGACGATTGTCGATGCGGATACCATTCTGGTGCTGCATCGCGGTCAGGCGGTTGAGCGTGGTACGCACCAGCAATTACTGGCGGCGCAAGGCCGTTACTGGCAGATGTATCAGCTGCAGCTGGCGGGCGAAGAGTTAGCCGCCAGCACGCAAGAGGATTCTGTTATCGCCTGACGGCGCAGCGCTTATCCGGCCACGCGGTATCGTAGGCTGGGTAAGGCGTTTACGCCGACATCCGGCAATCAACAATCTGGTGCAAAAATGTAACGCACTATGCACCGTTATAGTGCGTTTTTTCTTTTTCTCTCCCGATAGTACCCGGCGAACCTGAATCATTCCGCGTTTTTCATTCCTGGCACACCCCTTGCAATATTCCTCTCGTGTATCTGCAGCCACTACTGAATTCT
Organism: Citrobacter sp. Cpo012; assembly: GCF_030333015.1. Lineage (NCBI taxonomy): Bacteria > Pseudomonadati > Pseudomonadota > Gammaproteobacteria > Enterobacterales > Enterobacteriaceae > Citrobacter > Citrobacter sp. Cpo012. The sequence goes on along the minus strand of NZ_JAOWGR010000043.1, from coordinate 573,464 downwards.
GACTGGAGGGGATCTATGAAGCTGGTTACCGTGGTAATCAAACCGTTCAAACTGGAAGACGTCCGTGAAGCACTGTCGTCTATTGGTATTCAGGGGCTGACCGTCACCGAAGTGAAGGGGTTTGGCCGACAGAAAGGTCATGCTGAGCTGTACCGTGGGGCTGAATATAGCGTCAATTTTCTGCCAAAGGTGAAGATTGATGTGGCGATTGCCGACGACCAACTGGATGGCGTGATTGATGTCATCAGTAAGGCGGCATACACCGGAAAAATTGGCGACGGCAAAATCTTCGTCGCCGAGCTGCAACGTGTGATTCGTATTCGTACCGGCGAAGCCGACGAAGCCGCACTGTAACTTCTGGCACACAGTGATAGGAAACCAAAAAATGAAGATAGCAACGATGAAAACGGGTATTGCTTCACTGGCGCTACTGCCGGGACTGGCAATGGCGGCACCGGCGGTTGCGGATAAAGCAGATAACGCTTTTATGATGATCTGTACCGCGCTGGTGCTGTTTATGACTATCCCTGGCATTGCGTTGTTCTACGGCGGTTTGATTCGCGGTAAGAACGTGCTGTCGATGCTGACTCAGGTGACGGTGACATTCGCTCTGGTTTGTATTCTATGGGTGGTTTATGGCTACTCACTGGCCTTTGGCGAAGGGAATAATTTCTTCGGCAACTTCAACTGGGTATTGCTGAAGAACATCGCGCTGACGGCGGTCACGGGGAGCTTCTACCAGTACATTCACGTTGCTTTTCAGGGATCTTTTGCCTGCATCACCGTTGGGCTGATTGTCGGGGCGTTGGCTGAGCGTATTCGTTTCTCTGCGGTGCTGATTTTTGTGGTGGTGTGGTTAACGCTGTCGTACATCCCCATTGCACATATGGTTTGGGGCGGCGGATTGCTGGCTTCTCACGGCGCACTGGATTTTGCGGGCGGGACGGTCGTGCACATCAACGCAGCGATTGCCGGTCTGGTTGGCGCGTATCTGATTGGCAAACGCGTCGGTTTTGGCAAAGAAGCCTTTAAACCGCATAACCTGCCGATGGTCTTCACCGGTACCGCTATTCTCTACATTGGTTGGTTTGGCTTTAACGCCGGTTCAGCGGGAACGGCGAATGAAATTGCTGCACTGGCCTTCGTCAATACCGTGGTCGCCACCGCTGCCGCCATCCTCGGATGGATCTTCGGTGAATGGGCGCTGCGTGGTAAACCGTCTCTGCTGGGCGCCTGTTCCGGTGCTATTGCAGGTCTGGTGGGCGTAACACCTGCATGTGGCTACATCGGTGTCGGCGGGGCGCTGATTATCGGTGTGGTTGCGGGGTTGGCTGGTCTGTGGGGCGTAACCATGCTGAAGCGTTTTCTGCGCGTGGACGATCCGTGTGACGTGTTTGGCGTGCACGGCGTGTGCGGTATTGTTGGCTGCATCCTGACCGGGGTTTTCGCTGCCAGCTCTCTGGGCGGCGTGGGATTTGCTGAGGGCGTTACCATGGGGCATCAGCTGCTGGTGCAACTGGAAAGCGTGGCGATCACCATCGTCTGGTCCGGCGTGGTGGCCTTCATTGGCTATAAGCTGGCGGATATGACGGTGGGTCTGCGCGTACCGGAAGAGCAGGAACGCGAAGGTCTGGATGTGAACAGTCACGGCGAGAACGCTTACAACGCTTGATGTTTCAATCTGCCGGATGGTAACGCTTTTGCGCCACCATCCGGTAATTCTCAATTGCGATTACGCATTACCCCTTCCTGCACGGTAGAGGCGACCAGCACGCCGTCCTGCGTATAAAACTCCCCGCGTACAAAACCTCTGGCACCGGAGGCCGAAGTACTCTCGACGTTATACAACAGCCACTCATTAATATTGAACGGACGGTGGAACCACATTGAATGGTCAATGGTGGCGATCTGAATCCCTTTTTCCAGAAAACCAATCCCGTACGGCTGCAGCGCTACAGGCAGGAAGTTCAGGTCTGAGGCATAACCCAGCAGATATTGATGGACGCGCAGATCGTCCTGCAGCTCGCCGTTTGCACGGATCCATACCTGGCGCGCCGGAGGTGCGACGTGACCTTTTAAGGGGTTATGAAATTCAACCGGGCGCACTTCCAACGGACGATCGTTGATAAATTTTTCTTTCAACAGCGGCGGCAGTAAATGCGCCACTGAGCGGGCAATTTCTGTTTCTGATTTCAGCTCATCGGGACCCGGCGCATCCGGCATGGTTTTCTGATGTTCAAATCCGTCTTCCGGTGCCTGGAAAGAGGCGGTCATGTAAAAAATGGGTTTACCATTCTGAATTGCGGCAACGCGGCGCGCGCTGAAGCTGTTACCATCACGCAAGACTTCTACATCATAGATGATGGGCTTTTGGCTATCGCCGGGGCGTAAAAAGTAGCTGTGGAAGGAGTGCACCAGACGCTCTTCCGGTACGGTTTCTTTGGCGGCATACAGCGCCTGACCGACAACCTGTCCCCCAAAAACCTGACGTAACCCTAAGTCTTCACTTTGGCCCCGAAAGAGTCCTTCTTCAATTTTTTCCAGATTTAACAATGTCAGCAAATTTTTCAGCGCCAGACTCATACGTGCTCTCCAGGTTATATCGATCTCGCAGCGAGGTAGGCAGAGTATAACGCAATTTTGAAAGTGGTCCGATGGGTGCAATTGTCTGAATTAAAGGCCTATTACAGGCAAAAACAGCTGTCTTGTGCCACACTTAGTCACGTTATGTTTTTGTTAACCACTCTTCTGGCGAGGAAAGTTCTCGCTGGTGCATAGATGATAAGGAGAATTTAATGAAACTCGTGCACATGGTAAGTGGTTTAGCGGTTGCGGTCGCTCTGGCGGCCTGTGCTGATAAAAGTGCAGATATTCAGACACCTGCGCCAAGCCCTAATACGTCAATTGCTGACACACAGTCTAAAATTCAACAGCCAAATGTTTCTGGTACGGTATGGATCCGCCAGAAAGTGGCCTTGCCACCCGATGCGGTGCTGACCGTCACGCTGTCAGATGCGTCGCTGGCCGATGCACCGTCAAAAGTGCTGTCGCAAAAAGCGGTCCGTACTGAAGGTAAGCAGGCGCCATTCAGCTTTGTATTACCATTTAACCCGGCAGATATTCAGCCTAACGCCCGTATTCTGCTGAGTGCGGCAATTACGGTTAATGACAAACTGGTCTTTATTACTGATACCGTTCAGACGGTCATTAATCAGGGTGGTACGAAAGCTGACCTGACGCTGGTCCCTGTACAGCAAACAGCAGTACCGGTTCAGGCAAGCGGTGGGGCAGCCACCACGGTGCCGTCAACGTCACCAACCCAGGTGAATCCTTCTTCTGCCGTTCCTGCTCCCACGCAGTACTAAGGCAGTCGTAACCCTCTCCGCCTGGAGAGGGTTAGTACACCCAGCGATAGCGCTGTAAATTGATCTGCCCGCTTCCTGAAACCACTATTCCTTCTGCCAGCAACGCCTGACGCTGCCGTTGTAAGTCGGGGCCGGTCAGCGAAATGGCACCATGACGATTAACCACCCGATGCCAGGGCAAAGTGCTGCCTTCGGGGAGACGCTTAAGCACGCCGCCGACCTGGCGCGCAGCGCGCGGCGAACCGGCAAGCCTGGCAACATCGCCATACGTGGTGACGAAACCTTCGGGGATTGACGCGACGATTTGCCAGACGCGTTGGGGGAAAGTGTCTTGTATATCCATTATTTATTCCTGCGCTAATCCTCCAGCATAATGCCGAATGGCGAGGGAGTGAAGCCGCATTGCACAAGAAAACAGCATCCGATGCTGGATGGGTTGCAATTACAGGGTGCAGCAGTGATAATGCGCCTGCGCGTTGGTTAACAACGCTCTCAATGGGGGCTCTGTTGGTTCTCCCGCAACACTACTCTGTTTACCAGGTCAGGTCCGGAAGGAAGCAGCCAAGGCAGATGACGTGTGTGCCGGGATGTAGCTGGCAGGGCCCCCACCCAATTCTGCCGTCCGGCAATTTCCCTTCTTCTTATCTTCTTTTCTTTGTCATCGTATTGTCATTTTATTGTCATCAAATGCTGTCAATGTGTTTCGGGGATGTTATTTGTTGCTTTTGCCGCCGCCATCGCGCTGTAACGACAGGGTCTTACATCCGGTGTGTTTTGGCTGACCACAAGGATTTTCTACGATGTCGACCGCTGTATTGAATGTCAAAATTGATGAGGCGCTAAAAGAAAAGCTTCGCCATTACGCTGAAGTGCATAACGAAAATTTAAGTGTTGCGACGGAAAAACTGCTGCTGATTGCGTTTACCGCCGTTGAAGAGGCGGGAGTCTCCGCTGAGGATATCGATAGCCAGCATACGGAAGAGTCCGTAGTTGAAGCACTGACTCCTAAAGAAATCAAAGCATTGCGCAGACTACTGAAGAAGAAAAAATGAAACAACAACCGCTCTCAACCGCCAGTAATTACGGCGAAGCTTGTGATTTACTACGCTCCGGTTATGTGAAACATGTCCGCCTGAGCTGGAATGTCGGCAGCGACGAGTTCTTCCGTATTGCCTCCGACTGGTGTGATGCTGGGGCAAAAATTAAGAAAGACGGTGAAAATTTCGTGATTTCACTGAAGGGTTTTCCGGTTCCCCCTCAGCGGTAATATCACCGGGACTCTATCATCCATCCCGGCTTATAAGGGCGAGTCCTTTGACTCGTCGCTTAGATTATTTTGCGTACTTTCCCGCTGCTGGCCTGCAAACGCAGGTTATCCCAAATGGGTTGTAACACCCTGAAGGCGGCACGCGCTGTGTCATCCGGCAACGTGAAAGGCATACGCAAAAAACGATCGAATGCGCCATCAAGCCCAAACCGCGTACCGGTTCCTAATTGAATGCCTACGCTTTCGGCGCGCGTAGCGAATAGCGTTGCCAGCGTATCGGGCAGTTCAACCCAAAAAGAGAGTCCTCCCTGTGGCTGGGTAAACTGCCACTCCGGGAAATGTGCGTTCATCAGGCTCGAGCACAGATCGCGCTGCGATGTGAGTAGCCGTCTTCTGTCAGGAAGAAAGTCGGCGGCGTTATCCAGCAGCCAACTGGTGGCAAGTTGTTCAAGCACCGGGGAGCCTAAATCGAAGGTGTCGCGGGTTTGTACCAGCGCCGCAATGGTTCGCGCCGACGCCCGGATCCAGCCCAGACGTAATCCCCCCCAAAAGCTTTTCCCGGCCGAACCCAATAGAATGATCGGCGCGTCGCGATTGAATGCGGCAAGCGGCGGCGGCGGCGGGGCGTCATACCACAGGTTCACCATCGTCTCATCGACCACCAGGGTAGTGCGGGTTCGTTCGGCAATATCCGCCACGACCTGGCGAGTTGCAGCGTCCATGCAACGCCCGGTCGGATTGTGAAAGTCCGGCATCAGGTAGGCCATTCTCGGTGCGGTTTGCGCGATGGTGGCGACCAGACCCGCGGTATCCCAACCGTGCTCGGGTAGCGACACGCCGACGGGACGACAGGATGCGCCTTGAATCGCGGCAATCGCCAGCGGATAAGTGGGGTGATCGACCACCACGCGATCGCCGGGGCCGGTGAGCAAACGCAGGATCAGCGCCAGGCCGCTGACTGCACCATTCACGACCATGATTTCATCGGGCTGCGTCGGGAGCCCGCGATCGCAATAATGCCGGGCGATGGATTCACGTAATACCGACAACCCCAGCGGCAGATACCCGGAGCTCAGCAAATGCTGTGGCATAGCAAACAGCGCCTGCTGGTAAGCCTGATGAATTTCGGGACCGGCACTTAGAGCCGCCGTGGACAAATCAAGTGCTGTGCCGGTACTGGTCCGGGTTGGCACATGGCGAATATGTTCCGGCAGGATCACCCGTGAGCCGCTACCATGACGGCTTTCCAGATATCCCTCTTCACGCAGTTGCGCCATAGCGCTGGCGACGGTAGTTCGACTTACTTGCAGGACGACGGCGAGCTCGCGTTCACCCGGTAAGCGGCTATCCAGCGCCAGCCGACCATCGAGAATAAGCAGACGTAACGCTTCTGCCAGCTGTCGCCAGATGGGCGTTCGCGAGGGGCTTTCCAGCCAGTGTCCGAGCAGGCGTTGCAAAGACTGACTTCCGTAACGGCGAGATGACATAACAGTCCACTTTTTGAAAACTGGACATTAATCATAGTGCCAATTGCGGTGAAGATGAAAGTTATCCGAGAGTGAGAGGGGAAAAGCATGCTGCGTCGTTTACTTCAGCTGTTTATCGGGCTGACGCTGTACGGTGTGTCGACGGCGATGTTTGTCCGTGCTGATTTAGGGGCCGATCCGTGGAACGTGTTTCACCTGGGTGTAGCCAATTTATTGTCGATGAATATCGGCGTGGTGATTATTGCCGTTGGCGTGTTGGTGTTGCTGGCGTGGATACCGCTGCGCCAGCGTCCAGGCTTTGGCACGCTGAGCAACGTGATTATGATCGGGCTGGCGGCAGATGCCGCGCTGCTGGTGATTCCTGGATTTGAATCTCTGCTGGCGCGCAGCGGGCTGCTGGTGTCAGCGGTAATATTGAATGCGTTAGCAACCAGCCTGTACATTGGCGCAGGTTTTGGCACCGGTCCGCGTGATGGTCTGATGACCGGTATCCACGCGCGTACCGGCTGGCCAGTACGACGAATTCGAACCGCAATCGAAGTGTCGGTGCTGCTTATCGGTTGGCTGCTGGGTGGAACCGTGGGCGTTGGTACGGTGCTGTATGCCTTGGCTATCGGACCGTTGATTCAGCTTTGCCTGCCGTGGTTTCGGCATCAGCCGCAGTCACGTACGCGTATCAGGAATGCACCTGGGGCGCGATCGCCTACTGGCGACTAAACTTAACCTCGACTGACGCGGCCGGAATCGGCTTGCCGCGCAGTACACTTCGGAGGTTTTTCTCATGAAGTATGTTGATGGCTTTGTGGTTGCCGTACCCGCTGAAAACAAGGAGGCGTACATTGCGATGGCGGCAAAAGCAGCTCCGCTTTTCAAGGAGTTCGGTGCATTGCGCGTAGTGGAGTGCTGGGCAGATGATGTCCCCGACGGCAAACTGACCGATTTTCGCATGGCTGTGAAAGCACAGGAGCATGAAGAAGTGGTATTCAGCTGGATTGAATACCCTTCCAAAGAGGTCCGCGATGCGGCGAATCAGAAGATGATGTCCGATCCCCGTATGAAGGAATTCGGTGAATCTATGCCATTTGATGGCAAGCGAATGATCTACGGTGGATTTGCGCCCATTATGGAAGAGTGATGTGACTGGCTGTGCGGCGTGCCGCCAGCCATCTCAACATCAACAGCAATGTTAAAGCCGTTTTTCTGCCCACAGAATAAATTCCGCCTTCGGCAGCGCTTTGCTGTAAAGCCAGCCCTGACCGTACTGCACGCCATGCTGGCGTAGCCAGGCTTCCTGATTCTCGGTTTCGATACCTTCCGCCACCATCTCCAGCTTCAACGTTTTCGCTATCTCGATAATATGTGGCGTCACGTTGTTGTACTCCAGTGCATCAACGAACGATTTGTCTATCTTCAGGATGTCGACATCCAGATCCTGTAAATAGCTCAGGCTGGAATAGCCGGTGCCAAAATCATCGATATAGATCGAGTGGCCTGCCTGACGGTATTTAGCAATAAACGGCGCGCTGTTTTTCGGGTCGGCAAACTCGCGTTCGGTTAGTTCCAGCGCGATTTGCGTAGGCTTAAGTTGCCAGTGGTTCACTTTCTGACTTAACAGAGCAGGAAGCGTTTCGGAGGCCAGATCGGCTGACTCAAGATTGATGGATATATGCTGGTCTGGATGCTGACGCAGCCATTTACCTAAATCTTCAAATACGCTTTCAATAATCAATCGTGTGAGAGGCTCTGTCAGCCCGGTCTCTTGCGCCAGCGCGACGAAAATTTCTGGCGACAGATAGCTTCCGTCAGCCTGTTGCCAGCGAGCCAGTGCTTCAGCCCCGACGACTTTTCCCGTTTTGAGCGAGATAACCGGTTGGTAGTAGACCTTGATATCCCGATGCTGGATAGCGTCCTGTAATTGGTGATGGGGCGACTGTAAGCGGCGCAAAATGCGCAAAACAAAGGCGGCGGTGAGCAATCCGATAAGAATGCCTGCCGGAAGCCAGATCAGTGCCTGTCGGTGCCAGGTTTTTTGTAACGGCAGGGTAGATGCCCAGGTTACGATCGTGATACCCAACTCAGGAAAGGGGCGGGCGTTATAAATGCTGCCATCTTTTTTAAAATGAGTAATCGATTTTTCTTGCTGTACATGCTGCAAAACGTCCGATGGCAGGTTGGCGCTACTGGCAACGACTATGTTGCGCACGGTTCCAATGATAGTGACTTCAATCGGCCATGAGCCAAACGGGATGACGTCAATAAAAGAGCCCGGATCGACCATCACAACATAATGTTCGCTCCCTAATGCTGCCATAAAGCGCTTGATGCCCAAATCGTTTTGCGTAGTAAGCCATGCGCGATATCCATCAGGCGTGACTTTCATCGCTGATGGAAACGCGGCGGCCTTACTTCTTTTTTCCAGGGATGAGCATTGTGGAACATTATCTTTGAGGTACAGCACTTCCTGAATATAGCGATAGCTATAGGACAAACGACGCATTTCCAGCAAATGCTCGTCACTGCAAGGCACTCCCTGAAAAGCTTCAATATTGCGTAATGCTTTTTTCGCCTGCTCGCCTACGCGTTCCGTACGTAATGCGACTCGCGTTGAGAACATATCGAGTTCATCGATAAATTTCGTTTCGACCTGACGATGTGCCAGCCACAGGCTTAAACCTACAGGCGCGAGGATGGAAAGGAACAGTACCCCAGTCACCAGGCTTATCAAATGTCGTGTTGTCACAGTGATATCCTTATTTACACAGCGTAGGGAAAGTATATCCGAAACCCCAAAAAGCTATTCGATTGGCATCATATATTTACGGCCATTTATCATCCCGTTTAAATCCCTGTAGCGTAAATCAGGTTGTGGTTTGTACAAGAGTGGTGTATTTTGATAGTTATGTTATAACGTAACAAATTGAGGTTGCCATGAAACCGGATATTCATCCTTTTTACCGTACCGTAGTGTTTCACGATACCAGTGCCAATGAATTCTTTAAGGTCGGTTCGACCATCAAGACTGAGCGTGAAATTGAGTTTGAGGGGAAAATGTACCCGTACGTGACCCTCGATATCTCTTCTAAATCACATCCGTACTATACCGGGAAACAAAAAACCTTTGATAATGAAGGTAGTGCAGCACGTTTCCAAAAACGTTTTGGTCATTTTATTGGCGTTAAGCGGGATTAAAATGCAGGTACTCAATTCACTTCGCAGCGCAAAACAGCGCCATCCTGACTGCCAGATAGTAAAACGCAAAGGGCGTTTGTACGTTATCTGCAAAACGAATCCGCGCTTTAAAGCAGTACAGGGGCGTAAAAAAAGACGTTAGTTTCTTTGCCAGCATTTCAGGGATTAAAGTGCGTTACCTTCGCAGGAACGCACTTTTTTTATCTGTGCTGAGATGCCGTTACTGGCTGGTCTGGGCGCGGGTAAGCGTAAAGACATCGTAAAACGAGAGTTCGCCTTTGCGCGATATCATCTTTTGCAGCTGTGCTTTATGTTCGCTATCCACGGACGGTGAGTGCAGGATAGTATCGATGAGAGAGGAGGGGACAAAGCGAGTGTTGTACCATTCTCCGTTATAGCAAACTCTAAAATCCAGAACGTCGATATCTTCAAAGCGGTATCGTGGCGCAACGTCGAAAAAGAAAAAGCCGTTGAGTACAACGAACAGCACCACCAGCAGCCATACTGAATCGACTAACGTTTCTGACTGTAGCATCACCGCCAACGTGGCAAACCACGCAACATACATGCCGATAAACAGCCCTGGGTGTTTGCGAATAAAGCTGATGCTAAAGCGCGGTTTGTTATCGCGCTTCTCGCGAATATTTAAGTCGTCGATTGTTTCAGTAAGCAGGCGCTGTATTTCTGTCATCTCTTGCCTTCGTGATATCTGCAAAATTCAGGAGGGATCGCCCTATTTTAAAAGGGGATACCCTTTGAAGAAAGTAACAGATTAACCGCAATTTAGCATAACAGTTACATTTAAGATCACAGCGTTTTGATGATCCTTGCGGGATTGCCCCCAACCACGGTGTTTGCCGGAACGCTTTTAGTGACCACTGCGCCTGATGCCACAACCACGTTATCGCCCAGCGTGACGCCGGGATTGATCACTGCACGGCCACCTATCCAGACATTATTGCCGATAGTCACGGGCTTTCCGAACTCCAGGCCACTGTTGCGCTCGGTAGCATCCAGCGGATGGGTCGCGGTATAGATATGAACGCCTGGTGCCAGCATGCAGTTGTCGCCAATATGAATTGGACAGACGTCGAGCATAACGCAGTCGAAGTTGGCGTAAAAGTCTTTACCAAGATAGATGTTATAACCGTAATCACAACGGAAAGAGGGTTCAATATAGGCTCCCTCACTCTGACCTAACAGATCGTGCAGGATTGCCTGACGCTCATTTTTTTCATCGGGAGCGGTGAGATTGTAGCGATGGATCAACTGACGAGCGCGTAGTCGGTCACTGCGCAGCATTTCATCTGCCGGGCGATAGTATTCGCCGGCGATCATTTTTTGCTTTTCATTACGCATTACGAATTCCCTGTGTACTGAAGGTTATTTCAGCACAGTAAAACGTAATGCAAACAAGGGGAACGTTCCCGCTCCTTTGCTGTGATCATAGTCACGCGATTTGAATTAAATAACCATTGTAAATACGAAAATGGTCAGCCAGACAACGGTACCGCTATACCTGACTTAACCTTGAGTGCAATTAGCGAATGAATTTCCAAACAGAAGTTGGAATCTTGTCGTAAAGCTTATTCATGGTCAATTCAGCAAGGCGATGATCTGCTGCTGAGTAAAATACAGCCAGTTCGTTGTCGGACAATTCATATTTATTTTTTTCAATAACGCGCTCTAGCGTATCAATTGTCTGGCAACGTCGCAGGCGCATCAAATAATCTGTTTTAGTTAATGGTTTATCGGACATAACTCTTACCTATGATTGTAATAATTTTTAACAAGACAAACTAACAGGATTAGCCCTGGTGGCATTGACAAAACAGCGAAACAGTCGATTACCTGACTTCCGCCATTTCTGCAGATCCTGCGTATTAATACCATAACTGCTGAACAACATAAAAGTGTCATCCAGGTATTCATCTATCTGCGCGATCAGCTTATTGTCCTCATTGTACTTAATTTTATAATTAAGTGCGAAGGTTGCAATATGCTCTATCAGTTCATTGAGCTGCAAGCTGGTTGCAGAGGTAGGGTCATTAACCCAGCCATGGTTACTTTGTTCAAGGTTTGCAAGACAGTCATGATACAGAGTTTCGCAGAGAAATTTAAGCTGCGCGATATCATGTCTTTTGGGTGAGTATTCATCCATAACGCATCCCCTTCTTAGTGGCTTAAACTAACCGAACACCTTTCGGGATGGATACAACAACTACCTGGAACTTGCCCGCGACTCCTGATGATTTAACTATAATCTACTCTAAAAAAGATTTCATCGTCATATCACGAAAAATTACAATTATGTAAAATTATGATGCTACGTCATTTTTACATTTTAACAGATAAATGCCGCTATTCGAAATGGGACAATTTCTTTATTCTTCGGGCAATCATCGGGTTATCTTGTTTAGGTTTAGCAACGAAAGGCAACAACCGACAATGTGAACCAGTGGATAGGATTAATCTTAATATTTATTAAAGTAAATAAGAACTCTCGCTGTTTTTTTAAGAATAGCCTTTAAGGCTGCAAGGATTATATCGCTTATTTATCCGATAGAAAATAAACGGAATGGCAATAAGTGATTTTTATGATTTTTCCAGAAAAAAGGCCGCTTGCGCGGCCTTATCTTTAGATATGTATCAATGATGCTCTACTGAGTGGCTATGCTCAATATCTTCATTTTTGCGGCTAAAGCGGCGGCGTACCACCACAAAGAACACCGGAACAAAGAAGATCGCCAACACGGTTGCCGTCACCATCCCGCCCATTACGCCAGTACCAACGGCGTTCTGTGCACCGGAACCTGCGCCGGAGCTGATGACCAGCGGCATTACGCCCAGAATAAAGGCCAGTGACGTCATCAGGATTGGACGTAAACGCATGCGTACTGCGTCCAGCGTCGCCTCTATCAGACCTTTACCTTCTTTATCCATCAAGTCTTTGGCGAATTCGACGATAAGTATCGCGTTCTTCGCCGACAACCCAATGGTTGTGAGCAGGCCTACCTGGAAGTAAACGTCGTTGGTCAGGCCGCGGAACGTTGCTGCCAGCAATGCACCGATAACACCCAGCGGTACAACCAGCATTACGGAGAACGGAATTGACCAGCTCTCGTACAGCGCTGCCAGACACAAGAACACGACGATCAGTGAAATGGCATACAGGGCAGGGGCCTGGTTGCCGGACAGTCGTTCCTGGTAGGACATACCGGTCCAGTCATAACCGATACCGGATGGCAGTTTGCTGGCCAGTTGCTCCATCATGGCCATGGCTTCACCGGTACTTTTACCCGGAGCGGCCTGGCCTAAGATTTCCATGGAAGGCAAACCGTTATAGCGTTCCAGACGCGGTGAACCGTATTCCCAACGTGAGGTAGAGAAGGCGGAGAACGGTACCATCTGTCCATCGCTGCCGCGGACATACCAGTTTCCAATATCTTCCGGCAACATACGGTATTTCGCTTCAGACATGACGTAAACTTTCTTCACACGACCACGGTCGATGAAGTCATTCACGTAGCTTCCGCCCCATGCTGCACCCAGCGTTGTATTAATATCACTAATGGAAACGCCCAGAGCCTGCGCTTTTTCCTGATCGATATCGATCTTGAACTGCGGCGTATCTTCCAGACCGTTAGGACGAACACCGACCAACAGATCAGGATGCTTCGCGACTTCACCAAACAGTTGGTTACGCGCCTGAGTCAGCTTCTCATGGCCCAGACCTGCCTGGTCAATCAACTGGAAGTCGAAACCGGTCGCGGTCCCTAACTCCACAATCGCTGGCAGGTTAAAGGCAAAGACCATCGCGTCTTTGATCTGCGAGAATGCGCCCATTGCACGTTGAGTAATCGCTTCAACTTTGTTCTCTTTACCTGGACGTTCACTCCAGTCTTTCAAAGAGACGAATGCGATACCGGTGTTCTGACCACGACCTGCAAAACCGAAGCCGTTAACGGCAAACACCGATTCAACGTTCGCTTTTTCTTTGGTCAGATAGTAATCCGTCATTTCGTCCAGCACCTTCTGGGTACGCTCTTGCGTTGCACCCGCTGGCAGCTGAGCCATAGACAGGAATACCCCCTGGTCTTCGTCTGGCAGGAACGAACTTGGCAGACGAACGAACAGATAGGCCATGCCCACGACGATGATCAGATACAGCGCCAGATAACGACCGGTGCTGCGCAGAATACCGCCTACGCTATCGGTGTAATGGTGCGTACTCTTATCGAACATGCGGTTAAACCAGCCGAAGAAGCCTTTTTTGCCTTCTCCGTGATCGCCTTTAGCAATCGGTTTGAGCATGGTCGCACACAGGGCAGGGGTCAGAATCAATGCCACCAGTACAGACAACGCCATCGCGGAAACAATGGTGATGGAGAACTGACGGTAAATTGCACCGGTAGACCCCCCGAAGAACGCCATTGGGATAAATACCGCTGACAGTACCATCGCGATACCCACCAGTGCGCCCTGAATCTGGCCCATTGATTTACGCGTTGCTTCCTTCGGCGGTAGTCCTTCCTCAGCCATTACACGTTCAACGTTCTCGACCACAACGATGGCGTCATCCACCAGCAGGCCGATGGCGAGCACCATCCCGAACATCGTCAGGGTGTTTATCGAGAAGCCGAAAATCGCAAGGACGGCAAACGTACCCAAGAGCACCACCGGCACGGCGATAGTCGGAATCAGCGTCGCGCGGAAGTTCTGCAGGAACAGATACATTACCAGGAACACGAGGATGATTGCTTCCGCCAGCGTTTTCACTACTTCGTGAATAGATATTTTCACGAACGGCGTGGTGTCATACGGGTAAACGATCTTCAGACCTGACGGGAAGAACGGTTCCATCTTCTTCAGTTCATCGCGGATAGCGTTTGCTGTATCCAGGGCGTTAGCACCTGTCGCCAGCTTGATACCCAGACCGGATGCCGGTTTACCGTTGAACTTCGCAATGATGTCGTAGTTCTCACCGCCCAGTTCCACTTTCGCCACGTCACGCAGACGAACCTGGGAACCATCCTGATTCACTTTCAGCAGAATTTTGCTGAACTCATCAGCAGAGGTCAGACGGGTTTGCGCGATGATTGACGCGTTAAGCTGCTGGCCTTTCACCGGTGGTGTACCACCTAACTGACCGGCTGCAACCTGGGCGTTCTGCGCTTTGATGGCGCTGATTACATCAACCGGCGTCAGCTGGAAGTTGTTCAGTTTGTTCGGATCCATCCAGATACGCATCGCGTACTGAGAACCGAACAGCTGAACATCACCCACACCTGAAGTACGGCTGATGGCATCCTTCATGTTGGCGCCAACGTAGTCGGAAATATCCTCCTGCGTCATGGTGCCGTTGGTGTTGATAACACCGACAACCATCAGGAAGCTGCTGGATGACTTCTCAACGCTAACCCCTTGTTGCTGTACTTCCTGAGGCAGCAACGGCATGGCCAGCTGCAGTTTGTTCTGCACCTGTACCTGCGCGATATCCGCATCAGTACCAGACTGGAAGGTTAGGGTGATCTGCACGGTACCCGTGGAGTCACTGTTAGAGGACATGTACATCAGGTTATCGATACCGTTCATGTTCTGTTCGATAACCTGCGTAACAGTATCCTGTACTGTTTTGGCATCAGCGCCAGGGTAGGTCGCGGAGATCGTCACTGCTGGCGGTGCAATAGTTGGATATTGCGCTACCGGCAATTTGAGGATCGCGAGCCCCCCTGCCAACATGATGATAATGGCGATCACCCACGCAAATATTGGGCGATCGATAAAGAAATTAGGCATGTCTTAACGGCTCCTGTTTAAGTTAAGACTTGGACTGTTCAGGCTGGCTACCGCTTTGGCCTTGCTGGTTGTTATCAGCGGTGATTTCCTGCGCTTTTACCTGCGCGCCAGGACGTACTTTCTGCAGCCCAGTGACAATCACGCGGTCGCCCGGCTTAAGTCCATCAGTGACTAACCATTTGTCGCCAATCGCTTGTGCGGCGACAATTTGACGAGTTTCAACTTTGTTGTCTGCACCGATAACCAATGCACTGGCATCGCCACGCGGTGTACGGGTAACGCCTTGCTGTGGAACCAGTAATGCCGTTGGGTTAATCCCTTCTTCCAGACGTGCGCGAACGAACATACCCGGCAGTAAGGTGTGATCCGGGTTAGGGAAGATGGCGCGTAACGTAATCGACCCGGTAGTTTGATCAACCGTCACATCAGAAAATTCCAGCGTGCCGGACTGCGGGAATTTAATGCCGTCATTGGTTACCAGTTCGACTTTCGCTTTGCCGTTCTCTTGCTTCAGCGTGCCGTTGGCCAGCTCTTGTTTCAGGCGCAGGAAGTCGTTGCTTGACTGCGTCACGTCCACGTAGATCGGGTCCAACTGTTGAACGGTCGCCAGTGCGGTCGCTTGACCGTTTTGCACCAGAGCACCTTCCGTAACGGATGATTTACCAATGCGGCCGCTGATCGGCGACGTCACTTTGGTATAGGCCAGATTGATGCGTGCAGTTTCTACCGCGGCTTTCGCGGCGACAACGGCGGCGTTTGCCTGCTGTGCGTCTGCCAGCGCGCTATCATAGTCCTGTTGACTGATGTACTTGGTACCCAACAGTTTCTGATAACGTTTAACCGTCAGTTGAGCGATATTTGCTGCGGCTTGTGCTTTGGCCAGATCGCCTTTTGCGCTTTCATAAGCGGCCTGGTAAGTTGCAGGATCAATCTGATAGAGAGATACACCCGCTTCGATATCGCCACCTTCCGTGAAATTACGCTTCAGGATAATACCGCTAACCTGAGGACGAACTTCTGCAATGCGAAACGCACTGGTGCGACCCGGAAGCTCAGTTGTTATCTGTAGAGGTTCAGTTTTGAGCGTAACAACTCCAACCTCTGGCATCTGCTGGCCCCCTTGTTGGGCCTGTTTGTCGTCACATCCTGTTAGCGCTAAGCTGCCTGAGAGCATCAGAACGACTGCCAGAGGCGTTAACCCTCTGTTTTTGTTCATATGTAAACCTCGAGTGTCCGATTTCAAATTGATCAATGGCTTAAAGCCCATAAACCCATTGCTGCGTTTATATTATCGTCGTGCTATGGTACATACATTCACAAATGTATGTAAATCTAACGCCTGTAAATTCACTGACATATGGCACGAAAAACCAAACAACAAGCACAGGAAACACGACAGCATATTCTCGATGTTGCTCTGCATTTGTTTTCGCAACAAGGGGTATCATCCACCTCGCTTGCGGAGATCGCAAAAGCCGCTGGTGTCACGCGCGGCGCAATCTATTGGCATTTCAAAAACAAGTCGGATTTATTCAGTGAAATCTGGGAGCTAGCAAAACCTAACATTGATGAGTTAGAGACTGAGTATCAGGCAAAATTCCCCGACGATCCACTATCAGTATTAAGAGAAATTTTAATTTACGTTCTTGAAGCTACCGTGACAGAAGAACGCCGACGTTTGTTGCTGGAAATTATATTCCACAAATGCGAATTTGTCGGGGAAATGGCCTCTGTTCAGTTAGCTCAACGCCATCTTTGTATTGAAAATTACGATCGTATCGAACAAACATTGCGGCACTGTATGGATGCCAATATGCTGCCGGAAAACCTGAACACCCGTCGCGTGGCGGTCCTGTTGCGCAGCTATATTACCGGAATCATAGAAAACTGGTTATTTGCCCCCGAATCGTTTGATCTGAAAAAAGAAGCTCGGGAATACGTCGCTGTGCTGCTGGAGATGTGCCTTATGTGCCCAACTCTGCGGCTTGGCGTGGCGGAAATCCACTAAACGTTTTGGGCCTGTACCAGGAATTCTCCTGGTCGTTTTGCCTGCTGCTATTCTGCCGGTCACAGCCGTGATATTCTTGCCGCTTGACTATTTTCGGTCACTTTTCCGGTTCAGAAACGTTCATTCTCATGACTATGTTGCAGCTCTATAAACGTTCACAGCATCTTATTGCTATTACCATTCTTTTCTTCATTCTCATGCTATCTTGCCAGTCGTCTGCTTTTGCGCGGGCGCAACAGAGTGGTGAACTGCCGACGAAAGCGGATATTCAGAGCCAACTGGACGCGCTGAGTAAACAAAAAGATCTCTCCGCGCAGGATAAGCTGGTCCAACAGGATCTCATCGATACCATCGCCACGTTGGATAAAATCGATCGCGTGAAAGATGAGACCGTACAGCTTCGCCAGAAAGTTGCCCAGGCACCGGAGAAAATGCGTCAGGCGACGGATGCGTTAAATTCGCTCAGCGATGTCGATAACGACGATGAAACGCGAAAAACGCTGAGTACACTCTCCTTGCGACAGCTTGAGTCGCGCGTGGCACAGGTTTTGGATGACCTGCAAAGTGCGCAAAACGATCTTGCCGCTTACAACAGCCAACTGGTGTCGCTCCAGACGCAGCCAGAGCGTGTGCAGAATGCGATGTACACCGCGTCGCAGCAAATGCAGCAAATTCGTAATCGACTCGATGGCAACAATGTGGGAGAGGCTGCGTTACGCCCCAGCCAGCAGGTGTTGCTGCAGGCACAGCAGGCGCTGCTGAGTGTGCAGATCGACCAACAGCGTAAGAGCCTCGAAGGTAATACTGTTTTGCAGGATACCTTGCAAAAACAACGTGATTACGTAACAGCTAACAGTAACCGGCTTGAACATCAGCTCCAGCTTCTGCAAGAAGCGGTGAACAGCAAACGACTGACGTTAACCGAAAAGACAGCTCAGGAAGCGGTAACGCCGGATGAAGCCGAGCGTATTCAGTCAAATCCGTTAGTGAAGCAGGAACTGGACGTTAACCATCAGCTAAGTCAGCGTCTGATTGCCGCGACCGAAAACGGCAACAACCTGATGCAGCAGAATATCAAAGTCAAAAACTGGCTTGACCGCGCGCTGCAATCCGAACGCAACATTAAAGAACAGATTGCCGTCCTGAAAGGCAGCCTGCTGCTGTCGCGTATTCTGTATCAGCAACAACAAACGCTGCCGTCGGCGGATGAACTTGCCGATATGACCAACCGGATCGCCGATTTGCGTCTGGAACAGTTTGAGATTAACCAGCAGCGTGATGCGCTATTCCAGAACGATGCGTTTGTCGCCAAACTGGAAGAAGGGCACAGCAACGAAGTGAATGGTGAAGTCCATGATGCCCTGCTGCAGGTCGTGGATATGCGCCGTGAACTGTTGGATCAGCTGAACAAGCAGCTGGGCAACCAGTTGATGATGGCGATTAACCTGCAAATCAATCAACAGCAGCTAATGAGCGTGTCGAAGAACCTGAAAGGGATCCTCACGCAGCAAATCTTCTGGGTTAATAGTAACCGTCCGATGGACTGGGACTGGATCAAAGCCTTCCCGCAAACGCTCAAAGACCAGTTTAAATCGATGAAAATCACAGTGAACTGGGAAAAAGCCTGGCCCGCCGTCTTTATTGCGTTCCTGGCGGGGCTGCCACTGCTGCTTATTGCCGGGTTAATCCGCTGGCGTTTGAAATGGTTGAAAGAGTATCAGGCGAAATTAGCCGCCGCAGTAGGGAACCTGCGTAATGACAGTCAGCTCAATACGCCAAAAGCGATTCTGATCGATCTGATCCGAGCGTTACCTGCGTGCCTGATTATCCTCGCCTTGGGCCTGATTCTGCTTACCATGCAGTTGAATATCAGCGATCTGCTGTGGGCGTTCAGTAAGAAGATGACAGTCTTCTGGCTGGTGTTTGGTCTGTGCTGGAAGGTGCTGGAAAAAGATGGTGTGGCAATTCGTCATTTTGGTATGCCAGCGAAGCAGACCAGCCACTGGCGCCGCCAGATCGTGCGTATTAGCCTGGCGCTGTTACCGCTCAACTTCTGGTCAGTCATTGCTGAGCTGTCGCCGCTTAATTTGATGGACGATGTGCTGGGTCAGGTAGTTATTTTCCTCAACCTGCTGCTGATCGCCTTCCTGGTATGGCCAATGTGTCGTGAAAGCTGGCGCGACAAAGAGTCGCATGGCTTGCGTCTGGTTACCATTACTGTCCTCTCAATTATCCCGATTGCATTAATGGTGCTGACGGCGACAGGGTATTTCTACACCACGTTGCGCCTGGCCGGTCGTTGGATTGAAACGGTCTATCTGGTTATCCTTTGGAACCTGCTGTATCAGACGGTACTGCGTGGATTGAGCGTGGCGGCACGTCGCATCGCCTGGCGCCGTGCCTTAGCGCGTCGTCAGAACCTGGTGAAAGAAGGGGCGGAAGGAGCCGAGCCGCAGGAAGAACCGACCATTGCGCTTGAGCAGGTTAACCAGCAAACGCTGCGTATAACAATGCTGGTGATGGTTGCCCTGTTTGGTATTCTGTTCTGGGCAATTTGGTCCGATCTAATCACCGTGTTCAGTTATCTCGATAGCATTACGCTCTGGCATTACAACGGCACCGAAGCGGGAGCTGCGGTGGTGAAAGACGTCACCATGGGCAGCCTGCTGTTTGCGATTATTGCCTCAATGGTCGCGTGGGCGCTGATCCGTAACTTACCCGGCCTGCTGGAAGTGCTGGTGCTGTCGCGACTGAAGATGCGTCAGGGCGCTTCGTATGCGATCACCACGATCCTTAACTACGCGATCATCGCCATCGGCGCGATGACGGTCTTCGGATCGCTCGGTGTTTCATGGGATAAGCTACAGTGGCTGGCAGCAGCCCTGTCGGTTGGTCTTGGTTTTGGCTTGCAGGAAATCTTCGGTAACTTTGTTTCGGGTCTGATTATTCTGTTTGAACGCCCGGTCCGCATCGGCGATACCGTGACTATCGGTACGTTCTCAGGAACGGTCAGCAAGATCCGTATCCGTGCCACCACTATTACCGACTTCGATCGCAAAGAGGTGATCATCCCGAACAAAGCATTTGTGACGGAGCGTTTGATCAACTGGTCGCTTTCCGATACCACCACGCGTCTGGTGATCCGCATCGGTGTGGCCTACGGTTCGGATCTGGATAAAGTGAAGAAAGTGCTGCTGCAGGCGGCGATGGAACACCCGAAAGTGATGCATGATCCAGAGCCTGCGGTGTTCTTTACCGCCTTCGGCGCCAGCACGCTGGATCATGAACTGCGATTATACGTACGTGAACTGCGCGATCGTAGCCACACGGTTGATGAACTGAACCGTGCGGTCGATCGTTTGTGCCGTGAAAACGACATTGATATCGCCTTTAACCAGCTCGAAGTGCATCTGCATAACGCGAAAGGTGATACCGTGACCGAGGTTAAGCGTGACATCATTAAAGGTGATGATCCGACGCCTTCGGTAGGTTAAGTTGCAATCAGGGCGGCATATTTGTCGCCCTGATTGCATTTAGTGCGCCAGCGCGACCAGTTCTTCCTGCGTCAGGCCTGTAAGGTGCGTAATCAGCTCCAGTTCCAGGCCGCGGGCGAGCATTTTTTGTGCGATATTACGCGCTTCAACCTGCCGACCTTCTTCTAACCCTTTTTCCAGCCCTTGTTGTATGCCTTCCACTCTGCCTTTTTCTTCCAACCATTCGGCAATCGTCATCAGCTGTTCCTTGTACTGTGGCGCACTCTGCGCCAGATGGCGGACAAGTACGCCGGGTTCCGTGGTATTTCCTGCTTTAAGCATGTAATTAATCAAAACGTCGATTTGATATTCTGTCAGATGCTCTTGTGTTAAGAGTGTGACCAGTTGATCCAATAGCTCACTCAGATCCCGTCGACGAATATGTTTTTGCAGGAGTTCCAGCATCGCTACCCGTTGATGCTGCAAGATCTGATTATCTGGCATTACGGTCAGGTCTACCAGTGTAAATTCATTGCCGTAAAGCGCTTTCGCAAGCTTTGGTTCGCTAAACAGGTGATGCCAGTTAAGGGTATAAGGCCACGGACTTTCCATACCATGGTAAAACAGGATAGGAACGACCAGAGGTAATGTCTTATGCCCGGCGTTAAGATGGTGTTGCATGGCGGCAATTGCGTAGCGCATCAGGCGAAAGGCCATGAATTTATCGGGCTTACTCTGATGTTCAATCAGTGCGTAAACGTAGCTGGGTCCATGTGTTGTTTGCAGGGAATAGAGGATATCTGAATAGCTGGTATGTAAATCGTCCTCAATAAAGCTGCCTGATTCCAGCGTTAATGTATCCATATCGCATATATTGAGAAATGCTTCAGGCAAATGGATCTGCAAAAAATCTCGGGCAACCTCCTTTTGCGTCAGCATTTGCCGAAAGACCGCGTCGTGGGGTGTGGTGGGGAGTCGTTCCATGATCTGTCCGTTATCGTCGTGATGTTGCGACGACTCTGACACCGAAGCCAATGGCAGACCAGAGGGCAATTAATCAGTTTGCGAGGTGCCTTCCGCAGTTTTAAGTTTGTTTTCATAATCACGCATGACGATCTCCAGCGCGCGTAGCACTGTTCGTGCTGGTAGCTGATTTTCCTCAAGTAAAACAATCAGGTCGACGGCCAGTTTGACCTCGTCCGGGGCGTTCTCTAATGACATAAATTCTCCGGGGATTAACGGGTTAAACGCGCCAGCACGTTTTCTATTCTTGCCAGAGCATGGCGACAACGCGCCAGTCGCGCCTCGAATGCTTCTACTTCACGATGCAGTTTTTGCTGTTCTTCAAAGCCGGTAGCCTGAGCCAGACGCTCTTTGCGTTCACGCGTCATTTCAACCAGACGGCGTTCAAATTCCTGATGTTGGACCCGCTTGCGCTGCCAGCGCGCCAGACCTGGAGAAGCGCTGTCCCACTCTCGAAGGGACCAACTGGCGGTTTCACGTGAAATAGCCTCTAACTGTGAGGCAAGGTGTTCCGCAAGCCAGGTGATTTGTGGGAGTTGTTGCTGCTCAACGGCGCGACGCAGGGCAGTAAGATTATCGTCAGCCTCATCCAGACAAGCCTGCAGCAACGTGCTGCGCGTGTGAAACAGATGCCTGTCAAAGCGGGCGCTAAGCGTTGTGTGGTGCGCCAGCGGGGCGCAGTGTTGTCGCAAGCGGTTAAGCTGGTTTTCGAGCGTCTGTAACAGCATGGCGGTTTTCACAACAACACTCCGATGAAAATGAGAACCGTTATGCTAAAGTAGCGATTCTCTGTGTTAAGTACTCATATTATGCAACGCATTATTCTAATCATCATTGGCTGGATAGCGGTAGTGCTAGGTACGCTGGGCGTTGTATTGCCTCTGTTGCCGACGACGCCGTTTATACTGCTGGCTGCCTGGTGTTTTGCCCGCTCATCGCCGCGTTTTCACGACTGGTTGCTTTACCGTTCGTGGTTCGGCGGGTATTTGCGCCACTGGCAAAAACACCGTGCGATGCCGCCGGGAGCAAAACCGCGCGCTATTTTGTTGATCCTGGTGACGTTTGGTATTTCACTGTGGCTGGTCAATATGATGTGGGTACGCGGCCTGCTGCTGGTTATTCTCGCCTGTTTACTGATTTTTATGTGGCGGATCCCGGTGATTGATGAAAAACAACAAAAGCAGTAAAGCGCAATAATCGCTGTTGCAATTGTCTCTCACAGCCAGTAAATTCGACCGTTTTCGAGCACAGGCGCAGGTGGTCAAAGGTTAAGCAAGTGTAACCTTGGCTCTTATATAGACACAAAATCATTCAAGATTCGTCGAGGATGAAGTGTTTAGTGCGCCGTGAAGTAATACTGTATTAATCAGGCACAAACTTATGACCGCGACAGCACAGCAGCTTGAGTTTCTCAAAAATAGCATCAAAAGCATCCACGACTACCCAAAACCGGGCATTCTCTTTCGTGATGTCACCAGTTTACTGGAAGACCCGAAAGCCTACGCCCTCAGCATTGAATTGCTGGTTGAGCGCTACAAAAATGCGGGTATCACTAAAGTGGTTGGCACCGAAGCGCGTGGCTTCCTGTTTGGCGCGCCGGTAGCGTTGGGTCTGGGCGTCGGCTTTGTTCCGGTACGCAAACCCCGTAAGCTTCCGCGTGAAGTTATTGCTGAGACCTATGAGCTGGAATACGGCACCGATCAGCTGGAAATCCACGTTGATGCCATCAAACCTGGCGATAAAGTGCTGGTTGTGGACGACCTGCTGGCAACTGGCGGCACGATTGAAGCGACCGTGAAGCTGATCCGTCGTCTGGGTGGTGAAGTTACCGATGCTGCTTTTATCATTAACCTGTTTGATCTGGGCGGCGAACAGCGTCTGGAAAAACAGGGGCTGACTTGTTATAGCCTGGTTTCATTCCCGGGCCACTAATTTAGGGCTATCTTTTTTGCCATTTTGGCCCCGGTCAGTGCTCGAAATCCTCACGTACTGCGTGTACGCTCCGGTTTCTGTGCGCTGCCCGAAACCAAACTGACTGCAACGATAACGCCCGAATATAACGTGTCAACCTCGCCGTCGCTGCGAGGTTGTGTTAGCATTATCCCCCTGTGAATCCACCCTCCAGCCTTTCAGAGCCTGCCAATGAGTTATCAGGTCTTAGCCCGAAAATGGCGCCCACAAACCTTTGCTGACGTCGTCGGCCAGGAACATGTGCTGACGGCACTGGCGAACGGCTTGTCGTTAGGGCGTATTCATCATGCTTATTTGTTTTCCGGCACCCGTGGCGTCGGGAAAACCTCTATCGCCCGTTTGCTGGCGAAGGGATTAAACTGTGAAACTGGCATCACCGCCACGCCGTGCGGCGTGTGCGATAATTGCCGGGAAATCGAGCAGGGGCGTTTTGTCGATCTGATTGAAATCGATGCCGCCTCACGCACCAAAGTCGAAGACACCCGTGACCTACTGGATAACGTCCAGTATGCGCCTGCGCGTGGTCGCTTTAAGGTCTACTTGATCGACGAAGTGCACATGCTGTCGCGCCACAGTTTTAACGCCTTGCTGAAAACGCTCGAAGAGCCGCCCGCGCACGTTAAGTTCCTGCTGGCGACTACCGATCCGCAGAAGCTGCCGGTGACTATCCTGTCGCGCTGTCTGCAATTCCATCTTAAAGCGTTGGATGTCGAACAGATTCGCCATCAGCTTGAGCATATCCTCAAAGAAGAGCATATCGTCCATGAACCACGTGCACTGCAACTGCTGGCTCGCGCCGCGGACGGCAGCCTGCGTGATGCGCTGAGCCTGACCGATCAGGCGATCGCCAGCGGCGATGGTCAGGTCTCGACCGAGGCGGTAAGCACCATGCTCGGCACGCTGGACGACGACCAGGCGCTCTCGCTCGTTGAAGCGGTTGTGGCTGCGGACGGCGAACGCGTTATGGCGCTGGTAAACGACGCCGCCGCGCGCGGTATCGAATGGGAAGCGCTGCTGGTTGAGATGTCGGCTTTGCTGCATCGTATTGCCATGGTTCAGCTTTCGCCTGCCGCGCTCGGCAGCGATATGGCCGCCATTGAACAGCGTATGCGTGAACTGGCGCGAATTGTTCCGCCAACTGATGTGCAGCTTTACTACCAGACTTTGTTAATCGGCCGCAAAGAACTGCCGTATGCGCCGGACAGGCGAATGGGCGTCGAAATGACGCTGCTGCGTGCGCTGGCTTTTCATCCGCGCATGCCGCTCCCGGAACCTGAAGTTCCACGACAGTCGTTTGCCCCGGTCGCACCCACGGCGGTGATGACCCCGACGCAGGTGCAGCAGCAGCCTGCGCCTGCACAACAGCAACAGAATGTGCCGCTCTCCGATGCCACCAGTCAGGTGTTGGCGGCGCGTAGCCAGTTGCAACGTGCTCAGGGAGCAACCAAAGCAAAAAAGAGTGAACCGGCAGCCGCTTCCCGCGCGCGGCCGGTGAATAATGCTGCGCTGGAAAGACTGGCTTCGGTGTCGGAACGTGTTCAGGCGCGTCCGGCGGTCTCTGCGCTGGAAAAAGCACCGGCGAAGAAAGAAGCGTATCGCTGGAAAGCGACCAATCCTGTTGCAGAAGTTAAAGAAGTCGTTGCCACGCCGAAAGCGCTGAAAAAAGCGCTTGAGCATGAAAAAACGCCGGAACTGGCGGCAAAGCTTGCGGCTGAAGCCATTGAACGTGACCCGTGGGCCGCCCAGGTGAGTCAGCTCTCGCTGCCTAAACTGGTGGAGCA
Organism: Citrobacter sp. Cpo012; assembly: GCF_030333015.1. NCBI lineage: Bacteria > Pseudomonadati > Pseudomonadota > Gammaproteobacteria > Enterobacterales > Enterobacteriaceae > Citrobacter > Citrobacter sp. Cpo012. The sequence continues at coordinate 548,101 of NZ_JAOWGR010000043.1, read as the reverse complement.
GGTGGCGCTTAATGCCTGGAAAGAAGAGAATGGCAACGTAGTTTGCCTGCACCTGCGTTCCACGCAGCGACACCTAAATTCCAGCGGCGCGCAGCAAAAACTGGCTGAAGCACTGAGTTCCTTAACGGGGTCAACGGTTGAATTGACCATCGTTGAAGATGATAATCCAGCGGTGCGTACGCCGCTGGAGTGGCGTCAGGCCATTTATGAAGAGAAACTCGCGCAGGCGCGTGAGTCGATTATTGCGGATAATAACATCCAGACGCTGCGTCGTTTTTTCGATGCGGAGCTGGACGAAGAGAGTATTCGCCCCATTTGATCGTGAGCCTAATGGTTTGACGGTCGTCATCCCTTAACGTGATTGAGAGAGAAGCCTATGTTTGGTAAAGGCGGTCTGGGTAACCTGATGAAACAGGCCCAGCAGATGCAAGAAAAAATGCAGCAGATGCAGGAAGAAGTCGCCAAGCTGGAAGTGACCGGCGAATCTGGCGCGGGTCTGGTAAAAGTGACCATTAACGGCGCGCACAACTGCCGTCGCGTGGAGATCGATCCAAGCCTGCTGGAAGACGACAAAGAGATGCTGGAAGACCTGGTTGCTGCGGCATTCAACGACGCGGCGCGTCGCATTGAAGAGACGCAGAAAGAGAAGATGGCCTCTGTTTCCTCCGGAATGCAGCTGCCGCCTGGCTTTAAGATGCCGTTCTGATGCAAACCAGCCCGCTGTTAACTCAGCTTATGGAAGCACTGCGCTGTCTGCCGGGCGTTGGCCCGAAGTCGGCGCAGCGCATGGCGTTCACGCTACTTCAGCGCGATCGCAGCGGCGGGATGCGTCTGGCACAGGCGTTAACGAAGGCAATGTCGGAAATCGGCCATTGTGCCGATTGCCGCACCTTCACAGAGCAAGACGTCTGCAACATTTGCTCGAACCCGCGTCGCCAGGAAAACGGTCAGATTTGTGTGGTGGAGAGTCCGGCGGACATCTACGCCATTGAGCAAACCGGGCAATTTTCCGGACGTTACTTCGTGCTGATGGGACACCTGTCGCCGCTGGACGGTATTGGCCCTGATGATATCGGGCTGGATCGTCTCGAACAGCGACTGGCGTCTGAGCAAATCAACGAACTGATCCTGGCGACCAATCCCACCGTCGAAGGAGAGGCGACCGCCAACTATATTGCTGAGCTTTGCATGCAATATGGCGTTGAAGCCAGCCGTATCGCCCATGGCGTTCCGGTAGGCGGCGAGCTGGAAATGGTCGATGGCACCACGCTGTCGCACTCTCTGGCAGGGCGACACAAGATTAAATTCTGAACAAACGGAGGCCGCGACGGCGGCTTCCGCTTGAAATCCTTCCCGCTTGTCCCCATTTCACCCTCAACGTGTTTTTACCATTGAAAATGGCATTGTTGAGGTAGATCTACATGAAAGGACAAGAAACTCGTGGTTTTCAGTCAGAAGTAAAACAACTTCTGCACCTGATGATCCATTCTCTGTATTCCAATAAAGAAATCTTCCTGCGTGAGCTTATCTCTAACGCCTCGGATGCGGCAGACAAGCTGCGTTTCCGCGCCCTGTCTAACCCGGACCTGTATGAAGGCGACGGTGAGCTGCGTGTACGTGTTTCCTTCGATAAAGATAAGCGTACGTTGACCATTGCCGATAACGGCGTGGGGATGAACCGTGATGACGTTATCGATCATCTGGGGACCATTGCGAAATCCGGTACTAAATCTTTCCTCGAGTCCATGGGATCCGATCAGGCGAAAGACAGCCAGTTGATCGGCCAGTTCGGGGTGGGTTTCTACTCTGCGTTCATCGTGGCGGACAAAGTCACCGTGCGTACCCGCGCTGCGGGCGATAAGCCGGAAAACGGCGTGTTCTGGGAATCTGCGGGCGAAGGTGAGTACACCGTTGCCGACATCACCAAAGACGATCGCGGCACCGAAATCACCCTGCATCTGCGTGAAGGCGAAGATGAGTTCCTTGATGACTGGCGCGTACGTTCCATCATCAGCAAATATTCCGACCATATCGCGCTGCCGGTAGAGATCGAAAAATCCGAAAAAAAAGACGGCGAGACCGTGGTTTCCTGGGAAAAGATCAACAAAGCGCAGGCGCTGTGGACCCGTAACAAGTCGGAAATCAAAGACGACGAATACAACGAGTTCTACAAGCACATCGCCCACGACTTCACTGACCCGCTGACCTGGAGCCACAACCGTGTGGAAGGTAAGCAGGAGTACACCAGCCTGCTGTACATCCCGTCCCAGGCTCCGTGGGATATGTGGAACCGCGATCACAAGCATGGTCTGAAACTGTACGTCCAGCGTGTGTTTATTATGGACGACGCCGAGCAGTTCATGCCGAACTACCTGCGCTTTGTGCGCGGTCTGATAGATTCCAACGATCTGCCGCTGAACGTTTCCCGTGAGATCCTGCAGGACAGCACCGTCACCCGTAACCTGCGCAGCGCGCTGACCAAACGCATACTGCAGATGCTGGAAAAACTGGCGAAAGACGACGCGGAAAAATACCAGACCTTCTGGAAACAGTTCGGCCTGGTACTGAAAGAAGGCCCGGCGGAAGATCACGCCAACCAGGAAACGATCGCTAAGCTGATGCGCTTCGCGTCTACGCACACTGACTCCTCCGCACAGACCGTGTCGCTGGAAGACTACGTGTCGCGGATGAAAGAAGGGCAGGAGAAAATCTACTACATCACCGCAGACAGCTATGCGGCAGCGAAGAGCAGCCCGCACCTGGAACTGCTGCGTAAGAAAGGCATCGAAGTGCTGCTGCTTTCTGACCGCATCGATGAGTGGATGATGAACTACCTGACCGAGTTCGACGGTAAGGCATTCCAGTCTGTTGCCAAAGCTGACGAGTCCATCGACAAGCTGGCGGATGAAGTTGATGAATCGGCAAAAGAAGCGGAAAAAGCGCTGACGCCGTTCGTTGAGCGCGTGAAAACCCTGCTGGGCGACCGCGTGAAAGAAGTGCGTCTGACTCACCGTCTGACCGACACGCCAGCCATCGTCACCACCGATGCAGACGAAATGAGCACCCAGATGGCGAAACTGTTTGCCGCTGCGGGCCAGGCCGTACCGGAAGTGAAATATATCTTTGAACTCAACCCGGACCACGTGCTGGTAAAACGCACGGCAGATACCCAGGACGAAGCGCAGTTCAAAGAGTGGGTCGAACTGCTGCTGGGTCAGGCGCTGTTTGCTGAGCGCGGCACGCTGGAAGACCCTAACCAGTTCATCCGTCGTATGAACCAGTTGCTGGTGTCCTGATACCCGTAATGTAATGCCGGATGGCGTTAACGCTTATCCGGCCTACAGCATCTCGTAATAGTATGCCGGATACGGTGTTTCCACCGCCATCCGGCATTTTCTCGCCTTATTTTTAATTTTCCCACCGTTAACCGTTTCAGCGTCGGGCGTCTTTCTTGAGCCAATTGCGTGATGGTGGTATCGTTTAGCGCTTTTTAAAAAATATCGACAACCTTTAAGGGGATTTTCGTAATGCGTATCATTCTGCTTGGCGCTCCGGGCGCGGGTAAAGGAACTCAGGCTCAGTTCATCATGGAGAAGTATGGTATTCCGCAAATCTCCACCGGTGATATGCTGCGTGCCGCCGTGAAATCTGGCTCCGAGCTGGGCAAACAAGCGAAAGACATCATGGACGCCGGTAAGCTGGTGACTGATGAGCTGGTGATCGCGCTGGTAAAAGAGCGTATTGCTCAGGAAGACTGCCGTAATGGTTTCCTGCTGGATGGCTTCCCGCGTACTATTCCGCAGGCAGACGCCATGAAAGAAGCGGGCATCAACGTGGACTACGTTCTGGAGTTCGATGTTCCTGACGAACTGATCGTTGACCGTATCGTGGGTCGTCGCGTACACGCTGCTTCTGGCCGCGTTTACCACATCAAATTCAACCCGCCTAAGGTTGAAGGTAAAGATGACGTGACCGGCGAAGAGCTGACCACCCGTAAAGACGATCAGGAAGAAACTGTACGTAAGCGCCTGGTGGAATACCATCAGATGACCGCTCCGCTGATCGGCTACTACTCTAAAGAAGCGCAGGCGGGTAACACCAAATACGCGAAAGTTGATGGTACTCAGGCCGTTGCTGACGTGCGCGCAGCGCTGGAAAAAATCCTCGGCTAATTTTTTCGCGTAATAAACCTCTTATCAGGCCTGCCATTATCGCGTAGGCCTGATAAGCGTAGCGCCATCAGGCAAATTCTCGTCTTACCTCTCACAGCAATTAGTTCTTCTTTATCGCTTTTCCGCTACAATTATCAACAATTTGAATCGATAAGAGGCGGTAATGCGTCAGACGAAAACCGGTATCCTGCTGGCAAACCTCGGCACTCCCGATGCCCCAACCCCCGAAGCCGTTAAGCGCTACCTGCGCCAGTTTTTAAGCGATCCACGCGTAGTTGATACGTCACCTGCACTGTGGTGGCCGCTGCTGCGCGGGGTGATTTTACCGTTGCGTGCGCCACGCGTAGCCAAGCTTTACCAGTCAATCTGGATGGAAGACGGTTCCCCGCTGATGGTTTATAGCAAGGCACAACAGCGTGCGCTGGCAGAACGCCTACCAAATACCCCTGTTGCGCTGGGAATGAGCTACGGTTCGCCGTCGCTTGAAAGCGCGGTCGATGAACTGTTGGCAAGCGGGGTTGAACACATGGTAGTGTTACCGCTGTACCCGCAATATTCCTGTTCGACGGTAGCGGCCGTCTGGGACGAACTGGCGCGTATCTTAGCGCGTAAACGCGGTATTCCTGGCGTTTCATTTATTCGTGATTACGCCGATGACAGCAGCTACATCGATGCGCTGGCGAAGAGTGCCCGGGATTCATTTGCTCAACACGGTGAACCTGATTTGCTGCTGCTCTCCTACCACGGCATTCCGCAGCGTTACGCCGATGAAGGCGATGACTACCCGCAGCGCTGTCGCGATACCACCCGAGAGCTGGTTTCAGCGCTTGGTCTGCCGCCAGAAAAAGTAATGATGACCTTCCAGTCTCGCTTTGGTCGCGAACCGTGGCTGACGCCGTATACCGACGAAACGTTAAAAATGCTGGCGGAGAAAGGGACACAACATATCCAGGTTATGTGTCCGGGCTTCTCGGCAGATTGCCTCGAAACGCTGGAAGAGATAGCGGTACAAAACCGGGAGATTTTCCTCGAAGCTGGCGGTAAGCAATATGAGTATATTCCGGCGCTTAATGCCGCACCGGAACATATCGAAATGATGGTTAAACTGACCGACGCTTACCGTTAAAGCTGGGCTCTGAAGTAACGAGCGCCTTCCCGTAACGCATCGTCGGCGGTTTTCATCATTCGCGAATAGTGCAGGAAGGCGTGCAGCGTACCGGGGTACATTTTGTACTGGCAGGGCTGCTGATGCGCCTGCAACGTCTGGAATAGTAAGCGGCTATCGTCAATCAGCGGATCAAACTCAGCGCCAGCGATAAAACACGGTGGCACGTCACGTGTCAGATCGTTATTAAACAGGCAATAATACGGTGACTCGCGATCGTCAGCGCTACGCAGGTACGCGTTTTCGTACATCTGCAAGTCCTCGCGGGTTAACCCATCCCACGCTCCGCCCATCAGCCGTCGGCTCAGTGAATCCTGCAGGCCGTAAAGCCCATACCACAACAGCACCCCAGCCACCTTGCCGCATACAATGCGTTTATCCCGCAGCCACAGCGCACTGGCAAGCGCCAGCATGGCTCCGGCGGAATCGCCCGCAAAACCGATATGATTCACATTAAGAGAATAGTCGCCAGCGTGCTGATGAAAATACTGGCAGACGGCGGCAATCTCTTCAATGGCTTGCGGGAAACGGGCTTCCGGCGCAAGTGAATAGTCGATACCAATTACCGTGCACTGCGTATAGCGCGCCAGCAAGCGCATAATACGGTCGTGGGTATCCAGATTACCGAGAATAAAACCGCCGCCGTGCAGATAATACAACGTTGCCAGACTATGGGGCTGCGGTGAGTAAATACGTGTGGCCATGGGGCCGCATGCGGTAGAAATAACGCATTCGCGGGTATTCATCTCTGGGGCATCGGCATTCCACAACTGCCGTTCATGAATGTAGTGTTGGCGCTGGGCCACGAAGTCATCTGCAGCGGGCCACGGCGGCAGATCGTCGCGATGAAAATTCACCACGCTTTTCATTTCATCCGAAATTCTGTCGAGTACGGGGATCTTGTTTTCCGGCTTCATAAAACGCTCCTTGTGAAGGTGAGTTATTGTAGAAATTAATCCCGTATAAACTGCGATCTCACCGTCTGATATTGAAACTTAGCGCCGCATCGCATGCGTGGCAGGGAATGTGCTACCATGCATCGCTCAGTTAACCACCCGTAAAATCGACCATGAAATTTCCCGGTAAACGCAAATCCAAACACTATTTTCCCGTCAGCGCGCGCGATCCGTTGCTGCAACAAATTCAGCCAGAAAATGAAACCAGCGCAGCCTGGGTGGTAGGTATCGACCAGACGCTGGTGGATATTGAAGCCAAAGTGGATGATGACTTTGTAAAACGTTATGGATTAAGCGCCGGGCATTCTCTGGTGATTGCCGATGATGTCGCAGAAGCGCTCTACCAGGAACTGGTGCGTGAAAACTTGATCACCCATCAGTTTGCGGGCGGTACTATCGGTAACACGATGCACAACTACTCTGTACTGGCGGATGACCGCTCGGTGCTGCTGGGCGTGATGTGCAGCAATATCGAGATTGGCAGCTATGCGTACCGCTATTTATGCAATACCTCCAGCCGTACCGACCTGAACTACCTGCAAGGCGTTAACGGACCGATTGGCCGCTGCTTTACGCTGATTGGCGAGTCAGGTGAGCGTACCTTCGCAATCAGCCCTGGGCATATGAATAAGCTACGAGCGGACAGCATCCCTGAATCGGTGATTGCCGGAGCGTCCGCGCTGGTGCTGACGTCCTATCTGGTGCGCTGCGAACCAGGTGAGCCGATGCCGGAAGCGACCATGAAGGCGATTGAATATGCCAAAAAACACAATGTGCCGGTGGTTCTGACCCTGGGCACCAAATTCGTCATTGCCGATAACCCACAGTGGTGGCAGGCATTCCTGAAAGAGCATGTCTCCATTCTGGCGATGAATGAAGAAGAGGCTGAAGCGCTGACCGGCGAAAACGACCCGCTGCTGGCGTCTGACAAGGCGCTGGATTGGGTGGATCTGGTGCTGTGCACTGCGGGTCCGGCGGGTCTGTATATGGCGGGCTTTACGGAAGAAGAAGTGAAACGTAAAACCCAGCATCCTCTGCTCCCTGGTGCTATTGCCGAATTTAATCAGTACGAATTCAGCCGCGCCATGCGCCATAAAGACTGTACCAATCCGCTGCGCGTGTATTCGCACATCGCACCGTATATGGGCGGACCTGAAAAGATAATGAACACCAACGGCGCAGGTGACGGCGCGCTGGCGGCATTGCTGCATGATATTACCGCCAACAGCTATCACCGCAGCAACGTGCCTAACTCCAGCAAGCACAAGTTCACCTGGCTGACCTATTCGTCGTTAGCCCAGGTGTGTAAGTATGCTAATCGCGTGAGTTATCAGGTGCTGAACCAGCATTCACCGCGCCTGACGCGCGGTTTACCGGAACGTGAAGACAGTCTCGAAGAGTCGTACTGGGACCGTTAAATCTTGTATAGGCCGGATAAGCGATAACGCTATCCGGCACGGACATTAACTGGCCGTAGCAACTTCACCTGCAGGCGGCGTTTCAATCAGCTCCAGCATGGTGCGGGCGATTTCACGCTCACCCATGACGACCTGGTTGGCGCCGCGTTCGGTAATATATTCCACCTCATCGTCATAATGCGCGCGGGCGATAATCTCAATCGACGGGCATTTCTCACGTGCGGAAGCGACAATTTCACCCGCTTCATAACCATTGGGGATGGTCAACAGCAGCCAGCGCGCGCAATCCAGATGCGCCAGATTCATAATCTCTTCGTTGGCGGCATTTCCCAGTACCGCGCGGATCCCACGCTCGCGCAGTTCATCCACCCGGGTACGCGAGGTTTCGATCACCACCAGCGGGATCCCTGCAGCCATCAATTTCTCACCCAGCAGGCTGCCGACGCGACCAAAGCCAACCAGCAAGGCATGATTGCAGATATCCACCGGAATTTGCTTCTCTTCTTCGATAGCCTCTTCCAGCGTCTGCTCCTCCAGCGTTTCTGTTTTGGCGAGGTATTTTTCTAACACCGCAAACAGCACCGGGTTGAGCATGATGGACAGGATTGCCCCCGCCAGCACCAGATTCTGTCCGGCCTGCGGCAGCAGGTTCAACGCCATTCCCAGACCCGCCAGGATAAAGGCAAATTCACCAATCTGCGCCAGGCTGGTGGCAATGGTGAGCGCCGTGCGTTGGGAGTGACCAAACAGGCGCACCAGGAAATAGGCGGCAAGGGATTTACCAAAGATGATAATCGCCAGCGTGCCCAGTACCGCCAACGGCTGCTGGATCAGAACTAACGGATCGAACAGCATCCCGACGGAGACGAAGAACAGCACGGCGAACGCATCGCGCAGCGGCAGAGTATCATGCGCCGCACGGTGGCTTAGTTCAGATTCATTCAGCACCATACCGGCGAAGAACGCGCCCAGCGCAAAGGAGACATCGAACAGCTCTACTGCGCCAAAGGCGATACCTAAGGCGAGGGCGAGGACAGAGAGGGTAAACAGTTCGCGTGAACCGGTTGCGGCGCTGCGGGCCATAATCCACGGTACCAGGCGACGACCCACCAGCATCATAATCGCGATAAACGCCACCACCTTACCGATGGTAATGCCCATATCGACGGCCAGCGAGGCGAAACCGACGTCTTCTTTTTCCAGCATCCCGGCGACGGCTGGCAGGAGAACCAGCGTCAGCACCATCATCAGATCTTCGACAATCAGCCAGCCAATGGCAATTTGCCCGCGCTGGCTGTCAATGAGCTGTCGTTCTTCAAGTGCACGCAATAGCACCACGGTACTGGCGGTTGAAAGACACAGACCAAACACGATCCCCACCATCAGCGACCAGCCTAATACGGCTGAAAGCGCCATACCCAGCAGCGTTGCCACTGCTATCTGGGCAATCGCGCCGGGAATGGCGATAGACTTTACCGCCATCAAATCCTTCAACGAAAAGTGCAGCCCCACGCCGAACATCAGCAGAATAACGCCAAGCTCAGCCAGCTCAGGCGCGAGCTTAGTATCAGCAACAAAACCAGGTGTAAATGGACCGGCCAGAACGCCCGCTAACAGATATCCCACCAGAGGAGAAATACGTAGTTTATTGGCAATCATGCCTAATATAAAAGCGAGCACAAGGCCGCCGACAATGGTGGTGATAAGCGGGGTGGCGTGATGCATTCCGTCTCCTTTGGTTGCTGTGATAATCCTAAAAACCCAAACTACGAGTAATAGTTTATGACAATTTTAATGTTTATGTTTATGAATAATTGTTGAATTTTGAAGAAAACGGGATTTTAAGCGTAAAAAAGCACGGATCGGAAAAGTACGGTGATATGTGAGAGGTAAAGGCTGATGGCTACTGCAAGTAATGACGGCCAAAATTTACTTTTGGCCGTCAGAAAATCAGGCTTTGTGTCGGTTATCAGGTAAGAATATGGTCAGTATCCCCAGAAGTGGCAGGAAAGCACATATTTTGTAGACCAAATCGATGCTGGTATGGTCGGCTATCAGCCCTAGCACCGCGGCTCCCAAGCCGCCCATGCCGAAGGCAAAACCGAAAAATAGCCCAGAAACCATGCCGATACGCCCAGGAAGCAGCTCCTGCGCGTAGACCAAAATAGCAGAAAACGCCGATGCGAGGATAAAACCAATGATCACGGTTAAAATTCCGGTCCATTCCAGCGTTGCGTAGGGTAAAACGAGGGTAAATGGCGCAACGCCGAGGATAGACCCCCAAATAACATATTTTCTGCCAATTTTATCGCCTAATGGTCCGCCAATCACTGTCCCGGCCGCGACGGCAAACAGGAAGGCAAACAGGTGAAACTGGGCGTTTTGTACCGATAATCCGAATTTTTGCATCAGATAAAAGGTGTAATAGCTGCTGATGCTCGCCATATAGAAGTATTTGGAGAAAATCAGCACCAGCAGGATGCTTACCGCCAGCACCACTTTATTGCGCGGTAACGGATTTACGATGGCAACTTTCGGTTTTCCTTTACTCATCCGATGCTGCGCGGCATACCAACGGCTGATTTGTGCCAGGACGACAATCGCTAATAACGCAGCCAGAACAAACCAGGCCACATTACCCTTACCATATGGCGCGATGATGACAGCTGCCAGCAAGGGGCCCAGAGAGCTGCCGAAGTTGCCGCCAACCTGGAAAATTGACTGCGCCAGGCCGTGACGACCGCCGGAGGCCATGCGCGCCACGCGGGATGATTCCGGATGAAATACCGAAGAGCCGGTGCCAACCAGCGCCGCGGCGAGCAGCACCATATGGAAGCTGCCGGCCATGGCCAGCAAAACAAGCCCACTCAGCGTGAAGCACATCCCAATGGGCAGCGACCACGGCATCGGGTATTTGTCCGTCCAGTAACCCACCACCGGTTGCAGCAGCGAAGAAGCAAGCTGGAAGGTTAGGGTGATCATCCCGATCTGCATGAACGTTAGCGAGAACTCTGACTGCAATAGCGGATAAATCGCCAGGATCAGCGACTGAATCATATCGTTTAGCAGATGGGAGAGGCTGATCGCTCCTAAAATGCCAAATGAGGTGCGTGCTTTAGCAACCGACGCTGACGCGCCAGCCACAGGCTGGGTTGGTTCACTTATTGCCATAGAAAGTCACTTCTGTTTGGGTTGCGATTATGAGGGTAATCTATTTTGTTATTATTACCTGACTAACATACCTGCGGAAGGTGTTTGAAGGAAGTCTCATTTCTGAAAACATTTTCGACTATTATTTCATATCATTGTAATTTCAGTCGTTGATTTTGGCTCAGGGAGAGAAATATGAAGTTTTTAAAACGGGGCGTGGCGCTGGCGTTATTAGCCGCATTTACGCTGGCAGGTCAGCCTGCACAAGCGTACGAAAAAGATAAAACCTACAAAATTACCATTCTGCATACCAACGATCATCACGGTCACTTCTGGCGCAGCGAATACGGAGAATACGGACTGGCGGCGCAAAAAACGCTGGTGGACGGTATTCGTAAAGAGGTGGCAGAGGAAGGGGGCAGCGTACTGCTGCTTTCCGGTGGCGACATTAATACCGGTGTACCGGAGTCCGATCTGCAGGATGCGGAACCTGATTTTCGTGGGATGAACCTGATTGGCTATGACGCGATGGCGGTCGGAAACCACGAGTTTGATAATCCCATGACCGTACTGCGCCAGCAGGAAAAATGGTCCAAATTCCCGTTTCTCTCGGCCAATATCTATCAGAAAAGCACTGGCGAGCGTTTGTTTAAGCCGTGGGCCATCTTTAAGCGCCAGGATTTAAAAATTGCCGTACTCGGTTTAACCACCGACGATACGGCAAAAATAGGCAACCCCGAGTTCTTTACCGATATTGAGTTCCGTAAACCTGCTGATGAAGCCAAACTGGTTATCCAGGAACTGAATATGGGTGAAAAGCCAGACATCATTATCGCGACCACCCATATGGGACATTATGACAACGGCAACCACGGCTCGAACGCCCCTGGCGATGTCGAAATGGCGCGTAGCCTGCCGGCGGGATCGCTGGCGATGATTGTCGGTGGTCACTCGCAGGATCCGGTGTGTATGGCTTCAGAGAACAAGAAGCAGGTTGATTACGTACCGGGTACGCCGTGTGCGCCAGACAAGCAAAATGGGATCTGGATTGTGCAGGCGCACGAGTGGGGGAAATATGTGGGCCGGGCGGACTTTGAGTTCCGTAACGGCGAAATGAAAATGGTCAACTACCAGCTCATTCCCGTCAACCTGAAGAAAAAAGTGACCTGGGACAACGGTAAAAGTGAGCGCGTACTCTACACCCCGGAAATAGCTGAAAATCAGCAAATGCTTTCGCTGCTGACGCCGTTCCAGAATAAAGGTAAAGCGCAGCTCGACGTGAAAATCGGTAGCGTCAATGCGCGCCTCGAAGGCGACCGAAGCAAAGTCCGTTTCGTGCAGACCAACATGGGACATTTGCTGCTGGCTGCGCAAATGGCGCGAACCAGCGCTGATTTTGGCGTGATGAGCGGCGGTGGCATCCGTGATTCCATCGAAGGCGGCGATATCACTTATAAGAGCGTGCTGAAAGTACAGCCGTTCGGAAACATCGTGGTGTATGCCGACATGAGCGGGAAAGAGGTGGTTGACTATCTGACCGCCGTGGCGCAAATGAAGCCGGACTCCGGGGCCTATCCACAGTTTGCCAACGTCAGCTTTGTGGCGAAAGACGGCAAGCTTAACGATTTGAAAATCAAAGGCGAACCCGTTGACCCAGCCAAAAACTATCGTATGGCAACGCTAAGCTTCAACGCAACCGGCGGCGATGGCTATCCGCGAATTGATAACAAACCAGGCTATGTGAATACCGGGTTTATTGATGCAGAAGTGCTGAAAGAGTTCGTGCAGAAGAACTCACCGCTGGATGCCAGTGTGTATGAGCCGAAGGGGGAAGTTACCTGGCAGTAACAGGGCGGAGTGCCGGATGGCGGTGCGGGCACCTTATCCGGCCTACAGGTCAGTGCGATTTGTAGGCCTTAAAGCTGCGCGCCATCAGGCAATCATTCTATAACCGTTTAATCGCGGCGTGCGATGTCGGCGAATTTCGCATCCAGAATTTTCGCCAGATCGCCCGCTGCCAGTTCGATATCCAGCCCGCGTTTGCCGCCGGAAACATAAATGGTGTCAAACGTCTGGGCAGGGGCATCAATGAGCGTTGGCAATCTCTTTTTCTGTCCTAATGGGCTGATCCCCCCCACCAGATAACCGGTGGTTCGTTGCGCAACCATTGGATCGGCCATATCAACCTTTTTAGCCCCCAGAGCCTTAGCGACCTTTTTGAGATCCAGTTGACCGGCTACAGGCGTGACCGCAACTGCCAGATGCTTCATATCGCCATTCACGGCAACCAGCAGCGTTTTGTAGACCTGGTCCGCATTCAGACCTAACTTGCGCACCACTTCATCACCAAAGTTCGTCTCGGACGGATCGTGATCGTAGGTGTGGATCTGGAAAGAAATTTTGTTTTTTTCGAGTAATTTAACGGCGGGTGTCATAGCAATTTTCCTGGACCAGACAAAATACGACTCAAGCATACGCCTGATGTCTGTCTAAAAAATAGTACCATCTTGCGCAATAGTATTGGCAGGATGATGACTTTGAGCGACAATCGAACTACACCGATGCTTTAAGCATTGGGATCATAATAATGATGAAATTCCTCTTTGACGGGCCAATAGAAATATTGGCCATTTTTTTTACCGTAACATCTCCGGCAAATTTCCCTCTCCGTACAGATGTAGCGCGCCAACGGCCACGACGTAATGACCAGCAGGCATCGCCCTGAGCCGATCGCGCCAGGCTGTGTTGCGTTGATGCATCAATACGTCATACAACGACTGGCTAAAGGTATTGGGAAGCGCCAGTTCGCTATTGCGTGGCGGTGTTTTAAGCCACCAGCCCATCATCTGTTGCAACAATCTGGCATTGGTATGCCAGTGCGTCAGAGTATCGTCCAACAGAGCCAGTCCGTTATCAGGCAACTGACATAACAGCTCGATTTGACTGGATGCGCCCTCCAGTTCGATAACGGGTTTATGCGCTTGTTTTGCCGCTTTCAGCAATTGGTAATCAATCCCGTATTCTGCCCGTAGACCCAACTGCTGTGCCTGTGTCGCCTGTAATACCATGGCGATTTGCCACAACGGCTGAGTAGATAACAGCGATGGGGAAATACCCAGTTCGTTGGTGACTTTACGCAGGTTTTCTAACTGCTCCGGGCTGATACGTTCTTCAAGTGCGGCAAATGTAGGAAGGTTAGCAAACGGCGCGTCGTCACCGGAAACATCCGCTTCGACAATCAGCGCGTCGGCATGGTTGAGTTTTTTGAGTAATTTGGCAGGCAGAGGTGCCATATCGCGACTGCCCATGTGAATACTGCCAATCAGATGAAAATGGCGGTTGCCGGGCAATGAAATGTCGATGGCAGGCCAGGTATAGTGGTTGCCGCGTAGCGCGGTGAAAAATGTTTTTACCCGGTATAACAGATCCATACGACCCCCTAAGTAGACTTTCATGCTAGCGCGTGGTCCAGGAAGGTGCAATGCGAGAATCGCCGGATGGCGACGCGAAATCGTCTTATCCAGCCTACAATGTTACCTGCACTTTGTAGGCCGGATAAGCGTGAGCGCCATGCGGCAGGGGGTTACTCTTTCGGTTTGAAGCGCAGCAGTCGGTTAGCGTTGCTCACCACAGTAATGGAGGAGAGCGCCATCGCCGCCCCGGCAACGACTGGATTCAGCAGTGTTCCGGTGAACGGCCACAGGATCCCCGCGGCAACGGGAATACCGATGCTGTTATAAATAAACGCGCCGACCAGGTTCTGCTTCATATTACGCAACGTTGCCCGGGAGATAGACAGCGCATCCGCGACGCCCATCAGGCTATGGCGCATCAGCGTAATCGCGGCGGTTTCAATCGCCACATCGCTGCCGCCACCCATGGCAATCCCTACATCTGCCTGAGCCAGCGCAGGTGCATCGTTGATACCGTCACCCACCATGGCAACCTGACGCCCCTGGCTTTGCAGACGTTTAATCGCCTCGGCTTTACCGTCCGGCAGAACACCGGCAATCACCTCATCAATACCGGCTTCTTTGGCAATAGCGTTAGCCGTGGTCGGGTTGTCACCGGTAAGCATCACCAGACGATACCCGTTGCGGTGCAGACGCTGAAGTGCTGCCACGCTGTCGCTACGCAGTGGATCACGCACCGCTAACAGCGCCGCCGCTTTACCATCAATCGCCAACAGAACCGGGGTTGACCCCTGGGATGCCTGAGCGGTGATTTCAGCTTCCATTTCAGTGGTATCTACCTGTTGCTCATTGAGCAGCGCCTGGTTGCCCAGCAGCAGCGTATGACCTTCCGTTTCACCGCTTACGCCTAAACCGCGCAGCGTACGGAAACCATTGACCTGTGGCAGCGTAACATCACCGGCTTTGTCCAGTATCGCTCTGGCCAGCGGGTGACTGGACCCCTGTTCAAGGGCTGCTGCCAGACGAATTGCCAGTGCTTCATCGGTGTTGCCAAACGTTTTGATGGCGACAACCTGCGGTTTACCTTCAGTCAATGTCCCGGTTTTATCAAAAACGACGGTATCAAGCGTACTGGCGCGCTGAAGCGCATCGGCATCACGTACCAGAACCCCAAACTCAGCAGCACGACCCACACCGGAAATAATCGACATTGGTGTAGCCAGGCCCAGCGCACAAGGGCAGGCAATAATCAGTACGGTAGTGGCAATCACCAGCGTATAAACAATTTGTGGTGCCGGCCCGAAGAAATACCAGATTGCCGCACTCACCAGCGCAATGACGACGACGACCGGAACGAACACTGAGGAGATACGGTCGGCTAGTTTACCAATCTCCGGTTTACTGCTTTGCGCCTGGCGCACCATACGAATAATGCGTGACAGCGTGGTATGGCTGCCAACGGCACTGGCGCGGAACAGCACGCTGCCATCCTGTACGACCGTACCGGCGTGGACGCTATCGCCTTCGCCTTTTTGTTGCGGAATAGGCTCTCCGGTCAGCATGGCTTCATCCAGCCAGGCTTCTCCCTGAGTGATTTCGCCATCTACCGGAACGCGGTCACCGGTGGTCAGGCGCAGCAACATTCCCGCCTGAACGTCTGCCAGCGGCACGTTCTTTTCACCTTCGTCGGTAACAACACGCGCGGTCGGCGGCGTCAGATCGAGTAATTTTTCCAGTGCTTTGGACGAACGCTGGCGAGCCCGCGCTTCCAGCATGTGCCCGAGGTTAATCAGACCGATAATCATCGCACTGGCTTCATAATAGAGGTGTCGCGCTTCCATCGGGAACCATTGCGGCCAGAGGTTGACGCTCATGGAATAAAGCCATGCCACCCCCGTACCCAGCGCCACCAGCGTATCCATAGTCGCGGTGCCGTTCATCAGGCTTTTCCACGCGTTGCGGTAAAAATGACCGCCCGCGAAAACCATCACGGCAAGCGTTGCCAGACCAATCGTCAGCCACAGGCTGCGGTTGTCGGCAGTGACCATCATGTTTTCGCCAATCATTCCCCATACCATGACAGGGATACCCAACAGCAGCGCGACGGCCGCCTGCCAGCGAAAACGTTTCATGGTTGCTACGGCGGTTTCTTGCTGACGCTCGCGGCGCTTAACATCATCTTCAATGGCTTCTGCGCCGTAGCCCGCTTTTTCCACCGCTTTCACTAACTGGTCGGCGGACGCACTGCCCATTACCAGCGCAGTACGTTCCGCCAGGTTTACCCGTGCCTGCGTGACACCCGGTACGCTTTGCAGAGCATCTTGTACGCGGATAACACAGCTGGCGCAGCTCATGCCGTTTAACAGCAACTGTTGGCTGTCATCATCAGCCGTAGCTGCCGGAAGCTCGGAAGGGACCGCTGCCAGTGCTTCCGACGGGATTGATGACTCCGTCAGCGGTTTAGCCTTTGGGTGGCTTAACTCCGCGCCGTAACCGGCTTGTTTAATGGTTTCAATCAGCGCTTCAGCACTGGCGCTCCCGGTGATGTGCGCTTCAGTCACAGTGACATCCGCTTGCTCAACGTCCGGGCGTTGCTCCAGACTTTCTTTAACGCGTTTTACGCAGTGACCACAGGACAAGCCGTCCAGGGTTAGATCGATTGTTTGAGACATAACCAACTCCTTTATTGCAGGATTAACTGACTGTGATAAAGGTTAAACCTTCCATCTGGGGGAAGGTCAAGGGAGTTTTTAGAAAAGGTGCAAAAAGGGCGTAAAGGAAGAAAAACGGGAACGTCAGGTCAGCACGTTCCCGGTCTGTTATTGATTGAGAACGATAAGCGGCGTTCGATGCTGCGGTTCATTCATCACCGTGAGATCGGCGCCGTACAGTGCATTTAGTGACGATTGCTGCAGAACATCCTGCGGACGACCGTTATCAACTATCCTGCCGCGTTCCATCAATACAACGCGGTCAGCATAGCGCGCCGCAAGGTTGAGATCGTGCAGGACGCAGCAGACGCTGAACTGTCGTTCACCTACCAGACGACGCAGCAGACGAAAAAGATGCTGTTGGTGGTGAATATCCAGGGCGGAGGTGGGTTCATCGAGAAACAACCATTTTGGCCTGGGTTCGGGCTCCCAAAGTTGAACCAGCAGACGCGCCAGCTGTACCCGCTGTTGTTCTCCTCCCGACAGATGCCGGTAATCGCGCGCGGCCAGCGCCTGGCAGTCACACAACGTCATGATGTGCTCCGTTTCATCGCCCGTGTTGCGCGTACGATACGGATGCCTGCCCATGCGGATGACCTCCTGCACGCTAAACGGGAAGGCCATATGACTGTTCTGGCGCATCACGGCACGGGTTTTTGCCAGCTCGGTGATTGACCACTCGTTCAGCGGCTTGCCAAACAAGCTACAACGCCCGCTGTGGGGCTGCAGATAGCCCGTAAGCTGGCGAAGCAGCGTCGATTTTCCGGCCCCATTCGGGCCAAGAATCGCGATGATTTCTCCATCAGGTAGCGTCACGGAAACGTCATCTGTCAGTCGTCTGCCCTGAATGTGGTAGACCAGATTTTCAGCGACGATCATGACATCCTCCGGCTACGCAGTATTAACCACAGGAAATACGGTCCACCGATCAGGCTGGTTAACAGACCAACGGGCATTTCGGCAGGCTGAACAAGTGTGCGGGCCAGCGTGTCGGCAATCAGAAGTAAACAGGCGCCGGCCAACGTAGAGCAAGGAATCAACCAGCGATGATCGGCGCCGGTAGTCATTCTGATCAGATGCGGGATCACCAGGCCAATAAAGCCAATCACGCCGCTGACGGAAACGGCAGCGCCAACCAGGAGCGAGCTGAGCAACAGTAACTGCTGGCGCTTACGTTTGACGTTTACGCCGAGGTAATGCGCCTCTTCATCACCCAACTGCAGCAAATTAAGCGTTCCCGCCATACAGACGGTGACTGCAATGGCTGGAAGAACAAACGTGCTGGCAACCAGCAGCGTTGGCCACTGGGCCTGGCCGAGATTCCCCATCATCCACAGCGTAAGTTGACGTAGCTGCTGTTCGTCGCCCACATAGCTCAGCACACCAATAGCCGAACCGCACAGAGCATTGATAGCGATACCTGCTAACAGTAGTTGCATCATTCCGCCGTGGTTATGACGCTGACTTATCAGGAAAATAATCGTGCAGACCACCATGCTGCCCGCGACGGCAAAAATCATCTGCTCATACAACACCAGCACTACGGGGAATGAAAATGGGATAACTATCGCGATGCCGACCATCAGCGCGGAGCCGCTGCTGACGCCAAGCAGGCCGGGATCGGCCATTGGATTGCGAAAAAGTCCCTGCATAATGACCCCTGCCGTAGCCAGCGCAGCACCGACCAAAACGGCCAGCAGTACGCGGGGCAGGCGGATGTTCAACCAGATATCTCGGTATTCGTCGTTGAACAGGGCGCTGAAGCTAATGTTCAACGCCCCCTGGCTGGCACCGAACAGCATCAGAGCGACCAGCAAGAGAGAAAGGCCCGTCAGAATGCTGACGGAAGAAAGCGAGTCCTTAAGCACGCAACGCTCCATAACGTCTTTGCGGCGCGAAGTTTCCGCGCCGCGAGGGGTTTACGCGGGTTTCAGTCCCGGCTCAACTAAACTGTAAATCTGGTTATTGAGTGTCGGCGCCGTGGCCAGTTCGTGAATGTGCCTGGCAACATCCGCGCGCATCACAAAGCCATGACACTCCTCGGCCTGTATGCGTTGCGCCAGACCTGTGGCTTCACCATTCAGCAAACCGCCGGGGCGGAGAATGGCGTAGTCCAGTAGACTGGTTTGTAGCCAGCTTTCAGCCAACGATTTTTCCCGTACGGCCTGGCCAAATGCGGCCCTGGCGCGTGGGGACAAAAAGGGCCAACTGTCGCCACAGCCCAGAGAGGTAACCAGAATCATGCGTTTGATCTCAGCTTTTTCTGCTTCATCAATGACGGTTCTGTGCGCCAGATAATCCTGGGCACCGCCCATGGAGGAGATCACCGTGGCATGCTGACCCGCTGCACGACAGGCGCAGGCGGTGACCTGGCTGTCGCAGGCGTCGCCAATAAAGACCTGCACACCTTTTTCCTGCAGCCCGGCAGCAACCTGGGGATTGCGAACGACAGCAATCAACGGACGATGCTCCGCCAGTGCGAGCTCCAGCGTTTTCGCGCCGACGCCGCTTCCACCTGCACCAAAAATAAGCCATGGAGCCATCAGGCATGTTCCTTTAAAGATGAAGACAACGTGTGAAAGGCGCTGACCTGTTCGGCCAGCAGCTGTCGATGCTCATCGCGACCGAGGAAAATTTTGAACATAGCGCTACCCGCCTGGTTGAAGAAGAGAATGGACGCAGTGTCCATTCCCATAAATTTGCGTTCAATCAGGGCAATATGCGTGCAGTTTTCTGCCTTGATATGACCGGTCATGCCTTTTTTGCCGCGCAGGTTGAAGTAACCGTGGCGGTGGAATCCGGAAGGTAATTCACCGGTGAATTCCAGAATGACATCAGCAGTATGGACCAGGGTGGTGACTTTGCCCCATTCGCAGACGGTTTCCCAGACGGTATCAAATTGACTGCCGGAAACCAGCGTTGGGGAAGGGAGTTTTTTCACCACCTCCAGCAATGTAGTGTTGTACTGGGCTGCGATAGCTTCCAGCGTACCGTCCGGCTCAGTTTTCAAAAAATCCTGTAAAGAGACATGGCTCATTATTCACTCCTTTTATGGTTGCTCTACCGCAATGCGCGGCGCGTTAAGTTCCTGAATCAGTTCATCAAGAGACTGCAAAATATTGCTCGCCCAAAAACGCCCTTCATTGGTCAGGCGTACACAGGTGCTGGCATCTCGCGTCAGTCCTGCGTGATGCCATTGGGTCAGTAGCGGGGCCAGTTTTTGTGCATGAGGCGTCAGCTCATCCAGCGGAACGCGGGCCGTCTCAATACCAGCCTGGAGAGTGTGTCGCCACTGGAAACCACGCTCGGCGGTGCGCATCATCATCATTAGCGGTTTTTTTCCGGCGGCGATAGATTCATGCCATGTATTCAGGTTGCGCTCGACCATCCAGGAATAGCCATTGACTGACCCTCCTGCGCCAGAGCCGAATGCCAGACAGTCTGCACCCTGTTTAATCAGCAGGTTGTACAGATTGCGTTCCCGTGTGGTACGCGCCCAGTGGCTGTTGCTGATGCAGCGCCAGCCCGCGCTGTCCATGAAATCGCAGCCCTGAAGATAGAGATCGCGGCGTTCGGCGGGAGAGGGAACGGTTGTGCGCCCGGTTTCAACCGCTTTGCCAAGCGGTGTATTAGGGATCAGATTCAGCGCATAAAGATCTACGCCATCGAGGCCGATGTCGCGGGCAATCGCCAGATCCTCGCCCCACAGTTTTGCGTCTTGTCCTGGCAGACCAAACAGCAGATCGCACACCACGGCGGCACGATCTCGTTTTACCAGTCCCTGCATAAAGGCCGTCGCGGTCGGGCCGTCCGAAGTACGCGCCATTTTCTTGCGGATTCGGCTGTTAAAAGACTGAATACCGATTGAAAATCTATTGGCGCCAGCGTCAAGGCAGGCATCAATTCGCGCATCGTCAAAATTGAGCACCCGTCCCTCAATGGTGATTTCGCAGTCCGGCGCCAACGGTAGCTTGTCACGCAGCGCGGTAATGATTCTGGCCAGGTCCTGTGCAGACAGCGCAGAAGGCGTACCGCCGCCAAAATAGACGGCGTGAATGGGGGCTGACTGATGTAATGCGCTATCAGCTTCCATCTCTATTTCGCGCAACAGCGCGTTGGTGTAGCGGGCGCAGTTGTCTTCTTCAAATCGGTTTTGATAAAAACCGCAGAAAGTACAATGTGTTGCACAAAAAGGAATATGCAAGTACACCAGCCGTTTACGCGGTGGGGTTGGCTGGTTGATGACCTCCTGCCAGGTCTGTGACAATAGCTCTTTGGCAACCGGGATCGCCCCACGCCAGGGCATCGTGGCGCGGCGATCCTTAAATGGCTGACTTCCCTCGAGCGCAAAATGCGCGGTGAGATCCAGCGAATGTTCAGTTTTCATTCTTCTTAATAAATCCAGTTAGTGAGGCCAGAATTGCTGGTGCAGGGCTTCAACCGCATCGGCGACGCGTGGTCCCATTCCCAGAATCAGCGCCTGGTCTACCGCCACAATGCGCTGGTTTTTCCAGGCCGCAGTGTGGGTAATACCGGCAATCGCGCTCAGGCGAGCCAGACCGCCATCGACCATTTGCGACGTCACCACGATCACCTCCGGGTTGGCGGCGATCAGTGACTCCGCGCTGTAGCTTTTATACTGCGCATGGGTGGCGACATTTTGTGCGCCTGCGAGGGTCATAATGGCATCGGCAACGCTGCCTTTTCCGGCGATCTGAGGTGCGCTGCCGCCAGCAGAGAGAATGAACATGGCTTTGACCGGCGCGTTTTTCGCCGCCACGCTGTGCTTAATACGCTCCAGACGTTGCTGCAGGCGATTGACTAGCGCCTCACCTTGGTCAGGAATGTGCAGTGTTGTAGCCAGTTCTTGAATGTTGGCGTACATCTGTTCGACGGTGGCCGGTACGCGCGGCAACGTCACGACGTTAACCTTTTGCGCCCGCAACTGATCCAACACGATTTGGGGACCTGCATCCTGCCAGGTGATAAAGCTGTCCGGATGGAGCGACAAAATGCCCTCGCTGCTTAACTGCTTCCAGTAGCCGATATGCGGGAGTGCGGCAGTTTCGGGCGGATACGAGGTGGTTTCATCAACGCCAACCACCAGGTTGCCGACGCCCATGGCGTATACCAGTTCACTAAGCGAGCCGCCCGCCACCACCAGGCGGTCGGCGGACTGGGCACTGAAAACGCAGGCGAGGCTCAGTAAGCCAATCATGAGCTTTTTCATCGTCAGAAATTCCACGCAAAGCCAACGGCGGCATTGAAACCAGCATCTGGAATAGATTCATGTGCGGTTCTGTAACGCTTATCGGTCAGGTTGTTGAGCGCGAGGTTGACCTGATACTGGTCCTGCGGACCGAACTCGGTGTTGAATGCGAGGTTAAGTGTGGCCCAGCCTGGGTAGTTGATTTCCGTGGTGCCGGTATTATCTTTAGCGCTGGACGCCGCGCGGATAAAGGCATCGGACGTCACGTTAGCGACATTCATCAACCAGGTATGTTTCAGGCCGACACGCCCGGTCAGCGTGGGTTCGCCGGTATCCCAGGTTTTTAGGGTATTGCCTTCGTACTGACGGCGAATGAGATTACCGCTCAGGTAAGGTGAAACCGCCCAGCCGTTGTATTCTGCGGTGAGTTCCATGCCCCAGGTTTTGGCCCGATCGATGTTTTCGTAGTAGTAATAGCCGCCCCGTGAAGAGGTGGTATTACCGCTGCAAACGGGTTGGCCTGAACAGGCCAGGCTGGCGATATAGTCTTTGGCTTCGGAGTAATAAATGGCGCCGTCAATCAGCCACATATTCCCTTTATACCGTGCGCCCAGCTCATAGTTATTCGAGTGTTCCGCCTTCAGGTTTGGGTTGCCGTAGGTCACGCTTCCGCCTGCGGACGTCTGCATAAACAGCTGAGTCAGCGTGGGGAAAACATAGCCCTGGGCATATGCTGCCCGGAGTTCAAGATCTTTAAAACCGGAATAGCGTAGGCTGGTTGAGGTCACCAGTTCATCATCGTGTACTGAATTTCCCCCGGTGGAATGCCAGGTGCTGCCGCTGCTTTGCAGGGTTTGCGTATCGTTGCGATTGAGCTTCGAAGACAGCCAGTACTGGCGTGCGCCTACGGTCCAGGTCCAGTCATCGGCAAAGCGCCAGTCGTTTTGCGCGAACAATGAGGTGTTGCTTTGCTCCGCTTCGTTGTATGACAGGGTGCGGGTTTGCGTATCGAAGAAGCCGGTAGCTGCGGTCTGGCGCGTACTGCCGTCCGTGTCCTGTTTGATTTTGTCATGCTGATATTGAGTGCCAATCACCAGCTCGTTGTTCGCGGGAAGGGCGAAATTGCCCTGCAGCGTTACCCCCTGGGTATACTGTTTGTCGTTGGTATTGGTTTGATTGTTTATCGTCAGCGCTTTAATCGCCGGGCTGGGGATTACCTGAGTCGTTTTGACCCGGTTTTCAAATTTGCGCTCTATTGTCTGGGTGTATGCGTCAACATGGATTTTCTTCAGGTAATCCCCGCCAGCCGCGTAGTCGTAGAAAAGACCGATTTTCTCGCGTTCCAGCTTAGGTATTTTGACGCTAAAGTCGTCGAACTGGCCCTCTGGATCGTCAAACCAGGTTTGAGTAGACAGTTTGTAACGATCGAGGGAGAGTCCGATTTTATGGCGATCGAAATTGTAGCCAAGCCACACGCCCTGGCCGTTATTACGGAAATTGGTGTCGGGCAATCTCCCGTCAGGCGTATCGCGGTCCCCCTGGTCGGAGTAGCTGCCATTGATGCGGTAGTCAAAGTTTCCGATGCTGCCCCAGGCTGCTGCTGATTCTTCCCATCCTGCCGTTGCCGAGTTATAAACGGCCTTAACGCTGCCGCCGAGAGGCTTATCGCCGCCTTTTTTGGTAATAAAGTTTACGACACCGCCAATCGCCTGCGAACCGTAAAGGACAGAGTAGGGGCCTTTTACTACTTCAATCCGTTCCAGCGCGGATTCGTCAATCAGCAAACCGGCCCCGTAGTTTTGCCCGGCGCGCTGGTAGCTGACGACCTGGCCGTCGATCAAAATCAGCACCCGCGAAGAGGCTTCGCCACGGATACGAATTTGTTTCCGGCCAGCGAGGGCGTTATCGGTGACTTCGACGCCGGGAATATCTTGTAAATCATCAGCAATAGAAACGCTGGTGGAGTTTTGCAGCGTCTGGCGATCGATAACCTGAATAGTTGCCGGGCTATCCCAGAGACTACTTTCAGAGCGGTTAGCCGTGACGATCACCGTATCATCGTCGGGCGTTGAAGCGTGTGTTGTAGAGGTAGCTGCAGAAGCAGCGCCGGACATGCATAATGTCAGGGCTGAAAGAATAAATGGCCTTTGGTTAATCCGTGGCAACATAAGAGAACCTTTATTAAATGTAAATGATCATCATTATCATTCGCATTTGTATATAAAAATGTTTCCCTTTGTTCAATATGAAAGATGCATAACCAATATATCTTTTGATTTGAGTCAATTTTGTACGGTCAATAAATACTGAAATGTGATCTGTATCGGGTATAACAATGTGAATAGAAAGGATTTATTCATCTCTTTGTTGGCTTATAATGTGCAGATTTCTCGGGTAAATGATTACGGCAATCTGGGCTATAATGTGGCTCAGCACCAACAAGCACCGCGGGGGAAATGTGAATATTAGCGATGTTGCGAAAAAAACCGGTTTAACCAGCAAAGCCATTCGCTTTTATGAAGAGAAAGGACTGGTGACGCCGCCGCTGCGTAGTGACAATGGCTATCGCACTTACAACCAACAGCATCTGAATGAACTGACGTTGCTGCGTCAGGCGCGGCAGGTTGGATTTAATCTGGAAGAGTGCGGCGAGCTGGTAAACCTGTTTAACGATCCGGCGCGTCACAGCGCGGATGTGAAAAAGCGCACCCTGGAAAAGGTGGCGGATATTGAGCGGCATATCAGTGAGCTGCAGGCCATGCGCTTGCATTTACTGGCGCTGGCGGACAGTTGCCCGGGTGATGACAGCGCTGAATGTCCTATTATGGATAATCTCTCCGGCTGCTGCCATCACAAAGCGAAGGCTTAACGGCGAGAAGGATTAAGCATAAACACCACCGTACCGCGGTACCACGGAGATTTCTCAAGCTGCGCTTCAGCCAGTGGATCTCGGCTACCGTTTTGCACCAGTCCCAGCTTAAATGGAATGCGCAGGCGGCTCAGCGCGGGTAGATACGCCTGATAATTCGTCACCGTGTGACGCCCCTGATAGCTTTGCACCACCAGTTCATCGACCGCCAACGCGTTCAGCGTAGCGACGTCGCCCGTTTTTGCCCAATCCAGTAGTCCGGTTACGCCTAGCGCAAACTCGGCCGGGAGCTGTTGGCGCAGTTGCTGCAGAAAGCGGGCGTAGTCGGTCAGTTGATGGGTCGCTGCGTCAAAATCAACCTGCAGGCCGACGACGTTATTCCCGGCGGTCTGCCAGCGCTGCATCAACCGTATGATACGCGCCGGGATCTCTTCCGGTACGTCGAGGGTTGTAAAGCGCACGGTCAGCCAGATTGAGGGAAAAGACAGACGACTGACCGGCAGTCCGAGGCGCTGGAACACCACGTTACCGGAACGAACCATTACCTCGCCCTGGTGCAGATAAACCGTTTGCGCGTCTTTCAGCTCGTCACTGGCTTTCACCCCAGACCACAGCCAGAAGGCTGAATGTTCACGGGCGGCGACGATATCCGCCGCCTGTGCCTGGCCGAGAAGCAGTGCGGTTACCAGTAATATTTGAGTTTTTGCGCCCACGGGCTTCCCGGATACTGCGTTTTCAGTTGGGTGAACCAGCCCTTACGCTGCAATTTGTCCACGTCTTCTCCGCCACATTCGTTAGCGCCTGATGGCGCATAGCACATGATGGCGCGATACAGCGCGAAGCTCTTATCTTCGACTTCCGCGGTGGGTGAGGTGATTACCTGCTGGTAGTAGCTCTGTCTGTCGAACTGGCCGAACGGTTTCTTACGCGAAATAGCTGATTCAAGCACGTCGTTGCCAGCGCTGTTTTTCCACAGGTCGACATGTGTTTGCGTGGTGCGGAAGAATTCGCCAAGGCAGTTCAGCGCGTGAGCATCATCCGCTTTTTTGCTCAATACCGTTACCGTTTCATTGAGGCTGCGGCACGTATAACCCGCCTGCGCCGTGTCGCCATTCCAGTCGAATATGCTCAGGTTAACGTCAGCAAACGCTTCGCCAATGACCGGTGATGTAATCGCGCTGGCCAGTTTTCTGTCAGTAAGCCAGTCGCCAAAACGATTCTCTGTAAGATCCCGCACCAGCAGCGTATGCAACGCAATGGTACGCTCTTCGTTATTCGGGCCATGAACGGCCTGCTGGCGCAGCAGTTCTGGCGTGGCCTGCGTTTTCAGCACCTGCGAACGAAAGCGCAGGTTGGTCACCGCGCTATTCGGTGCGAAAACCGCTGCCACGTCGCCGCTATACACCAGCGTGGCGGCAAGCTTAGCCTGTACATATTGCTGCTGTTCGTTATCCTGGCTGAGTTTTAACAACTGCTGCCAGAAATCGCGCGCCTCGGCCCATTTTTTCTGGCCCATCAACGCTTCGCCGTACAGCACCTGTTCGCTGAAGGCGAGGGTATCGTGAGCAGCAAGTTTCTGCGCTGGCGTAACTGCCTGAATAATTGCCGCGTAGTTGCCCGTTGCCAGCCACAGATTCAGTTGCAGATCGCGCCATAGCGGCAGTTTTTGGCTTTGTTCAAACACCGGTTTGCTGGCGTCGAGCTGTGCCTGCGTCAGCGTCGGTTTGTTATTGTTATCCAGGCGCAGCGCGCGTAGTAGCTCGATATAGCTGACTCGCGGCGCGTCGGGGAAGGCCTCAACGACGGACTGGTCGTAGAACGCCATGCCATAGACATTATCGTATTCGATGACATTTTCGCGCAGTTGATGTGCGTCAGCCGACTGCTGAAGCGTCTGTTCATACAACCCGGCTAACTGCGGCCATGACTGTAAATACCAGTTGATGCGACGCAACATGCCTCGTGAAGAGTCAGCGTAGAGTCCTTGGGGAAAACGCTGCAGATAGGCCTGCGCCAACTCTTGAGCCTGAGTGGCATCCTCGCGATTAATTTTCGCAATATCAAAATCGCCGTACTCGCCCACGCTGTTCTGACTGCTCTTGTTCAACGCCGTGCGCATCAGCATGTATTGCGCGGTCTCTGCCAGCCACGGACGGTCGCTTGTAGCAAGCTGAGTGAAATCCCGTTCGGCACTGGCATAATCACCGGCATAGAAACTGGCTGCTGCTGCCAGATAGCTTTTATAGGGCAGAGCTTGAGAATCTGCCGGGAAGGTGGCAAGAGAAGACTCAATTTGCTCGCGGGTTGCTCCGGAAAGCAGTCCTGTACGCGCCTGGGCTAAGGCCTGACGCTGTTCCGCTGTTAATGTGGAATCGGCCAACAGCGCGGCAAAAAAGGCGCTAACGCTCTCGGCGTTATTCGAAACATGACGGTTCTCTAGCTCAGCGTCATTGATGTTTATTTCGTCGGCGCTAATGTTCAGCTCGGCCATCTGTCGGGAGAGAGGGCTGTCCGCGGCGGATGCCTGAGCTGCCGCTGTTTGCGGGGCAGCCTCATCCCATTGCGGGTGATAGGCAAAATAGAAATCGCGGGAGCGAGTGATGTCTGCGGGCATCGACTGCACGGGCAGAGCAAATGATTTTTCCTGGCTCAGCAGCCGCAGCAGGTTGTCGCGGCTGTCGTTTTCAGGGTTAAAGGTCGGCGTTCCCTTCAGCAGGCAGCTGTCGTCGCTCCATTTGCAGTCTTCCATATCGAACGAAGCGAATGCCTGCGGGGCGGCGGTCAGCAATGTGCAAAGGGCAAAGGCAAGGGGTGTCTTCCTGACCATAGTCTTATTTCCTGTCTTTTTAGTGTGATACCGCTTTTATAATCAGGGTGATTCCCTCAACGGCAATGACTTCAACCTGCGTTCCGGCGCTCAAATCGTCACGGGCGCTAACGGGCCAGGAACTGTCGCCGACGCGCATATGTCCGCGACCATTGACCAGGTTAGTTTCCAGAGTAAATCGACGGCCAACTAACTGTTGTCCACGTTGGTTAAGATGGCTATCGGCCGGCTGCTGTTCCTGAACGCGTCTTGCCAGCCACTTCCACCACAGCCAGGCCGCCAGCAGGGTGAGGGCAGCGAACATTGCCCCCTGCCACGCCCAGTCTAGTGGAACGAGCCAGATGACCAGACCGGTAATCACCGCTGCCACGCCGCTCCACAGCAGATAGCCGTTGCCGCCCAGCATCTCGGCGGCCAGTAACAGACCACCGAGGCTGAGCCAGAAGATATGCGGGTGCACCAGAATCATCGCTATCATGATTTTTTCCGCTCGCTGGCGCTGTCCTTAACCAGTTCGGCGATCCCGGCAATGGAACCCATCAGGCTGCTGGCATCCAGCGGCATCATCACCACTTTGCTGTTATTCGACGAGCCGATATGCTGCAGCGCTTCAGTGTATTTCTGTGCCACGAAGTAGTTCACGGCCTGAATATCCCCGGCGGCAATGGCTTCAGACACCATCTGTGTTGCGCGGGCTTCTGCTTCTGCGGAACGTTCACGCGCTTCAGCCTGTAAAAATGCGGACTGACGTTCACCTTCCGCGATGAGGATTTTCGACTGCTTCTCACCTTCGGCCTTGACGATTTCCGCCTGGCGGATCCCTTCGGCTTCCAGAATGTAGGCGCGCTTGGTACGTTCGGCTTTCATCTGCGCGTTCATGGCGTCAATCAGTTCCGCCGGTGGACGCACGTCACGAATCTCAATACGGGTGATTTTGATGCCCCAGGGATTGGTGGCCTCATCAACAATATGCAGCAGGCGCGTGTTGATGTTGTCACGCTGGGAGAGCATTTCATCGAGCTCCATCGAGCCGAGAACAGTACGAATGTTGGTCATGGTCAGGTTGATGATCGCCAGTTCCAGGTTGCTGACTTCATACGCGGCTTTCGGCGCATCGATCACCTGAATAAAGCACACAGCATCAATCGAGACGTTGGCGTTATCTTTGGAGATGACTTCCTGAGAGGGGATATCAAGCACCTGTTCCATCATATTGATCTTACGACCAATGCGGTCCATGAACGGTACAACAAGGCTTAAACCCGGTTGCAGGGTTTTGGTGTAACGGCCAAAACGCTCTACCGTCCACTGATATCCCTGCGGGACGATTTTGACGCCTGCGCCGACGATCACCAGCGCGACAAAAATAAGAATAGGAATAAAAATGAGCATTGATGAAACCTCCTGTTGTGCTGTCCTTTACTGCCTCATTAGTCAAATTATACCCGATTTATCAAGGTGGGCTCCCCTATAATAAATTACAGGGATAGACTATCTGCACGAAAGATGTAAAAAGGGATTGGTAATGGAAGAAAGCAGCATTCTGCTTCAGTTAAAAAATGTCGCATGGCAGGCAGGGGCGACGCAGGTTCTTAATAACATCTGTTTTGATCTCCACGCCGGAGAATTTAAGCTGATTACCGGCCAGTCCGGCTGCGGTAAAAGCACGTTACTCAAGATTGTGGCGTCGTTAATAAGTCCGACTGGTGGTGAGATTCTCTTTGAGGGTAAAGAGATAAATACCCTCAAGCCGGAAACGTATCGCCAGCAGGTCTCTTATTGCGCGCAAACGCCCGCTTTGTTTGGTGACACCGTTTACGACAATCTCATTTTCCCCTGGCAAATTCGCGACAAACGTCCGGATCCGGATGTGTTTCTGGCCGATCTGGCCCGCTTTGAGTTACCCGAGACGATCCTCAAAAAAAATATCAATGAGCTATCCGGCGGCGAAAAGCAGCGCGTCTCGTTAATTCGTAATTTGCAGTTTCTGCCGAAAATTCTGCTGCTTGATGAAATCACCAGCGCGCTGGATGAATCCAACAAGCGTAATGTGAACGAATTAATTCACCACTATGTTCGCGATAAGAATATTGCTGTGCTGTGGGTGACGCATGACAAAGATGAAATTGATCATGCGGATAACGTCATAACCCTTCAACCGCACGCCGGTGAAATGCAGGAAGTAAGTAATGAACGAGCATAATATTACCAATGAATCCCTGGCGTTAGCGATGATGCTGGTGGTGGTCGCGATACTGATCAGCAACAAAGAAAAGCTGGCGCTGGAAAAAGATATTCTCTGGAGCGTTTGCCGGGCAGTGGTTCAGCTTATTATCGTGGGCTACGTGCTGAAATATATTTTCGGCGTCAACCATAGCATTCTGACCTTATTGATGGTGCTGTTTATCTGCTTTAACGCGGCCTATAACGCGCAAAAACGCAGTAAATATATTGATAAAGCTTTTCTCTCGTCGTTTATTGCTATTACGGTGGGAGCGGGGCTAACGCTTTCGGTGCTGGTTCTTTCAGGCTCTATCGAGTTCACGCCGATGCAGGTCATCCCGATCTCCGGCATGATTGCAGGCAATGCGATGGTGGCGGTGGGGCTGTGTTACAACAATTTGGGGCAGAGGTTTAACAGCGAGCAGCAGCAAATTCAGGAAAAACTCAGCCTCGGCGCAACGCCGAAGGTGGCTTCTGCACCGCTTATTCGCGACAGCATTCGCGCCTCGCTGATCCCGACGATTGATTCAGCGAAGACCGTGGGGCTGGTGAGTTTACCGGGAATGATGTCAGGATTGATCTTTGCAGGTATTGACCCGGTAAAAGCGATTAAGTATCAGATTATGGTGACGTTTATGCTGCTATCAACCGCCAGCCTGTCGACCATTATCGCCTGCTACTTAACCTATCGAAAATTCTATAACTCACGTCACCAATTAGTGGTAACGCCATTAAAGAAACCGTGATGTGATGCCGTATGGCGGCTACCGCCATATCCGGCCGACGGGAATGAGGTGTTGGTTGTGTTTGTAAGCCCGATAAGCGTAGCGCCATCGGGCATGATGAACCAATTAGTACAACAGCGCGTACAGCTGGCGGCGGTATTTCGAAGCCAGCGCATCACCGGTTCCCAGTGCGGCAAGGATCTCCTGGAAGGTCTTACGCGCCTGACCGTCGGCAGCCGTAAGATCTTTCTTCAGGTGGCTGAACAGCAATTCTAGCGATTCTTCGTTGCGTCCGACCTGATGGAGTTGGATGGCTAATTGCGTGGCCAGCGCGGCATCCTGCGGGTTGCTGGCAACCTGTTGCTGCAACTGTTGGATTTCCGGCGTATCCGCCGCCTGCTTCAGCAGTTCGATCTGTGCGATAAGCCCTTGATAGCGGGTGTCCTGATCCTGCAACGGAATGGTTTTCAGTACCGCTTCGGCTTCATCAGAACGGTTCAGGGCGATTTGCGTTTCCGCCAGCAGCAGACCGATTTCGCTGCTCTGGTTGGAGATCTGCCAGGCTTCTTTCAGCAGCGGCAGCGCATCCGCGTGATTACCAGCTTCGATGAATTCGATAGCCTGGCGTGCTTTCAGCTCTTCTTCGCTCGGCAGCACTTTCTCCAGCAGCGCGCGAATAACCTCTTCCGGTTGCGGGCCCTGGAATCCATCTACCGGCTGGCCGTTCTGGAACAGATAAACCGTAGGGATCGCGCGCAGACCAAACTGGGAGGCGATCATCTGCTCGGCGTCGCAGTCCAACTTAGCGAGAATAAACTGACCGTTATACTGGGCGGCAAGGTTCTCCAGTACCGGCGTTAATTGCAGACAATGCTGGCTGCGCTCAGACCAAAAATAGAACAGGACCGGCGTGGTCATCGACTGTTCGAGGGTCTGCTGTAGGTTCGATTCGTTAATGTTAACAATATTCTGTGTGGACATGGAGTTACTCTCTTTTGTCGATTTCTTGTTACATGGGGGCTGACGCGCGAGCTTCAACTCAACCCTGTAAAATTTTGTCCATTATGCGGCCTGGCAACAGGCGTTTAAGCAGCATCACTGCCCAGGTCACCAGCGTAACCGGATAACGTAGCTTTGGTTTATCGCTCTCAAACGCATGACGCACTTTGGCGACAACCGCTTCTGGTCCCAGCGTAAAACGCGCGGCAATGCCGGGATTTTCAACGGGAGCATCGCTCTGGGTCTGGTTGACGTTTTCGGTAAAGCGGGTACGGATGGGGCCAGGTTCAATCAGGCTGATCCTAATCCCGCTGTGGCGCAGTTCCATACGCAGTGCGTCGGACCAGGCTTCCAGTGCATATTTGCTGGCGGCATAGGCGCCGCGTCCCGGCGTTGAGATCAATCCCATTACCGAGGAGGTCATCACGATGCGCCCTTCGCCGTGGGGTAACATGGCAGGTAACAGGCGCATGGTAAGCTGATGTGCGCCAAAGAAGTTGGCGGAAAACTGCTGTTCCATCTGTTCGCGGCTGATGGTGGACAGGGGACCATAGACACCGTATCCGGCGTTGTTAAAGATCCCATATAAACGATTATCGGTCAGGGCGATCACTTCATCGGCGGCACGATCCACGCTTTCGGGTGAATCCAGATCCAGCAACACGCCAGTGAATCCCATGCTGTTCATACGCGCGACATCGTCAGGTTTGCGACAGCCTGCCAGAATTTGAAAACCCTGGCGCTTTAGCTCAAGCGCACTTTCCAGGCCGATTCCGCTGGAACATCCTGTTATTAAGACCGATTTTTGCATAACTTTACCTGTCAGGATCTCCGTTGAATTACGAGTCGTGATTTACTATATCCGTCATACTTCAAGTTGTCTGCGCGTTGGCTACGCTCGCTCACCCCAGTCACATAGTTATCTATGCTCCTGGGAACTCTCTCACTTGCCGCCTTCATACAACTCGAATTATTTAGGATAGAAAAGGGGTGAGATGTTGCGCCATCCAGTCGGCGATAAACGGCTGGGCGTCACGGTTAGGATGAATACCATCATCCTGCATCCACTGGGGTTTCAGATAAACCTCTTCCATGAAAAATGGCAGCAGAGGGATATCAAACTCTTTGGCGAGCTTTGGATAAATCGCGCTAAAGGTTTCATTATAACGGCGACCGTAGTTTGCCGGCAGACGAATTTGCATTAATAGCGGTTCGGCATTTGCCGCTTTCACGTCCTGCAAAATCGTGCGCAGGGTTTGTTCGGTTTGCGCAGGCGCGAAGCCGCGCAGGCCGTCGTTGCCGCCAAGTTCGACCAGCACCCAGCGCGGCTGGTGCTGCTTGAGTAATGCAGGCAGACGGGCCAGACCTTGCTGCGAGGTGTCGCCGCTAATGCTGGCATTCACCACCGGCGTTTTGGTTTGCCATTTATCATTAAGTAGCGCAGGCCACGCGGCGCTGGCGGACATTCGGTATCCGGCGCTCAGGCTGTCACCCAGAATTAATAACGTGTCCGCTGCGGCGGCGCGGAAAGTTAACAGGACCAGGAACAGGAAAGGCCAATGCCAGCGGAAAACATTGTTGAAGTTCATCATCTTAAGAAATCCGTCGGTCAGGGTGATCATGAGCTATCCATCCTTACCGGAGTTGAACTGGTTGTCAAACGCACCGAGACCATTGCGTTGATTGGCGAGTCGGGATCGGGGAAATCCACGCTGCTGGCGATTCTCGCCGGGCTTGACGATGGCACCAGCGGTGAAGTCAGCCTGGTGGGACAGGCGCTGCACACCATGGACGAAGAAGCCCGGGCGCAGCTGCGGGCGCGGCACGTGGGTTTTGTCTTCCAGTCATTCATGTTAATTCCGACCCTCAACGCGCTGGAAAACGTCGAACTGCCCGCGCTGTTGCGCGGCGAAAATAGCGGAAAAAGTCGTGACGGGGCAAAAACGCTGTTGGAACAACTGGGACTGGGAAAACGTCTCGATCATCTTCCGGCCCAGCTTTCCGGCGGGGAGCAGCAGCGCGTGGCGCTGGCGCGAGCGTTTAACGGTCGCCCTGACGTGCTGTTTGCCGATGAACCAACGGGCAACCTCGATCGCCAGACCGGAGACAAAATAGCCGACCTGTTGTTTTCTCTGAATCGGGAACACGGCACCACCCTGATTCTGGTGACGCATGACCCGCAGTTGGCGGCGCGTTGCGACAGGCGCTTACGTCTGGTGAATGGACAGTTGCAGGAGGAGGCATGATTGCACGCTGGTTCTGGCGCGAATGGCGCTCGCCTTCACTCCTGATTGTCTGGCTGGCGCTGAGCCTGGCGGTAGCCTGTGTGCTGGCGCTGGGCAATATCAGCGATCGTATGGAAAAAGGGCTGAGCCAGCAAAGCCGTGAGTTTATGGCGGGCGATCGGTCGCTACAAAGTTCGCGTACCGTGCCGAAAGCGTGGATTGACGAGGCGCGACAGCGTGGCCTGAAGGTGGGCGAACAGCTCACCTTTGCCACCATGACTTTTGCCCGGGATACGCCGCAGCTGGCGAACGTCAAAGCGGTAGATGATGTGTATCCGATGTACGGCACACTGCAAACCAACCCGCCGGGACTGAAACCGCAGCCAGGCTCGGTGCTGCTGGCCCCACGTCTGATGGCGCTACTCAACTTAAAAGTCGGTGATTCCATCGACGTTGGCGATGCCACGCTGCGCATTGCCGGGGAGGTGGTGCAGGAGCCGGACTCTGGTTTTAATCCGTTCCAGATAGCACCGCGTCTGATGATGAACATGGCGGATGTCGAAAAAACGGCGGCGGTCCAGCCGGGAAGCCGCGTGACCTGGCGCTATAAATTTGGCGGGACGCCATCGCAACTGGAAGCCTATGAAAAGTGGCTGCTGCCACAGTTAAAGCCTGAACAGCGCTGGTATGGGCTGGAGCAGGATGAAGGGGCGCTGGGGAAATCACTTGAGCGTTCGCAACAGTTCTTGCTGCTGTCGGCGCTGTTAACGCTGTTGCTGGCGGTCGCCGCGGTTGCCGTGGCGATGAGCCATTATTGCCGCAGCCGTTACGATCTGGTGGCTATTCTGAAAACCCTCGGCGCGGGCAGAGCGCAACTGCGCAGGCTGATTGTTGGTCAATGGCTGATGGTGCTGGCGCTATCTGGCGTGACCGGCGGACTATTCGGACTGTTATTCGAGCGCGTGCTGGTGCTGCTGCTCAAGCCGGTTCTGCCTGGAGAACTACCGCCTGCCAGCCCCTGGCCGTGGTTATGGGCACTAGGCACCATGACGGTGATTTCGCTATTGGTGGGGTTACGCCCTTACCGCCTGCTGCTGGCGACGCAGCCGCTGCGGGTGCTGCGCCGTGACGTGGTGGCAAACGTCTGGCCCCTGAAGTTTTATTTGCCGGTGGTAATGATAGTCGTGATTGCACTGCTTGCCGGACTGATGGGCGGAAGTTCGCTGCTGTGGGCGGTACTGGCTGGTGCGGTGGTACTGGCGCTGTTGTGCGGGGTGCTCGGCTGGATGCTGCTCAACGTGCTGCGTGGTCTGACGCTCTCCTCACTGCCGCTGCGTTTGGCGGTCAGTCGACTGTTACGCCAGCCGTGGTCAACGCTCAGCCAGCTATCGGCATTTTCGCTTTCCTTTATGCTGCTGGCGTTGTTACTGGTGCTGCGCGGCGATCTGCTCGACCGCTGGCAGCAGCAAATGCCGCCCGAAAGTCCGAACTATTATCTGATCAACATTGCCACCGAGCAGGTGGTTCCGCTGAAGGCTTTCCTGTCCGAGCATCAGGTGATCCCGGAATCGTTCTATCCGATTGTGCGGGCGCGTCTGACGGCTATCAATGAGAAGCCGACCGAAGGCAATCAGGATGAGGCGCTGAACCGCGAGCTTAACCTGACCTGGCAGGATACCCGACCGGATCATAACCCGATAACCGCCGGAAGCTGGCCACCAAAAGCGGGCGAAGTGTCGATGGAAGAGGGGTTAGCGAAACGGCTGAATGTCAAACTCGGCGATCGGGTGACTTTTATGGGCGATACCCAGGATTTCAGCGCCACGGTCAGCAGTCTGCGCAAAGTGGATTGGGAAAGCCTGCGGCCCAACTTCTTCTTTATCTTCCCCTCCGGCGCGCTGGATGCTCAGCCGCAAAGCTGGTTAACCAGCTTTCGCTGGGAGAACGGCAACGGCATGCTAACGCAGCTTAACCGCGAATTCCCGACCATCAGCCTGCTGGATATTGGCGCCATCCTCAAACAGGTGAGCCAGGTGCTGGATCAGGTGAGCCGCGCACTGGAGGTGATGGTGGTACTGGTCACCGCCTGTGGCATGCTGCTGCTATTGGCGCAGGTCCAGGTCGGGATGCGTCAGCGTCATCAGGAGTTGGTGGTCTGGCGCACGCTGGGAGCAGGTAAGAAGCTGCTGCGTACCACGCTGTGGTGCGAGTTCGCCATGCTCGGGATGGTTGCCGGACTGGTGGCGGCCATCGGTGCGGAAACAGCGTTGGCGGTACTGCAAACCAAAGTGTTTGATTTCCCGTGGGAGCCAGACTGGCGACTGTGGGTAGTATTACCATTTAGTGGAGCATTGCTGCTCTCTTTATGCGGCGGATGGCTCGGTTCACGTCTGCTAAAAGGTAAAGCGCTGTTCCGTCAGTTCAGTAGTTAATTCATATTCGTGATGATTACGCACCGGTTTTAAAATCGGTGCGTCTTTTTTTCTATGTAGCACAAATTGTTAACTCCTTGATATTTAACAGCACAGAACAATAAAAACCCAACAACACGAGAGTATTAATAAACGTTAATATTTGTGTGCTGAATAATTGGCAGGCTATCTATCAAGGTATAAATAATGACTATAAAAAAAACAGCGCTGGCGGTATCGATCGGCGCAGCAGTGGCATTAACGACTTTCGCTTCACAGGCGGAAATCACGGTCCTGAAACAAGATCCGCAGGCGGGCAACCCGCTGAGCCGTCTTAACTTCACCGTCGGCGGAAGTATTCGTCCGCAGTTCCAGAATATGGCCGGTGACGATGGTAAGAATGGCTACAAACGTAATGGCTTCGATGGCGGTACACGTTTCCGCTTCGCCGCTGACTACTATCTGTTTGATGATATCAGTTGGGTGAGCTACTACGAGCTGGGCGTTAACTTCCCGGCAATGTTCAACTGGGATAACCACTACGCTGACGGTGCCAACGATACCACGCGTCGTATGCTGTACACCGGTCTGAAGAGTGCAACCTGGGGTACGCTGACCTTTGGTCAACAGAACAGCATTTACTATGATGTAGTCGGTGCGAAAACGGATATCTGGGACTATGACATGATCGGTCAGGCGCCAGGTAACGGTATTAATGGCGACTATGATGGTTCCTATCGTACGCGTAAATCACTGAAGTATAAGAATACCGTTGGTGATGTGGATCTCTACGCCTCTTATCTGTTCAGTGATGATTACAACCCGAACAACGGTCTGCGCTACAAGCGTAAAGGCGGCGGCTCACTGGGTGTGGATTATCATATTACCGATGACCTGACCTGGGGTACGGCGTGGAACTACACTCGCGCGGAAATGCGTGGCAACACCAGCAAAACCTACGATCAAAACATCGTCGGTACCGCGCTGAGCTGGAAACCGGACAACTGGACCTTCTCGATGGGCGGCGGTTGGTATCAAAACTTCATGACCACCAAAAAAGTCTCTGTTAACGACTACTTTGCCGGTGACGCCTGGGGTCTGGAATACTTCGCCGGTTACACCTTCCCGGTGGGTCAGTATGCGCTGAAATCCGTTCAGCCTTACTTTATGGGCGACCGTATTGAGTACGTGAATGGCCGTAACTACCTGCGTACCGACAACGGCGTAGGGATCAGCTTCCAGCTGGATTACGGTTTCCGTGTTGATTACGAACACGTCTTTACCTCCAGCACCGACAATCTGGGTGACATGAACCTGGTGCGTCTGCGTTACGACTTCTAATCGACGCCTGCCGCCCGATATGCTTGCGTTTATCGGGCCT
Organism: Citrobacter sp. Cpo012; assembly: GCF_030333015.1. NCBI lineage: Bacteria > Pseudomonadati > Pseudomonadota > Gammaproteobacteria > Enterobacterales > Enterobacteriaceae > Citrobacter > Citrobacter sp. Cpo012. The sequence goes on along the minus strand of NZ_JAOWGR010000043.1, from coordinate 510,247 downwards.
AAGAAAGCAGTTGTAGGCCGGATAAGGCACTTGTGCCGACATCCGGCTTTTTCATACCTTCTCACATTTAAAAACATACTCTGCAACATCATGAAATAATTTCAAGGACAGCAGGTTGTGATCTGTGTCATGTTAGAAATCTGCCTGTTATCAGGCCAACGAGAACAACGCCGCATGAACGGCGTGAGACATGACACCACAACGTTAAAATGGAGAAAATATGGGATTGCGTCAGAGTTTACGCGTCGCGACCGGGGCGCTGTTACTGGCCTGCGGCTTACAATTTGCTCATGCGAACAGTGACCCGCACACAATCGTGTTTGGCGTCGCGCCTGGGCCATACGGCGATATGGTGAAACAGGCCATTGCCCCTACGCTGAAAGAGAAAGGTTACAAGGTAGTGGTGCGCGAATTCAGCGATTACGTGCAGCCAAACATGGCGCTCTCCAACGGTAGCATTGATGCTAACCTGTTCCAGCATTCGCTCTATTTTGACAAATTCACCGCCGATAAAGGCCTGAAGCTGAGCAAGCTGATTGTGGTCCCGACGGCCGGGATGGGGTTTTACTCGCACAAAATCAAAAGCCTGGATGAGTTGAAAAAAGGGGATGTGATCACGTTGTCCAACGATCCCACCAACCTGGCCCGCGGTCTGCGTTTCCTGCAGTCTATTGGCCTTATCACCATCAAAGACAATATTGATCCAACTAAAGCCTCCGAGCGCGATATCGCCAGCAATCCGAAAGGGCTGGTGTTTAAACCGCTGGAAGCGGCACAACTGCCGCGTACGCTGGACGGTGTGACCGGTGCGCTGGTCAACGGTAACTTTGCCGTGGCGGCAAAAATGGATCTCGCCAGCGCCATCAAGCAGGAACACCTGGACGAAAATCTGAAAAATATCATCGCGGTACGCAGTGAAGATGCGGATAAACCGTTCGCGAAAGATATTGTTGAGGCGGTGAAATCTCCGGCGTATCGCGCGGTGATCGACGATCCGCAAAATATCTACAGCGCCTTCCAGAAACCGGAATGGATGTCGTCAGCCCAATAATCGCTGCGCACAAGGGTTAACAGGGGCAGCGACGACTGCCCTTTTCGCATTTCTGAGGTGGCTATGATTGAGATTGAGAAAGTTTGCGTGGATTTTAGCGCAGGCCGTGGACCATCAACCCGGGCGGTTGATGACGTTAGCTTGCGCATTGGCGCAGGTGAGATATTTGGCATTGTCGGGACCAGCGGCGCGGGGAAAAGTACGCTGCTGCGCACCCTGAACGCCTTAACGCGTCCGAGCCAGGGAAGCGTGAAGGTGAACGGCGTAGAAATTTCCGCGCTGGAAGGGGGGCATCTACGTAAAGCCCGTCAGCGTATCGGTATGATTTTTCAACATTTTAACCTGATGCATACCCGTACCGTGGCGCAAAACGTCGCCTTTAGTCTGAAGGCTGCCGGATGGGAGCGCAGTAAAATTGGTCCGCGCGTGAGCGAAATCCTGGCGCTGGTGGGGCTGTCCGACAAGGCGAACCGCTTTCCGGTTCAGCTCAGCGGTGGGCAAAAGCAGCGTGTGGGTATTGCCCGCGCGATTGCCAATCACCCGGATGTGCTGCTGTGTGATGAACCTACCTCGGCGCTGGACCTCGAAACCTCAGCCACGATTCTGGCGTTGCTTAAGCAGATCAACCAACAGTTGGGGATCACGATCGTGCTGATCACTCACGAGATGAACGTGATCAAATCGATTTGCGATCGCGTGGCGGTAATGTCCGGCGGCAAGGTGGTGGAGTCTGGTGAGGTGTTTGACGTTTTTGCTCACCCGCAGCACGCGTTTACGCAGCAGCTGGTGTCGCATACCCTCAATTTGACGCTGCCCGAGCGTCTGCGCCAGCATCTGCCTGGTCAGTTGCTAAAAATTCTGTTCATCGGCGATTCGGCGGAACAGCCGGTGTTGTCAGAAGTCGCGGTTAAATTTGGCGTGGCGGTGAACATTCTGCACGGCAAAATTGAATATATTGGCGAACGTGCGCTGGGGATTCTGGTCGTGCAGCTGACCGCGCCGCATAACCCTTCAGCGGTGGAAGTCGCCGTGGAACATATTCGTCAACGTACTGCACAGGTGGAGGTGATTCGTGGATGATTTATTGCCTGATTTAACGCTGGCGTTTAATGAAACCTTCCAGATGCTGAGCATCTCTACGGTGCTGGCAATTATTGGTGGTCTGCCGCTCGGTTTTCTGATTTTCGTCACCGACCGGCATTTATTCTGGCAAAACCGTTTTGTGTATCTGCTCAGCTCCGTGCTGGTGAATATCATTCGTTCGGTACCGTTTGTGATCCTGCTGGTTCTGCTGCTGCCGCTAACCCAGTTTTTGCTCGGGAATACCATTGGCCCGATTGCGGCGTCGGTCCCGCTCTCGGTGGCGGCAATCGCTTTCTATGCCCGTCTGGTTGATAGCGCGTTACGTGAAGTCGATAAAGGCATTATTGAAGCGGCGGAAGCGTTTGGTGCCAGCCCGATGCGCATCATCTGCACCGTTCTGTTACCTGAAGCGAGCGCGGGTCTGCTGCGTGGGTTGACGATAACGTTGGTGAGTCTGATCGGTTACTCCGCGATGGCCGGGATCGTTGGCGGCGGTGGAGTCGGCGACCTGGCGATTCGCTTTGGTTATTACCGCTACGAAACCCAGGTCATGATCGTCACCGTGGTGGCGCTGATTATTTTGGTGCAGGTCGTTCAGGTGCTGGGTGACTGGCTGGCAAAACGCGCAGATAAGCGCGACAGACACTGATCACTGTGCGTTAAGCCACTCGGCAACGTCCTGCCATGTGCCGCGAAAAACAATTTTCGCGGCTTTCTTTTCCAGCTGATAGCGATACATCGGGTCGTAATACTCATTGAGCAACGGCACCAGCCAGCCCATATGGGCGTCGGTGCTGCCCGTTGCCTGCTGTTCGCGCAGAGCCTCGTCGAGCAGGGTGGTCAGCTCGGCAAAACGTTGTAAACCCAGACGACGGCGGATAGCAAACAGGCCGTGGTGCAGATACTCGCTGTACTCCTGCCAGCCCTGGCTCTCGCCATAAGCGTGGGTAAAATCGTGGTGCATCTTCACGAAATACTCTTCGCGTAGTCGCTCCAGACGACGCTCAAAAGGATCGTCCACCACCGCAATTGATGCCTGGGTCATGCGCTCGCGCAGGCATTCTGGCAGATGATTAGCCCCGATCATGCGGCCTTCATCTTCCAGTACCCACAGACGTAAATCCTGACGGCTATCGGTTTTGAGCATTTCAACCGCCAGCAGGTTTTCAAAACTCGCCTGACTCAATTGAGGTTCAACGGTGCGCCCAAACGAGGAGCCGCGATGGTGCGCCAGACCTTCGAGATCCACACCGTTTGGCTGCTGTTGCACCAGCTGCGTTTTACCGTTCCCGGTACAGCCGCCAATTAAGACGATCGGCTTTTGCACTAATTCTTCAGTCAGCTGTATCACTGCCTGGCGCAGGGCTTTGTAACCGCCTTTAATCAACGGATAGTCAATGCCGGACTCATGCAGCCACTGCTGCACAATATGTGAACGCTGACCGCCGCGCGCGCAGCATAAATAGCCCGCAGGATGTTGACGGCAGGCATCCAGCCAGGCGCTCATGCGCTGTTGACGGGTTTCACCCGAAACCAGTTGATGACCAAGCTCGAGGGCAGCTTCAGGTCCCTGGCGTTTGTAACAGGTCCCGACGGCGGCACGTTCGTCATCGTTCATTAAGGGAAGGTTGATTGCGCCCGGCATTGCGCCTTGCTGAAATTCGACGGGGGCGCGTACATCGATTAAAGGCGTACCGGCGAGCAAAATTGCGCGGTAGTCCGTTCCATCGTTCATGTTTGATCCTGAAAATACAAAACAGCAATGGAGGGGATTTTACGCGCCAGAGGAGGGGCCGGGGAAGGATAAAATCAACTCCCCGGCATTATTGGCTTATTTCAGCTTTGACTGCGCCCAGATAATACCGCTGGCATATTCCGGCGGTAGCAGGGGGATAAGCGCTTCCAGCGTTGCGCTAAGGCGCGCGGTATCGCTGTCGCTCAGGTTCAGGTGACCCACCTTACGCCCTTCACGCACCTCTTTGTCATACCAGTGCAGATGCACCAGCGGCAGCTTGAGCCAGTCGTAGTTCAGGTCGCTACCAATCAGGTTTACCATCACCGAAGGGTGGTTCACCACCGGCGTCGGTAACGGCAGGTCGGTAATGGCACGTAGATGCAACTCAAACTGGCTGATGCTGGCGCCGTTTTGCGTCCAGTGGCCACTGTTGTGCACGCGCGGAGCCAGTTCGTTAATCAGCAGACCTTCCGGGGTGATGAAACACTCCATCGCCATCACGCCGACATAGCCCAGCTCCTGCATGATGGCAGAGAGCATTGCTTCAGCCTGTTCCTGCTGTCTGGCGTTAGCCTGCGGGAATACCACGCTGGTGCGCAGAATGCCGTCCTGATGGAGGTTATGGGTCAGCGGATAGAAAACGGTGCTGCCGTCGTGCGCACGAGCGCCAACCAGTGAGACTTCACCGGAGAAGTTGATTCCCCGCTCGACGATGCAATCGCCGTAGCAGTCGTCCGGCAGTTGCTCAGTTTCATTTGCGCGCAAGCGCCACTGTCCACGTCCATCGTAGCCGCCGACGCGACGTTTCACGATCGCCAGCTCGCCAAGTTTGTTGAATACCGCAGACCATTCGCTTTTATCTGCCAGCAGCTGCCACGGCGCGGTCGCCAGACCGAGCTTGTCAAAAAGCTGCTTTTGCGTCAGACGGTCGGAAATAATCGGGAAGACGTCGCGGTTAACAAACGCCGGGTGGCGTGCCAGTTCGCGGGTGAGTGCCGTTTCCGGCCAGCGCTCAATCTCAGCGGTGATCACGCTTTGCTGAAAAGGGACCGCAGCCGGTTCAGCGTCCAGCCCGACGGGCCAGACCGCTATGCCCAGTGGCTCACCGGCCTGGCGCAGCATGCGCCCTAGCTGTCCGTTGCCAAGTACGCAGACCTGCTTCATGCGACACCTCGCGGGTCCGGGTTCTCCAGCACCTCATCGGTTTGCGCTTTGCGCCAGTCGTTCAGACGCTGGTGTAATGCTTTGTCGTGTGTTGCCAGAATTTGTGCTGCCAGCAGGGCCGCATTTGCCGCACCCGCTTTGCCGATCGCCAGCGTGCCGACCGGAATACCGCGCGGCATTTGAACGATAGAGTAGAGGCTATCTACGCCGCTCAGCGCTGCGCTTTGCACCGGAACACCGAGGACAGGCACCAGCGTTTTCGCCGCAATCATGCCAGGCAAATGCGCTGCGCCACCGGCCCCGGCAATAATCACCTGATAACCGTTCTCTTCAGCGCTTTCGGCGAAGCTAAACAGTTTGTCTGGGGTGCGGTGGGCGGAGACGACTTCAACATGATGCGGAACGTCCAGGATTTCGAAGATTTCGGCGGCGAACTGCATGGTAGCCCAGTCGCTTTTGGACCCCATCACGATGGCGACACGCGCCGGATTATTGCGGGAAGACATGCGTCTGAAAACTCCTGTGGTGCACTACACTCGACTTTTGAGACCACAGAGAATAGCATAATTCACCGCCAAGGAAAACGATTGCGCGCTTTACACTTCACTCTTCAAGCAGCCTCTTTGTTGGCTGCATCTGCTCACCCCAGTCACTTACTTTTGTAAGCTCCAGGGGACTCACAGATTTGCCGCCTCGATGCAACTCGAATAGTTTTGTGTAAAGAGGAACTGGGTATCTGCAGAATTAAAACGGAAAGGCGATCAGTTCAACGTCGTCAGGGGTGACTTTGATCATCGAACCTTCGGTGTGCCATGCGCCTAATACCACGCGGAAAGCGGGTTGCTCATTGGCCGTAAGTTCGTGGACGGCAGGGCGGTGGGTATGGCCGTGAATTAACCACTGAACCTGATGTTTTTCCATCTCGCTAATCACGGCCTGCTGATTCACATCCATGATTTCCAGAGATTTGGTGTTGTTGGCTGCTTTACTGTTGGCACGCATTTTCGCAGCGATTCGCTGGCGAACGAACAGCGGCAGAGCGAGGAACAGCTTCTGTAACCAGGGTTGATGCACTTTGGCGCGAAATGCCTGATAGCCTGCGTCGTCGGTGCATAAGGTGTCGCCATGCATGATCAGCACCTTGCGGCCATACAGGTTGAGCACTTTTTCTTCGGGAAGCAAGGTCATGCCGCTCGCACGGGCAAAACGTTTACCGAGCAGAAAATCACGGTTGCCGTGAATAAAAAAGCAGGGAACGCCGGAATCAGTCAGTGATTTTATCGCCGCGGCCATTTCACGATGCAGCGGATTAGGATCGTCGTCGCCAATCCAGGCTTCAAACAGGTCGCCAAGAATGTATAGCGCATCGGCCTTTCGCGCATCACCGGCTAAAAAACGCAGAAAACCGGCGGTAATCGCCGGTTCTTCTGTGCAGAGGTGAAGATCTGCAATAAACAGTGTCGCCACGATTACTCGCTGACGGTCACGTTTTCGATGATAACGTCTTCTTTTGGCACATCCTGATGCATACCGCTGCGACCAGTGGAAACGCCTTTGATTTTATCAACCACGTCCATGCCTTCAACAACTTCAGCGAACACGCAGTAACCCCAACCCTGCATGCTTTCGCCGGAGAAGTTCAGGAAGTCGTTGTCTGCAACGTTGATGAAGAACTGTGCGGTTGCGGAGTGCGGAGCCTGAGTACGCGCCATCGCCAGCGTACCACGGGTGTTTTTCAGACCGTTGTTCGCTTCGTTTTTGATCGCTTCTTTCGTGGCTTTTTGCTTCATGCCTGGCTCGAAACCGCCGCCCTGGATCATGAAACCGTTAATAACACGGTGGAAAATGGTGTTGTTGTAAAAACCTTCGCGGCAGTAGTCCAGGAAGTTTTTAACTGTTTCAGGCGCTTTATCATCAAACGTTTTGATTACGATATCGCCGTGATTAGTGTGGAAAGTAACCATTTTTGCATCCTGTTCCGATAGATTGGTGCTTCGACCCCGTCAAGGGTCAGAGTTAGGGGTGTGTTATAGCATAACCGCAAGCTGCGATCACCTCGCAAAGTGTGCTGCTTCCGGTCTAAATTATGGGTATTATACAGACTTTACTATCCACACACGTCTACACGGAATCTTCGATGTTAAAAATCTTTAATACACTGACGCGCCAAAAAGAGGAATTCAAACCTATTCATGCCGGGGAAGTCGGCATGTACGTGTGTGGTATTACCGTTTACGATCTCTGTCATATTGGCCACGGACGTACCTTCGTTTCTTTCGACGTCGTTGCGCGTTATCTGCGCTTCCTCGGCTATAAGCTGAAGTATGTGCGCAACATTACCGATATCGATGACAAAATCATCAAGCGCGCGAATGAAAACGGCGAGAGCTTTGTGGCGTTGGTCGACAGAATGATCGCGGAAATGCACAGCGATTTCGATGCGCTGAATATTCTGCGCCCGGATCTGGAGCCGCGTGCTACGCACCATATCGCTGAAATTATCGAAATCACTGAACAGCTGATTGCCAAAGGTCACGCTTACGTTGCTGATAACGGCGACGTGATGTTCGACGTGCCGACTGACCCGAACTACGGCCAGCTGTCGCGCCAGGATCTGGATCAGCTGCAGGCAGGCGCACGCGTTGACGTGGTTGATGTGAAACGCAACCCGATGGACTTCGTGCTGTGGAAAATGTCCAAAGAAGGCGAGCCGAGCTGGCCATCTCCGTGGGGCGCGGGCCGTCCGGGCTGGCACATCGAATGTTCTGCGATGAACTGCAAGCAGCTGGGCAACCATTTCGATATTCACGGCGGCGGTTCGGACCTGATGTTCCCGCACCATGAAAACGAAATCGCTCAGTCCACCTGTGCTCACGATGGCGAATACGTGAACTACTGGATGCACTCCGGGATGGTGATGGTTGACCGCGAGAAAATGTCCAAATCGCTGGGCAACTTCTTTACCGTGCGCGACGTGCTGAAATACTACGACGCCGAAACCATCCGTTACTTCCTGATGTCCGGTCATTACCGTAGCCAGTTAAACTACAGCGAAGAGAACCTCAAGCAGGCGCGTTCTGCGCTGGAACGTCTGTACACCGCGCTGCGTGGTACCGACAAATCCGTTACCCCTGCGGGTGGCGAGGACTTTGAAGCGCGTTTCATTGAAGCGATGGACGATGACTTCAACACCCCGGAAGCTTACTCCGTGCTGTTTGATATGGCGCGTGAAGTTAACCGCCTGAAGGGTGAAGATATGGTGGCGGCTAACGGCATGGCTGCGCATCTGCGTAAGCTTTCCAGCGTACTGGGCCTGCTGGAACAGGATCCAGAAGCGTTCCTGCAAAGCGGTGCGCAGGCGGATGACGGTGAAGTTGCTGAAATTGAAGCGCTAATCCAACAGCGTCTGGATGCCCGTAAGGCGAAAGACTGGGCGGCAGCTGACGCCGCGCGTGACCGTCTCAACGAGATGGGCATCGTGCTGGAAGACGGCCCGCAGGGTACCACCTGGCGTCGTAAGTAACTCTGTAATGCCCGGTGGCGCTTACGCTTACCGGGCCGTGTAGGCCGGATAAGACGCATCGCGTCGTATCCGGCAGATTAATGTTTCCGATACCACCACAGCACACCCATCATTACGATTCCCGGCAGCCATACCCACATTAACTCCGACATGATCACCTGGTGCCCGTACGGCGTGGCGTAGCGTGATAACGCAAACGGGGCGACTTTAATCACCTGCCATGGCGCGAAGAAGCGCTCATCCGACCACGGCCACAGCCAGCCGACGCCTTTACCGCCGGTGGTGACAGAATCCAGCAGACTGTGCGACAGCAGTGAAACCGTCAGGAATAGCCAGCAGCGAATCAATCCCGCCTTAAACCATCGTCGGCCAATCAAGACGCAGAGCAGCGGTACCACGAAGGCGAACAGCAGTGAGTGGGTAAATCCCCGGTGGCCAAACACATTGCCGTAGGCGACGCCGAACTTAAATGACAACACGTCGGCATCTGGCAGCATGGCCAGAACGACGCCAGCAAACAGTAATCGTGGGGGGATGACTTTAAGTCCGAGACCTAACCCTAAACAGAGCGGAACGGCCGCGTGGGTAACGATAGTGGGCATGATGATCGCTTCGTATGGAAAAACAACATGCTATCAGTTCACTGTGAAGTGGGGATGAAGTCATTATCTGAAAACGAGAGGGGGAAGTGGCCGGATACGGTGTTAACCTCATCCGGCACTTAGGGTCACGCCACGACGTTAATGCTGTGGCCTTCAAAGCTGACGCTCTGTCCGGCAACGATTTTGCAGCGTTTACGCGTTTCAACAACGCCATCGACCTTCACTAACCCTTCGCCAATAGCAATTTTTGCCTGGGCGCCACTTTCGCTCCAGCCTTCCAGCTTCAGCAAATCGCAGAGTTCAACGTGTGGGTGTTTACCCAGTGAAAATGTGGCCATCTTAAACGTCCTTTACATCATGATATTCAACACACGCCTGCAGCGTGTTTTCGATAAGTGTGGCGACCGTCATTGGTCCTACGCCGCCGGGGACCGGCGTGATATATGACGCTCGTGCGGCCGCATCGTCAAAGACCACATCGCCAACAACCTTACCATTCTCCAGACGGTTGATGCCGACATCAATCACAATCGCACCTTCTTTGATCCACTCACCAGGAATAAAGCCCGGTTTACCGACGGCAACAATCAGCAGGTCAGCATTTTCTACGTGGCGGCGTAGATCTTTGGTGAATCGGTGGGTGACGGTGGTGGTGCACCCAGCCAGCAGTAGCTCCATACTCATTGGGCGACCGACAATATTCGAGGCACCAATGACCACGGCATTCAGACCGTAGGTATCGATGTTGTAACGCTCAAGCAGGGTAACAATACCGCGCGGAGTACATGGGCGCAGGCGCGGCGCGCGCTGGCACAGACGACCGACGTTATACGGGTGGAAACCGTCAACGTCTTTATCTGGCGCAATACGTTCCAGCACTTTCACGTTGTCGATACCCGCCGGCAACGGCAGTTGTACCAGGATACCGTCGATGGTGGTATCTGCATTGAGCGTATCGATCAGCTCAAGAAGCTCCGCCTCGCTGGTGGTTTCAGGCAGGTCATAGGAGCGGGAGACAAACCCCACTTCGTCACAGGCTTTGCGTTTACTCGCAACATAAATCTGCGAAGCCGGGTTGCTACCTACCAGCACAACAGCCAGGCCTGGGGCGCGTAATCCAGCCGCTAAACGCGCCTGAACTTTTTGAGCAACCTCAGAGCGCACCTGCTGCGCAATCGTTTTACCGTCAATAATCTTTGCTGCCATCAGAGAGAGAATTCCGTCTGTTACGTTAAACCGAAGGGGATGTCACTATTTTGTCAGAAGCGGGGCGTGCTGTCAGTTTTCGTTTGCGTTTTTACGTGCGATAACGGGTGTCATGGTCAGAGAATGGGAGCAGCACAGAGGCTGAAGTCCCCCGGGTAATTAATGAGCATGCGAATTAAAATTAACGTGAATGAAACAATTCATCACCCTGGTGTTTTCAGGGGTAATGCGCCATAAACCAGTCTGTTACGTACCTTTATGGGAGCATTTAAGTAATATTCACCCGGATTTTTCTTAGGTCCCAATAAGAATTGGCCAGGGTCAATAAAAGGATTTGCAGGTATTTTTCATTAATTGAAATGTTTAATTTAACCCTGTGACGAATAGTCATATTCGCGAAGATTAATTAGTGAATCAAATACTCAGGAGAGTTGGGGTAAAAGGTTAGCTAATTCTCTTGCGATATATATCTTTACAGGATGCAGAGATAATTAGCCTGACATTTAATGTCGATAATGATTCAAACGGATCCCGCAGGATGCCGGAGCCGGATGTGTGTAATTCAAGGGAAATCCATGAAACGTAAATTAATGACCTCTTCTGTTATTGCCAGCCTGATGTTAGTTGCAGGTGCAGCGGTTGCAGCCGATCCGGTAAGCGTTAGCGGCGGTACTGTGCATTTTGAAGGTGAACTGGTCAATGCAGCCTGTGCAGTCAGTACTCAGTCATCCGATCAGGTTGTCACCTTAGGCCAGTATCGTACCGCCAGTTTTACCGCAGTTGGCGATACAACGGCGCAAATTCCGTTCTCCATCGTGCTGAACGACTGTGACCCGAAAGTTGCCGCAACCGCAGCCGTGGCTTTCTCTGGTCAATCCGATATTACCAACAACAACCTGCTGGCTGTCACTTCTGCAGATAACGGTACCACTGCCAGCGGTGTCGGGATTGAGATCCTGGACAATACGTCCACCGCGCTGAAGCCGGATGGAGCTACCTTCTCTACCGCTCAGGCGCTGGTAGAAGGGACCAACACCCTACGTTTCTCTGCGCGTTACAAAGCCACAGCCACCAGCGCTACGCCGGGTCAGGCAAATGCCGACGCGACGTTCATCATGAAGTACGAATAAGCCGTTCTGATTTGCGCAAGGATGACGTTCGCCTCACTGGATGAGGCAATTTCCGGGGATGATGAAGGATGCGGCAGATGATAGGGAAAGGCGTGGCGCTGGCGGGAATGCTGTGCGTACTGCCTGTGTTTGCACATACGGTAATACTGGAAAGTGGCCGCCTTCACTTACGGGGGCAGCTCGTCAATGGTGCCTGTACGGTCGCTACCGACAGCCAAAATTTGCGGGTGCAAATGGGGCAGTATCGCACTAATGCTTTCTCCGGGACGGGAAGCTTTGCCTCTACCAGCGTGCCGTTTTCACTGCGCTTAACGTCATGCAGCTCCGATGTTTATGACCACGTTGGGATTGCGTTTGCAGGTGTGACACCAGCAGAAGATCCGCAGGTTTTTCTTGCTAGTGGTGATGCGTCTGCGGCTTCGGGGATCGGTCTGGCGTTATTTGATGAGCGCCAACAGCAAATTATTCCGAATGCGCTGCCGCTTCATTATGCGCCGATTATAACGCAAGAGATGACGTTTCATTTCACTGCTCGTTATCGGGCTGTCTCGGAAAATATAACGCCGGGAACGCTTCGTTCAGACGTGTGGTTTACGTTGGTTTATCCCTGATTAATTTCCCAACGATAATCACACCAAAGGTATTTGTAGCTATGTTTAATTATCTAAAATCAGGTTTTATCCTTTTACTGGCCTTATTTTCTGCTGCCAGTGTTCAGGCTGCCGGCGGTATTGCATTAGGCGCTACCCGCGTTATTTATCCAGCTGATGCCAAACAAACGTCCCTGTCTATTAGCAATAGTGATACCAAAGAACGATACCTGGTCAATTCATGGATCGAGAATAGCGCAGGCGTTAAAGAAAAATCGTTTGTGGTTACGCCTCCGCTGTTCGTCAGCGAACCCAAAAGCGAAAACACGCTGCGTATCATCTATGCAGGTGTTCCGCTGCCCAAAGACCGTGAATCGCTGTTCTGGATGAATGTGAAAGCCATTCCGTCAGTCAATAAAAACAGCCTTGAGGGTAAAAACGTTCTGCAACTGGCGATTCTGTCCCGCATCAAGCTTTTTGTCCGTCCGAATAATCTGCCGCAAATTCCGGAAGATGCGCCCGGGATGCTGAAATTCTCCCGTATCGGCAACCACCTGAAAATCAATAATCCGTCAGCGTATTACGTCACCTTGGTCAATCTCAACGTGGGGAAAACGAAGGTTGATAACGTGATGGTCGCGCCGAAAAGTGATGCGCAGGTCCTGCTACCAACGGGCCTTCAGGGCAACGTCACGTTCCAGACGGTCAATGATTATGGCGCCGTGACCCCGGCCCAAACGGTTAGCGTGCGTTGAGATAACGATGAATAAGACAACGTATTTTCCTGGCCTGTTACCGGGGGTTACGCCACCGCTGGCGGGGGTGGCGTTGTCCACGCTGGCGGCGCTCTTTCCCTCTTTAAGCCATGGGGAAAGCTATTTTAATCCGGCCTTTTTATCTGCGGATACGGCAACCGTGGCGGATTTATCACGTTTTGAAAAAGGCAATCATCAGCCTGAAGGCGTTTATCGCGTGGATATCTGGCGCAACGATGAGTTTGTTGCCACTCAGGATATTCGTTTTACGAGCAGTGCGGGAAAAGCCGGGGAGAAGTCTGGTGGGCTGATGCCGTGTTTTGGACTCGACTGGGTGAAGCGCCTTGGCGTCAATATCACCGCATTTCCGGCACTCAGTAAGGATCCGAACGATACCTGCATCAATCTACCTGAGGCGATTCCAGGCAGTGAGATTGCATTTGATTTTTCTACCCTGCGCTTGAACGTCAGCCTGCCGCAGGCGTCAATGTTAAACAGCGCGCGTGGCTATATTCCGCCGGAGGAGTGGGATGAAGGGATCCCGGCTGCGCTGGTCAACTACAGCTTTACCGGCAGCCGCGGCAGTGACACTGACAGCTATTTCTTAAGTATGCTCAGTGGCCTGAACTATGGCCCCTGGCGCTTGAGAAATAACGGCGCATGGAGCTATTCCAAAGGTGACGGATACCACTCACAAAGCTGGAAAAATATCGGTACATGGCTTCAGCGCGCGATTATCCCGCTGAAGGGTGAACTGGTAATGGGCGACAGCAACACCGGCAACGACGTATTTGACAGCGTCGGGTTTCGCGGTGCGCGGCTCTATTCCTCAGACAGTATGTATCCCGACAGCTTACAGGGCTATGCGCCTACCGTTCGCGGTATTGCGCGTACCGCAGCGAAACTGACCATTCGTCAGAATGGCTATGTGATTTATCAAAGCTATGTTTCACCGGGCGCTTTTTCGATAACCGATCTCAACCCGACGTCATCCAGCGGTGACCTTGAGGTGACGGTGGACGAAAAGGACGGCAGCCAGCAGCGCTATACGGTGCCGTACTCCACGGTTCCCTTGTTACAACGAGAAGGGCGTTTCAAATACGACGTGGTTGCCGGGGATTTTCGCAGCGGCAATAGCCAGCAATCTTCACCGTTCTTTTTCCAGGGAACATTAATTGCCGGGTTACCAGAAGGCTACACCGCTTATGGCGGTACGCAGCTGGCCTCACGTTACACCGCGGTAGTTTTAGGCACTGGCCGAAACCTGGGGGACTGGGGGGCGGTTTCTGTGGATTTAACCCATGCGCGCAGTCAACTGGCGGATGACAGTACGCATCAGGGGCAGTCTTTGCGTTTTCTGTATGCAAAATCGCTGAACAACTTTGGTACAAACTTCCAACTGTTGGGATATCGCTACTCAACGCGCGGCTTCTATACCCTTGATGACGTCGCGTATCGCAGCATGGAAGGGTATGAGTATGAATACGACAGCGAAGGCAATCGCCACGACGTGCCCGATGTGAAGAGTTACCACAACCTGAGTTACAGCAAAAAGGGCCGCTTCCAGATTAACATTTCGCAGAACCTGGGAGACTACGGCTCGCTGTATGTTTCGGGGAGTCAGCAAACGTACTGGAATACCTCAGACACCAATACCTGGTATCAGGTGGGCTATGCCAGCGGCTGGCAGGGAATTAGCTATTCACTCTCCTGGTCGTGGAATGAATCGGTAGGCATCTCCGACACCGACCGTATTCTGGCATTCAATATGTCAGTGCCGTTCAGCCTGCTAAGCGGACGGCGCTACTCGCGTGATAACGCGCTCGATCGCACCTACGCCACTTTTAATGCCAACCGCAACAGCAACGGACAAAACAGCTGGCAGAGCGGGATCGGCGGTACGTTACTGGATGGACGCAACCTGAGCTATAGCGTGAATCAGGGGCACAGCAGCACCAACGGTTACAGCGGAAACGCCAGCGCCAACTGGCAGGCGGCTTATGGCACGCTGGGCGTGGGATACAACTACGATCGCGATCAGCATGACTATAACTGGCAGCTCTCCGGCGGCGTGGTGGGGCATGCGGACGGTATTACGCTCAGTCAGCCGCTGGGGGACACCAATGTGCTGGTTAAAGCACCTGGCGCGCAGGGTGTGCGGATAGAAAACCAGACCGGCGTGCAAACCGACTGGCGCGGATACGCGGTGATGCCGTATGCCACCGTTTATCGCTATAACCGCGTCGCGTTAGATACCAATTCAATGAACAACAATACCGATGTGGAAAATAACGTTAGCAGCGTCGTGCCAACGCAAGGGGCATTGGTGCGAGCAGCGTTTGATACACGTATCGGCGTGCGGGCGCTGATAACCGCGAAATATGCAGGTAAACCTGTGCCATTTGGATCCGTTGTGCGTGAAAACACCAGCGGCGTGACCAGTATGGTGGGCGAAGACGGACAAATCTACCTGAGCGGCTTACCGCTAAAAGGCGAATTGCTGATCCAATGGGGGGAAAGCGCTAACGCTCGCTGCGTGGCGCACTATGCCTTGCCTGAGGAGAGTCTGAAACAGGCGGTGACGCTCACGAACGTGACGTGCGAATCTCCAACGGCACGACAGGAATAATACGATGAAACGACAAACAGGTTTGTTACTGGGAAGCGCTTTACTGCTGATGGCTCATTCGTCCTGGGCGACGGTCTGTCAAAACTCGAATGGCACACCAACGGATGTTTTTTACGATCTGTCGAACGTCTTTAACAGCAGCAATAATCAGCCGGGGCAGGTGGTGACGTTACCGGAAAAATCGGGCTGGGTTGGCGTTAATGCCACCTGTCCGGCTGGGACAACGGTGAATTACACCTATCGAAGCTATGTCACTGAACTTCCGGTTCAAAGTACCGAGGGTGGTTTTCAGTATCTGAAGCTCAATGACTACCTGCTGGGGGCCATGAGCATCACCGACAGCTATGCCGGGTTGTTTTATCCTCCGCGAAATTATATCCGTATGGGCGTTGACTCGAACGTTTCGAAGCAGAAGCCTTTTGGCGTACAGGATTCAAACCTGGTGTTTAAACTCAAAGTGATCCGCTCGTTTATTAACATGGTGCCGATCCCGCGCCAGACCATGTTCAGAGTCTATGTCACGACCAGTACTGGAGATGCGCTAAGCACGCCGGTTTATACCATCAGCTACAGCGGTAAGGTGGAGGTGCCACAAAACTGTGAGGTGAACGCAGGGCAGATTGTCGAGTTTGATTTTGGCGATATTGGCGCATCGTTGTTCAGCAAGGCGGGGGCAGGAAACCGTCCCGAAGGCATTAATCCGCAGACCAAAACGGTGGCGATAAAATGCACCAACGTCGCTGCACAGGCATACTTAACCATGCGGGTAGAGGCCGAGAAAGCCTCTGGGCAAATGATGGTATCAGACAATCCTGACTTAGGGTTCATTGTCGCCGACAAAACCGGTAGACCGCTGACGCCCAATAATCTGTCCAGCACGATCCCATTTCAACTGGATGATAACGCCGCGGCAAACGTGAGTATTCGGACATGGCCGGTCAGCGTGACGGGGAATAAACCTACCGAAGGGCCTTTTACTGCCCGTGGCTATCTGCGAGTAGATTATGACTAACAAGCAAACGCCAACTTCATGGGCGCTTCTGGTGATGCTGCCCATACTGACATTCAGCTCGTTGTGCCATGCGGCCTCATCGCTGGGCGAAATCAATATTGAACTGCGCGGAAACGTGGTGGACTTTACCTGTGCGGTGATTGCCAGCGACAGCAATAAGTCGGTTGAATTGGGCACCTGGCCAACAAAGCAGTTACAGACCAGCGGGGATACTACCCAACCAGTCGCGTTTACGCTGAAGCTGGAAGGCTGCCCGCCGGGATCCGCGTCAATAACGTTTTCTGGTACTCCGGCCCCGGGTACGACGTTGCTGGCGCTTGATGACGCGGTGATGGCGCAAAAGGTGGCGATCGAACTGCATGACAGTGACCGTACGCGATTACCGCTCGAGCAGGCCAGCCAAACCGTAGGGATTGATGAAAACGGCAATGCCACGCTGACCTTTTTCGCCAACTATATCGCGTTAGCAGACGGGGTTCAGCCAGGCCTCGCCAGGGCCGATGCCACATTTATGATTAACTATAACTAATCAATGCGCGGATAAAACGCTCCCGAACGAAGTCTCGCCGGGAGTGCTATTACATTAATTCATGCATTTTTGCGTAATCGATCAGCTCAACGATAGTGTGCAAGCCGAGTTTGGCGTAGATGTTAGCTTTGTGAGCACTAATCGTTTTATTGCTGAGTAACAGCTGCTCAGCAATTTCCTTATTAGAGAGCCCATTTGCCAGATAACGCAAAACCGTAACTTCGCGATTAGAGAGCGGCATGTCATTCAATACACCTTTTTTCATATTTATATTGTTAATGAAGTTAAGGGTGTCTGAAGGGAAAAAAGAATATCCCGATAAAATCATTTTTACCGCATTGTAGATATCATTTAAATCCTTTCGTTTACTGACGAAACCATTTGCACCGGCCCGGATAGCACGCCCGGCATAAAAAGACTCCGATTTGGAGGAGAGAAACAGCACCCGAGTATTCTCCTGCAGAGACTTTATTCTCTTGAGTAATGTAAATCCATCTGAACCAGGTAGTTCAATATCCAGAATGACAAGATCGACAGGGTAAGTGCGCAGGTGCTCTATTGCCGTACGGCTGTCATCGGTCTTCAACACAACCTGGATATTACTGTTTTTTTCAAGTAGTACTTCTATCGACATTCTGACAATAGGGTGTTCGTCCATAATGATAACGGATGCTGGTTTCATTGTTGTATGCCTCAAACTGTATGCGTATCTTGATAATTTTATAAAACATCAGGCGTTATAATATTGTCAAATAGCCAAGGGTTGTTCTGAGGGAGAGTCGAATAAATATTATTTCATCCTTGTTTATTCGGTTGCTCTTCTACAGAACAATGAATTTGTGGAAAATCCATTTCACACTGGGAAAACTAACAATTAATCAGAAAACTATGGGGATTATACCTGCTCTGTTCTTTCGGAAAAGGCTTACAACATTCAGGTTGTTAATGTCAGTTAGGATGTTCTAAAAGATCCAGATGTGTTAATGACTATTGGCATTATTTTACTGCTGTTTGAATTATGGCAGACTGAAAAAAATTTTTAAATGGTAAAAACAATACAATAAACTAATTGTTTAGGATTTGTTAAGGTGGGAATGACGCTATTTGTGCTGGTATGCACAGAATCAGTATGGTTTACTGGGGTGGTGGAAGATAGCATAATACCAGGAATAGTTGTAAATATTAAATAGTTGTGAAATTTAGATCTTTTATCTCATATAAAAATAAGTAATTTCCTAAAAAATCTTATGGCACATAGGGTTAGGGTGTTAAATTAAATGAGCAGAGGTAACGCTGAGGCGATGTATCAGGTGCAAAAAACGCTGCCGGTTTGCTAAGCCCAGACGCGCAATCAGCTGGTTCAGGCGATAGATGATACGGTGGTAGGGGCGAGCTTGTAACAAAGCAATCTCTTTTAAGGAGTTACCTTGTAAAAGTAATTCCACCATCGCCCAATCGAGCTGGTTTATGTGCCTGGAGTGAATATAGTTAAGGACTGGCGACAATAAAGCGCGGCGCATCTCCGGGAGGCGCAGGCTACGTGACAAGATATAAAATGGACCGGACAGAGAAATAAAAGGGATTAGGTCTTCATCGTGGCGGGAAAGCAATATGAAGATTTGGATGTTATTCCGCGGTTTAATTAGCTGACGCAGATACTCCAGAACATCAAAATAAGAGATTGTTAAACCTTCCATATCAACCACTAACTGACTAATTACCGACTCTCGCAGGCTGACTTTGGCCGATTCAATGGTCTGGAAGATTGCGGTACGTGCTCCTGAAAATAAATGTCGACCCAGCGCATAGGCCAGATAGTAATCTGTCGTAATAATCGCCTGAGATATAGTGTCACTCGGTAATGTGTATTCGAGTTTTTGCGTCAGATACTCAAGTTGGTCAAATACCTGTGATGTGTAGTGAGGATATTGCCAGGTACAGTTAGTGTTTCGTATACGGCGATGTCGATCCCGGCGTTTTGCGCTGTGCATCCTTTTCCATTCCATTTCTGTTGCGGCAGGTCTGGATAAATTGCCGACTATAAACATCCCTGACCCAAATTTTCTCCAGCGTAAAGGCGAGTTTCCTTGTGCTGTTGGGTTTCAATGCTTCAGCAATCATCAGACTGGCAATTGCGTATCCCATCAGAATAATCTGCCGGAAGTTTTCTGATGTCTTACTCAATGCCCAAAAAGTCGTTTTATCCAGTTCAACCTCTCTATGGGATTAGATAAAATATTACCGGGTGTGTCTTTCTGTTACCCCGGAAATAGTAAGCCAGGATTATTCTGGCAGCATGGAGATAGGTACAGTAGGTGCCGATACTTAATTGGTGATGAGATTTTTCTCAATAAAAAATCAGGCAGAGAGATGCCACCTAATTTTGTAGAAAGTTCAGATGCGCCCGGATGTATCTTAAGAATTGCTGATCGTTTTTCACATGCAGCTTTTTCATAATGCTGCGACGGGTGGCTTTGGCCTGAATTTCGCTTACCGAGAGCAAGTGAGCTGTTTCGGCTAAGGTATAGCCGCTGGCGAGAAACATTAAGAACTGACGTTCTTCGATAGAAAAGTTGCGAGTGGTGCAGTAATGGCAGATAGTTGCGGGCACGTTGTTGCGCAGCGCGCGTTTTTGCAGGATGAGGACTAATTTTTTAGTCATTTCCTCAACGTCATCTTCCCGATAGATCAGTGGCAACATGTACAGGCAGGGCCGGAACATCAGCTTATCTTTATCGTTTCTGTTGCAGATGACTACCCGGTGTTGGCGGCGGGTATGGACCGGAATCTGATAGCAATCGGCGCTGAGCCAATCTTCATCCAGGGAAATAAACGCGATGTCAGCGCGATCGATATCCTCGACAGGCAAAAAGCAAATCTCCTGATGCCACTGATTTGCCAAATGGGAGATGATAATTTTAAGTCCATGTTCGAAGTGACTGTTTTCTTCCTTGATGGCGATACTTAACATTAAAGAGTTCCTGAACCGCTGGAGGGGTAAGGGAATGTTAAGCAAAATCATAAATATTCTAAATACATGTATCCCTAAATCTGGCGTTTCGTGGGCTGAGTTGTTACCAGGCGATTTCCTGGATACCCTTGAACAAGCAGAAAAAATCAACATTCGTTCACTTCGCCAGCAACTGAAACAAAAGGCATTGACTCAGCAGGCGCTGACCGTATAATTCACGCGTTTCATCTGCATGAAGTAATCACTTCGCAATGCGCCCTTAGCTCAGTTGGATAGAGCAACGGCCTTCTAAGCCGTAGGTCGTAGGTTCGAATCCTACAGGGCGTACCATTCAAAGTCAGTCTCTATGCTCAGCTTCAACGTACCGTTACGCGCGGGACGGTTTTTCTTTTTCCAGCCAACGTTCTACCTCATAAAGACTTTGTTGGATCTCCTCTCTGAGTGAAAAATCACCCAACGGCTGCTGTTCAAGTGCTGCACACATCGTGCTGGCTGAGCGCATTCCCATGCTGGCGCAGCTGCTTTTTAGCTGATGCATCAGACGTTTTATCTGCTCGTCGTCATGTGCTGCGCGGGCAGCGTCAATCTCATCTAATACAGGAAGAGTGTGTTGCTTAAAGAGCGCTAACCATTCGCGCACCTTTTGCCATCCCATAACCTGGATATCTCCAGACAACTGATGAAAATCTAACCGTTTGTTGTCATTTTCTGATGCAAGCGGGAGAGTCGCACTACCGTGCAGATAATGCGTAATAAGTCGACTGAGTTCATCCCGGGGGACTGGTTTTTGAATAATGCCGAGGAACAGGGTGCTGGTTCTTTGGCTTAGCGTTTCGTCGATGACGTGCGCGCTAAAGCCGATCAGGCTAAGTGCCGGATAGTCGTGGGCTAACTGCTGTGCCAGCGTGATCCCGTCGATATCAGGAAGATCGAAATCAACCAGAGCAGCATCGTAGCGAGTATCTTCCTGCAATATTTTTAGCGCCTCAGCGGCGCTGCTGGCAGCAGTAACCTGTGCGCCATTGAGGATGAGCATTTCAGTACTGATACGTTGTGTAAGAGGATTATCCTCGATAAGCAATAAGCGTAAGCCCTGTAACGATATGGAGCGTTGTGCGGGTTTCATGATGGGCATCGTGGTTGCCCGCAATGGCAGACGCAGCTGGAAACAACTCCCGACGCCGGGCGTGCTGGTGACGCTCAGCTCTCCCTGCATTGCCTGGGCGAGACTGGCGCTGATGGTTAGTCCGAGTCCGGTTCCACCTCGTTTACTGCTTACCTGAACAAACGGCTGAAAAATATCGTGCTGGCGGGCAGGGTCAATTCCACATCCCGTATCTTCAACCTCGATGTACCAGTTTTTGCCCTCACATCGGCTACGCAGGATGATGTGTCCCCGATCGGTAAAGCGTAGTGCGTTGTTTAATAAATTAGTAATGATTTGCCGGATGCGGCGCGGATCGCCACGCAGGGAAGCGGGAACGTCATCGGCAAAATCCGCAACCAGCACGACAGGGCGACCAGCAACACGGCTGTTCATGAGTTGAAGCGTACTTTCCAGCAAGGGTTTGGGTTCAAAAGGCTCATCGCCTATCGCCACATTTTTTCCACCGGCTTCGATGGCGGAATAGTCCAGGATATCGTTGAGGATGGTCAGCAAAGACTCGCCCGAGTCGGTGATTGCGCGTAGATTTTCCCGATGCTGTGCCAGGGCGGGATTGTCTGAGAGCAACTGCGCAGTGCCGAGGATACCATACAGCGGGGTGCGTATTTCATGGCTCATGGCGGCAAGAAACGCCGATTTTGCCTGGTTAGCTTTTTCAGCTTCTGCACGGGCCTGTCGGTGTTCAGATACCATAGAACGCAGCTCGGCGGTGCGAGCTTTAACCTGTGCAGCCAGATGTTCGCGATGGCTATTGAGGGCGTGAACACTGCCGCGAAAGGCATCCATCAACCGCCCGATGGTATCCAGTTCACGAACGCCTGCGGTTTCCGGGAATGGGGAGTCAATATCCCCCTCAAGCAGACGCTGTAACGCCTGGGTTTGCTGTGCCAGTGGTCGAGTGACTGAGCGATAAACCACACGCCAAAGTATAAGAATCAGCAAACATAATGACACGCCACCTAACAGCAGCAGCAAGTGTTGCCCGCGCTGGCTGGTCTGTTTGAGATGCGCCAGTCCACTTTGATTACGCTGGCCGATGGTTTCCACCAACTGGCTGACTTCGCTACTGAAACGGGTAAATTGCTCGATATTATTCTGCGATAAGATCTGTAATTGGGTCGTGATGTCATTATCCTGGCGATACAGGGACAGCAGCTCAACATAACGGCTAATCGTATTGACGGTGTTGGCCACCTGAGTGCGCACCACGGGATCTTCAATACGTATTTGTCGGCGCTGAAGTACTCTGACGGCGGCATTCAACTGGTTTTCCAGCGCAGCCAGGTTATTCTGCGCCTGGTTATTCCCCAGATTCATCACCATTTGCTGCACGCGTAGCGCACTCAGGCGCAGTTCATTCATCTGGTTATAATATTCCAGATCGATATCGATGAGCCTGTCCAGCGCGTGTTCAGCGGCCTGCCCCTGATGGCTCTCAATCAAATCGTAAATGCTGGCCTGTGTCGCTCCCGCCGACGTGGCGGCATTACTGGCCTGACCGCGTGCCATTTCGGCAACGTCAGCGGTGGCCTCAATAATTTGCTGGCTGAGTTGTTGCTGTTGAGCGCGTAATTTCAGGCGTTCGCCAACCATCTCCCCCTGGTGGCTTAACGATCGGGCGATTTCTTTCTCCTGCTGTTCAATGGCAGAAGTATCAAAGCCCTGCTCACGAAGGGTTTTGAGTAATGTGGTTATTTTCAGACTCTGGGCGGTTAACATTCTCCCCTGAGCCAGCCACATATTTTCATTGTCTGCGGTGGTCAGATTTTGTGCGGAAAACAGTTCCCAGGCGCTGGCTTCGCTGAGCTGGCGTGCCATATCCATGGTTGGAATTAGCGCCTGGGTATTGGCCTGCTCAACCTGGCTGACAAAACGCAGGTTATACCAGCCTGTCAGCGTACTGATGAGAGTCAGTGCCGCCATCAGCGCAAAGCCTATCCACAGTCGTTTGGTCAGAGATAAATTCACTGTCTGGTCGCCACAGATTAAAAAGGTTGAGTCCAAAAGAGGAAAGCAACTAGGATAAAGCCTTATCAATGTTGAGGCTATCATGCGCGTATTGGTTTTCCTGTTAATCACGCTTTTTCCCGGTTTGAGTCATGCGGCTGGGGCCGCATTGCTGCGCTGGCAGGATACGCAGCAGGCAGTCCCGGAACTGCAATCGGACGTTACTGCAAACAAAGTCTGGAAACTGTGCGCGCTGTATCCCAGCCTGAAAGACTCATATTGGCTTTCCGTGAATTACGGCATGCTTGAGGCGGCGAGAAAATACGGAGTAAGTCTGAAGGTGTTAGAGGCGGGAGGGTATCGTCAGTTCTCCACGCAAAAAACACAAATCGCCCAGTGCCAGCAATGGGGAGCAGATGCCATATTGCTGGGTAGCAGCACGACGACTTTCCCGGATCTTTCCGCGCAGGTAGGCGCGTTGCCGGTCATTGAGGTAGTGAATGCGATAGACGATCCGACGGTGAAAGCACGGGTCGGTGTTCCGTGGTTCCAGATGGGGTATCAGCCGGGCCGCTATCTGGTCAAGTGGAGCGGCGGCAAACCGTTAAAGGTTCTGCTATTGCCAGGACCTGATGACGCCGGAGGCAGCCGCGAAATGGTGGCAGGATTCCGTCAGGCGATTGCCGGTAGTCAGGTGAACATCGTGGATGTGGCGTTGGGGGATAATGATATTGAAGTTCAGCGCAACCTGTTGCAGGAGATGCTTGAGCGTCACCCGGATGTCGATGTGGTTGCCGGTACGGCAATTGCTGCGGAAGCGGCGATGGGAGAGAAACGGAATCCGGGGACGCCGCTAACCGTGGTCTCTTTTTACCTGTCGCATCAGGTGTATCGCGGACTTAAACGCGAAAGAATCATTATGGCTGCCAGCGATCAGATGGTCTGGCAAGGTGAACTGGCGATTCAACAGGCGATCAGGGTGCTACAAGGGCAACCGGTACCGGAAAATATCAGTCCGCCGATCCTGGTGCTCACCCCGAAAAATGCCGACAGCCAGCATGTTCAACGCTCGCTGTCTCCTGGCGGGTTCCGTCCGGTTTATCTGTATCAGTACACGTCGGCCGCTAAAAAATAACCTTCGCCGTGCTGTGTCACCAGTAAATCAGCCCGTAGCTTGTGGCGCAAACGGCGGATCAGTACATCTACGGTGCGTAAGTCTGGATTGTCTACCCGTCGTGCCGAAAGCATACGCAGTAAACGTTCGCGGCTGAGAATTTCTCCCGGATTGGTGACAAAGGCGACCAGCATTTCATACTCGGCGCGGGTGAGTTTGATCGTCTCATCGCCCAGCTCCAGGGTATGCCGGGAGACATTCAGACAGTATCCGGCAAACTGATAGCAGTTATCTTTGGTCTCCGGCTGTGCCTGGCGGGCAAGATCGATACGCCAGAGCAAATTTTTAACCCGAACCACCAGTTCACGTAGCTCCAGCGGCTTGGTGACATAATCATCAGCGCCCATTTCCAGGCCAACGATCCGGTCAATTTGATCGCTACGACCTGTCACCAGAATGATCCCCACCGTTGAGCGTTCGCGCAGGGCGCGGGTCAGCATTAAGCCATTTTCGTCCGGGAGGTTGATATCCAACAGAATGAGATCGACAGGATGTTGTGACATGATTTCACGCAGACCAGCTCCGCTGGCAGTGACAGAGACATGATAACCTTCCTGTTCAAAATATGCCTGTAACCTCGCCTGGGTAACGGGTTCATCTTCAACAATGACAATGTGATGCGGCATCCTGATGGTGTTCTCTTTCTGTTCATATCTGTTCACATTGTGCCGTAAGCCATTCATCCTGACCAGTGTTGCTGTTCACATTTGAGAAATAAGATCCTCTGTAACTAAACCATAAGATTACAGGGGCTATTATGCGGAAACTATGGAGGGCGCTGCTCAGACCGAGCGCACGTTGGTCAGTGTTGGCGCTGGTCGTTATCGGGATTGTGGTCGGTATTGCGCTGATCGTCTTGCCGCACGTTGGTATTAAATTAACGAGTTCTACCGAGTTTTGCGTGAGCTGCCACAGTATGCAGCCGGTTTACGAAGAATATAAACAGTCTGCGCATTTTCAGAATGCCTCCGGGGTGCGCGCAGAATGTCATGACTGCCACATTCCATCCGATATTCCAGGCATGGTGAAACGTAAGCTGGAGGCCAGCAACGATATTTACCAAACCTTTGTTGCCCACTCTATTGATACTCCAGAGAAATTCGAAGCCAAACGCGCTGAGCTGGCGGAGCGCGAATGGGCGCGAATGAAGGAGAA
Source organism: Citrobacter sp. Cpo012 (assembly GCF_030333015.1). Lineage (NCBI taxonomy): Bacteria > Pseudomonadati > Pseudomonadota > Gammaproteobacteria > Enterobacterales > Enterobacteriaceae > Citrobacter > Citrobacter sp. Cpo012. Next base: position 484,826 of record NZ_JAOWGR010000043.1, on the reverse strand, counting down.
CAACTCCGCGACCTGTCGTTCTTGTCATGACTATGATGCGATGGACCACGCGAAACAACATCCTGAAGCTGCGCGCCAGATGAAGATTGCGGCCAAGGACAACCAATCCTGTATCGACTGCCATAAAGGTATTGCACACCAGCTTCCCGATATGAGCAGCGGTTTCCGCAAGCAGTTTGATGAGTTACGCGCCAGGGCGAACGACGATGGCGAGACGCTCTACTCTCTGGACATCAAACCTATTTATGCCGCCAAAGGTGATAAAGAACCTGCAGGCTCACTGCTGCCCGCTTCTGAAGTGAAAGTGTTAAAGCGTGATGGTGACTGGCTGCAAATTGAAATTGTGGGCTGGACCGAGAGTAATGGGCGTCAGCGCGTGTTGGCGCAACTGCCGGGCAAGCGCATTTTTGTGGCTTCCATTCGTGGCGACATCCAGCAGCACGTGAAGACGCTGGAGCAAACCACCGTTGCGGAAACGAATACGCCATGGAGTAAATTGCAGGCCACTGCCTGGATGCAGAAGGGCGATATGGTCAACGATATCAAACCTATCTGGGCTTATGCCGACTCGCTCTATAACGGAACCTGTAACCAATGCCACGGTGCACCAGAGAAAGAACACTTTGATGCTAACGGTTGGATTGGCACGTTGAACGGCATGATTGGATTTACCAGTCTGGATAAACGCGAAGAACGTACCTTGCTGAAATATTTGCAGATGAATGCCTCTGACACTACGGATAAGCCGCATGGCGATAAGGGAGAAAGCAATGAAAAATAACGATCTCTTTCAGGCATCGCGCCGACGTTTTTTGCTGCAACTGGGCGGCTTGACCGTAGCTGGTATGTTAGGGCCTTCGCTGCTCACGCCGCGTAGCGCTAATGCCGCAGAGGTGCAGGGGGCAGGCGTCAAAGAGGGGATTCTGACCGGTTCTCACTGGGGGGCGATTCGTGCCACCGTGGTTGACGGTCGTTTCATTGAAGCCAGGCCGTTCGAGCGCGATAAATACCCGTCAAAAATGATCGCCGGACTCCCGGATCACGTACACGGTGGAGCGCGTATTCGCTATCCCATGGTCCGCGTGGACTGGTTGCGTAAACACCATCAGAGCGATACCTCGCAACGTGGAGATAACCGCTTTGTGCGCGTTTCGTGGGATGAAGCGCTGGATTTCTTCTATCAGGAGCTGGAGCGCATTCAGAAGACTTATGGTCCGAGCGCGCTGCTAACGGCCAGCGGCTGGCAATCGACCGGGATGTTCCACAATGCTTCCGGGATGCTGGCGCGTGCCATTGCGCTGCATGGCAACAGCGTGAGTACGGGGGGCGACTATTCCACCGGTGCTGCTCAGGTCATTCTGCCGCGCGTGGTGGGTTCAATGGAGGTATATGAACAGCAGACCTCCTGGCCACTGGTACTCGAAAACAGCAAAACCATTGTGCTGTGGGGTTCTGACCTCATCAAAAACCAGCAGGCGAACTGGTGGTGTCCAGATCATGATGTCTACGAATACTACGAGCAACTGAAGGATAAAGTGGCGCGGGGCGAGATTTCGGTCATCAGCGTTGACCCGGTCATTACCTCGACTCACGACTACCTGGGCCGCGACAAGGTTAAGCACATCGCCGTGAATCCGCAGGCTGATGTGCCGCTACAGCTGGCGCTGGCACACACGCTGTATACCGAGAAGCTCTACGATAAGCATTTCCTCGAGAACTACTGCGTTGGGTTTGAGCAATTTCTGCCTTATCTGCTGGGAGAAAGTGACGGACAGCCTAAAGATGCCCAGTGGGCGGAAAAAATCTGCGGGATTGATGCTGAGACAATCCGTGAACTTGCGCGGCAGATGGCGGGCGGCAGAACGCAAATTATTGCTGGCTGGTGCGTGCAGCGTATGCAGCACGGGGAACAGTGGGCGTGGATGATCGTGGTGCTGGCCTCAATGCTCGGGCAAATTGGCTTACCCGGAGGGGGATTTGGCTTTGGCTGGCACTACAACGGCGCGGGCACCCCAGGGCGTAAAGGCGTTATCCTGAACGGATTTTCTGGTTCTACCACCGTTCCACCGGTACATGACAGCACCGATTATAAGGGCTACAGCAGTACCATCCCGATCGCGCGTTTTATCGATGCGATTCTGGAGCCGGGCAAGAGCATCAACTGGAACGGTAAAACCGTCAAGCTGCCACCGTTGAAGATGTGCGTTTTTGCCGGGACCAACCCTTTCCATCGTCACCAGCAGATCAACCGTATTATTGAGGGCTGGCGCAAGCTGGAAACCGTTATCGCCATCGACAATCAGTGGACTTCGACCTGTCGATTCGCCGATATCGTATTACCGGCGACGACCCAGTTTGAACGTAACGATCTCGACCAATATGGCAACCACTCCAACCGCGGCATTATCGCTATGAAGCAGCTGGTGCAGCCGCAGTTTGAAGCGCGTAATGATTTCGATATTTTCCGCGATCTTTGCCGCCGCTTTAACCGTGAAGAAGCGTTCACAGAAGGGTTGGATGAGATGGGCTGGTTGAAGCGCATCTGGCAGGAAGGAAGCCAGCAAGGGAAGGGACGCGGTGTTCATCTTCCGGCTTTCGACGTTTTCTGGAATCAGCAAGAGTACGTTGAATTCGAACATCCGCAGATGTTTGTCCGTCATCAGGCCTTCCGCGAAGATCCCGACCTTGAGCCTCTGGGGACGCCGAGCGGTTTGATCGAGATCTATTCGAAAACTATTGCCGATATGCAATATGACGATTGTCAGGGGCATCCAATGTGGTTTGAGAAAATCGAACGTTCACACGGTGGGCCTGGATCGCAACGTTGGCCGCTGCATCTGCAATCCGTCCACCCGGATTTCCGTCTGCATTCACAGCTCTGCGAGTCCGAAGCGCTGCGTAAGCATTACGCGGTAGGTGGCAAAGAGCCGGTGTTTATTAACCCGCAGGATGCCAGCGCCAGGGGGATCCGCAACGGCGATATAGTTCGTGTATTTAATGCGCGTGGACAAGTGCTGGCCGGCGCGGTTGTCTCCGATCTCTACTCGCCGGGCGTGGCGCGCATCCATGAAGGTGCCTGGTACGATCCTGATAACGGTGGAGAAAGCGGAGCGCTGTGTAAATACGGTAATCCGAACGTGTTAACCCTAGATATCGGCACGTCTCAGCTGGCGCAGGCGACCAGTGCGCATACTACGCTGGTGGAAATTGAGAAATATACCGGTAAGGTGGATAACGTGACGGCGTTCAGCGGCCCGATAAAAATGGTGGCGCAGTGCGAATATGTCCCGGCGGAGAAGGTGACGTCATGATGAAACACACCTCCCTGACGACAGAACAGATGGCCTGTGTTTATGCATGGTTGGCGCAAATGTTTTCCCGGGAGCGTGACGGTGAGGGATTAGCGCAATTGCAGTCCAGCGAAATGACGGAGTGGTTCACCGTGCTCAAAGGTGAACCGTCGCTTGAGGCCGATGTTCTTTTGCTGGAAGCGAAAATTGCCGCGCTCAAGGTACGTGAAGACGCTACCCTGGAACTGGCGGCTGATTTTTGCAGCCTGTTCCTGATGTCGGATAAACACGCCGCGTTACCCTATGCGTCGGCTCATCTTGAAGAAGGGCCAAACTACGGGGTCATTAAACAACTGTTATCTGATGCGGGCATGCAGGTAAGCGATACGTTTAGCGAATCAGCCGATCATCTGGCGATTTTTATCGAACTGCTGAGCCATCTGCATTTTTCTCTTGGTGAGCCAGGGGTTAGCCGTCAGCGTATTGATGCGTTGCGCAGAGAAACGCTGGCGGGGCTGTTACGCTGGTTACCGGAGTTCACTGCTAAATGCCGCCGATATGATGACTTTGGTTTCTACGCTGCGCTGAGCCAGCTGCTACTGGCATTTGTCAGGCTGGATCATCAGAACTGAGTGATAGCCTGAGCCACAGAAAAACGGGAGCATATTCGCTCCCGTTTTAACCCTATCACCGCACAACCAGCACCGGGCATTTCGCGTGGCGGACTACGGCTGCCGCCGTTGAACCCAGTAAATAAGTGCTAAACCCCGGTTTGTGTGAGGCGATGACGATAAGCTCGGCGTCAACCGCCTCCGCCAGCTTGAGGATCTGATCCTTCGGCGGGCCGTAAACGACGTGGGTCTGAGTCCTGCCGGCAGGAATATTGAACTGCTTAATAATTTCTTCGAGTTTTTCGCTGGCCTTAGCCTGCAGACCACTTCTGTCCGGAAATTCGGTAGAGTAGGCCAGTCCCAGCGAGGCATAGAACGGAACGGTAGGAATAACGGCTAAAAAGTGGACCTTCGCGGTTTTGGCATGCGCCTGGACCTGCGGCACAACATGACGAGTGAGATCGGCTTCAGAGATATCAATGGGCACCAGAATTGAGCGATACATATTCACTACCTCCTGTTTGTTTTACCTCTACCCTGAGTGTAGCGAAAGTTGTTTCTGTATAATAAGTGACCAGATCAAGGATGTGTGCATCAGTGCGCGTCATGAAGCAGTATGTACTGTAAGCCTATCTTGAATGTATTTCTCAGCAAAACCAAAAGAGATGTCCCCTCGTTAATGCTTGCCATCTCGAAATAGAAAAGGGTGCTTTTTTATATTTTTCATTGTATATTTAATTATATAACGATGGCCGTTAAGGGGGTAATTTCAACAGCGTTATGAACTCCGTAATTTTTTATTCTGACATCATCTTACTTTACAGATGTATAAACTTGGCAAGTGGTTTAAAAATCTGTTTTTAAAGAAAAAACAATAATTACATTTCGTTCTCACTAATTATGCGAGCCTCTTCAAACTTACCCATTTGCTGATTCTCATTTCTCTCCGCGCTTGATGAATATCAATAAATAGCTGCTTTAGGATATTTATTGTCTACCTCTAAAAGGGTATTCGTCTGATGGAATTAAAAGATGAGAAAAATAAATAAAACTATCCTATGGACGATGCTGCTGTGCATTGTTCTTGGTGCAGTTATTGTTTTGGCAGGGCAATGGACATTACATAAAACCTCGAGTACAGAATTCTGTTTGTCTTGCCATACGATGCAGGCGCCCTACGAAGAATATACAGGCTCGGTTCACTTCCAGAATCAGAAAGGTATTCGCGCAGAGTGCGCGGACTGTCATATCCCGGAGGGCGGTTTGGATTTTCTGGTGGCTAAGCTGCGGGCCTCAAAAGATGTTTATCATCAGTTCATAACCAAAAAAATCGATACCCCGGAAAAATTTGAAGAACACCGTCTGGAGATGGCGCAAACCGTTTGGGCACAGCTCAAGGCTAATGATTCTGCGACCTGCCGTAGCTGCCACAGTATGGACGCCATGGATCTTGCCGCACAAAGCGCGGATGCTCAGAAGATGCACAAAATGGGCATCGCGGAAAAGCAAACCTGTATTGATTGCCATAAAGGCGTCGCCCATTTCCCACCTGAAATAAAAATGGATGACAGTGCGCTTAAAGGACTTGAAGCGCAGTCAGCCTCCACCCCAGCTTCAGCAACTGAACTTTATGCTGTAAGCAACACCGCGCTTGGCGATCTGGGAACTGTTTACCCGGCAACCAAAATGCAGGTCCTGAAAACAACGGACAATGCGCGACTGGTCGAGATTCGCGGTAGCCAGATGCAAGGAAGTGAACAGGTTATTTACTACGCAGCAGGGCAGCGTTTGATTCTTGCCAGCCTGAGTGAAAAAGGTCAACAGTCGCTGAAGATCCTCTCCGACTGGAAAAAAGATGACTACGGCAATGCGTGGCGAGATGTCGTGCTGCAGGGCGAATGGAGCGGTTCCGCACTCGCCAGCCGTGAACCTATGTGGGATTACGCGCGCAAACTCGACAATGTTTACTGCGCGGGCTGTCATGCGCCAATTCCGGCGAATCACTTCACGCTTAACGCCTGGCCTTCAGTAGCCAAAGGGATGGGGGCCCGCACCAATATCAGTGAAACCGAACTGGATATCCTGAGCCGTTACTTCCAGTACAACGCTAAAGACATGAATAAATAAGCGATCAATCAGGAGAAATCATGAAACTCACAAGACGTGACTTTATTAAGACGGCTGGCGCGGCAACCGGGACAATGGCGATTTCTTCGGTGATCCCAATGCCAGCCTGGGCCGAAGGCCAGAATGGCGGAGCAATCCTGACGGCAGCACGTTGGGGTGCGGTATACGTGGAAGTAAAAGATGGAAAAGTGGTTTCCTCAAAAGGTGCGTTGCCGAAAACGGTGCCGAACTCATTACAGCAAACCGCGCCAGATCAGGTTCATACCAATATCCGCGTGAAGTATCCGATGGTGCGCAAAAGCTATCTGGAAAACCCGGGTAAAGCGGATGGCAAACGCGGTAACGATCCCTTTGTGCGGGTCAGCTGGGAACAGGCGCTGAAGCTCATTCATGAACAGCACAGCCGGATCCGCAGCAGCTATGGTCCCGCTTCGATATTTGCCGGTTCTTATGGCTGGCGATCCAGCGGCGTTCTGCATAAGGCGCAAACCTTACTGCAACGCTATATGAGCATGGCCGGTGGCTACGCTGGGCATACCGGAGATTATTCAACCGGTGCCGCGCAGGTGATCATGCCATACGTTGTGGGATCGGTTGAGGTTTATGAGCAGCAAACCACCTGGCCGATGGTGCTTGAGCACAGTCAGGTCGTGGTGCTGTGGGGGATGAACCCGCTCAACACCCTTAAGATTGCCTGGAGCAGCACGGATGAACAAGGGATCGAATACTTTAATCTGCTGAAGAAATCAGGGAAAAGCGTCATCGCCATCGATCCGATGCGTTCTGAAACCATCGAGTTCTTTGGTGATAATGCGACCTGGATTGCGCCACATATGGGGACCGACGTGGCAATGATGTTAGGGATCGCCCATACGCTGGTGAAGAAAAACCTTCACGACAAAGCCTTCCTGGAAAAATACACTACCGGATATCCGCAGTTTGAAGAGTACCTGCTCGGCAAGAGCGATAAAGTAGAGAAAACCGCCGAATGGGCATCTGGCGTGTGTGGCGTGCCTGCTGAGCAACTGGAAAAGCTGGCGGAAATTTTCTCCAGCAACAAAACCATGCTCATGGCAGGTTGGGGGATTCAGCGCCAGCAATACGGTGAGCAAAAACACTGGATGCTGGTGACTCTGGCGGCGATGCTGGGGCAAATTGGTACCGAAGGCGGCGGCTTCGGGTTCTCTTATCACTATTCCAACGGCGGTAATCCAACGCGTATCGGTGGGGTTTTACCGGCGATCTCCGCCAAAATTGAGGGTGGGTCATCGGCAGGTAATGACTGGGCGGTTTCCGATGCGGTGACCAGCCTGCCGGTAGCGCGAATTGTCGAAGCGCTGGAAAACCCAGGCGGCAAATATCAACATAACGGTAAAGAGCAAACCTTCCCGGATATCAAAATGATCTGGTGGGCGGGCGGCGCTAACTTTACCCATCATCAGGATACCAACCGCTTAATCAAAGCCTGGCAGAAGCCTGAACTGGTTGTCATCTCTGAATGCTACTGGACCGCTGCGGCCAAACACGCAGATATCGTTCTGCCAATCACCACTTCGTTTGAGCGTAACGATCTGACCATGACCGGTGATTACAGTAACCAGCATCTGGTACCGATGAAGCAGGTCATTGAGCCGCAGTTTGAAGCGCGTAGTGATTTTGACGTATTTGCCGATCTGGCTGAGATGCTTAAGCCGGGGGGGAAAGCTGTCTACACCGAAGGCAAAGACGAAATGGCGTGGCTGAAGCAGTTCTATGACGTCGCGCAAAAAGCCGCCCGCGCCCAGCGTGTTGCCATGCCTCAGTTCAACGCGTTCTGGCAGCAGAATAAGCTGATCGAAATGCGTGAGAATGAAAAGAATAACAAATATGTGCGCTACGCGGATTTCCGCAGCGATCCGGTGATGAACGCACTCGGAACGCCGAGCGGCAAGATTGAAATCTACTCGAAAACGATTGAAGGCTATCAGTATAAAGACTGTCCGCCGCATGCGTCCTGGATTGAACCGGATGAATGGAAAGGAACTGCGGATAAAGATCAGCTGCAGCTACTGACGGCGCACCCGGCACATCGTCTGCATAGCCAGCTGAACTACGCGTCGCTACGTAAAGAGTACGCGATTGCCAATCGTGAACCGGTGACGATTCATCCGGATGACGCAAAAGCCAGAGGGATTGCCGAGGGCGATCTGGTCCGCGTATGGAATGCTCGTGGACAGGTTCTGGTTGGGGCGCACGTCAGCGACGGCATCAAACCGGGTATCATCTGTATTCATGAAGGCGCATGGCCGGATATTGAAAACGGTATCTGTAAAAATGGCGGCGCGAACGTGCTGACGGCGGATATCCCGACTTCAAGACTGGCGAATGGTTGTGCCGGGAATACCAGCCTGGTATACGCAGAAAAATACACCGGTGAAGCGCCAAAACTCACCGTCTTTGATGAGCCAGCAATTGTCACCATGTAATGATGACTGATAAACGGGGGCCGTAAGGCTCCCGTTTTTTATTGCTGTTTGGGCAACGTTTTACTGTTGTTACTCAGCCAGCACTATCACATCTCCCGTTGCCGGGGCGTCAGTTCCCGGTAGCCACAATCGCCCCCACGAACCGGTGCAATGACAGCCGAGCAGTTTTTCGGGTTGCTGTTGCTGAATAAATTGTCGGGTCCGCCATAGCTTAGCGGGGGAGGCGGCGCGTAAATGAAAGCCACCGACCAGGGCATAAATTTTGTTAACCCCGGTGATTTTCTGGCAATGGCGTACGATGTTTTCTATTCCCCGATGCCCGCAACCGGTAATGATGACTAACCCGCGTGCAGATTTATAGATCAATACGCCTTCGTCACTGATGTAATCTGGCTGGAGTGTTTTCTCGCTAATCACGCCATAGGACTGTGGCGTGGGGACACTGATTTCCCCGGACCACAAAAAACGATCGCTGATAGCCAGCGGCTCGCGGGTGTATTCCATTATGAATCGAGAGTAGTTGTTATCACGCGAGAGTTTTTTAATTTTTCGTGGTATTCCCGCAACCGTTATCGATGCGTAACGCTCGCAGGCCAGTTGAGGATGGCAAATGATACGGCTGTTATCCGCAAGCCACGGCACGCCGCCGCAGTGATCATAATGACCGTGCGACAGCACTACGGCGGTTAATTGGGTCAGGTCCACGCCCATTTGTGCAGCGTTATGCATGAAGCTGCCATCCGGCCCGGTATCAAACAATATTGTGGTTGTTTCATCCTGAACTAACAGACTTAATCCAGGCTTGGCCAGTATTGATATTTCTGCGCCAGCAGCGCGTCGGTTTTCAAGCAGCACTGTGAGGGTTAAAGCCATGCCTGACTCCCGTATTAAAACGGCATACTGTAATGCATCGCTTTTGAGAGCGCTGTGATCGCAGCGCTCTTTAGCGTTATCCGTTATTCACGCACAATTTTGCCTGTGTTTCCTGCATCGCTGTCATTCCAGCTACCGTGACCATTTGTTTTAATCGTATAGGTGGCATAGCCGACACGGAAGGTCATCGTATCCTTATAGGTATTTACGTCACGCACTTCATTACCATTGACGTAAACGCCGGAATCTTCGACGTGAATATCAACGCTGCGTTGACCATTGGCAAATTTGGCCACGTAATTTCCGCTGAATTTGCCATCAATACCGGCATTATCGTGGTTATCCGTGTTAGTGGTATTTTGCTGTTTTTCACCATGATGATGACGATTCTGCTGGCCGTTGCTGTTCTCAATAAAGCCATGATCGCGGTTCCACTGATAGGATTTATTCACATCGCAGCCATTGAGTTCACTCATCTGCGTACAACCTGAACGTTCATACTTTTTCTGCATTGCCGGGGTAATTGCACATGCTGTTGTGGCAGTTGTCAGGCCAAGGACCAGGAGGGTTAGCAGACGTTTATTCATTTTTTACTCACTATCATCATTAAATTTATTTATAGGAATGCGAACTTTTTGACTGTCATGTTTACGACGACGGCAGTCTCCCATTAAATATTAATGAAGCATACCAGGGGAAATCCTAATTTATAATTAGGGTGGGGTGGTGAATGCTGTAATACGCAACATAATAAGCTGTTTATTTACTTATTTTATACAATCCGGGTAGAGAGCTAAGATGTATTTACTTTTAGAAGAAGGATTTAATGAATTATTAATATTGACATTAACGATGAAGTGGGACGCGGGCTTGTATATAAACAGGCCCGCGTGGGGAGAGTAGTCCACAATATTCAAACTTCGCGTATTTATGGATGTCGTTGTCAATATAGTTCGTCTTTACCCCTGAGTGGAGATCTGCGCGCGGTGCTGCTCGGCCTGTACCTCATGAGCAAATGAATGGCCGTTGTTTACCGATTGGTGAACAACCATCGCTTTTTCGTGTTCATTCATTTGTGAAAATGATTGCGCATTGGTTGATGTTGACGATGAATTATTTGCTTGCGCGGCGTGTGCTTGTGCCATTTTTTGATGTGCAGGAGCGTCGCTGTTATTCATCATTTCATGAGCCATTGCGGCCTGCTGATGCATTTTGGGTGTTTCTGCCGCATTAACGCCAGCTGAAATAAAAAACGCGATAGCTAAAAAAGAGGACATCTTATTCATCATATTTCTCCTGTTTGGGTTTACGGAAGAAAGTATAATTAATAGGGGCTGTCAGTGGCGTGACAGGATTATGACGGTTGTGTCAGACAACAGGTGATGACGGGTATAAGCGTCATCACCATAAATTAAATCGCGTGCTTGGGCAGCGTCAGAATAAAGCGAGTGGCATGAGGGTCGGAAGTCACCGAGACTTTTCCTCGATGGGCAGTCACAATTGATTTCACAATCGCCAGACCAATGCCGCTGCCTTCGCCCTTACGCTGTCGTGAAGGGTCCACTCGATAAAAGCGGTCAAAGAGTCGCGGAAGATGTTGCGGGGGAATGGGGTTTCCGGGATTCTCAACGACTATCTGCACCTGGCCATCCGCCTCTTTCACCCGCACGGTTACCGACTCGCCTTTTGGCGTATAGCGCATGGCATTTGACAGCAGATTACTCATTGCCCGGCGTAACATTAATGGGTCGCCTGAAACCCAGCATGCGCGTCCTTCAAACCGTAAACCAACCTCACGCTCTTCAGCCCAGGCTTCGAAAAAGTCGAACACTTTACCGACCTCATCAGCCAGATTGAGCGCTTTTTTTTCTGGGATCAGCTGATTGTTATCCGCCTGCGCCAGAAACAGCATATCACTCACCATCTTCGACATACGGCCAAACTCTTCGAGATTGGAATACAGCACATCTTCCAGCTCTTTTTGGCTGCGGGTCTGGCTGAGCGCAATCTCCGTTTGGGTGACGAGGTTAGTTATTGGCGTGCGGATCTCATGGGCAATATCCGCTGAGAAGTTCGACTGGCGTTTAAATACGTCTTCGATGCGTTCGATCATATGATTAAACGAACTCACCAGTTGTTCCAGTTCAATAGGAACAGCTTGCGGATCGAGGCGTACATCGAGATCTTTCGAGGTGATATTTTGGATGCGACGACTGACGTTACGAATCGGTTCATGACCTTTGTATACGGCGAACAACACGATAAAAACAATCATCATGCTAATCAGCGATGCTGTCATAATCAGCTTGTTTTTCAGATCGTTAATATAGTGCAGATGAAAGTCGATCGATAATGCCAGATACAGCGTATACGCTTGTTTTCCATCGGCAAGTTGTCCTACCGGCAGGCGAATCATTCGCCAGTTAGACGATGTTTTCTGTCCGTGGATATGTTTGGAGGTTTGCAGTGTGGGGCCTGAGATAATAAAAACATCGCTGGCATGAGCATTTTTATCCGGTCTTGCACTGGCGATAAACTGCCGGAGATCCGGCGCATTGGGCGAATGGAAAATGGCCTTTTGGTTGTTATCTTCCAGAGAAATAATGACGTTCGAATAACCCGCCACCACATTTTTTAGCGTTTCCAGGCGGCGTGATTCTGGCTCGTTGGGTTGGTTAATAATCCTCTCCAGCGTGGCGCTAATCTCTTGTAAATCGTTGATGTCCTGCTCGGCGAAGTGGACTTTCACGGAGTGGATCATTATCCATGCAAAGGCGAAAAATGAAGCAATTGTCGCCAGGCTGATAAAAAAGGTCAGTCGTGTCGCCAGTGAAAAAGGGCGCCGCCATCGTTTACTGGTCATCAGGAACCTCAAGCATATATCCCACACCGCGCACGGTCTGAATCAGTTTCGGCTCAAAATCGTTATCAATTTTGGCGCGCAGACGCTTAACGGCGACGTCGATGGCATTAGTATCGCTGTCAAAATTCATATCCCAGACCTGGGAGGCGATCAGTGAGCGGGGTAAAACTTCCCCCTGATGGCGCAGGAAAAACTCAAGCAGCGTAAACTCTTTGCTGGTCAGGGTGATGCGCGTACCGCTGCGGGTGACTTTCCTGCTGACCCGATCGACCATTAAATCCGCGACCTGAAACTGGCTTTCAACAATCACCGCAGCGCCCCGGCGCAGCAGCGTTCTGACCCGTGCCAGCAGTTCGGCGAAGGCAAACGGTTTAACCAGGTAATCATCAGCACCCAATTCCAGACCTTTAACCCGATGTTCAATGGTACCCAGTGCGGTGAGGAGAAGAATGGGCATTCCTTTGTTGGCGGAACGCAGCATCCGCACGATATCCCAGCCGTTTACATCCGGCAGCATGATGTCGAGTATGAGCAGGTCGTAATCGCCGGTCATCGCCAGGTGATACCCGTTCAGGCCGTTATCCGCCAAATCCACAACAAAACCCGCTTCCGTCAGGCCTTTCGTCAGGTATTCACCGGTTTTTTTCTCATCTTCGACTATCAAAACCTTCATCGCATTCTCCTTCTCGCACTGGTTGTGCGGACTTTCAATTCTAGGGAAGCGGGATCGGATAGCAATCTGTTATTGGGAAAATGACAGTTTTGTCATTTTCCTGTCACCGGTTAAACAGAGTCACTTCGTTAAAGTACAAGACTATAAATTCCTACTTATTTTAGGGACATCAGTCCGGTCAGGACGAGAAGAACTATGAGCAAATTTAAGCTTCTTACTCTCAGCGCTATATTCGTGCTCGCTGGTTGTTCATTGGCGCCGGACTATCAGCGCCCGGCCTTGCCGGTGCCACAGCAATTTTCTTTAAGCCAGAATTCCCTGGTGTCGGCTCCTGGTGAATACCAGGACACGGGGTGGCGAACCTTTTTTGTTGACGACCAGGTGAAGGCGTTGATTGGTGAGGCGCTGATCAATAACCGCGATTTACGCATGGCGACGCTGAAGGTTCAGGAAGCGCGAGCGCAGTATGGCGTCACGGACGCTGACCGTTATCCGCAAATCACGGCAGGCTCCAGCGGTACCTACAGCGGTAAATTAAAAGGTGATAGCAGCACCGATCGTGAATTCGAAGCTGGACTCAATCTCAGTTTCGACCTGGATTTCTTTGGGCGGCTTAAAAATATGAGTGAAGCCGAACGGCAGAACTTCTTCGCCAGCGAAGAGGCGCGTCGGGCGGTGCATATCTTATTAATTTCCAACGTGTCGCAAAGCTATTTCAACCAGCGTCTGGCTTACGCGCAGTTGCAAGTTGCCGAAGAAACGCTGCAAAACTATCAGCGCTCTTATGCTTTTGTAGAGAAGCAACTGATAACCGGTAGCACCAACGTACTGGCGTTGGAACAAGCGCGCGGTGTGATTGAAAGTACGCGTAGCGAAATTGCCAAGCGTAAAGGTGAGTTGGCACAGGCCAATAACGCGCTGCAACTGTTGCTGGGTACATACGGGAAATTACCCGATGACCAGGCGCGCAGCCGTGGGGATATTAAACCGGTAACGCTGCCGCCATCGCTTTCGTCGCAAATACTGTTGCAGCGCCCGGATATTATGGAAGCTGAGCACGGATTATTGGCGGCAAATGCCAATATCGGTGCTGCGCGGGCGGCATTTTTTCCGTCGATAACGTTGACCAGTTCCGTGTCCAGTAGCAGTAGCGATCTTTCCAATTTATTTAATGCCTCCAGCGGCATGTGGAATTTTGTCCCCAAAATAGATATTCCAATCTTCAACGCCGGACGTAATCAGTCCAATCTCGACCTGGCAGAAATTCGCCAGCAGCAGTCGGTGGTGAATTACGAACAAAAAATTCAGAACGCGTTTAAAGAAGTGGCGGATGCACTGGTGTTACGCCAAAGCATTGCCGATCAAATTAGTGGGCAGCAGCGTTATCTGGATTCATTGCAAATCACACTACAGCGCGCCAGAGCGCTTTATCAGAATGGCGCAGTTAGCTATATCGAAGTATTAGACGCAGAACGTTCTTTATTCGCTACGCGGCAATCGCTGCTCGATCTTAATTACGCCCAACAGGTTAATGAAATTAAACTGTTTGCTGCCTTAGGCGGCGGTTGGGTGGAGTAATCCTTAATATTAACTTTTCAGGAGCATGATGTATGAATACTACCGCCAAAGCCGTACTGTTTAGCCTTTTCTCTGTGGTTATGTTTAACGCCCAGGCCAATGAAAATCAGCATGGCGAGATGATGAATATGCAGCCAGCGGCTCAACAGGAACAACTCATTAGCGCTACCGGGGTGATTGAAGCTGTTGATATGGAGAGTAAAAAAATCACGATTAAGCATGACCCTATTCCAGCGGTGAACTGGCCGGCCATGACGATGCGCTTTACGCTGGTTGCTGATACGAAGGCTGATGATATTAAGCCAGGCGATAAGGTCGCGTTTACGTTTGTTCAGCAGGGAAATCTCTCTGTGTTACGCGATATTCACATCAGTAAATAACGTTCTCGCTGGTCTCTTTTATTCTTGCCCAGGTTTTGCGAACGCGGGCGAGACTATCGCGCAATGGAAATCACTATGGCGTCTTTAAATATTAAAAATACCGCGCTTATTCTCGGTAGCATGATTGCCGGCGGGATTATTTCTGTCGGTGTTTATACTTATTATTCATCGGCAAAAATATCGTCTGTAGCCGGGCCAGTTCAGCAAAAAGAAGCCAGAAAAGTGTTGTTCTGGTATGACCCCATGTATCCGAACACGCGCTTTGATAAACCGGGTAAATCGCCGTTTATGGATATGGATCTGATCCCGAAATATGCCGATGAAGAGACCGCGAACGCGTCATCACCAGGCGTGCGCATCGATCCTACACAGACCCAGAACCTGGGGCTGAAAACAGAGCCAGTGCGTCGTGGACCACTGCACTACGCGCAAACGTTCCCGGCCAACGTTAGTTATAACGAATACCAGTTTGTTATTGTCCAGGCACGCTCTGCGGGCTTTATCGAGAAGGTTTACCCGCTGACCGTGGGGGACAAAATTAAGAAGGGTTCGCCGCTGATCGACCTGACTATTCCTGATTGGGTTGAGGCGCAGAGCGAATATTTATTGCTGCGGGAAACGGGCGGTAGCGCGACGCAGGTGGAAGGGATTCTGGAGAGATTACGTCTGGCTGGAATGCCTGAAGCAGATATCCAGCGCTTAAAATCGACGCGTAAAATTCAGACTCGCTTTACCCTGAAAGCGCCTATCGATGGGGTGATCACCGCATTCGATTTGCGTACCGGTATGAACATTTCCAAAGACAATGTGGTCGCGAAAATTCAGGGTATGGACCCGGTATGGGTTAGCGCGTCGGTCCCGGAATCTATCGCCTGGCTGATTAAAGATGCCTCGCAATTTACCATCACCGTGCCCGCCTGGCCGGATAAGCCTTTCACCATCAGCAAGTGGAGTATCTTACCAAGCGTTGATGCTACCACGCGTACGCTCCAGCTCCGTTTACAGGTCGATAACCCCGACGAGGCGCTCAAGCCCGGGATGAATGCTTACCTGCAACTGAAAACACAAAGCGAGCCAATGCTGCTGATCCCGTCTAAAGCACTGATTGATACGGGTACCGAGCAGCGGGTCATCACCGTTGATAACGAAGGCCGATTTGTGCCGAAACAGGTTGCGGTATTCCATGAATCCCAGGGGCTGACGGCTATCCGCTCCGGCCTGACCGAAGGCGAAAAAGTGGTGTCCAGTGGCCTGTTCCTGATTGATTCCGAAGCGAATATCTCTGGCGCACTGGACCGTATGCGCGCCCAGAACAGTAAGGCGCAAGACGCAGCCGCCATGCCAGCCCAGGCGACCCATTCACACTGAGGACATGATAAATGATTGAATGGATTATCCGTCGTTCGGTGGCAAACCGTTTTCTGGTGATGATGGGGGCGCTGTTTCTTAGCGTCTGGGGAACCTGGACCATCATCAATACGCCGGTTGATGCGCTGCCCGATCTCTCTGATGTTCAGGTGATCGTCAAAACCAGTTATCCGGGGCAGGCACCGCAAATTGTTGAAAATCAGGTGACCTACCCGCTGACCACCACCATGCTGTCGGTACCGGGTGCGAAAACCGTGCGCGGTTTCTCGCAGTTTGGTGATTCCTACGTGTACGTCATTTTCGAAGATGGTACCGATCCTTACTGGGCGCGCTCGCGCGTACTGGAGTATCTCAACCAGGTTCAGGGAAAATTACCGGCTGGCGTTAGCGCGGAAATGGGACCGGACGCCACGGGCGTCGGCTGGATATTTGAGTACGCGCTGGTGGATCGCAGTGGGAAACATGATCTGGCGGAATTACGCTCTCTTCAGGACTGGTTTTTAAAGTATGAGTTAAAAACGATTCCTAACGTGGCGGAGGTCGCTTCGGTAGGCGGCGTGGTTAAACAGTATCAGGTCGTTATCGATCCGATGAAGCTGACGCAATATGGCATCAGCCTGGCGGACGTGAAATCGGCGCTGGATACGTCGAATCAGGAAGCGGGCGGCTCATCTGTTGAGATGGCTGAAGCGGAATATATGGTCCGCGCCAGTGGATATCTGCAAACGCTCGATGATTTCAATAACATCGTCCTGAAAACAGGGGCCGACGGTGTACCTGTTTACCTGCGCGATGTGGCGCGCGTACAGATTGGACCGGAAATGCGCCGTGGGATCGCCGAACTGAATGGCGAAGGCGAAGTCGCGGGCGGGGTGGTTATCCTGCGTTCCGGTAAAAATGCGCGTGAGGTGATCTCTGCCGTTAAAGCCAAACTCGACACGCTGAAAAGCAGCCTGCCGGAAGGCGTAGAGGTAGTTACAACATACGATCGCAGTCAGCTCATCGATCGCGCCATTGATAACCTCAGCTACAAGCTGCTGGAAGAGTTTATCGTCGTGGCGCTGGTGTGCGCACTGTTCCTGTGGCATCTGCGTTCGGCGCTGGTGGCGATTATTTCCCTGCCGCTGGGGCTGTGTATCGCGTTTATCGTGATGCATTTCCAGGGGTTGAACGCCAACATCATGTCGCTAGGGGGAATTGCCATTGCCGTCGGGGCGATGGTTGATGCCGCAATCGTGATGATTGAAAACGCCCATAAGCGGCTGGAAGAGTGGGGGCATCAGCATCCGAATGAAAAGCTCGATAACGCAACGCGCTGGAAGGTTATTACTGACGCCTCGGTAGAAGTCGGCCCGGCGTTGTTCATCAGCCTGTTGATCATCACGTTGTCGTTTATCCCCATTTTCACGCTTGAGGGGCAAGAGGGGCGACTGTTCGGCCCGCTGGCGTTCACCAAAACGTATGCCATGGCAGGCGCGGCATTTCTGGCGATTGTGGTTATTCCTATCCTGATGGGATTCTGGGTCCGTGGAAAAATACCGGCCGAAAGTAGCAACCCGCTTAACCGTTTTCTGATCCGTATTTACCATCCGTTGTTGCTGAAGGTGTTGCACTGGCCCAAGACCACCATTCTGGTGGCGGTGCTTTCAATACTGACGGTTGTCTACCCGCTGAATAAAGTCGGTGGTGAATTCCTGCCGCAGATTAACGAAGGCGATCTGCTGTATATGCCTTCGACATTGCCGGGGATCTCAGCGGCGCAGGCAGCGGACATGCTGCAAAAAACCGACAAGCTGATCATGACCGTTCCGGAGGTGGCGCGCGTGTTTGGTAAAACCGGTAAGGCAGAAACCGCAACAGACTCCGCGCCGCTGGAAATGGTTGAAACGACGATCCAACTGAAGCCGCAGGACCAGTGGCGTCCGGGGATGACGATGGACAAAATCATCGCCGAGCTGGACAAAACCGTACGCTTGCCGGGGCTGGCGAATCTGTGGGTTCCGCCGATTCGTAACCGTATCGACATGCTCTCTACGGGGATCAAAAGCCCAATTGGCATTAAGGTGTCGGGTAATGTTCTGGCAGATATCGACGCCACGGCGGAGCAAATTGAAGAGGTGGCCAGAACCGTGCCGGGTGTCTCTTCGGCGCTGGCCGAGCGTCTGGTGGGCGGACGCTATCTCAACGTAGATATTAATCGTGAAAAAGCAGCCCGGTACGGCATGACCGTAGGTGCTGTGCAGCTGTTTGTGACCTCAGCAGTAGGAGGGGCAATGGTGGGCGAAACGGTGGAAGGGATTGCACGCTATCCTATCAACCTGCGCTATGCGCAGAGCTATCGTGATAGCCCGGAAGCATTGCGTAATCTACCGATTCTGACGCCCATGAAACAGCAAATTACGCTGGCGGATGTCGCCAATGTGACGGTGGTTTCGGGGCCTTCGATGCTGAAAACCGAAGATGCGCGACCAACCAGTTGGATTTACATCGACGCCCGAGATCGTGACATGGTCTCAGTGGTGAACGATCTGAAAAAGGCTATTGCTGAAAAGGTCCAGTTAAAGCCTGGGACCAGCGTGGCGTTTTCAGGGCAATTCGAGCTGCTTGAGCGCGCCAGCCATAAGCTCAAGTTGATGGTGCCAATGACGCTGATGATTATCTTCGTCTTGCTTTATCTGGCCTTCCGTCGCTTTGGCGAAGCGCTGCTGATTATCACCAGTGTGCCTTTTGCGCTGGTGGGCGGCATCTGGTTCCTTTACTGGATGGGTTTCCATATGTCGGTCGCAACCGGAACCGGATTTATCGCCCTGGCAGGTGTTGCTGCGGAGTTTGGCGTGGTGATGCTGATGTACTTGCGCCACGCTATTGAAGCCGAACCCGCGCTGGAAAATCCGCAAACCTTTACGGCGGATAAGCTGGATGAAGCGTTATATCACGGTGCCGTGCTGCGCGTGCGGCCAAAAGCGATGACCGTGGCGGTGATTATCGCGGGTCTGTTACCTATCTTGTGGGGGACGGGAGCTGGCTCAGAAGTCATGAGCCGCATCGCAGCGCCGATGATTGGCGGTATGATCACCGCACCATTGCTGTCGCTATTCATTATTCCGGCTGCGTATAAGCTGATGTGGCTGCACAGACACCGCGGTCAAAAATAATGCTCTAAAGCGCGCGCCTGCATTCGGATTTGTTGCCGAAGCAGGCGCCGCGTTATACCTCCAGTGCCTTCACGCGTTTGCGGTACTCACCCGGCGTGCAGCCAAATTCCCTTAAAAAGACTTTATGGAATGACGATTCGCTGGCGTAGCCCACCGACTCGGCCACCACAACCAATGGCTGCGACCCGCGAGACAGCATCTGGGCAGCGAATTGCAGGCGTAATGTGGTTAATACTGCGAGCGGCGTGGAGTTTGAGACTTCACGAAATAGCTGCGCGAAGCTGGCCCGCGACATATGCGCACGTTTCGCCAATTCTTCGACGGTCCAGGCAAATGCCGGTGACTCCAGCATCATGAAGACGACAGCCCCTAGTTTGGGATGAAGCAGTAGATTCAACACGTTTTGAACGGGGGTCGCCTTGGTTAACCATTCGCGAACGGCTAAGGCGAACAGTGTGGCGCATTGTTGACTGCAGACTACACTGGAACCTGGCAGAGAACTCATGGATTCCTGTTGCATCAACGCAATCATGGCCTTGAGCCATTGGCTGACAGGGCTATTTTCATCAGGTGCCAGAACCAATACTTCCGGTAACGCAGTTAAAAAATAGCGTGAGGAAGCGTGCAATCGAAGGCTGCCACAAACAATGTGTGTTTGTTCATCGCCAGACTGGCAGAGCCGATGTGCGGAGTTTTGCGGCAGGATCACGATAGTACCGGGCCGCAGAGTAAAAGATGTTCCATCGGGCATGTCCAGTTGGGCTGCCCCTTGTGTGACCGTATGCCAGCGGATAATGGACAATTCACCTGCTGCGTGCGGCAGTTGCCAGTCCCTGCTCAGTAGGCAGTTTTTGTCAATTGAGCCTTGTGGGTCGTTAAGCATCAGTAATCGGCTAAGGGCATCCATGGAGACTCCTGAACATTTTTTGTTGTCGTTTGTTGAAACGATATTATCTCTTTATTTCATTATTATATTAATACCTTCAAAGTGTTAGTGTAATAATTCATTCTCGAAATGTTAGTCATCTTTAAGGCTAATTTAGACGATCTGACAGTTATCTGCGAGTTGTGGATACATTGTTCTGGCAGAGTTAGACCTATACTTCATTTCATTAAACGAACAGTGACTTGGCGGAGAGACAGCATGAATCAGTATCAGGCGATTATTATTGGATTTGGCAAAGCGGGTAAAACGCTGGCGGCAACACTGGCCAAAACGGGTTGGCGGGTAGCGATTATTGAACAGTCAAACACCATGTATGGCGGGACATGCATCAACATCGGCTGTATCCCAACCAAAACCCTGGTACATGATGCTGAACTTCAGCATGACTTTGCCGAAGCAATGCAACGCAAGGCCTCTGTTGTCAGTTTTCTGCGCGATAAAAATTTCCATAATCTTGCCGATCTGGAAAACGTGGATGTGATTGAAGGTCGTGCTGAATTCGTTGATAACCATACTGTGCGAGTCGTGCAGTCAACAGGCGAGATTGAGCTGAGCGGCGAGAAAATCTTTATTAATACTGGCGCCCAGTCAACGATTCCAAACGTTGAGGGATTAACCACGACACCTGGCGTATTTGACAGCACCGGGCTGTTGAATTTGACGCAACGTCCAGAGCGTCTGGGCATTTTGGGCGGTGGGTATATCGGCGTTGAATTTGCATCGATGTTTGCCAACTTTGGTAGCAAAGTCACTATTTATGAAGCAGCTCCGCAGTTTTTGCCTCGTGAAGACCGGGATATTGCTGACGCTATCGCCAACATTTTACGCGACAAAGGCGTCGAGCTGATCCTCAATGCCAACGTGCAGTCGGTCTCCTCTCATGATGGTGCAGTACAGCTGCACATGCCGGAGGGTGCCCAGACGGTGGATGCGCTGTTGGTAGCATCAGGTCGCAAACCGGCGACAGAAAACCTGCAATTGCAGAAAGCGGGTGTGGATGTAAACGATCGTGGTGCCATTGTTGTGAATAAATATTTGCGTACATCGGCAGATAACATTTGGGCAATGGGCGATGTCACTGGTGGATTACAATTTACCTATATCTCACTGGATGACTTCCGTATTGTGCGTGACAACCTGCTAGGCGAGGGGTTACGTAACACGGGCGATCGCCAAAACGTACCGTATTCCGTCTTTATGACGCCGCCGCTTTCCCGCGTCGGAATGACTGAAGAACAGGCTCGCGCCAGCGGTGCGGCGGTGCAAGTCGTGACGTTGCCGGTAGCGGCTATCCCGCGTGCACGTGTGATGAATGATACGCGTGGTGTTCTTAAAGCGGTGGTGGATAGCGAAACGAAACAAATATTAGGCGTGTCGCTGCTGTGCGTGGATTCTCATGAAATGATTAATATCATCAAGACGGTTATGGATGCGGGGTTACCTTATACCACATTGCGTGACCAGATATTTACCCATCCAAGTATGAGCGAATCATTAAACGATCTCTTTTCTCTCATAAAATGATAATAGCGTAGTCTGCATATTTGCCCCACCCGTGTGGGGCTTTTTTTTATTTGTTTTTATATTCCTGATACTAATTGACAGTTATTCTGGCGTTACGGATGAAATAAAATAAAGTGACATGTTTTATTATATTCCCACTGAAATAACTCGTTAATGGAAATAGAAATGAACATGCTTAAAACTACGTTACTAATGACTGCGTTACTGACTGCTCCGGTGACATTTTCCGCGTTAGCGCAAACCGAGGTTGCCCACGTTAGCGTATCAGCCGTGTCTGGCTCTCCTTCCGTGGTGGAAGATGCCATTGCGAAACTGGCGCAGGAAAAGAATGCGACTTCCTGGAAAATTACCTCAATGCGCATTGATAGCAGCACTCACGCAACGGCAATTTTGTACAAGTGAGGAGAGCCGGGATGGAAAAGTATCTTCGTATATTGGGCAAAGGCGATAGAGTTGGATTAACCTTGATTCGCCTGAGTATCGCGATTGTTTTTATCTGGATTGGTTTATTAAAATTTGTACCTTACGAAGCCGACAGCATTACGCCGTTTGTCGCCAATAGTCCGGTAATGTCATTTTTTTATGAGCATCCAGAAGAATACAAACAACATTTAACCCACGAAGGTGAATTCAAACCACAGGCTCGTGAATGGCAGACAGCGAATAACACGTATACGTTCTCAAATGGCCTGGGCGTAGTCGAAGTTCTTATCGCTTTGCTGGTGCTGGCTAATCCTGTTAGCCGTTGGTTGGGATTAATTGGCGGCGTTCTGGCATTTGCCACACCAATTGTTACCTTATCATTTTTAATAACCACTCCAGAAGCATGGGTAATGCCGCTGGGTGATTTACACCACGGATTTCCGTACTTGTCAGGCGCTGGGCGGTTGGTGTTAAAAGATACGTTAATGTTGGCGGGAGCAGTGATGATTATCGCAGATTCATCCCGATCAATAATTAAGCAGCGGTATTGAATTTTTAACGTTGTGCCCTCTGTAAGATAGCAAGCCACTATAGTTCGATTCGGTACTTACCGGGCCAGCAGGATGCTGGCTTTTTTTCTGACTTAAGGTAAATTTATTAAGCATATATAAATTGCAATTATTCAATTTAGAAGCATAACGAGTCAGGGCTATATTTTAGTTAATGATAGAGTGCAGTAAACATCTTCTCTTATCCCCCGCGATAGCACGCCAACCCGCATGTTGCGTAACCCCTCCATCATGATTGCTTTATTTTTTTCTGTACAATTCTTGCTATTTGTTATCTCAAAACCTCATTTTAAAAATTTTGTTATTCGCTTTTGTTATAGCCAGTACGCAAGTTCGCGTGGTTTTAGGCCTGGCTTGAGCTAGAATTAATCCTGATTAAATGTTTTTACGTATCAATAACTGACTAAAGATAGTTAAAAACTTAATTTTTAACCAACTGTTTGACATGGAATCCACTATGGTAATTAAGCACCAGGGGTGGATGCTGATCTCGCGTTTTGTGAGTAACCAAAGGCGGGACATATCTTAAATATGGAAATAAGGGTTTTAGAATGAGCTTTGGCTTAGCAAAGGAAGACAAGTTTGAAATCATCGCTATCCTTCGTGAAGAGCTTCATAAGAAAACGAAACTGGAAATCCTGTGTGGAGACAGTAGCGTTATCACGCAGTTAGAGAAGATTGATTTCGAACGGTTTGTCATCTCCGGACACGGAGACATTGTTCCTGAAAAGGTCCAATACTTTATCCTGCACAGTGAAAGCGGGATTGTAAAATTTAGTGCCAGGTTCGAACAAACCTCGTCAGCAGGTGCGGAAGCAGGATTATCCTACTTCATCCCGGATATGATTTTCTTTGCCCAGCAGAGACAAAATCAGCGTTTTTCATTCCTGAAGGGTTATGACTTTTTCTGTTTTGGTCGTTACAAAAATGGAGAAAACTACTCTCTCAAGATTAAAAATATCTCGCAGGGTGGTTGTGCGTTAATCGTTAAAGATGTAAACGCCCGTTTTCTTTATAAAGATGCGGTGATTAAAAATGCATCTCTGGATTTCGATACCTTTGGCAGTTTACAACTGGACTTAAAAGTGATCGATGTCGTCCCGATCAATGAATTTGATGAGGATAACCAGTTGTATTCCTGTCATCAGATCTCATGTGAGTTCGACTTTAAAAATCGTCGTGAAGAGACTGAAGTCGAGAAAATCATTATTAAATTTTTAATGAGTAACAAGATTAGAAGCTTATAAGGAACGGTGAACAGGATGTTGATGTGTGGCAGTGATAATTTTGTGGGCAATGGTATGTTTGCCTACCTGACCAGCAAACATGTACCGATACAAACATTCCAGTTTGAGGATATGTTGCATCAGTCATCATTATGCCAGCATCAAACCATGGTTTTTAATATCATTGATAATGAACAAGCGTGTTCAGACATTGTTCAGTTTTTGAATAAAAACCGATTCAAATTTTATAATAACGTCGTGGTGATTGTTGCTGATAGTTTGGTGGCGAAATTATGCGTAGAGTTATTATATGTCGAAAAAACAATAGTTTTGACTGAAAAATCTTCACTGCGCGATTTTGGTCAATTGGCGAAATTATCAGTCGGGAAATGGAACCCCCGACTGTATCGTTCGCAGAAGAGATTAACCGAAAGAGAACAGCAGATCCTGAACTTACTGGTAAGTGGTTATACAGCCAAAGAAATTTCTGAGTTAGTTAGCCTGAACTATAAAACGATTCAGGCACATAAGATGAGAGTCGTCGCCAAACTTGGCCTGACCAATACCTCTGATTTAAATAAGTTAATTGTCAGATTTACCCATCGTATGTCTTTTTTACCCTAACCTGACCATTCTTTTCTGATGTAATACACCTAATAGTAGATACAATTTGGGAGTGATTTTGACTGGTTTTTAATTTTATGATTTGTAGAGGGAGAGGGGAATGTTTAATTCCAATGAGGTGCTAACTGCGCTTGAAAAGGCTTTGAATACCAGTCAACTTTATATGGTTTATCAGCCTATTTTCAATTTGCATGCCCAGCGTATAAGCGGATTTGAAGCATTAATGCGTTGGAATAGTCCTCAGATGGGTATGATCTCTCCCGATGTTTTTATTGCCTTACTGGAAGATAGCGGCAATATTATTTCCATTGAAGATATGGTTACTCACTCTCCGTGGGATGTTGCAACTTCCTGGCCTGACCCCATTGTATTATCCGTCAATATTTCCGCGCTTGAATTCTGCGATCCTCTGCTACCCCAACGCGTCAGACAAAATCTTGCCACTTCCGGACTGCCGGTCCATCGATGCCAAATAGAGGTCACGGAAACGTCACCGCTGTGTGACAGCCAGATTGCGGCTAAAAATATGACGGAATTAAAGGCGATAGGGGTCAAGCTTGCACTTGATGATTTTGGAACCGGCCATGCTAATCTTAATTACCTGTTGAAATATCCTTTTGACACTTTAAAAATTGATAAGGAATTTGTCACCGGTATTGAGCCCGACACCCGATCAACAAAGATTGTTGAGGGTATTATTTCACTGGCGCATAATTTTGGCATTGAAGTTCTTGCCGAAGGGGTGGAAACCCAGTCCCAACTGGAGCGGTTGATGCAGATTGGTTGTGACAAAATTCAAGGCTTTTTCATTTCTCCCCCGGTGCTGGCAGAAGAGATCCCTTCACTCTTAGCACAATATAATCGTTAATCCCTCCTTTTCACGTTTCCCAACCCCTTGGTTGTTCCGCGTAGCTGTTAAGTCTGTAGGCCTGATAAGCGTAGCGCATCAGGCGGCTTTGAACGGCAAAAAAAAGCCCCCTGCAGAACAGGGGGCTGGTGAGTTTATGTCAGCTTAGAACGATTTCTTAAAGCCGATAGAGGCATTGACCGGCGCTTCTACCTGCGATTTACTGCCGCCGTTGCTGAATTGCGTACCCAGCTCACCGTAGACCTGCAGGTTTCTATCGATGGACCATGACAGGCCGGCTGCAACTTCAGTGCTGGAGTACTGCTGTGAAGATTCCAGCGTGGTGGTGGCTACCGCATTGGTGAAGTGCGTTTTGTCTTTTGAACCCAGACCCTGCCAGACGTTTACCCTGCCATACGGCTGGAATTTGCCATGGTTGGTGTCATAGTCAGCGACCAGACGCACGCCCAGACGCGCGGTAAAGGAATCCGCAGTATCCATTTTCACTTTCGTTGGGGTCACACCATCCAGCGTGCTGTTATCAAAGTCGCTGTACTGGTAGATCAACTGAGCCTGAGGTTCCAGACTCCATGCGCTGGCACCTAAACGGAACGATTTACCTACCTCTGTCGACGCCGTCAGCGTGTTGCCTCTGACCGTATACGAGCCGTTGTTACCGGTCGCCTCCAGGCGGGATTTATGGTTACCGTACTGCAGGACGTTATCAACATACATACCGTCACCCGAGAACCAGGTAGCATATCCGCCGACGTAAAATGCGTTGTCGTCGATGTTACCGCCTTTGCCATCGCTGCCTGTCTTCGTGCCTTTCACGTTGCTGTCGATATCAAGGATGCTGGTATACATCCCGGCTTTCCAGCTTTCGTTAGCATACATATCAACGCCGACTTGAATGCCCATGGTATGGGAGCTGGTTTGTGTACCGGCCGCGTCATCCAGTTTGGTTTTACCGGAGTAGCCAATCATTCTTGCCCACGCGCGATTGTCTTCATCAATGCCCGGTTTAACCTCGTCACCCATACGTTGGTGCATGTTACCCAACAGGCTAAGATCACCCTGACGTACGACGCTGGCGAGGCCAGAATACAGCATGGTTTCTGGACGGTATTCACTTCTCAGATACCAGTTTTCACCCTGGCCCTGAGCATTACCCGCATGCAGTTGGTACTCAAACGCACCTGCAGCCATACGATCGGCGGCAAGATGGAAGGCATCCCGCGACGTTTGTGCGGTGGTGGTTGCGCCATTGAGCGCTGTCACCACTTCGATACCATCCCCAATGGTCGGCGCGCCGAGACCAGAACCATCGACATCCAGCAGCGTGCTACCGCTGGCTTTACCGCCATCGATAATCAGACGGTCGGCAATGCCTGAGCCGCTACCATTCTGGATAGCCGCCATGTTGATAGTCCCTTTTTCGCCGGTGTAATCCCCTTTGACGGTTAAGGTTGTGCCAGTCTGCTGACCGATGAGCGAGACATCGCCACCGTTGCTCAGGCCCGCTACCGTTTGGTTGTAACCCTGAGTGTTCAACGTGGTGTCTGCGACCACATAGTGGTGCGATGCGCTACTCAGGGTGTTGGCATTACCCGCTTGCAACACGCCGTTGGCGATCAACGTCGCGCCGCTGTAGCTGTTTTCACCTTGCAGCTCGGTAATGCCGCTACCGGTCTGATGCAACTGGCCTTTACCACTGATATTGCCGGTCAGCGCCAGGGTATCGCCACGATTGACGTTGAGTACGCCGTTATCAACGACATCCCCCTGAATGCTGCCGATATCACCGCCGTTACCCAGCTGTAAAACGCCTTGTTCGATGGTGGTGCCACCGGTGTAGGTGTTATCCAGCGTCAGGGTGAGGGAGCCTTTACCGGTTTTGGTCAGTTGACCGTTACCTTCGACTTCAGTCAGCAGAGAAACGTCATGCCCGTTGGTGTCGAATGTCCCGCCGCCGGATTCCAGCGTCACCTGACGGGCAGTATCAAACGCTTCGCCATACTTCAGCGTACCGCCATTAAAGGTAATTCCCGTATCTGCCGCACCCAGGTTGGTATCGCCCGCTACCTGCAGCGTCCCGGAGGTGATGGTCGTTCCGCCGCTGTAGGTGTTGTCGCCCGTGAGGATTAGGGTACCGAGATCGCCTTTATTCAGGCCGCCGGTACCGCGGATAACGCTGTCGATAGTCGCGGTGTAGTTGGCGCCCTCTACTGTGCCATCGCCAACGCGAATCAGGGTGTTGGCCGTATTGGTGGTAATGGCTTCGCCACCCACGCGATAACCATCGGTGGCGAACTGCGCGCCGCTGATGATGACGTCGCCTTTGCTGTTATCGACGGTCACGTTGCCTGCTTCACCCTGGAAGACGGCAAACGCGGCATCGGTAAACGGTGCGTTCAGCGCGCCTTCCGGCGTTGATTCATCGGTAGTCCAGTTGTCGTTACCCTGGCTGGATTGCCAGATACCGTCGCCGCCGTTGATGACGCCGTTGTTTTTCAGCTCGCCATTCTCACCGCCGGTGCCGTCCCAGAAGCGCAGCGTTAGTCCTGCGTGGTTGACCAGGTTGACCTGATTTTTCACCGATGTCTGCACGTACAGGCTGTCAGCCGCTTCCGGCGCGTTAGCAATATCCATCACATTGTTGGTCAATGTGCCGGTGTAGTTGATGACGCGATAGACGCCGACATCAAAGCTGCCGCCCGGTGAGGTTTCAATGTTGAGCTTACCGTCGAGCGTCAGATCGCCATTTACGTCAATCAAGTCGTTGAAAGCACCGCCCGGGGTGTAAGCCTGACCAAACTGATAATCCAGCTGTGCGTTATCACTGAGCGTCAGCGAACCGGTAGTCAGTTTACCCACGCTGTTGATGGCCGCACCTGCGGTAATATGCGCGTCGTCCAGTACATCAACCGCGCCGCCAATAATCCCGTTTCCGCCAAGCGTTGCCCCGGATTTCACCGTCACCTGGCCGGTAGCCGCAGACTGATTACCGTTGACCAGCAGCACGCCTTCATTGACGTCCGTGGTGCCGGTGTAAGTATTGTCGCCGGTCAGCGTTAACGTACCGTCACCGATTTTCACCAGGCTGCCGTCGTTGCCGCTGATAATGCCGCTGATGGTGTCATCAAGATGCAGATTACCCAGCGACAGCTCTTTATTGCCCAGTTCGACATTACCTGCGCCGGACAACGAGCCGATCGATGTTGCGCTGTCGACTGCGCTGATATCGATCTTACCGCCCGCCAGGTTTTTAACGACGGTATTTTCTGCCATCGCCTGGTCAGCAAAGGTCATCAGTCCGCTGTTGTTCACGGTGGCATTACCGCCGCTGGCGTCTTCTTCCAGCGCCAGAGTACTGTCTTTTGACACGTTAACCGTCGCGTTGCCCGCGGTGGCGTTGTTGGTTAACACCGCTTTCGCCGTGCCCGTCAGGTTCAGCATTGCGCTCGCTGCGGTGACGTTATCTGCCAACGTTAACAGGCTGTCGGCGATGTTCATAGTCAGGGATTTCAGGCTGGTATCTGTCCCGCTGACATTGAGCGTCGCGCCCTTATTGACGTTCACTGTGCTGCTTTCGTTACTGCCAAAGGCTCCGGTTTTGCTGACGTTGACCGTCACGTTGTTGGCGTTTCCGGTACCGGCAATTTCTGTGTCGCCTTTGTAGCTGTTTGCGCGGTCGAGCGACAAGGTGCTGCCCGCATCGCTAGAGCTGCTGGTGACTTTCAGTTTACCGTCGCCGGTAATCTCACCAGTTGGCGTGAAGTGATGCGAATTGAGATCGAACACCGCTGCGTTCTCATTCGCTCCCAGCTCGATGGTGCGATTGCTGGTCAGGTCCGCGCCCAGTTGCAGCGTTGAACCGTTATTGATTGCCAGGTCAGTTCCGCTCTGGCCGAGATTGCTGTCGGAGGAGATCTGCAACGTGCCACCATCAATGCGCGTGCCGCCGCGATACTCGTTGTCACCGCTGAGAATCAGACGGCCAAGGTCGGTTTTCACCAGCGTCAGCTTATCAGCAGTACTGGCTTCGCGGATAACAGACTCAATGGTCGCGGTATAGTTTTGCCCCGCGCCACCGGCGCCAACGCGCAGCAGCAGTTCGCCAGTTCCCGGCGTCTGGCCTGCGTGGGTCGCGTTTTCCGTGGTGGCATACGCGTTAAGCGCATCGCCTTTAACGACATAGCCATCGGCATCAAACTGTGCCCCGGAGAAGTTAACTTCTCCCGCGGCGTTGTCCACGGTAACTGTACCGCCTTTGGTGGTGAAGACGGCGAAGGACTTCTGTGCCCAAGGGGCGTTACCTTCACCGGTTGCGGTGGTCCAGTTGTTATCACCCTGGCTGCCGATTGCCATCCATTTGCCATCGCCACCGTCAATTTTGCTGTCGCCTTCAATGCCCGACGCGCCGTGGCTCTGATTGACGGTTGCGCCGTCCCAGAACTGCAGGGTAACGCCGTTGGCGTTCACCAGGTTGACCTGTTTGTCGATGGAGGTCTGGACAAAAATATTGCTCTTATCCTGACTGTCCGGTATTGCGCCTAATTCCAGCGTCTGGTTATCCAGCGTGCCGCCGTAGTTATAGATACGGTACACGCCCGGTCCGAAGTTACCGCCCTGTGAAGTGGTGACATCCAGAGTCCCGTCCAGTTGCAGATCGCCCGCGACGTTAATCAGATCGTTTAGCGCGCCGCCTGGCGTATAGGCCTGACCCAGTTCGAAAGCGGAAGTCGTTTTGCTACCAAGCTGCAGATTACCGTTAATGGATAACGTACCCGCACCACCGTCACCGGCACTGAGGGTCGTGGCATCGTTCATCAGCACGTTGCCGCCGATAGTGCCATTACCGCCAAGTGTGGACGTGCCGCTAACGGTGGTGGCACCGCGCGCCGCGCTTTGATCGCCATTCACCAGCAGCGTGCCGTTGGTAACGGTGGTGTCGCCGGTATAGGTGTTGTTGCCGTTCAGACGGGTAATGCCGCCGCCGATTTGCTGTAGCGCGCCAATACCGGAGATCACGCCGTTGAGCCAAACTTTATCAGCTCGATTAACGATGAGTACGCCGTCATCGAGAATATTCGACACGGCGCTGACTTCGCCTGTATTTCCGCCGTCACCCAACTGCAGCGTACCGGTTTGAGCGATAGTGGTAGAGCCGGTGTAGGTATTGTTAGCGGTGAAGATCGTGGTACCGCCCGCCGCACGTTCGAACTTCCCGTCACCGCTGATGATACCGCGATAAATTTGCGCCGCTGAAGCATTACCCTGGGTATCGAAGATAACCCGGCTGCCTGTGCCCTGGGTCGTAACATTGTAATCGCCAATGCTTGCGGCAGTACTGGTCGGCTCGACGTGGTCGCCGGTGCTCAGGGTTGCGCCATTGTTTACGGCAATGGTTTTGCTTGCCAGCGTCAGGTTTTCTACGACCCGGACATCTGCGTTTGAGCCGCTGATGGTCAGCGAATCCCAGCCGGTGCCGATGTTGGTGCCAGTGGTCAGGTTGTCGCTAGCCAGCGTACCAATCTTCGCACCTTTTGTATCGGTGAAGGTGAGGGCGTTGCCGCTACCTGCTTCAGTAGTGATGTGGCGTGTTTTATCCAGCGTCACATTGCCGATGTTGGCTTTATTGTTACCGCCAGTACCGGCGAAATTCACTTCACCCGCATAGGAGCCACTACGCCAGTTAAAGATGTCCGCACCTTCGCCGGTATTGATTACGCCGCTGGTTACACCGCCGCTGATATCAATGGTGTCATTGCCTTTGCCGGACTGAATGGCCACGGCCGTGTCGTTGATGGCCTGCAGGGTTCCCGTGTTGGTAATGGTTTTACTGCTGTCGCCGCTGGCGTCAATAACCGGTGAGGTGGTGCTGGCAGAGATAATCTTGCCGCTGTTGGTCAAGGCGCTGACGTTTTTCGCGATGATCGCCGAACCGCCTGCGTCGTTATGCACGTTAATGTCGGCATTGGTGGTGACATTACCGTTGGTATTAGCGCGGATACCGCTGCCTTCGCTGTTCAGCACCTCAATGGTGTAGCCTTTGCCGATGGTCAGATCGCCCGATACCGAGCTGCCATCGCGTTTTTCAAAGGCAAAGCCGGTACCTTTCCCGTTGACGTTGAGGATATTTCCAGCGCTGTCTTTATCGGTCATGGTCAACGCCACGCTGGTGCGGATGCCTGCGCCATCGTTGGAGTTTATGGTGACGTTTCGTAACAGGATATTGTTATTGTTAGCATCGTTTTGAATGCCAGCACCGTCACCCTTTGCACTGATCTCCACATTTTGCGCGGACAGAGCGCCAGCGCCTTCGGCCAGACGAATACCGTCAGCGGTGCCATCGGTAGTAATACTGTCGCCAGAAATACCGTTAATCAGCAGGCTGGCTCCTTGGGTGAGCAGAACCCCGGCAGTACCATCATCAACCTGAACTTTGCCCAGTGTATTGATCTGTGCGCTGGCACCTGAAGCCCTAACACCGATGCCGTTGCTGACATGCAGGGCGCTGGAGGAGTTATTGGTTAAGCTCCCGCCTTTTTGAACATCAACGCCGATGCTGTCGACGCTGGCCAGATCAATAATCGAGTTGGTATCCAGGATCAGGTTGCCCTGATTCCTCGCCACATAGGCGATAACCTCATTGCCGCTAGCTTCAGAGGTAATCTTCGCGTTGGAGGTGAGGGTGGTGCTAGTAGGATTACCCTGCGTGTCACCATTCAACTGGTGAGCCTGACCATCCACAACCCCGGCAACGGTTCTTTCGCCGGTTAAATTGATGGTCGTTTTATCGCTGATAGTTCCTTTCGCGCCGCCTTCGATAACCAGCGCCGCTGAGTCGCTACCCTTAACGGTAAACGTAGCTTCACCGGTATCTACGCTACTGCCAGCGCCGGTGGCGAGAACGCCCACGGAATTCTTACCGCTGAGGGTAAGATCAAGGTTGGAGCCAGCCTGACCATTCGGCGGCGTGGTATTCCCGGCCAGCAATGCGCCATTGGCGATACGGAAAATGGTGGTGCGATCCTGACCATTGTCATTCATCACCGCCTGACCAATGTTGGCGGTAGCGCCTTTACCAAACAGGTAATAACCAATCTGATCGGTGCTGTTAAATGTCGGGCTACTCAGACTGTCAACGTTAGCGATGGCGTTATCACGTACGTGCACACCGATGTTACCGGCTTTATCCAGCGTAATGTTGGAGTAGACGTTGACCACAGCCTGGCCGTTAGCGCCGCCTTCTGCCCAGATAGCGTAGTTACGGTTACCGACACCGCCTTCACCGTCCACCACGATAGAGCCTGAAGCGCTGGTGGTGACTTCGGCATTTTTGTTATTGGCGCTAACGTGGATCCCCACGTTGTTGGTGCCATTTACGTTAATCTTGCCGTCGTTGCGGATTTCCTGATTATTTTCCGCGCCGCTGTCGCGTACGGAGATGCCGTAGTTCTTACTGCTGCCCCCGCCAGAACCTCCATTGATCACGATATTGCCGGTATTGAGGACGTTGCCCGTGGCATTCCCGACCAGAATCCCCGCGGCGTTGCGTATGCCGGTTCCCAGCGTGATCAGACCGTTGTTAATCACCTCTTTGGCACTCTTGGTCATGATCCCGGCGCTCAGACTAGAGCCGCCAGCCATCGTGACATCTTTAGACGGATCGCTTGCGTCGCGACCAAGATAAATTGAGGCATCCTGAGCGTTAGTGAAAGTGGCATTCCCGGCGACTTCTACGCCATAAGCGGTGCCTTTGGCAAAGGATGCACCGTTTTTGCGCCCGTCCACGACGTTGATATCGCCGTTGTTGACGCCTTGCGATTCGTCAGACAGTTGCATGCCAATAGCCAGCGTCAGCGAAGAATCTGGCTCATCCTTACTCCAGGGATCTGCTGCCGACGCGGTACCAAAGTTATCGGTGGTGATCGCCTGGTTAATGGTGCCGTTGTTTGCTATCTGGCTGGCGCCTTGCCCCTGCATGCCAAATGCGCCATAGCTGTTGACGTTTTGGTTGCCGTCTTTGTCGATAAACAGCCCGGAGTTGATGATCCCGTTGTTGGTTGCCGTCGCGTCTTTTGCCAGCATGCCAATCGCCAGACTCTGCCCGGTAGACGTGCGTAATGCGTTCAGCTCGCCAAGGTTAGTGATAACCCCGCCATTAAGGGATTTCATGACACCGTTAATACTGCCGTCAACGGCAATAATCGCATCTTTGTTCAGGGTGCCGGAGGTGCCTGCACCGTTGGCGTAAATAGCATGCAGCTCACCGCGGCCAGCGGTCGCGTTATTGCTATGCGACAAGCCGTCGGTCCAGACGTCGTAATCCCAGGTAAGCACGTCTGAAGACTTGCTGGAGTTGATCAAGCCATCAATCAGCTCCGCGTATTTTGTCTGCGCGGCGGTGACGGTTGTGATATCACCGTTTTCAACATCCAGCCACAACTGCAGTTGACTGACCTTTTGCCCTTCAGGGTTTTCTGCTGCGTCGCTGCTTTTACCCAACAGCCAGTCGTTAAAATCGGCCAGCTCCTGCGTGCTGGTAATGTTAAATGTGCGCGTACCCGTTTCGACTACTTTACCGTCTGCATCATAGCCGTAGGACATGAGTGTTACATCATCGCCAAACACGGAGGTTTGCGCTGAACCGGCGAACGTTTTTTCAGGGATAACTGGGGCGGCGTTAAATTTTATATAGTTATCGGATTGCCAGTTAACCTGGCTACCTGCGTCCTGAGCCTCCAGCAAGGAGGAGTCTTTAGCCAGCAACTCGATAGTATTGGCTTTGTCACGGACATTGAGCGTGTCGTTGCCAATATCCAGATTGGCTATGGAGCCATTTGTCGCCAGCGCGATGCCAAATTGTTTATAGATTTTAGACAACGTTGGATCGTAGGTGTTTAATACCGAATCGCCGATCTGTGATTCGGTAAGAAAGCTACTTAACTCCTGGGTATCAAAGACTTTAATTGATGCTGGCTCACCAGGAAATGCCGGGTCGTTAATAGAGAATTCTGTGCTCTGTGAAGGCGTCGACGACCGGTTGTACGTGAGGTATTCCGCCAGCTCTTCAGCATTAGTAATCGTTTTTACGCTCTGGTCAGGGCTGGTGGCCTTAAGAGTGATTTTGCCGGTTTGCAGCAGCTCTCTGATGGTCGTTGATTCAACAACGCCACTTTGACCCGGACTGATCGTTGGGATCGCACCGCTGATATTGAGCGCCTGACCAGCAGTGATATCTTTATATAAGAATCCGTAGTCGTGGATACCCGCATAATCCCCAACGGAAATACCTGCCTGGTAGTCGGTGAAAATATTGTGATCACCGATATCGATAATCGGATCAGCGGAAACCTGCATTGAAGCAGCGCTTAATGCACCCGCTGCTAATACCGCAACCGTTTTACGCGAGCTGCTTTTTTTCTTTCCTTTGGTTAATTCAGAAACGACCACCCAGATACCGAGCGCCGCGTTCCAAATAATGCTGTAAACTTTGTTCATATATAACCCTCGTCTACATTCCTGTTATGCATGTGTTAATACATTGAGTTGTTGGCTATGGTTGGCACGCGGATGTGCTACCCGGTAATAGATTTTTGGGAATAGGGTTTCCTTCCGTGCGATGCGGAATTAAAAAGCGAGTCGAAAGAAAACTTTTTTTAAATAATAACCGTGATAATTGTCCTTAAATAAGTCAGTTACGGCTGGCTATAGTGAGAAATGGTGTACTTGAGCCGGGTGTTATTTTTGCCGAGTTTTCTGGCAATATTGCTTTTGTACGCCCCGATGGTTTTTTCACTTTTTTGTGATGCCCCGGCGATTTGTGTCAGTGACCATCCTCGTGCAAGCATCATCATTACGTTGAATTCGTTTGCTGTGATCTTGTTGTGTAATGCTTTGATATTTTGTTGGTTATTGTTTTTTGTGATACGTGTAACGGCATGGTGTAGCCGATCAAGACTGGCATCTTGATCAAGAAACAGCATGTTCTTCCCACAAACGGTTTGAAAAAGAGTAAAAGTAGCTTCATCTGCCAAAACAATAATTTTGGTGACAGGTCGTAAAGCCATGTTGCGGATAATCCTGGCATATTTTAAAAAATCTGATTTGTCAGGATTAATGATGATGCAATCCGTTTCATAAGGAAGCATTTTGACAGCAGAGAGCGTCTGGGAGGAGTAATACGCGATATCAATATATAATGATGAGCCACGTAGGATTTCTCGCATGCCTAGCCAAGGGTAAATTGAGTCACCCAAAAAAATAGCCTTTGACATAACGATCTCCTTGAAATTTTGGTGCAAGCAGCCGCCTCTTTTTGTAGGTTAAAAAAGAGTTTCTTGCGACGCGTGAAATGTTAATTAAATCTCGTATTACGTTCTGTGCTGTGAACGTATCCTTATTAATTCCAGATTAAACAGATATTCTCTGTATTTATTAGAATCATTAACTATTCTTAAAGTAGATATTACACTTTGTTAAAATTTAAGATAAATCGTTTATTTCAGCTCTGCGTAAATGATTGATAGATTTCGCTTATGAATCGCATGAATAATGATTGAGTGGTTTCTATAAAGACAGGGTATTCCTATCTGTTTTGGAGGGGATTTATATGAAAAACATTATATTTCAGATGGATACCCGTTTTTCTTAATGGGCTTACTGGTTGGTAGGAGAATTCTTAATCAAGACCAGGAAAAAGAGAAGGGGCGTCGAGGGGAAGAGAGAAATATCGCTAAATTTGCAGTTATCGACCTGAAACTCGAATATTCAGGTTGATAATTCTTAGTGTTGTGAGTTTTTTAGGGAATTATCCTATTTTTGGCTTTTTGTGCTTAATTTTAAAAACTCACTTGAAGAGGTTATTTTTTCTGATTGCTATTGCTGATAGGGCTTAGCCCGCCAACAGTTCCTGTTCAACCTGATGCACCTGCTGTTCCAGCGTATTGCGGATTTCCGTAAGCGCCCGTTGTTGATCGGAGAAGTAGGCTTCTTTATCAGTCACGGAGGTGGCAAGCCGCCAGGCGTTCTCGGCTTCCAGTTCGGTAATCTCTTTGAGCAGCGCGTTAATTTGTTCTCTGAGCTGCTGTATTTTGCTGCGTAAATGCTGCAAATCGTTCAATCGGTCACTCGCCATCATCGGTTCGAGGCCGCTTTGCAATTGAGTCAGTAGCGCCCGGACGGCGGCAAGATCGGCATTTTGGCGCGCCTGGTTAAGCTGCACCATCATCTGATGCGCTTTCTCTTTCAGATCATCGGCTACCACGTCCGGGTGGCAAAGACGGCTTGCCTGACGCCACAGGCGTTTTAACTCATTACGTTCATCAGAGGAAAGCCGCTGGTCACGGCTAAAACGATGCTGTGCATCCTGCTGCTGCTCCTGATATTCATCATATTCATGGCTGGCCTCTTCCTGTGCCTGACGGGTTGCGCTGTCGTCCTGGCGAGAAAAGTCGTTTTCCAGCTCACGAATCTCCGCCAGCAGGGCGGTAATCAGTTCAGTTTGCTGCTGAATACGTTGGCGTGTTTCCACCGATTCGCGCGAATCTGAATTCTGGTTCATCCAGTGCTGCTTGAGCCTGGCCAGTTGATCAACAGCCTGGGAAATATAGTGCTGACAGGATTGATAGTCTTTTTCCCGGCGTTTTCGCTCCGCTTCCTGTTTGCGCTGGGCACTGGCGGCGAGCTGTTTACGCAGTTCGAGAATGCGGCTCATCAGCGGTCCAAGACGAAGGTGATACAGATCGTTGAAATCATCGAGGATTTGAATGCGCGTGTTACGCTTATCGATCAGGTCACGCAGCTGTGTTTCGAGTGCTTTGAGTTCCAGCTTACTGGCGGCAATGGCGGGATCCTGCCACGCAGAGACTGCCCGTTGAGATTGCAGCCAGGCCGAGATTTCACGCAGGGCATCACCAAAGCGTCGTTCTTCGATCGCCTGCACAATGGTGCCAGGTACGACTGACAAAGGCTCATTTTTAAGATGCGCCACCTGCTGGAAAATAATCTCCTCATCTTCCAGTTCAATAGCGCTTTTGACGATTTCCAGTCGTTTGATGATCTTATTCATGACAGTCGTTGCCTGGCCTGGCTAAAAAACGAGTGGCTGAAGTACAACAGGTTCACCCGTTTGAAAATGTTAGAAAAACAGTAAAGCGCATTCTGTGGCCTGCGATGCCTTTTCGTCCAGAATAATTCACTGTAATTATGAAAAACCGGAAGTCGCGCGCACCTGTCTGCATCTTCAAACCTCTGTTTCATGTTTTTTACTCTCGGGTAATTATTCTTGATTCAGTAAAGATAATGCGTATAGTTCTCATTCTCTTTTGTTATTAACTCCCTGTATTACTTCTGGTAAGGATCCCGACAATGAAAAAAACAACATCCGCGCTGGCATTGCTGATTGCTGCGGCGTTAAGCGGTTGTGCGGCGCATACCACGCTAGCCAGCAACGCCAGCGTTACGGAAAAAACAGCGCAACCTGCCGTCAGTGATGTGCAACAACGCGCGCTGGCGGATGGGTTATATGAAATGGCGCTTAGCCCGGCAGGGGATGCGTTGTACGTTGCCAGCGCCGAAGGATTTAAAGATGTGCAGGGCGGCGTGGTTTACAAGCTGGATCCAAAAACGCTTAAAACGCTCGGCTTGAGTCATACCGATATGAAAAACTTTGGTATGGCTATCTCGCCGGACGGTAAAACAGTGTATGTCACCAACTCACTGGATGGTGGCCTGAGCGCGCTGAATACCGCTGACGGCAAAGTGAAAAATCGCGTACTGTTCCCGGAACGTAACCCAGAAGGTTTCCCGTATGGTGCGCGCCAGGTGCTGCTGCATAACGGTTTGCTCTATATTGGTGCCGTGGCGGATCCGGCGGTGATTTGGGTGGTTGACGCTGAAACCCTGAAGCTAAAAACCCGCATTAAAAATACGGGTAAATGGATGACCGGACTGCATTATTCAGAAGTGACGCAGCGAATTTATGCAGCTAACGGCGGCGGTGAAATTCTTGTTATCAACCCGCGTAATCAGCGCGTAGAAAAACGCTGGCAACCGCTGGGGGAACAACCTGCGCTGTTGCTGAATATGGCGGAGGACGCACAAACGGGTCGCCTGTTTGTCACCGACAACTCGAAAGCGAAGACTACCCTGGTGCTGGATATCCATACTGGTAAGCTGCTGAAAAAATTGGATGTGGGTGATTCGCTGGCGGTGAAATTTAACGCAAAACGCAACGAAATCTATATTACCCAGCGTGATTCAGGGAAATTGCTCAGCCTGAATGCGACCGATTACAGCGTGAAGAAAAGCTGGGATTTACCACCAAACCCTAACAGCTTGCTGCTCTCGGCGGATGGGCAAACCCTGTTTGTCACCGTGAAACAGAAATTTAATAAAGACCACTCTACATCTGCGCCAGATAACGTGGTACGTATTGACCTGAATAAACAATAACAACTCGCCTTCTTTCTATTGTTTTTCTCCCGAGCCTCGGTGCGTTGGGCAAGGAAGCCCGGCGTATCCAATCGATTGCGCCTTGCGACAACCAGGTTGAAATGTTAAAAGAAGCCCCTTCAATAAAAACCACACAGGGGAAGGGCGTGAAAAACGCGTCAACTGCATCTGACACCAGCGTGTCTGATGCCGCGTCGACGAACGAGCCGACGCTTCAACGAGGGTTGCAAAACCGCCATATTCAGTTAATTGCGCTGGGCGGCGCAATTGGTACCGGCCTGTTTTTGGGCATTGGCCCGGCTATTCAGATGGCGGGACCTGCGGTGTTACTGGGTTACGGCGTTGCCGGGATCATCGCTTTTTTGATTATGCGTCAACTGGGCGAAATGGTGGTCGAAGAACCCGTTTCCGGATCGTTTGCCCATTTTGCCTATAAATACTGGGGACCGTTCGCGGGTTTTCTGTCCGGCTGGAACTACTGGGTGATGTTTGTGCTGGTCGGCATGGCTGAACTGACAGCGGCAGGGATCTACATGCAGTACTGGTTGCCCGATGTTCCAACCTGGATTTGGGCCGCGGCATTCTTCGTGATCATCAACGCCGTCAATCTGGTCAACGTACGTCTGTATGGCGAAACGGAATTCTGGTTTGCGCTGATTAAAGTACTGGCCATTATCGGCATGATTGGTTTTGGCGTGTGGATGCTGTTTTCCGGTAACGGCGGGGAACATGCAAGCATCGATAACTTGTGGCGTTACAACGGCTTTTTTGCTACCGGCTGGAACGGATTAATTCTGTCGCTGGCAGTGATTATGTTCTCCTTTGGCGGGCTGGAGCTTATCGGGATTACTGCCGCGGAAGCGCAGGATCCACAGAAAAGCATTCCAAAGGCGGTAAACCAGGTGGTGTACCGTATTCTGCTGTTTTATATCGGTTCTCTGGTGGTGCTGTTGGCGCTGTACCCGTGGGTGGAAGTGAAATCCAATAGCAGCCCGTTTGTGATGATTTTCCATAATCTCGACAGCAACGTAGTGGCTTCTGCACTGAACTTTGTCATCCTGGTGGCTTCACTGTCGGTGTATAACAGTGGCGTCTACTCTAACAGCCGCATGCTGTTTGGTCTTTCGGTTCAGGGTAACGCGCCGAAGTTCTTAACCCGCGTCAGCCGTCGCGGCGTACCGGTGAACTCACTGATTCTTTCCGGTGCTATTACGTCGCTGGTGGTACTCATCAACTATGTGCTGCCGCAAAAGGCCTTTAGCCTGCTGATGGCGCTGGTGGTGGCGACGCTGCTGCTGAACTGGATTATGATCTGCCTGGCACATCTGCGATTCCGGGCGGCGATGCGTCGTAAGGGACGTGACACGCAGTTTAAAGCGCTGCTGTATCCGGCAGGGAACTACCTGTGTATTGCTTTCCTTGGCATGATTCTGGTGCTGATGTGTACGATGGATGAGATGCGCCTGTCAGCTATCCTGCTACCGGTGTGGATCCTGTTCCTGTTTGTTGCCTTCAAACTGCTGCGTCGTAAGTCCCGCTAAGTTTCTACCGTTCTTGTTATTACCGATCCCATCGTCAGGATGGGATCGGATCCTCACTCAACGTTTATCGTGACCGTTCTCGCAATTTTGCTGCTGCTGACAGGATCTTTATTTTGTAATCGATTACTTTTCTATTGAATCTAATTTGTAATCGATTACTTTTTAAGGGTGGGGCAAAAAATGGTGTCAACAACCGAAAGTAGTGGAAAACAGAGCGTACAGTACCGGCTGCTGGTGCCCCGGCTGTCGCTAATGATGTTCTTACAGTTCTTTATCTGGGGAAGTTGGTCCGTCACGCTGGGGCTGGTGATGAGCCAGCACAACATGTCGCTGTTGATTGGCGATGCGTTTTCAGCCGGGCCCATTGCCTCTATTCTGTCGCCATTCGTCTTAGGGATGCTGGTAGACCGCTTTTTTGCCTCGCAAAAGGTGATGGCGGTGATGCACCTTGCTGGCGCGGCAATCCTGTGGTTTGTTCCGCAGGCATTGGTGGCGCAAAACGGTGCACTGTTGATTGGTCTGCTGTTTGGCTACACGTTGTGCTACATGCCAACGCTGGCGCTTACCAACAATATTGCTTTTCATAGCCTGTCGGATAAGGACAAAACCTTCCCGGTGGTGCGGGTGTTTGGCACCATTGGCTGGATTGTCGCGGGGATCTTTATCGGTGTAACCGGGATTTCGGACACCACCGGCATCTTTACGCTGGCGGCGATTATCTCTGTGATTCTGGCACTCTACAGCCTGACGCTGCCCAACACGCCAGCACCGGCGAAAGGACTGCCGGTAAAAGTTCGCGATCTGTTTTGTGCGGATGCTTTTGCTTTACTCAAGGTCCGTCACTTTTTTGTCTTCTCGCTCTGCGCGACGCTTATCTCTGTACCGTTGGGAACCTATTACGCGTATACCGCGTCGTTTCTTGCTGATGCGGGCGTCGGCGACGTCAGTACGGCGATGTCGTTTGGTCAGATGTCTGAAATATTCTTCATGCTGGTGATCCCGTTCCTGTTCAGACGTTTGGGCGTGAAATACATGCTGTTAATCGGGATGTGCGCCTGGTTCGTGCGTTATGCCTTCTTTGCCCTCGGCATCAGCGAAGAGGGCCGATTCCTGCTGTATCTCGGCATTCTGCTGCACGGCGTGTGCTACGACTTCTTCTTCGTGGTCGGCTTTATTTACACCGATCGTATCGCCGGGGAAAAAGTAAAAGGTCAGGCGCAAAGCATGATCGTCATGTTTACCTATGGGATCGGTATGCTGCTGGGCTCGCAAATTTCAGGCGCACTTTACAACCGGCTGGTGGCGGGGCAAACCGTGCCTCAGGCGTGGACCACATTCTGGTGGATCCCGGCAGTCGCTGCCGCAGTGATTGCCCTGATTTTCCTTTTCTCTTTCAAGTATGACGACAAAGAGCAGGCGTAATTTTCAGGAGGGGTTATGAAAACCATCAAGGGGCCAGGCATTTTTCTGGCGCAATTTATTGGGGATCGCCCGCCATTTAACACCCTGGAAGGCGTGGCAAAATGGGCGGCGGAGCTGGGCTATAAGGCATTACAAATCCCGTGTAATCACAAGTCGCTGTTTGATGTCGAACAAGCTGCTGTAAGTCAGGCCTATTGTGATGATATTCGCGGGATGCTGGCCGGATATGGGTTAGTGATTAGCGAATTATCTACCCATCTTGAAGGTCAACTGGTTGCCGTCCATCCGGCTTACGATGACGCTTTTGACGGATTTGCTCCGCCGTCTGTACGCGCTAATCCGCAGGCCAGACAGGCGTGGGCCATCGAAACCCTACACCAGGCCGCTGCGGCTTCGCAAAGACTGGGGCTGACGGCACATGCCACGTTTTCAGGTTCGCTCGCCTGGCCTTTCTTTTATCCGTGGCCACCGCATAATCGTCAGCGCTTTGAAGAGGCTTTTCTGGAGCTGGCGCGCCGCTGGAGACCGATACTCGATCGCTTTGATCACCATGGGGTGGATGTTTGCTTTGAGATCCATCCCGGCGAAGATCTGCACGATGGCATGACGTTCGAGCGTTTTCTTGCGCTGGTTGATAATCATCCTCGCTGCAACATTCTCTATGACCCGAGCCATCTGTTATTGCAGCAGATGGATTATCTTGGGTTTATCGATGTCTATCACTCGCGTATTAAAGCGTTCCACGTCAAGGACGCTGAGTACCATGCCAGTAGCCGCAGCGGTGTCTATGGCGGTTATCAGCCGTGGCTCGATCGCGCCGGGCGCTTCCGTTCTTTGGGGGACGGGCAGGTCGATTTCAAAACGATCTTCAGCAAGCTCACACAATATGATTTCCCTGGCTGGGCGGTGCTGGAATGGGAGTGTTGCCTGAAAGACGCGCAAACCGGGGCGCGTGAGGGGAGTGATTTTATACGGCGCCATATTATTCCGGTTTCTGCACGTGCATTTGATGATTTCGCCGCTGGCGATGAGGTACGCAAATGATACAGGTTGGCATTATTGGCAGCGGATTTATTGGGCCTGCACATATTGAGGCGTTGCGTCGACTCGGCGGTGTGAACGTGGTGGCGCTCTGTGATAGCTCGCTGGCGATTGCCCTGGAACGCGCAGATGGTCTTCATATTCCTCATGCGTACGGCAGCGTTGAAGCGCTGCTGGCGCATCCCGGACTGCAGGTAGTGCATAACTGTACGCCGAATCATCTGCATGCCGACATCAATCGGCAGATTTTACGCGCGGGTCTGCACGTGTTTTCAGAAAAGCCGCTGTGTATGACGCCGGATGAGGCTCGTGAACTGGAAAGGCTGGCACAGCAGGCTGGAGTGGTGCACGGCGTGAGCTTTGTCTATCGCCAGTTTGCAATGGTGCAGCAGGCGGCCAGTATGGTCAGAAGCGGCAGCGTGGGTAGTCTGTTTGCCGTACAGGGGAGCTACCTGCAGGACTGGATGCTGCTGGAGACTGACTACAACTGGCGGGTCGATGCCGCACAGGGCGGCGATTCACGGGCGGTAGCGGATATCGGTTCGCACTGGTGCGATACGGTGCAATTCGTGACTGGAAAACGTATTGTCGAGGTGATGGCCGATTTAGCTATCGTCTGGCCGGTACGTAAAGCCAGCATTGCCAGTAACGCTACGTTTGGCCAGCAAACGGCTGATGTGCAATTTGAGGATAAAGCGGTTACGACGGAAGATCGTGGATCGGTGCTGGTACGTTTTGATGATGGCAGCAAAGGCTGCTTTAGCGTTTCGCAGGTGAGTGCAGGGCGCAAGAATCACCTGAGCTTTGAAATTAACGGTAGCCACTGTTCACTGCACTGGGATCAGGAAACGCCGCAACAGCTTTGGGTTGGGCATCGTCAGCAGGCGAACCAGATCCTGACGGACGACCCTGGATTGATGAATGCTGATGTAGCTGCCAGTGCGCACTTTCCGGGT
The DNA here is from genome assembly GCF_030333015.1 of Citrobacter sp. Cpo012. Classification (NCBI taxonomy): domain Bacteria; kingdom Pseudomonadati; phylum Pseudomonadota; class Gammaproteobacteria; order Enterobacterales; family Enterobacteriaceae; genus Citrobacter; species Citrobacter sp. Cpo012. Next base: position 440,860 of record NZ_JAOWGR010000043.1, on the reverse strand, counting down.
GGGCATATTGAAGGCTGGCCGGATGCGTTCAAGAATATGATGCAGCAGTTTTATCAGGCGGTGTTGGCAGGCAAAATGCCCGCGACGGCGGAGCGTCGATTTGCGTCTTTTTCTGATGGTGCGGATGTGATGTATATCATTGATGCAATTATAAAAAGCCATCAGCAGCAGCGTTGGATATCAGTACAGCGCTAAACACGCATCCGGTTCGCCAGTCGGCGATTTTATGGTAGCCTCAACGCAAAGCGTAAACCGCAGGATGTGTCGTCGTTATGTCTATTCAAAAAATCGCCCAGCTTGCCGGTGTGTCGGTGGCGACGGTATCGCGTGTGCTGAATCACAGTGATACCGTCAAAGCCAAAAATCGCGAGCGCGTGCTACAGGCTATTAAAGAAAGCAATTATCAGCCCAACCTGCTGGCGCGTCAGCTGCGTACGGCACGTAGTTCGATGATTCTGGTGATGGTTTCCAACATCGCCAACCCTTTTTGTGCAGAGGTTGTTAAAGGCATTGAAGAGGAGGCGGAGAAGAATGGCTATCGCATTTTACTGTGTAACTCCGGCTCGGATACAGCCCGATCAAAATCGGCGTTGAAGCTCCTGTCGGGGAAAATCGTCGATGGCATTATCACCATGGATGCATTCTCCAAATTACCGGAACTGACTACGCTGATTGGCGATGCGCCCTGGGTTCAGTGCGCGGAATATGCTGACAAAGGCGCGGTTTCCTGCGTGGGGATTAACGATGTTGACGCCGCACAGTCGGTAATATCTCACCTGGTGGATAAGGGCTACCGACGAATTGCCTTAATCAATCATGACCTGAGTTATAAATATGCTCGTTTGCGCGAACGCGGCTATAAAGCAGCGCTGCATGCGCTGTCGCTTGAATATCAGGCTGTGGAATATGCCAGTGAATTAAGTTCCAGTGCAGGAATTGCGGCGATGAAAACACTACTTGCCGCAGAGGTGAAACCCGACGCGGTGTTTGCCGTATCGGACACGCTAGCCGCTGGTGCGATGCGCGCTATTTTCGATGCCGGATTACAGATCCCGCAGGATATCGCCGTTGTTGGTTTCGACGGTACGGAACTGGCAGAAATGGTTTCTCCACAGCTTTCGACCATTGAGCAGCCCTCACGGGATATAGGCCGCAAAGCGGTAGGATTATTGCTGAATAAAATAGAAAATCCTGACGCGCAGACGGAAAGGGTGATGATGGACTGGCGCTATATTTCACGCGCCAGTACCTGAGCTTTATCGCTGAAACGCGCCAGACAGCGCACGAATATCGTTTCCGGTAGGCGACTGATGAATGCGCAAGCCAAACTCTTCGACTACGGCAAATATATGGTCGAAGATATCAGCCTGAATACTTTCATATTCCAGCCAGACCACCGTATTGGTAAAGGCATAAATTTCGATCGGTAAACCATGATCGTCCGGCGCAAGCTGGCGCACCATTAACGTCATATCTTTGCGAATACGCGGATGATGACGCAAATACTCGTTCAGATAAGCGCGGAAGGTGCCAATATTGGTCATCCGGCGGTGATTCAACACCGATTCAGGCGCATCTAACTGCTGATTCCACTCGTCAATTTCCTGGTGACGTGCGGTTAAATACGGTTTCAGCAGGTGGGCTTTATACAGACGCTGGCGCTCATCCTCATCAAGAAAATGGATGCTGGTGGCATCGATGCTGATGCTGCGCTTTATTCTCCGCCCACCGGAAGCCGACATCCCACTCCAGTTTTTAAAAGAGTCTGATACCAGGGACCAGGTGGGGATAGTGGTGATGGTGTTATCCCAGTTGCGCACTTTGACGGTGGTTAAGCCAATATCGATAACAGCACCGTCTGCGCCGTATTTCGGCATTTCCAGCCAGTCGCCAAGCTTTAACATATCGTTGGCGGAGAGCTGTATTCCGGCCACCAGACCGAGAATAGGGTCTTTAAACACCAGCATTAACACGGCGGCCATGGCACCCAAACCGCTTATCAGTATTGCCGGTGACTGGCCAATCAGCAGGGAAATCATCAATATTCCGACGAGGATTGCGCTGATTAGCTTGATGCCCTGAAATATGCCTTTTAGCGGCAATTGCGATGCGGCAGGGAGTTTTTGCGACAGATTGAGAATAACGTCCAGCAGGGAAAACAGGGACAGCAGGGCGTACATCATGATCCACAACTGTGCGCAGTTCACCAATATTTCTGCGGCTTCGCTGCCTTTCTGTAGCCAGAGTGCGGCCTGTATATTGACAATGATACCCTGTAGGGTGAATGCCAGCCGGTGAAATAACTTGTTCTGCGTGATGATTTGTAGCCACAGGCGGGAGCTGGCGCTGGCGCGCTTTTCAAATGCGCGTAATACCACCCAGTGCAAAATAACGTGAACAATAATGGCGGTGATAAAAATAATGCCAAAAATCATCACCAATGAGGTGGTGTGATTTATTTCAATGCCGAGTTCTTCTACCTGAGATATCAATTCCTGCATAACGTCTCCTTAATAAACAGCGGTCTATGATGACCGCTGCGCGGAGCTTATGCAAATGCGGAGGATTAGACTTCCGTCAGCGTCGTTTCCAGCGGCAGACGAGATTTCGGCAGCGCGGCGTTGAAATCTTCTACGCTGTGATGACCCACAGGAACCACCACTACGCTGGTGAAACCTTTTTCTTTCAGGCCAAATTCTGCATCCATGACAGCTGAATCAAAGCCTTCGATCGGCACAGCATCCAGGCCCATCGCCGCAACGCCCAGCAGGAAGTTACCGACGTTCAGGTACACCTGTTTTGCCATCCAGTGGTTGTCATCTTTCAGTTCTTTGCGATGCATGTCGGCAAAGAAGGTGCGGCCTTTGTGGTTTGCGGCTTTCGCTTCAGGCGTGGCGAAACGACCATCGCTTTCTTCTTGATCCACCACGCGTTCCAGCCATGCATCATCCATCGCCGTTTTGGCGCAGAACACCACAACGTGGGAAGCATCCAGCATTTTACGTTCGTTGAATACAAAGCCGCCGGCTGCGGATTTAGCCACACGCGCCTTACCTTCGTCAGTGCTGGCGACGATAAAGTGCCATGGCTGAGAGTTGGTGCTGGACGGGCTAAACTGCAGCAGCGTTTTTAATTTTTCGGCCTGCTCAGCGGTCAGTTTTTTATTCGGATCGAATGCCTTAGTGGAGTAACGTTTTAAGGCGACAGAAACAATATCCATAACTACTCCTGGTGATTTTCCATACCCTGCGGGTGCGTTTTGTTTCAGCAGGGTACAGGGTTAGCAGGAAAAAGATAAGACAGGAAAATGCAAAAACACTTATCGGGGTTAGCGATAAATCAACCTGGACGCAGGCGTTTTTGATCCCGTTTCGGCAAGCCGTCGACGACGCGGTGCCAGGAATCATTCACCAGCTCTGCCAGTAATGACTCGGTAATATCGTCACCAGGATAGACCGAGATCCAGTGCTTTTTATTCATGTGATAGCCGGGCTTAATGCTGGGGTAGATCTGCTGATTTAACAGTGATTTTTGCGGATCGGATTTCAGGTTAATAAGTGGCCGTCCGCGAAGCTCCGTGACCAGCATAAAAATTTTACCGCCAACCTTGAAGACATCGTATTCCGGGCCGAAAGGCCAGCAGTGTTCGGTAAAAGGTAGTTCGAGCGCAAGGCGTTTCGCACAGGCAGGAAGGGTCTGGCCGTCCATTATTGTTCCTCGCGGGTCAGTGCGCGCCACATGGCTTCAAACCCCATCGAAATATATTCATTTGCGCGAGCAGCGTCGCGGGCGGCGAACTCCATGGTGGTTTCTGCCAGAGAAAGGAATAGCCCGTCGCCAAAGGCGCGATATTCGTCAGACATAAACTCGGGTCGTACGGAACGATGACAAAGATCGCGCAGTTCCGGGAACATATCGTCAGCCTGTTGTTCGGTTTCCTTGCTTATTTTCTCGCTGACGGCCAACTGACGAATCGTGCGATGCCCGCAGGTGTGGTTCAGGCCCCAGCTAATGTAGCTGTTCCAGATGTAGTGAGTCATGGTTTTGGCATCGGTCACTGAACGATCCAGGTTTGCCATCATCGACTGACAAAGGTCTTGCTTCAAAAAGAGGTAAAGCTCGTTGATCAAATCATCTTTGGTCGCGAAATAGCGAAACAACGTTCCCTCCGCAACCCCTGCCTTACGGGCTATCACGGCGGTCGAAGCCGCAACACCTGATTGTGCAAATGCTGTGGTTGCAGCTTCCAGTAATGCCAGTTTTTTGTCTTCACTCTTCGGACGAGCCACTACACTTTACCCTTAAGTCTGTAAAAAACATGATTGAATCACGGCGTTTGCTGCGCCGCAACGGCGAATGTCAAAGATTGAAAATCATCTTGACGGAGAACTTTCGATTTCTATAATGAGTGCTTACTCACTCATAATCAAGAGTCAGTCGCGCAAACCAGCGGAAAGGGGGCGCGTTTAAGGTCAGGATATGAAGCGTCTCACAGTTTGTGTGGTTGTTATTATGCTTATTGCTGCAGCTGCAAGTTTACCGTTTGTACTCAATGCCGGGTTTGGTCAGGCGCCGCAAGGGGCACAACTGAGTCAGGTTGAACAGTCACCGCACTATCGTGATGGACAGTTTCATAACCAGGTGCCGACACCGGGCTATACCGGCAACAAAGGCATGCTGGCGGCCTGGTGGGAGTTTCTGGTCGCTAAGCGTGAAAATGCACGACCAGCACAACCGTTACCTATGGTCGCGACCGATCTCGCCGGGCTTTCGCCGCAGCAGGATACCCTGGTCTGGCTGGGCCATTCTTCGTGGTATTTACAGCTGGCGGGTCAACGTATCCTGATTGATCCGGTTTTCAGCAATTATGCCGCACCGTTTTCGTTCCTGAACAAGGCCTTTGCCGGTGATTATCCGTGGACCGCACAGACGATGCCGGAGATAGACCTGCTCATCATCTCGCACGATCACTATGACCATCTGGATCTCGCCACTATCAAGGCGCTAATGCCGAAAATTAAGCGGGTGATTACGCCGCTTGGCGTCGGGTCGCATCTGCGTTACTGGGGGATGCGCAGCGAGATAATCGAAGAACGGGACTGGAATCAGTCCGTCAGAGTGACGGATTCGCTGATCGTTCATGTGCTGCCCGCCCGTCATTTCTCGGGGCGCGGTATCAAACGCAACCAAACGCTATGGGCGAGCTTCATGTTCGAAACGCCGGAGCAGAACGTTTATTACAGCGGCGATTCCGGCTATGGACCGCATTTTAAAGCCATCGGCGAGCAGTTTGGCTCTGTCGATTTGGCGATTATGGAGAACGGTCAGTATGACCAGGACTGGAAGTTTATTCACATGATGCCGGAAGAGACGGCTCAGGCCGCGGCAGATCTGCATGCGAAAGCCGTGTTGCCAGGGCATGCCGGCCGTTTCGTTCTGGCAAAACATACCTGGGATGATCCTTACAAACGACTGGCGCTTGCCAGCCGTCATCAGGATTACCGACTGCTGACGCCAATGCTGGGTGAACCGGTAATACTGTCCGAACCGGACCAACCGTTTACGGCCTGGTGGCAACAGGTGACTCAATGAATACAGGGGAGAGCATGATGACGATTTCTGCTCAGGTAATTGATACGATTGTTGAATGGATTGATGATAATTTGAATCAACCATTGCGCATTGATGATATTGCACGCCATGCGGGATATTCCAAATGGCACCTGCAGCGTCTTTTTATGCAGTACAAAGGCGAAAGTCTTGGGCGTTACATCCGCGAGCGCAAGCTGCTGTTGGCGGCGCGCGATCTACGCGATACCGATCAGAAAGTGTACGACATCTGTTTGAAATACGGATTCGATTCGCAGCAGACCTTTACGCGTATTTTCACCCGTACGTTCAGCCAGCCGCCGGGAGCTTATCGCAAAGAAAATCATAGCCGAACGCATTAACAGCAGAGGGTTCTCGCGGGCCTAATCCGCCAGCGAGAACCAGCGCCGCCAGATGAAGCGCAGCACCAAATATTCAATCACGCCCAGCAGTAAAAACCACAGGCAAAACAGCAAAGTATAAAACTGATTGAGATCCATCAGATGAAAAATGGCGACGAGTTTTTGCGCCAGCACCAGGCCAAGCGAGGGGGCGGGTAGCAGCAGGCAAGACAAAAAAGCCAGTAGCAGGATCCCTGCGACAGTCATCAGTGATTCAAGCGGGTGTTTCATGGCATTGTTAAACTTGAGTTAAAAAACCATTGTCCGGGATCTCAGCGGGCAACGCAAATACCCACGCTTACAACCCCGCCCAAATCTCACAATGCTTTTTCACCAGACCACTCAACGATCCCCCTTCCGCCACGAAATCACGCATATTCTGTGCTTCGTCATGACCATGTTTAACCTGTAGGCGTAAGGCTTCAATCGCGCTGGTTGCGCCTACTTTATCTGCAGAGGTAGCGATATTCTCCAGGAGTCGCAATGTGTCTTCTGACAGGCGGCAGCCGTCGCCGGTATTGACGTCGGTGACGATTCCCGCCATACCAAAGCGACAGGCCTGAAAACGATTGAATTTATACAACAGGTAATCACGCTCCTGGTGCATGAATGGACGTTTGGTGAGTAACCAGTGGGCGGTAGCCTGAATAAGTCCTGCCATATTGACCGCATGATCAAGGGTCAGCGGCGTATCCATGACCCGAACCTCTACCGTGCCAAAGTGCGGGCTGGGGCGGATATCCCAGTGTAAATCTTTAATACTATCAATCATGCTGGTGTAAGCCAGTCGACGGAATAGCCCCTCGAATTCCTGCCAGTTATTCACCCATGGCATCGGGCCATTATCGGGAAATCCGGAGAAAATATTCAGGCGCGCGCAGGCAAACCGCGTGTCAGACGTCTGCATATAAGGTGAGGCGGCCGAGAGCGCAATAAAATGGGGAACAAATCGCGACAGGCCGTGTAGCAGGTAAATGGCATCATCGCCGTTTGCGCAGCCGATATGCACATGCTGGCCAAACACCGTCGCTTGCTGGATAAGATAGCCAAAATTTTCCAGGTTGCGCCGATAGCGTTCGTCATCGCAGACTTCCTGACGTTGCCATTTTTGAAATGGATGTGTGCCACCGCCACAAATGGCGAGGTGATGCTCTGCAGCAACTCGCATAATTATCTGCTGCATAGCGGACAATTCAGCATCAGCCTGGTCGATATCTCGGCAAACTCCGGTCGCCATCTCCAGCATACTTTCGGTGATATCGTGCTTCACTTCTCCGGCGGTGAGCTGCGGTTTTACGGCGTCAATCAGCCGGGAAGAATCCTGACTCAGGTCGTAACCTGGCGGATTGACCACCTGCATTTCCAGTTCAATGCCTAACGTAAAAGGGTCGGAAACATGAAAATCAGGTAGTGGCATAAGGCTCTCTTCCGCGTTGATTTTTAATCAGTATAGAAGGACTGATGATTTTCTGTTCGTCGTCAAAATCACCCTTGCGACGCTTTGAAGGCGTAATGGCCAGTGTTATAACTATTTTTTACTTCGCTACTGGGGTTGAATCGTGCCGGAAATAAATCTTTATGGGCAAACCGTCGGCGATGTCGTGCCGGACTGGAATGGCGCTGCCGTACTGCCACGGGAAACGCTGATAGGGCAATATTGTCGACTGGTTCCCCTGGATGCCGACAGCCATGCCGCCGATCTGTTTGATGCCTACGCGCAGGCGCCGGACGATCGCGACTGGACCTGGCTTGCAAGCTCTCGCCCCACAAGCGTTGAGGCCGCAGTTTGCTGGGTGCAGGGTAAATCCTCGGATGCATCTCTCGTTCCCTATGCCGTCATTGAACAGCGTTCAGGACGAGCTGTCGGACTGGTGTGCTTTATGGCGATTGAACGAGAGCACGGTTCGGTCGAAATTGGTCATGTGACCTGGTCACCGCGTATGAAAAATACGGTTCTCGGCACCGAAAGCATCTGGCTGCTGTTACGCCAGGCATTTGCGTTGGGCTATCGTCGCGTGGAGTGGAAATGCGATTCTCTGAACACCGCTTCTCGACGGGCAGCGGAACGCCTTGGGTTTATCTTCGAAGGTCGCTTTCGCCAGAAGATTGTGCGCAAGGGGCGTAATCGCGACAGCGACTGGTTATCAATGATTGATAGCGAATGGCCCCAGTGTGACACCGTGTTACAGCGCTGGTTGGCCGCAGAGAACTTTGATGAAAACGGACGGCAACGCCAGTCGATGGCAGAGTGCTTTTCCTGTGAGACTGCCAACGTTGAGACTGTGCAGACGCAACAGCAAGGTTATCAACAGCGCTGGCAACAGGAACATGGCTCGCTGACGCAAACACCGCCCGCGCTTCTGGCTGATTTACTCGCAGCACAACCTCGCAATCCCAACCTTTGCTACGACACGCTCAGCTCAAGAGCAGGGTTAGCAGCACTGACAAAAGCAAATGTGTCCACCTCAGAACCGATGGCGGCGATTATCAATACGGAAGTGGATACCGGAGAGCGTCGCATCCCGGTACGGATTTATCGACCGGCACTGACCGGAGAGCCGAAGGTGGTGGTGTTTATCCATGGCGGTGGGTATCTGAGCGGTTCGGTGGAAGTGTATGACCCGGTTGCCCGTCATCTGGCGATGGCGACAGGAAATATCGTTGTGTCGGTTGATTATCGACTTGCGCCAGAAAACCCGTATCCGGCTGGTCTTTCCGATGCTAAAGCCGTAATAGAAAACGTCTGGTCGCTGCTCGACAGTCAGCATATTCCTTACACTCGCCAACTCACGCTTATCGGCGACAGCGGTGGCGGCGCATTTAGCGCGACGCTGGCGGCCTACTTTTCCCGCGAGCAGCCAGGATTTATTCATCGCCTGGTGCTGATTTATCCGAGCCTGGACTACACGCTGAACTGGCCGTCGGTGCAGGAGAACGGTACCGGAAAGCTACTGGATGAAAGCAAAATACGCTGGTATTTTCAGCAATATTTCCGCAATGAAGAAGATCGTAAACAGACGTCTCCGCTTTACCTGCCGTTGAGCCAGGATTTTCCACCCACTCTGGTAGTCAGTGGTGGGCTGGATCCGTTGCGGGATGAAGATTTTGCTTTTGTCGCCAGACTGCAAGCTGAGAGGATACCCGTTCAGCATGTTCACTTTCCTGGGATGACGCATGCTTATCTGATGCTGGAGGACAAAGTCCAGCAGGAAGCTAAAGCCACCTATCTGGCGATTGGTGAGTTTGTTCGCGATTAGCGCCCGCACTCAGTCGTGGCTGCGGGCGGATTTATCATGATTGCTGACTCGCTAAGGTGTTTGCCAGCGCGTACGCTCAACGGCGCTTTGCCACTCGTGCCAGCGTTTTTGCAATCGACCGTGACGCTCTGCGTTTGGCTGAAATGATATGTGGTCGGGCAAAAAATGGCGTAGCTGAGCGGTTTCTGTACCGAGCAGCGCCTTGCGTGCCAGCAGCCCGGCGCCAATGGCTGAAAGCTCGGGAATGTCGCTGCGCATAACCGGGCAACCCAGCAGATCGGACTGGTACTGCATCAGCCAATCATTTTTTGTCGGCCCGCCATCAACCATCAGCGCGCTGAGGCTGAAACCGCTGTGCTGGTGCATCGCTTGCACCACATCGGCAATTTGATAGGTAATAGACTCCAGCGCGGCGCGCACCAGATGCGCGCGTTTCACGCCGCGGCTGAGGCCATGAATTAACCCCCGGGCGCTTTCATCCCACCAGGGTGCGCCCAGCCCGGTAAGTGCCGGAACAAAATAGACGCCCAGCGTCGAGTCGACCGTGGCGGGCAGAGTATTGAGTTCATGTAACAGTTGCTCCTCCGGCAGTTCGCTTAAGCCGGTACTGTCGGCCATCCAGGCCACAGCATCGCCGGTATGGGGAATATTGCCTTCCAGACCATAGACCCGGGTATCGCCATCATGCCAGGCAATAGTTGTTGCCAGCGCATTCACCGCAGACTGCGTTGAAGATACCGGAGCCATCACCGATGAGCCGGTGCCATAGGTCGCTTTAACACAACCTTCAGCACCTAACCCGTGGGCAAAGAGCGCGGCATGAGAATCGCCAATCATCGCCAGAATGGGGATCCCATCGGGGATGGTCGCCAGGCCTTTCGTCACGCCAAAATGATGACTGGAAGGGCAAACTTCTGGCAGCGCCTGTTGCGGGATACCAAACAGCGCCAGCATCTCGCTATCCCATTGGCCGCTATGTAGATTGAGCAACTGCGTGCGCGAAGCGTTGGAGGCGTCACAACGAAACGCCGCACCGCCAGTAAGATTCCACAGTAACCAGCTATCGATAGTGCCGAGGCAAATTTCGCCTTGCTGCGCGAGCGCCATGCCGTTGGGGACGGACTCCAGAAGCCAGCGCATTTTAGAGGCGGAAAAGAGCGGGGCGACGGGCAATCCGGTGATGGATTTTATTTTCGCCTCATGACCTTGCTCGCGCAACGCCCGGCAAAAGTCAGCCGTGCGCGAGCATTGCCAGGTAATGGCGGGGCCGAGCGGACGCCCGCTTGCGCGATACCAGCCGATTGCCGTTTCTCGCTGATTACTGATCGCCAGCGCCGCCACCCGCTGCGTACCTACGGCGGCAACTGCTTGCGCCATTACAGCCAGAGAGGCCTCCAGCAGCGCGTCGCCGGACTGTTCAACCCAGCCTTCGCGAGGCGTGTGGATCGCCAGCGCGCGGGAGAACTTCGCGACCACATTTCCCCGACCGTCCAGCGCAACGGCTTTGGCATTGGTGGTGCCTTCATCAAGCGCAATAATAATGTCTTTCGTTGCTGACATCGTTTTCTCCAGCCTCTCTGTTTCCCTGAGTATTAGCGATGGAACAACGTATCCACCCCGAGATAGCGGGTGAAGGCTTCATGCAGCACCTCGGCGCTGGCGGAATGGTTCATTGCCACGTGATGTTCAAAACCGTTACGACAGATCCACGCCAGTAAATTCTCCAGATGCGGCACCTGGATTACTGCACGACAGCCAACCGTATCCAGCGGATCGTCTACCGATTGGCCTTCTCCGACGTACGCTTTGATTTCACCGGTTAAATCGTCGGTGCTCAGGCGGAAATAGGTCAGTGTGCCGCTTTTCATGCGTCCATGTACTGCACCGCAGGTGTTCTCTTTCCCAACGGTGGTACCGATGATGTCCGCTGTACCCATTTTGGGGCTCTCCAGACTGGCTGATGCAAAGTTTCCGCAGTGAAAAAGCACACATTTATCACGATCGTCGCCGAAATTGTTATTCCAGTCGGCAATGGAAGCCGGGCTTAAATTACTGCTGGCGAGGGCGTACATTGACAGCGCGCCCATCACATCCACTTCGCATGCGCTGGGCATTAACTGCCCGGACATCACGCTCATGATTGAGCATACGTTGATGCCTAAATTTTCCTGCAGCGAAGTCCAGCACTGGATCGCAGTGGTATCTATATCGTTAGCGATGACCCATTCGCTGATGACGACAAATAGTTTTGCCATTGTGACGAGTTTGTCGGTGGGAATGGCGCTGGCATCGGCGTTATCCAGCAGCAGACGACGTTTTTCATCCACACGGATATCGTCATCGCGCAGACATTTGATGCGGGTAAAGACTTCAGACAGATCCAGCGTTTCAACGGCGATACCCAGTCTTTCGAGTAATTTTTCGCTGTAGCGAACGGTATTGAATCCAGCCGGGCGAGCACCGATAGCGCCGACGCGTACGCCACGCATACTGCTGACAACACGGCAAATCTGTTCGAAACGTTTCAGATCCTGAGCAAAAACCTCACCGGCCAGATCGCAGACATGCTGGGTGGTGAGCGTAAATGGAATGCCGTACTGACGCAGGTTATTGCACAGGGAGATTTTTCCACAGAAGCTGTCACGGCGGGTGGCAAGCCCCATTTTATCAAGGTTATCTTCCTGCGCCTGAACCAGTACCGGGACATTCAGGCCAGACAGGCGCAGCGTTTCCGCTATTGCTTTTTCATCGCCAAAGTTCGGCAACAGCACGACCACGCCGTGAATGTCGTCGCGGTGAGCGCGGAAAAGTTCGGCGCACACTTTCGCATCCTGGCGGGTTTCTACCCCACCGAGTTCCGTTTGCGTATCGTCGAGCATAATGGTTTTAATGCCCAGTCGCGCAAAGAGCACGCTGGCTTGTTCGCGGGCTTCAGCAACCAGATAGCTTGGGAAAAATCCCCGATTGCCAATAATCACCGCCATGGTCAACTGTTGAGGAATTCGTGACATCGCTTTCTCCAGTAAGTGTTCTGTTGTTATTGTTTTATCGTGTGGTGCTGCAACAGCGCGGCGGCGTTTTTCACGACGCCAGCGGCGTCAATTTCGTGGCGGGCACGCGTTGCCGCGCGATCGGCCGCGATGGCATATTGACCATCGCCAATGCCGAGTCGGCGCAGCGGAATGGCACAGCCAGCTTCTGCCAGTACCTCGGCCACCAGGCTTCCCACGCCGCCATTAATGTTATGTTCTTCCACACTGACCACGGCCTTGCAGTGGGCTAATGCCGCCAACAGTTGTTGGGTATTGCAGGGACGAATTGACGGTACACTGATTACGCTTGCATCAATACCCGCCTGTTCCAGCACTGTGGCAGCCTCGACAATTTCATGGACGGTTGAGCCCATCGCGACCAGAGCGACATCTTTTCCTTTCCGCAGAATATCGATATTACCCGGAGTGAACTGGTAATTTTCGTCGTGTAGTTCCGGTAAGGCTTTTCCGTCGAGGCGAACATAAACCGGGCCGACGTGGCTTAAGGCATAGTCGATAATCTGCCGGCATTCCACTGGGCAGGACGGGGCGTAAATTTCAATATTGCCAAAACCGCGCAGAACGGAAATGTCATCAATACTGTGATGTGTGCTGGCGAGGGGGCCGTAGCTGGCGCCCGCGTTCAGGCCGATCAGCTTCACGTTGGTGTTGTTGTAGCAAATGTCGACTTTGATTTGCTCATTGGCCCGCGAAATAAGGAACGGAGCGGCATTACATGTGACAGCGATTTTGCCCCCCAGCGCCAGGCCGGCGGCGGCGCCAACCAGCGTCTGTTCGGCGATACCCACGTTGACCAGACGACCGGGAAATTCCTTCATAAACGGGGCGATTTTCGCCGTAGACGTTGAGTCAGCAACGACGGGTACAACGTCCATTCCGCGCTCGACCGCGGCAATTAAGGTATTCACCATCACGGTGGCGAGGTGTTCACTATTACGCATCTTTCAGTTCCTCCAGCGCCAGTTCAACTTCTTCCCCTTTTGGCACGCGGTGGTGCCATTCCGGGCGGCCTTGAATAAAGGAGATCCCGGCCCCTTTGGTGGTGTGGGCAATGACGACGTGCGGTTTACCTTCCGGGGTTAACCCTTCCAGCGTGCGCACCACATCACTCATATCATTACCGCGGCACTCTGTGACCTGCATACCGAAGGCGCGCCATTTCTCATCCAGTGGATCGGTGTTCATGATCTCTTTGGTTGCGCCGGCAAGTTGGAGGTTATTTTTGTCGTTGATGATAATCAGGTTATCCAGCTTGTAGTGGGCGGCGACCAGTGCGGCTTCCCAGTTGCTTCCTTCTGCCAGTTCACCATCACCGGTAACGACAAACACCCGGCGCTTGCTGTTGTTACGTTTGGCTGCCAGCGCAATGCCCACGGCGACCGGCAGACCGTGACCGAGCGCTCCGGTATTCAGTTCGATCCCTGGCGTTTTGTGTTTCACCGGATGGCCCGGCAGGTGTGAATCGGCGTGCTGATAGGTCGCCAGCCAGTCCACGGGAATAAAACCAGCCTCAGCCAGCACGCAGTAGTAACCGCCCACTGCATGACCTTTCGACTGGATGTAGATGTCGCGCTCATCGCTTGCTATAAGCTCTGGTGAGCAATTCAGGATGCGAAAATAGAGTGCTGTCAGCAGTTCGACCTGCGACAGGTCAGCGCCGGTATGTCCCCCCGCCGGGCTTTCTGCATTCAACACGATAATGCGACGACGTACCGCACGTGCTTTCTTGACTAGCTCTGGTATTGAGAGCGAAAACGGATTCATAAGACACCTCTTGAATGTTTAATCCTTAGTGAATAAATATTCCATGTGGGTGCAGTAGTGCAACTGTCTCGCTATCCACTGCGTAATATGCAGCTAAAACAGTTGGTCGTTATCGGTTAGAATAAATATTCACTACTGATTTATTATTCATGATTAAAGATATGCCTTGTCTGAGGGTTTGTCTACGCCTTATAGCAGCAAATTTTGGCGAAAAGAGAAAAGGATCACACTAACGCGATAACCGGAAAGGCGCAGACGACTTGTTATCTATTCAGGTATGAATAAAAATAACAGGCAGTTTACCAGGGGGAATGTTATGTCAAAGCAGGATGAACAGCGGTTGCTGGTTAAGATTGCCACACTTTACTACGCCGAAAATAAAAAACAGTCTGAAATCGCCACGCTGCTGCATTTGTCGCAGTCCTTTGTCTCCCGTGCCTTGACGCGTTGTCAGAAAGAAGGGCTGGTGAAAATCACCGTCGTACAGCCGACTAATATCTTTGTCGAGCTGGAAAAAGCCATTGAAGAGCGGTTTGGTCTGCGCCAGGCGATTGTCGTGGATGTTGGCGACAGCCCCAGTAGTACGCAAATTAAGCATGCCATTGGCAGTGCGGCGGCACATTACGTTGAAACTCGTCTGCGTGCCGAAGACCTGGTCGGTATTTCCTCCTGGAGTAGTACCATTCGCTGCATGGTTGATGAAATGCACCCGCAAAATATCCGGGCGGCAGGCGTGATCCAATTACTGGGTGGCGTGGGGCCAAACGGCAACGTGCAGGCCACGATTCTGACGCAACAGCTGGCGGCACACCTCGGCTGCCCGGCCTGGCTGTTGCCTTCGCAAAGTATTGAGCATTCGGTGGAAGAACGTTCTCGGCTGGTTAACAGCCCGGACGTGGCGGCGGTCGTCGAAAAATTTGCTGAAGTGGATGTGGCGATTGTCGGCATCGGGGAGCTGGAACCTTCTCAATTGCTGAAAAATTCAGGAAACTATTACAACGAAGAGATGCTGCGACTGCTGGCCGAACGCGGCGCGGTCGGGGATATCTGTCTGCATTATTACGACGCGGCGGGCAATCCGGTACTCAGCCATGAGGAAGACCCGGTTATCGGCATGGAGCTGGCGCAGATCCGCGACTGCAACCATGTGATAGCGCTGGCGGGCGGGGTAGAAAAACAGAATGCGATCCGTGGCGCGCTGCAGGGGAATTATATCGACGTACTGATCACCGACTACCCGACAGCGCGCAATCTGGTCAAAGGGTGACGCCGCGGTGAGTCAAGTTATCGCCAGCCCCTGGGGCTGGCTGTAGTTATCAGAGTTTTATTAAGCGTAGAGCAATCCATGGCTTAGCCGGTAGATCCAGCTTGTCACCGTGTTGAATAACCCCCGCAACCGGCGTGATCGTCATGGCCCAGGTATCAATGATATCGACCTTCCACGTCGTATTCTCCGGCAACATAGTCATCATCTTGTAGGCAGGGCAATGATCGCCAAAATAGAACAGTCCCCAGTTGCCCTCGCAGCTTATCCCCATCGACGTATCCCAGTGGCTACCCCACGGGAGCGGTGTCAGGCGTTTGGCTTGTCCTTCCTCAAGGATGTTGCGCAAAAAAGCGATGCGCGGGATGCTTGTTCCTTTGAGCGTGCCGCCATGTGACCACCAAATAATCTCATCTTCATTCAGGTATGTTTCGCCGTGAGTGACATAGCCGCCGAGTATTACGCCATGCCAGAACAATGCAGTCATTTTTTCTCCGGTGATATTGCCCCAGCCGAGATCGACATTGCCTTCATAGCAGCATTCGTCAATGACAATGGGTTTGGCAAATGTCTGCCGCCATTCCGGGACAAAGTGCATATCGTGGTGCTGGATGCTGGCGTGGGTGAGCGCGGGATTGTGATGATCGTACCAGTGCGCATTTGAGCGGTAGTGGATCGGCGGGTTGTGCCAGTTATGAATGGAGATCATGTGCGAAGAGGGATCCTCGCGTTTGATTTGCGCTATGGCGGCATCCCAGAAAGACATCGGTTTTTCTTTCAGCAGGTCGAACTCATTGGCCAGCGACCACCAAATATTTTTAAACGATGCGAGGCGTGCCACCACGTAGCGGAGATAGCGGCGATCGGTCTCCTGCGACATGGCGGAAAATCCCCAGCGGTCGTACGGATGAAAGAGGATCAAATCCACCTCAATATTCAGTTCATCCAGCTTTTGTATTTGACTCTCCAACTGGGCAAAAAAGGTGGTATCGAAGCGGGTAAAATCAAATCCCTGGTCGAGGGTACCCGGAAAGGGGAAGCGCATCGGTTCCTGCAGATTGTAGCGATAGTGTTTAGGAAATACGCACATGCGGATTTTATTGAACGGACTCGCCGCCAGCGATGCCAGCGTTTGTTGCTGTATATCGTCCGGTTGGTAATTCCAGACGTAGGCCGTGGTGCCAAAAGGATAAAACGCGTTGCCATTGGCATAGCGGAAGTGCCCGTCGCCATCACGCTGTACCGGGCCGGTTAACTGTGTTTCAGGGACGCAGGTAAACGTTCCTTCGACAGGGGACTGCGAAGGAATATTTGATCTGATGCGATAGTGCCAGACGCCGGGGATATCCGGCATAAAGCGCAGTATGAACTGACCGTTACCGTTGTAAAAGCCCCAAACCGTGCGGGATTCTTCGCCGCAGGTAAAGGTGGCTGATAGCTCGGTGTCGGTAAAATGGCGAGGATCGTCAACGTCCGTGACCTGATACTCAAACCGCCCCCACAGGGCAATACTTTGTTCGCTCATAGCACCTCTCCTTTGGAATATATATTCCATTATGATTTTATATTCACGATGAGAGTAAGGGAGGTTACCGTTAACATTCCACTGTCAAGGCGAAAAAATGAGCATGCGATCACAAAAACGCCGCCATTTCTGCTGATTACTGTGAGGTTTTTACTGTGAGACTGAAAGGAGTAAGCGTTATCTGAATGACGAGAGAAACGGCCAGCCAGCATAAACGTCTTGTTTATTAATAAGATGACATTTCGCCACTAGATGACGGCGCGCTTAGGAGCAAAAGAATGAGGTTAATTGTGATACTGGTAACAATGTCACGACTAACCACTTGCCAGCGCTAAATTCGTGGGCTTAACCTTTGCGTGAATAGTAATTCGATAATGAATATATATTTATAAAGAGGGTTTCTCATGAAGCAACAGCATAAATTGAGTATCAAAGAGAAGATCTGTTATGGGTTAGGTGATTCGTCAGCGAACATTTTTCTTGGGATGACGATGATGTTTTTGCCCTATTTTTATACCGATGTTTTAGGGATTTCGGCAGCGGCGATGGGGATATTGTTTATTGTTGCCCGTCTGGTTGATGCCTTCTATGATCCATTTATCGGTAATATCTCCGATCGCACGCGGACAAAGCACGGCTCGTATCGTCCTTTTTTGCTCTGGTTGGCGATCCCTTACGGTATTTCCTGTTTTTTAGTCTTTCTGGCGCCGGACTTTTCACCCACTGGAAAGCTAGTCTATGCAGTGATTACCTATCTATTTCTGATCCTGATGTATGCCTCCACGGTAGTGCCGTATGTGGCGTTGTTGACGACACTCACCGCCGATCCCATGGATCGTTTAAGCGCCAACTCCTGGCGTTTCCCACTGGCTAAGATGGCCTTTCTTATCTGCTCAATGGTAGTGCCGATTTTCGTCGCCTGGTATGGAAAAACCGATGAAGCACGCGCCTACATGATGGCGATGAGCTTTATTGCCGTGCTGGCCACGGCGTTTATGCTGCTCTGTTTCTGGGGAACAAAGGAGCGATATCAGGTTAGCGTGGAGACCGATAAAGTCCCGTTTACCAAACAACTGGGAATTATGCTGAAAGCGAAACCGGTGGTTGTTTTCTATCTGTTCAAAATTACCAGCTCCATTGCTTTTGTAATTAAAGGCAGTGTGACTATTTATTTTGTGAAGTATTTCCTGAATCGTGGGGATGGCTTTGTTTCTGGTCTGCTTTCGGCCACAGCGATTGCGGGGATCATTGCGCCGATGATTGCTATTCAACTGATTAAGCGCAACAAGCTCTCGAAATTAGGTACGCTGAAGGTGGCGCAACTGGGCGGTGGCGTGGCGGCATTATGTCTCTATTTCGTTAACCCTGAACAAATCTCACTGGCATGTGTTCTACTGGTGCTGTCGGTATTGATGGCTGAACTTGGCTCGATTACTGCCTGGGCGCTGCCTTCTGATTGTGCCGACTATTGTGAAGACAAATCCGGCGTCAGAATGTCTGGGGCTGTCGCTGCCGGTACGCTCTTTTCGATGAAGGTTGGTCTGGCACTGGCGGGTGGGATGGTTGGGCTAGTGCTCTCCCTTAGCGGTTACAAAGCGGGTGAGGCGGTGTCATCGGAAACGATGACGGCGATTATGTTCTTAATTGCCGGGATTCCTGCCATTTTCCATGCCATTAGTTTGGGGTTGCTGATGATGTTTAAACTGGATGATAAGGTTTCGGCAGGGCAGGCTGAAGCCGTCATGAAATAAAATTTCCCCACTGCCGGATGGCGGTGCATTATCAGGCCCATATGTCATACACGACCTACGCCTGATAAGCGCAGCGCCATCAGGCGTAATTTCAGGGCTACTGACTTTCCAGCGCCGCCTTTTGCGCAACCACTGCGGCTTTTTGCTGCATCCGGTTTTGCATCTGGTCGATAATGACCGCGACAATAATCACGATGCCCTTAATCACCATTTGCCAGAATTCGCTGACGCCCATCATCACCAGACCATCGGCCAGAAAACCGATAACGAAAGCGCCAATCAACGTGCCTAAGATGGTGCCTCGACCACCGGCCAGCGACGTACCACCAAGTACAACGGCGGCAATGGCGTTCATCTCAAATGCTGTACCATTGGCCGGATGACTGGCGGAAAGTTGTGCTGAAACAACTATTCCGGCAATTGCAGCGCATAGTCCGGACAGGGTGTACACCCAGATTTTTACCTGCCTCACTTTTACCCCGGACAGTTCAGCAGCGCGTTCGTTATCGCCGATAGCGTACACGTGGCGGCCAAAGGGCAGACGGCGGGCAACGTAGGCAATAACCAGCGCTAGCACAATCATCATCCAGATGGCCCACGGAATACCAAACAGAGTTCCCGCGCCAATTTCATCAAAACCGGTGTTACCCAACTGTGGATTGCCGGAAAGCCCGGGGAATGTTTGTCCGTCAGAGGTCAGCATCGCCGCGCCGCGCAATACGTACATGGTGCCCAGCGTACAAATAAAAGGTGCGACGTTATAGCGCGTAATAATCCAGCCATTTGCTGCGCCAATCAATCCGCCAATCAGCAGTACGACAGGTACAATCACCCAGACGCTGGGGAAGATAGCGATGCCAAACATGGGTAATACAATGCCTTTGGTGATCAGCCATCCGGCAATCATGCCGCACAGCCCAAGCGTAGCGCCAATCGAGAGATCAATGCCGGCAGTAATAATGACGAAGGTGATTCCCAGCGCCAGAAACGCGTTAATGGCGATGTGCTTGATCATAATGACCATGCTGCCGCCAGAGAGGAAACCGGGGACGGTGAAGGCAAAAAATCCGACGATCAGAAACAGCGCAATAAAGGTACGTAATTTCAGGATCAGCAGCAGGATATTTTCCCGCGAGAAGGTGACACCGGCTCGCGGTGCGACGACGGCAGATTGTAGTGTTTTCATGTCAGAACCCCTGAGCACTTGCGGTGACCAGCGCCGATTCTTCGGCACGATCGCGAATAATATCGGCCGTGAGCTTGCCGCCAGACATCACCAGAATGCGGTCAGATACCGCCATAATTTCTTTTAAATCCGAGGTGGAGAAGACAACGGCAATACCCTGTTGTGAGAGCTGTACCATCATACGAAACACATCGGCCTTCGCGCCAACGTCAATGCCGCGTGTGGGCTCATCAAGGAACAGAATTTTGGGATTGGTAAGTAGGGAGCGGCCAATCACCACTTTCTGCTGGTTACCCCCGCTCAGAGCCTGGATTTCAACATCCGGTGAGGACACTTTGATCGACAGATTACCAATTGTGCTGGCGACGACGGCCTCCTCATCTTTGCGGGCGATGGCAAAACCGCGCTGCAGGCGACGCCACAGGCTGGCAATAGTCAGATTGCTGGCAACCGAAGAAATGGGAAAAATGCCTGTGCGCTTGCGATCTTCCGGTACCAGACTCATTCCCATACGAATGCGGTCGGCGGTGGTTAAGCGCTGTGGAACTGGCTTGCTGTCGAGCCACAGTTTACCGAGGTAGTTGCGCTCAGTACCCAGCAAGCACTCGAACAATTCGGTTCTTCCGGCCCCCATCAGTCCATAGATACCGACAATTTCGCCCGCGTGGACGTTAAAGGTGACGTCGTTGACCACCGCATTGCCAGCGGCATTGACGCAGGTAATATGTTCCGCTTCGAGAACCGGCGCGCCGAACGTGCGACCTGGCTCAAGAAAATTACTCACCGGGTCGCTGCCCAGCATTTCACGCACAATCCACGGCACATCGATATCGCTAACTCTGGCTTCGGCCTGGAATTTGCCATCGCGTAAAATGGTGATCACATCGCCAATCGCCATCAATTCTTCGAGTCGATGAGAGATGTAGATTATCGAAACGCCCTGGCGAGTCAGTTCGCGAATCACGCGAAACAGGATCTCGACTTCGGTTTTACTCAGCGCCGAGGTGGGTTCGTCGAGGATTAGAATGTCAGCGTCCTCCGCCAACGCTTTGGCGATTTCAACCAGCTGTTGCTGTCCAACTTTGAGATTGCCGACCAGATCGCGGGGTGAAATGGGCTGATCGAGTCGGGTTAGCAGCTCCGCAGTACGCTTCTCCTGTTCGGCCTCATCAATGGGGGTCATGCCTTTTTGGATCTCCCGGCCAAGGAAAATATTTTCCGCGACGGTGAGATTCTCAAACAGGTTAAGTTCCTGATGCACCATACCAATCCCGTGCGCCGCGGCGTCCCGGGTATTGGCGAAGCGAACAGGGTTGCCATTGAGCGTCATCTCGCCGCTGCTGGGCTGCTGAACACCGGCGAGGATCTTCATCAGCGTGGATTTCCCCGCACCGTTTTCGCCAATAATCACGTTGACCTTACCGCGCCACACCTGATAATCCACGCTGTCCAGCGCAATCGTGCCGGGAAATAGCATTGAGATGGCATGTGTGCGCAGGATGATGTCCTCTGCTGAGGAATTATTCATCAGTGTGCCTCCTGTTCCAGCGCTAACGCTGCCGCGTTTTCCGCTTTTCCTGCATTCAGCGTTACGGCGAACAGTACCGTGGCACGCTTCCCTTGCCAGCTTTCGTCCACTGCGGGCAAGTGTTTTACCGCTTCGCGGTTATACGCCCGGGAAAGCTGGGCAAACTGAACCTGGTTAGTGAAGTCTTCAAACTTAAAACCACTCGCATCGCGAATGGCATTGCCGCGCATCACCGGGCCTATTTGGATGGTGACAGGGGCGTCATTGACCCTCATCACAATGCTTTTCTCGCGCGCATTGGTGGTATCGACGTTCTCAATCTGACTGGTCAGGCGCACAAATACGCTCTCGGCGGTAGGTGAGGGCGTCTTCAGGCGTGCGCTCAGCGCTGACGCATCCAGAGCGTGTTGCTTTGCCGCATCCAGGACGCGGGATTGCCAGGTTTGTTGCGCGATCTGCTCGGGTGTTTGATTGTCGAAACTGGCTTTGGCCTGTGGGTCGGCCGGGATGATGGGGTTGCCGTTTTCGTCGAGGTCAACTACCGTGCAGGCCGTCAGCAACAGGGTGGCGCACCCAACCAGTGCAGCACCCCATTGTGTTAACGACATAGTGCCTCCGCTTAGTGGCTCAGGTTGAATTTACTCAGCTTGCTGGCATTGGTTTCATCAATCAGCACGCAATCCATGAGCTGTTTTTCTTCTTTCTGCGCTTTGCCGTTTTTCAGGTAGTAATCAGCCTGCTCAACCGCCATTTGTGCCTGCTGCCAGCCGGGCTGAAGGACGGTCGCTTTAATGTTGCTCTTGTTGATGATGGAATCTCGGGTGTAGTCGCTGCCGTCAAAACCCACCACGATGACATTGTTTTTCCCAGCAGCCTTCAGGGCAGCTTCTGCGCCCAGCGCCATGGTGTCGTTGCCGGAAATGACGCCGACGATATCAGGGTTGGTTTGTAAAATAGCTTCCATACGGGTAAACGCTTCAGTTTGGCTCCAGTTCGCCGTTTGCTGGGCGACCATTTTCATATCCGGATAGTCGTCGAGCACATCGTGATACCCCTGTGAGCGCACATGTGCGTTGGTGTCGGACTGGCGTCCCAACAGCTCAACGTACTTGCCTTTTCCATCCAGTAGTTTGGCGAATTTCTCTGCGCCGAGCTGCGCGCCCTGGTAGTTGTTCGACACGATTTGCGCGACTGCGATGCCGGTCTTATTAATTTCACGATCGATGAGGAATGCAGGCACGCCCGCCGCTTTGGCTTTTTCCAGTGGACCAACGGTGGCATCGGCGCCCGCGTTATCGAGAATGATGGCTTTCGCTTTTCGGGCTATGGCGGTCTCAATCAGTTGGTTTTGTTTATTGACATCATCATCATGAGAGGCGACCAGCGTGGTATATCCCAGCTCTTTCGCTTTGGCGACCGCGCCGTCGGCTTCGGCTTTAAAGAACGGGTTGTCGTGTGAAGGGGTGATAATCGCAATCAGTCCGTTGTCGGCAGCATACAGCGAACCCGATGCGGTAAGGATCGAGGCCAGTAATACGGATTTAATCAGGGTCTTGTTCATCTCTTTCTCCACTTTGAATATTTATTCAAATATGATTTATTATTCAAGTTAACGATAAGTCGAGATAATCGAACTGTCTACGATTTGCGCAGCTAATTTCTTAAAAGGAGAAAAGGATCACGATCCTGACAGCGTGGGTGCACACAGGGTAATGATGTTTTTATCGCGTTGAAACCAATGTACGTTAATTGCCTGATTGGCGAGGTTAGGCGAAAATGATGGCATGATTTGCAATGTTAATTGCTGATTCGTGAGTGCGGTAATTTTTGCGCTGGTGAAACCTGGTAACCCGGATGCCTGAGTGGAAAACGCCTTATACAGGCTCTCCTTGGCGCTGAATGCCAGAGTTAAGGCGAGTGGAAAGGGCAATTCAGAATGATGCAAAATCGGTCGTTCGTGGTTATCGATAATACCGTCAGCCAGCTCAACTGCGGTTTGTTGCGTAAAAATAGCTTCTATATCCAGCCCAACGGGATGCGTCGATACTACCGCCAGCGCAGTTGATGCACTGTGGCTGATGCTGCCAAACAACTTTTGTGGCCACAGCGGTTGTCGCTGCCCGCCGATGCCAGGTACAGTTTTGATACCGTATTCACGTAATGCATGTACTGCGGCGATCCGCCCTGCTAAGTGTTCAGCTTTACGCTTGCGTCCGCTGGACAGAAGCTGGGCGTGGTGGGGGAGCCAGAGCAGATCGTGGTCATGGCAGCTGGCGGGATCAAACTCGACAAAATGCAGCGCGTGGTCGGCGAAGGGAAGCGATGTGTGTGTTGTACGCATGGTTGTGTATCGTTTCCCTCTCCCCGTCGCGAGGAGAGGGAACAACGCTATCAGAAGTGGGTGTTAACGCTCATATACCACGTACGACCCGGTTCGTTATAGGTGTACGCGCCAGCGCCCGCCATATAGTCGCCAGTTTTGATATCGCTGGTGGTTTGGGCATTACCTTCACGCCACAGACGTTTGTCGAAGACGTTATCCACGCCGCCGGTCAGGCTGACGTTTTTCGTCACATCCCAGGTTGCGCTCAGGCCGACGATGCTGTACGGACTCACTTCCTGGGCTGAACTGCCGGTTACTGGTTTACCCTGGTAATCATATTTCTTCGGCTGTTGTTTGCCGTACCAGGTAAAGGTGGATTGCAGCGACAAATCTTCACGCGCCTGCCAGCTCAGCGTTGAGTTCAGCGTGTATTCAGGAATAATCGACAAGCGTTCGCCGGTCTCTTTATTCTTACTTTGCAGCATGTAAGTGATGTTGTTGGTCCAGGTAACGGTTTCGCTAACCGGTACGTTCAACGTCCCTTCCAGGCCTTCCACCACAGCTTTAGGTACGTTTTCCCACTGATAGATATCGGTGTAGGTTGTTGTTTCTTTACCCGTAGTCGGGTTTTTCTGGGTAATTGACGTTCTGCTTAGCGGTACAGTCCCCGCTTCGATCTTGTTACGGTAATCGTTGCGGAACCAGGTTACGCCGGCCAGCCAACCGTCACGTTTGAACTCCAGACCAATCTCTTTGTTGATACTGGTTTCGGCCTTCAGGTCATCGTTGCCCATCATGTAGCAACCAATGCCCGTCGCAGATCCGGTGGCATAGCAGCCCTGGCCTTTGCTGTACAGAATATAGTTCGGGTTAGTCTGGTACAGGCTAGGTGCTTTATAGGCCCGTGCGATACCCATTTTCAGCGTAAAGTCGTCGCCCAGACCTTGGGACAGGTTCAGGGACGGGCTCCAGTTGTCGCCAACGACGCTGTGGTGGTCGAAGCGCAGACCCGGCGTCAACATGGTGCTGTCGGTCAGCTCCATGTTATTTTCAGCAAACAGGGAGAAAATTTCAGCCTGTGAATATGGGCTACGATCGGTGCTGCTGGCACCAGGTATGTTCCCGCCCATAAAGGTCTGGGTATTGGAACTCATGTCTTTCATTCGCTGCTGGTTCCATTCGGTACCGAGCGTCAGGTTCTGGTTAACTAACAGGTCGAATGGAATGCTAATTTCGCTGTGCAGGGTGACATCCGCCAGGTCAGTGTCGGTAAATTGATTACTGTTAAATAACCCTTCAAGGCCACCTGCCAGACCTTCACCCAAACGGGAGTTACGGGTGTGTTCGTATTGCGCCCAGTTGCTGGTGGTAATGCCGTTGTCCCAGCCGCCGTTCCACGTCAGCGCATAGTTCTGGCGGTACATACGGTTGGTTTCTTTACCGTAGTATTTTTTTACCAGCCCGTTAGTTTTGTTATCGTTGTTGGTGTTTTGAGTGTCACCCGCATACAGGTTGCCCTGACGGCTGTAGCCAGCTTCAAACTCCAGCGATTGCATTGGGGCAAAATCCCAACGCAGCAGGCCGTTGATATCTTTGTTTTTTACCCCTTCACGACCCGCAGGCATCGTATCGGCATATGACCCTGTACGTGCTGACTGGTGACCGTCGTTAATGTCCCAGGCATCGGCCTGGGTTTTGTCGAGGTTACCGTTCAGGCGGAAGCTGAAATCTCCGCCCAGCGGTCCATTCAGACTAAAGTTGGTACGCTTGGTTGAACCTTCCTCTTTGTGTTCCGGCGCGTTGAAATAGGTATTCCAGGAACCATGCCACTCATCGCCGCCTTTCTTGGTGATGATGTTCACCACACCGCCAGCTGCGCCATTGCCATAGCGTGCTGCGGCAGGACCGCGCAGCACTTCAATACGT
This sequence comes from Citrobacter sp. Cpo012, assembly GCF_030333015.1. Taxonomy (NCBI): domain Bacteria; kingdom Pseudomonadati; phylum Pseudomonadota; class Gammaproteobacteria; order Enterobacterales; family Enterobacteriaceae; genus Citrobacter; species Citrobacter sp. Cpo012. Next base: position 415,293 of record NZ_JAOWGR010000043.1, on the reverse strand, counting down.
TCAATCATTTCCGGAGCAACCCAGGCGGTATCGCCGCGGGTATCACGCTCGCCGCGCCAGCCCTGGCGTACGGAGTTACGGCTGGTAACCGGTTTACCGTCGATCAAAATCAGGGTGTTTTCTGGCCCCATGCCGCGAATATCGATCTGACGGTTGTTGCCGCGCTGTCCGCTGGTTGAGTTACCGGTCAGGTTAACGCCAGGCATGGTACGGATGATTTCCGACACATCGCGAGCGGGAGGATTCTTACGAATTTCATCAGCGGTAATGGTTGATACGCCCGGTGCCTGCAGGTTCTGCTGGGCGGCGGTAACGACGATGGTGTCTTCATGAGAGACAGCGACGCTATCGGTTTGATCTTCTGCCATTGCTGGCAGGGCTACCCCGTAAATCCCTAAATTGACCAATAAGGCCAGTGAATGAATCTTGTTGTTCATTGTATGTCCTGCTGTTCTTTTAGCCACGAGTACCAATGTGCCGTGGTGCGGCATTTGGCCTGATGTCGCCCGCATCTGCGTAAACGATCCATTCCAGAAAAAGTACGCAGCGCCAGGTCGGTTTATAAGTGGTGAAAAACTGTACGCGCTTCCCACAGCGCGACAATACGCTATTGCAAATGCAAATAGTTATCAATAATATTATCAATATATTTCACGCTAGATCATAAAATTTCACAATAAACATGGGGTTATGGTTGTGACGACGTTAAAGATGGGAAGCGAGGCGTGGTGGCAGTCAAAAAAAGGCCCGGAGTGGGAGCGTGAAGACAACGGAAATTATCGGGTAACCTTCTGGTGGCGTGATCCGCAGGGAACGGAGAAAGAGTCAGCCATTCATCACGTTTGGGTTTATATCACCGGCGTCACCGACCACCATCAAAATGCTACCCCTCAGTCGATGCGACGCATTGATGGAACAAATGTTTGGTGCTGGAGTGTTTCCCTCAGCGCCAACTGGCGTGGCAGTTACTGTTTTATCCCAACAGAGCGCAACGATATCTTTTCCTCGCTTGTGGCAGGCGAAGCGCCTGACCGAAACGTGCTGCGTGAAGGCTGGCGGCAATTGCTGCCACAGGCCATTGCTGATCCCCTTAATCCGCAGAGCTGGCGGGGCGGTCGTGGCCACGCGGTGTCTGCGCTGGAAATGCCGGAGGCACCCGTACAGCCCGGATGGGATCAACCTGAACCCCCCAAATCCCCCGCAGTGTGCCTGCAATGGCATAGCGCCAGGCTCGGCAATACGCGTCGCGTATGGGTGTTTACCACCGGTGATGCTCAACCCGAAACGCGTCCGTTGGCTATCCTGCTGGACGGACAGTTTTGGGCACAGAGTATGCCGGTCTGGCCTGCGTTGACTTCACTCACGCATCGCGGACACCTTCCTTCTGCCGTTTATCTCCTGATTGATGCCATTGATACGGCTCACCGCAGCCATGAGCTACCGTGTAATGCGGATTTTTGGTTGGCGGTGCAGGAGGAGCTATTACCACTGGTGAAGACAACGACCGCGTTTAGTGACGATCCGCAGCGCACCGTGGTGGCTGGGCAAAGTTTTGGCGGGTTGTCTGCGCTGTATGCCGGGCTGAACTGGCCCGCGCGCTTTGGCTGTGTGCTTAGCCAGTCCGGTTCTTACTGGTGGCCGCATCGCGGTGGTCATCAGGACGGGGCGATCGTCGAGCAACTGAAAAGCGGGAAGGTGAGTGCTCAGGGGCTGCGTATTGTCCTGGAAGCGGGGATCCGCGAGCCCATTATTTATCGCGCTAATCAGGCGTTATATGCCCAGTTACCTTCTGCACCACAGTCTATTTTCTGGCGTCAGGTTGATGGCGGACACGATGCGCTTTGCTGGCGCGGCGGTCTGATGCAAGGGCTAATGACGCTCTGGCAACCGCTTACCGACACGATTTAACCGGACGATGTTCCACGACAGGAGTTGAGTATGGAATTCAGTAACCCCTTCGATAATCCGCAGGGCCAGTTTTACATTCTGCAAAATCCCCAGCGTCAGTTTAGCCTTTGGCCGCAGCAGTGCTCGCTTCCTGCTGGCTGGCAAATTGCTTGCGAACCCCAATCCCAGGAAGCCTGCCAGCAATGGCTGGAAGCAAACTGGACCACGCTTACGACCGCGAACTACGTCGATGTGCAGGAGGCTCCATGACTCAGCGTTTACCTTTAGTGGCGGCTCAGCCGGGGATCTGGATGGCGGAAAAACTCTCCGCATTGCCCTCGGCGTGGAGCGTGGCGCACTACGTAGAGTTAACTGGCGAACTGGACGCGTCGTTGCTGGCGAAAGCCGTTGTGGCGGGCCTGGAGCAGGCCGATACCCTGCGGATGCGGTTTAGCGAAGATAACGGTGAGGTCTGGCAATGGGTGGATTCTGCGCTCGCCTTTGCGCAACCTGAAATTATCGACTTGCGCGCAAAATCCAATCCACATGAGGCGGCGCGTGCGTTGATGCAGGCAGACCTGCAGCAGGACATACGTGCTGATGGCAATAAGCCGCTGGTTTTTCACCTGCTTATACAGGTGGGAGAAAAGCGTTGGTATTGGTATCAGCGCTACCATCATTTGCTGGTCGATGGCTTCAGTTTTCCGGCCATTACCCGCCAGATAGCCGCAATTTATCGCGCATGGCTACACGGCGAGCCTACGCCAGACTCGCCTTTTACGCCGTTCGCCGAGGTGGTGGAAGAGTATCAACAGTACCGTCAAAGCGATGCCTGGCAACGAGACGGCGCTTTCTGGAGCGAGCAGCGAAAGCAACTCCCGCCTCCTGCTTCGCTGTCGAACAATCCGTTGCCGGGACGATCGGCCAGCGCGGATATTATTCGTATGAAGTTAACCGCGCCTGAAGGGGCGTTTCGTCGGCTTGCGGCACGTATGCCTGACGTTCAGCGTGCGGATCTGGCCCTCGCGCTGGTGGCATTGTGGCTGGGACGTTTATGCAGCCGAATGGATTATGCCGCCGGGTTTATCTTTATGCGGCGCATGGGGTCGGCGGCGTTGACCTCCACTGGACCGGTTTTAAACGTACTGCCATTTGGTGTGAGGCTGGATGCGGCAGAAAGCTTGCCTGCGCTTGCACAACGACTGGCCGGACAGTTGAAGAAAATGCGTCGGCATCAACGTTATGATGCCGAACAAATCGTTCGCGACAGCGGGCGTGCAGCAGGTGCCGAGCCGCTGTTTGGCCCGGTGCTGAACGTGAAAATATTCGACTATCAGCTGAATATTCCCGGCGTTCAGGCGCAAACCCACACGTTGGCGACAGGGCCGGTGAACGATCTTGAACTGGCGTTATTCCCGGATGAAAACGGTGGGCTGAGTATTGAAATTCTGGCCAATAAACAGCGCTACGATGCAGAAACGCTGACGCAGCATGCCTCGCGTTTAATCGGGCTTATCGAGCAGTTTGCCGACAATCCGGCGCTATGCTGCGGCGACGCCGGGATGCTGTTGCCAACAGAACATGAGCGGCTGGCGAAGATTAATCACACCACCGTGGAGATCCCGTCCACTACGCTGAGCGCGCTGGTGGTACAGCAGGCCGATAAAACGCCGGATGCCCCGGCGTTGGCCGATGCCCGCTATCAGTTTAGCTATCGCGAAATGCGCCAGCAGGTCGTGGCGCTGGCGAGCCTTTTGCGTGCACGCGGCGTCAAGCCTGGCGACAGCGTCGCCGTGGCATTACCGCGTTCCGTGTTCCTGACGCTGGCGCTGCACGGTATCGTTGAAGCCGGTGCAGCCTGGCTGCCGTTGGATACCGGATACCCGGACGATCGCCTGCGGATGATGCTCGAAGACGCGAAGCCAAAATTGTTGATCGCGACCAATGAGCAACTGGCGCGCTTTAGCGATATTCCTGGGCTGGAAAGTCTGTGCTATGACTCGCCCCTGCCAGCAGAAGATGCTGCTCCGCTGGCGCTATCTCAGCCCAATCATACTGCCTATATCATTTTTACTTCCGGTTCTACCGGTAGACCAAAAGGGGTGATGGTTGGGCAAACCGCCATCGTTAACCGTCTGCTGTGGATGCAAAATCACTATCCGCTGACCGCGGATGATGTGGTGGCGCAGAAAACACCGTGCAGTTTTGACGTCTCGGTATGGGAGTTTTTCTGGCCGTTTATTGCCGGGGCAAAGCTGGTAATGGCAGAGCCTGAGGCGCACCGCGATCCGCTGGCGATGCAGCAGTTCTTTGCCCAATATGGGGTGACGACCACGCACTTTGTTCCCTCTATGTTGGCCGCTTTTGTCGCTTCACTGACGCCGGAAACCGCGCGGGAGAGTTGTGCCTCGCTGAAACGGGTATTTTGCAGCGGCGAAGCCTTGCCTGCAGATTTATGCCGTGAGTGGGAACAGTTAACTCATGCGCCACTGCACAATTTGTACGGACCAACGGAAGCAGCGGTTGATGTGAGCTGGTATCCGGCCTGGGGGGAAGACCTTGCTGCTGTAACCGGCAACAGCGTGCCGATTGGCTATCCGGTATGGAATACCGGTTTACGTATCCTGGATGCCATGATGCGCCCGGTGCCTTTCGGCGTGGCTGGTGATTTATATCTGACGGGGATCCAACTGGCGCAAGGTTATCTGGGCCGTCCGGATCTGACAGCAAGCCGCTTTATCGCCGATCCGTTTAACGTTGGCGAACGCATGTACCGTACCGGGGATGTGGCTCGCTGGCTGGAAAATGGCGCGGTGGAATACCTCGGGCGCAGCGATGACCAGCTTAAAATTCGCGGACAACGCATTGAGCTCGGCGAGATTGACCGGGTGATGCAGCAGTTGCCTGATGTCGAGCATGCCGTTGCCCACGCCTGCGTATTCAACCAGGCGGCGGCGACAGGCGGCGATGCGCGTCAACTGGTGGGGTATCTGGTGTCACAATCGGGTTTACCGCTGGATACGTCCGCGTTGCGGGAAAAGCTGCGTGAAAAACTGCCTGCGCATATGGTGCCGACGGTTTTGTTGCAGCTGGCGGAGCTACCGCTTAGCGCGAACGGTAAACTGGATCGTAAAGCGCTGCCGATGCCGCAGTTGACGTCGCGTACTTCCGGGCGCGCACCGCGAGCAGGGACTGAAACCACCATCGCGCAGTCTTTTGCGGCTTTGCTGGGTTGCGAGGTTAATGACGTGGCGGCAGACTTCTTTGCGCTTGGCGGACATTCGTTGCTGGCGATGAAGCTGGCGGCACAGTTGAGCCGGGTTTTTGAGCGTCAGGTGACGCCGGGGCAGATTATGGTGGCCTCTACCGTTGAACAACTGAGTGCTCTACTGGAGAGCACTGATGATGAGCAGTCGCAACATATGGGATTTGAGGCACTGTTGCCGCTGCGTGAAAGTCACGGCCCAACGCTGTTCTGTTTCCATCCGGCGTCGGGTTTTGCCTGGCAGTTTAGCGTGCTATCGCGATATCTCAGCCCGCAGTGGTCGATTATAGGTATTCAGTCGCCGCGCCCGGATGGCCCTATGCAGACGGCGGAAAATCTTGATGCGGTATGCGAACATCACCTGGCAACATTGCTCTGTCAACAGCCTCACGGACCTTACTATTTATTAGGTTATTCGCTGGGCGGCACGCTGGCACAGGGGATCGCCGCGCGCTTACATGCCAGAGGAGAGACGGTTGCATTCCTCGGGCTGTTGGATACCTGGCCGCCAGAAACGCAAAACTGGCAAGAAAAAGAGGCTAATGGGTTGGATCCAGCGGTACTGGCAGAGATCGAGCGTGAACGCGAAGCGTTTCTGGCGGCGCAGCAGGGGAATGCGTCAGAGGCTTTATTTAACGCAATCGAAGGCAACTATGCCGATGCGGTTCGCCTGCTCACCACGGCACACAGCGTGCCGTTTGCAGGTCACGCTACGCTGTTCGTTGCTGAGCGCACGTTAGTACCGGGTGTCAGTCCTGAACGCAGCTGGTCGCCGTGGATATCCAGTCTGGATGTTTACCGCCAGGATTGCGCGCATGTTGATATTATTTCCCCTGCCTCATTTGAGGCAATAGGGCCTGTAATAAATGCACAGATTAATAAATCTGTGTAACAAGACGAATATTGCTATCGCGGTGATCGAACAATTCCATAATGTAAATAATATGTTATGGAATTGTTCTTTTTTATGCAGTGCAAGGGGATGAAAGGGGTGAATAAATTCCGAATATAATTTTTGGTAGGGCGACAAGCACAAAGAATGTTTCGGATAAATCTGACTAGCTGGTAGACTTCTCCCACAGGAATGTTTTTCTTTTAGGAAAGTTTTCAGGTCACACAACATGTCATCATTAAATATAAAGCAAGATAACGTTTCGGAATTTACTGGGTATCCTCAGCCAACGGCAAACGCAAATGAAATCGATTTAGTGAATCTAATCGAAATCTTATGGCGTGCAAGAACGAAAATTATAGCGACCGTTTTCGCCTTTGCTTGTGTGGGTATTCTGGTCTCTTTTCTGCTGCCACAAAAATGGACCAGTCAGGCCGTCGTGACGCCGGCGGAAGCGGTTCAATGGCAGGGATTAGAGAATACGCTGACCAAATTGCGCGTGCTGGATATGGATATTAGCGTTAGCCGTGATGATGTGTTTAACCTGTTTATCAAAAAATTCCAGTCGCCTTCATTGTTAGAAGAGTACCTGCGCTCTTCGCCTTACGTGATGGCGCAATTGAAGGGCGCTGATATCGACGAAATGGAGTTGCATCAGGCAATTGTCAGGCTCAGTGAGAAAATGAAAGCGGTTGATACTAACCTGGGTAAGAAGAACGAAACTTCGCTGTATACCTCATGGACACTGAGTTTTACCGCACCTCAGGCCGAAGAAGCCCAGTCAGTGCTGAAGGGATATATCCAGTATATTTCTGCCCTTGTGGTGAAAGAAACGCTGGAAGATATTCGCAATAAATTGTCCATCAAAACCAGTTATGAAAAAGAAAGACTGGAGATGGATCGCGTCAGGCTCAAAAACCAGTTGGAAGCAAATATCCAGCGACTGAACTACTCGCTGGAGATCGCCAATGCCGCCGGGATTAAAAAGCCGGTCTACAGTAATGGCCAGGCGGTGAAGGATGACCCCGATTTCTCTATTTCACTGGGTGCTGACGGCATCGAACGTAAATTAGAAATAGAAAAATCAGTAACGGATGTTGCTGAAATTAACGGTGAATTACGTAATCGCCAGTACCACGTTGAGCAACTGTTAGCGATGAATGTGGGTGACGTAACATTTACGCCGTTTAAATATCAACTTTCACCTTCGCTGCCGGTGAAAAAAGACGGTCCGGCTAAATCAATGATCGTTATTCTGGCCGCATTACTGGGGGGAATGGTGGCGTGTGGTGGTGTTCTGTTGAACCATGCCATGATGTCGCGTAAGCAAAAAATGACGTTTATTGATCAGCAACTGGTGTGATGAATTGTCGTATGGCGGCAAGCTGGCCGCCATACTGTAACGCGTGTTATTTGTTGCGTCCAAGCGGCACCACTAACGGCGTTCCGGCAACCGGATCGTCGATAATCATACAGCGCAGTCCATAGATTTTTTCAATAAGCTGCGCGGTGACGATCTCCTTCGGTGCACCCTCGGCAATAATTTTTCCGTCACGCAGCGCGATCAGGTGTGTTGCATAGCGACAGGCCTGATTCAGGTCGTGCAAAACGGCGGCCAGCGTGTAACCTTTTTCCCGGTTTAGCTCACTCAGCAGTTCCAGCAGATCGATCTGATGACTGATATCCAGCCAGGTGGTGGGTTCATCGAGCAGCATAATCGACGTTTCCTGCGCCAGCACCATCGCAATCCATGCACGCTGACGTTGTCCGCCGGAAAGGGTATCCACACTTTGTGATGCCAGGTGGGTGATACTCGTCGCCTGCATGGCGTTTGAGACCGCAATTTCATCCTCTTGCCGCCAGCGGGTAAACAGCGGCTGGTGTGGGTAGCGTCCGCGGGCAACCAGCTCCTGTACCGTAATATCCCCCGGCGTGGTGGCGTTTTGCGCCAGCAAACCTATTCTGCGGGCGACTTCTTTGCTGGCATAGTGCTGAATATGCTCGCCGTCGAGCCAGACCTTGCCGTGCACGGGCGTCATCAGACGACTCAGCGTGCGCAGTAGTGTTGATTTCCCGCAGCCGTTTGGCCCGATAATCGCGGTGAAATGGCCGTCGGGAATCGACACATTGAGGTTTTCCGCCACGGTAAACTTGCCATAACCCAACGTTAACTGGTCGCCACGCAAACGGGCTACTGATTCGATCATTTTTTGCGGGACTCCTGAATTAACAAGACGATAAGATAAATACCGCCGAGGCTTACGGTGACAACGCCCACCGGAAGCTGATAAGGCATAAACAGCTGTTGGGCGCATAAATCCGCCATCAGCAACAGCAACGCGCCGCACAGCGCCGACAGGGTTAATCCCCAGCGCGATGTACCGCTTATACGTCGCGCGATATGCGGCGCGACAAGAGCAATAAACGAGATAGGACCGGCCAGCGCGGTGGCGGCAGCGGTCAGTACCACCGCAACCAGCATCATCATCAGACGTGAGCGCTCAACGCTGACGCCAAGCGCACAGGCGCTGTCATCACCCATTTCCAGTAAGCGCATCCGGCGTACCAGCAGCGCGGCGCACACCAGCATGATGATAATCAGCGGGGCAGAAGGCCAGGTTTTGGCCCAGGTCAGGCCATTGAGCGATCCGGCGTTCCACAGCCCGGCCGTCAGCGCGGTTTCTAATGATGCTTTCAGCAGTAGCCAGGTGTTGAACGCCACCAGCATGGCGCGAATGCCGATACCGATAATAATCAGCCGGAAGGTGTCGATCCCATTGCGCCAGGCGAGCGCCCAGACCACCAGAGAAGTCAGAATCCCACCCAGCATGGCCGCCAGCGCGATAGCGGTGAGATGCTGTCCGAACAGCACCATTGCCACCAGCACACCGCTCCAGGCTCCGGTATTGAAACCCATCACATCCGGGCTGCCCAGCGGGTTGCGCATCAGCGACTGAAATATTGCGCCGCTCACGCCGAGAGCCGCGCCAATTAATAGCGCCATGAGCACGCGTGGCAAACGCCATTCGGTCACCACCAGCGTAATACTGCGCGGCGCATCGCCGAGCAGGGCGGCAATAATTTGCTGGGTTTCCAGCGTAACAACGCCGCTACGCAGGCTCCACAAACCAATGACGAGACAACCTGCAACCAGCAGCAGGCTGCTGATTATCAGGCGGCGGGAGAGGTGCATCATGCGCCACCCCCACGCGATTTACGGCGTACCAGAAAGATAAGCACCGGTGCACCGATAAAAGCACTGACTACCGACACGCGCAGCTCGCCGGGGACAATCAGGCGACCGATTATATCGGCAATCAGTAACAGAGTAGGCGTTGCCAGTAGGGTTACGGGCAGTGACCAGCGGTGATCCGCCCCCACCAGCCAGCGCGCCATGTGCGGCATCATCAGGCCGATAAAGGCGATAGGACCAACAATCGCGGTCGCACTGCCGCACAGTACGGTAATAACCAGCAGGCCAATAAATTGCGTGCGAGCGACTTTACTGCCAAGCGCGGTAGCGGTGTCGCTGCCGAGACTCAGGCTATTCAGAGCGCGACTGAGAAACAGTGCGACAGCCGCGGCAATCAGTACCGGTACCAGCACAACTTTCAGCGTTTGCAGGCTGCGGATATCCAGTGAGCCGGCTTGCCAGAAACGCAGCTGATCGTAAACGTCCGGGTTGAGCAGGGCGATGCCGGTGGATAATCCTTCCAGCACCGCGCCCAGCGCGACGCCCGCCAGGGTCAGACGTACCGGGCTTAACTGCCCGCCGCCCTGACTACCGGTAAAAGCTACGATCAGCGATGCAGCCAGCGCACCGCAAAAGGCCATCAGCAGCTGTTCTTGCGCAGAGGAAAAGCCGAACAGCGCGGCCCCCAGCACAATAGCGAAGCTGGCGCCGGAGTTGACACCCAGAATGCCGGGATCGGCGAGAGGGTTACGCGTGAGCGTTTGCATTAGTGCGCCAGCCAGGCCCAGCGCACCACCGGCGAGCAGCCCCGCCAGCGTGCGCGGCAGGCGCGCGTCCAGCACGATGGTGCAATCAGCACTTTGACAACTGCCGGTGAGCGCATCCAGCACCACGGAGGCAGGTAGCGACTTGGCGCCAATAACCAGACTTAATACCGTGGTGAGAACAAGTAATAACAATAGTCCGGGCACGGCGAAGGCGCGTGTCGCGGAAACAGAGCATGACATATCAACTTCCCTGATAATGATAGTAATTATCGTTATCGATCTTATTTGGATATGTTAGCATGTGCAGCCATCGAATGGATATTGAAAAAGTACCTGGTAAGGCTCTGTAATGAATCGACAATCCTGGCTGCTCAATCTCAGCCTGTTAAAGACCCACCCAGCATTTCGCGCTGTCTTCCTCGCCCGTTTTATTTCCATTGTCTCTCTGGGGCTACTCGGCGTGGCGGTTCCGGTACAGATCCAGATGATGACCCAGTCGACCTGGCAGGTGGGTTTGTCGGTGACGTTGACCGGTAGCGCAATGTTTATTGGCCTGATGGTGGGCGGAGTGCTGGCCGACCGCTATGAGCGTAAAAAAGTGATCCTGCTGGCGCGTGGAACCTGTGGTATTGGCTTTATTGGCCTGTGTCTGAATGCGCTGCTGCCCGAACCGTCGTTGCTGGCGATTTATCTGCTTGGCTTATGGGATGGTTTCTTTGCCTCTCTGGGCGTGACCGCATTGCTGGCTGCGACGCCAGCGCTGGTTGGGCGCGAGAATTTGATGCAGGCCGGGGCGATTACCATGCTGACGGTGCGTCTGGGATCGGTAATTTCACCGATGCTTGGCGGGGTGCTGCTCGCGACTGGCGGCGTGGCCTGGAACTACGGACTGGCGGCGGCGGGAACCTTCATTACCTTACTACCGTTGCTGAGCCTTCCTGCGTTGCCGCCTCCGCCGCAGCCGCGCGAGCATCCGCTGAAATCGCTGCTGGCAGCATTTCGCTTTCTGCTTGCCAGCCCGCTGATTGGCGGCATTGCGCTGCTCGGTGGTCTGTTAACCATGGCGAGCGCCGTGCGTGTGCTGTATCCGGCATTGGCGATTAACTGGCACATGTCGAGTGCGCAAATTGGCCTGCTGTATGCGGCTATTCCGCTGGGGGCAGCCGTGGGCGCATTGACCAGCGGACAACTGGCGCACAGCGTTCGCCCGGGACTGATTATGCTGGCATCGACCGTGGCTTCATTTCTGGCTATCGGCCTGTTTGGCTTGATGCCCGTCTGGCAGCTTGGTGTGGTTTGTCTGGCGCTGTTTGGCTGGTTGAGTGCGGTCAGCTCTTTGTTGCAGTACACCCTGTTACAGACGCAGACGCCGGAAGCGATGCTCGGACGAATTAACGGTTTGTGGACGGCGCAAAACGTCACCGGCGATGCGATTGGCGCGGCGTTGTTAGGTGGTCTGGGCGCGATGATGACGCCGGTTGCTTCGGCAAGCGTGAGTGGATTTGGGCTGGTGATTGTCGGTCTGTTACTGCTGCTGTTGTTGGGAGAAGTGCGCCGATTCCGGCAGGTCCCTGTGAATGCCTGATCGCATTGTGCTCTATGGTTTGTAGGCCGGATAAGGCGTGAGCCGCATCCGGCGCTGAACATTAAAACAGAGCCGACAGACGTTGCAGCAGCAGCGTAGCGCTGTAGTAGTCGAGACGGAAGGTTTCCGTACCCAGGGCGTAAACGCGTTTATTCTGCACGGCTGGCAGATGCGCCAGAAGCGGATTGGCGTAAATAGCGTCGGCATCTTTGCTGTCGCCAGCAAACAGGAACAGCGCTTCGCCGTTCAGGCCTGCCGCCAGGTTCTCACCGCCAAGCTGGATGATATCGTGGCGTTTGCCCTGACTCTGACTGGTGTGCAAGTTGGCAGGCAGCGTTGCCAGCGTAAAACCTAACTGCTCCATCAGCTTGCCTTGCGCTGACTCAGGCGTCCAAAGGTTGGCGCTGTGCGCCGCGGCGGTATATACCAGCGCGCTGACCGGCTGTGGTGGCAGGGTAATACGTTGCTTAACCGCCTGCAGTTGCTTATCAAACTCGGCAATTCGCGCAGCTGCCTGTTGCTCCTGACCGGTAATTTCACCTAACTGGGTCAGCAGCGACTGCCAGCTTTTATCGTCGTAATTAATGATGAGCGTTGGCGCAATGGTGGACAGCTGATCGTATAGCGCGAGGGCAGAATCTCCCCCAGTGGCGCTTACCAGAATCAGATCCGGCATTTGAGCTGCGACGGCCTCGGCGCTCGGTTCGCCGATATACAGGCGGCTCAGTTTGCGTTCTTTTGCTACTTCGCTCCACTGACGTAAAAAGCCCTGTGCATCGCCGATGCGATTGTTCGGCGTAGTGGCACCGCTGGCAATGACCGGAGCATCAATCGCCAGCAGCGAGCCGGTGAGGGTCACGCTGGTGGAGACAATTCGCTGCGGCTTATGCTCAAGCGTATGCGTGCCGCGGCTGTCAGTAACCTGACGCGGCCAGTCGGCGGCGTGACCTGAAGAAATTCCTGAAAGAGATAAACCTGCCAGTAAGAGCACGGTGCGGCAAAAAGAGGGGAGACTCACGAATCGGCTTCCTGTTATCAGTATGAGTAATGCTTCTCATTTTCATTGTTAGCGAGCAAGGATGCAAGCCAAAGTCGCACATTGTGCTACCACAAGAGTTGACATACCGCCGCTTTACTTTTAGGTTAGCGACCGAAAATATAAATGATAATCATTATTAGAGCCTTTATCATTTTTGGAGGATGATATGGATACGTCACTGGCCGAGGAAAAAACGCAGACTATGCCGACGCTCGCTCCCGACAGTTTTTTCTTTATGTCGCCGTACCGTAGTTTTACGACGTCAGGATGCTTCGCCCGCTATGCGGAACCGGCAATTGATGGCGATTCGCCAGACAGCCCTTTCCAACAGAAAATGAACGCACTGTTTGCTGATGCCAAATCGCAGGGCATCGCGAACCCTGTCATGGTCGGGGCGATTCCCTTTGATACCCGCCAGCCATCATCGCTGTTTATTCCCCAATCATGGCAGAGCTTCTCTCGTACGGCGAAGCAGCAATCATCACGTTACTTTACCGCGCATCAGTCGCTGAACGTCGTTGAACGTAAATCGATCCCGGAACAGGACTTTTTTGAAGATATGGTCGCCCGGGCGGCTGCGCTGACGTCCACTCCGGAAGTCGACAAAGTGGTGTTGTCACGCCTGATCGATATCACCGCCGATGCCAACATTGACAGCGGTGCGCTGCTGGAGCGTCTGGTGGCGCAAAATCCAGCGAGCTACAACTTCCATGTACCGATTGAAGACGGCGGCGTATTGATTGGTGCCAGTCCGGAACTGCTACTGCGCAAAGAAGGCGATCGTTTCAGTTCTCTGCCGCTGGCGGGCTCTGCACGTCGTCAGCCTGATGATGTGCTGGATCGCGAAGCAGGGATCCGCCTGCTGGCGTCTGAGAAGGACCGCCATGAGCACGAACTGGTGACGCAGGCGATGAAAACGGTATTGCGCGATCGCAGCCGTGAATTGCAACTGCCTTCTTCTCCGCAGCTGGTTACCACGCCGACGCTCTGGCACCTCGGCACGCCGTTTGAAGGTAAAGCCAACCCGCAGGAAAACGCCCTGACGCTGGCGTGCCTGCTGCATCCGACGCCTGCGCTAAGCGGCTTCCCACATCAGGTTGCGCGCAAGCTTATCGCCGAGCTGGAGCCGTTCGATCGTGAATTGTTCGGCGGTATTGTCGGCTGGTGTGATGCCGAAGGTAACGGTGAGTGGGTGGTGACGATCCGCTGTGCGAAGCTGCTGCGCAATCAGGTGCGTTTTTTTGCCGGAGCAGGAATTGTTCCAGCCTCTTCCCCGGTTGCGGAATGGCGTGAAACGGGGGCCAAGCTCTCCACGATGTTGAATGTTTTTGGACTGCATTAAGAGCCTTGTGGACTGGCTTTAAGGAGCAATAATGAGTATTCCTTTCACCCGCTGGCCGGAAGAGTTTGCCCGCAGGTATCGTGAAAAAGGTTACTGGCAGGATTTGCCGCTGACCGACATTCTGACCCGTCACGCCGACAGCGACCATACGGCGGTTATTGATGGTGAACGCCATCTGAGCTATCGCCAGCTGAATCAGGCCGCTGACAATCTTGCCTGCAGTTTGCGTTGCCAGGGGATCAAACCCGGCGAAACCGCGCTGGTACAACTGGGCAATGTGGCTGAGCTGTATATCACCTTCTTTGCGCTGCTCAAGCTGGGCGTAGCTCCAGTGCTGGCGCTGTTCAGCCATCAGCGTAACGAACTCAACGCCTACGCCAAACAGATTGAGCCGGCACTGCTGATTGCCGATCGCCAGCATACGCTGTTTAGCGGCGACGATTTTCTTAACGCTTTTGTGGCCGAACACAATTCAGTGCGCGTGGTGTTACTGCGCAACGCTGAAGGTGAACACAATCTGCAAACGGCGATAAACCAGCCTGCGACAGATTTTTCCGCCACGCCATCGCCTGCTGATGAGGTGGCGTACTTCCAGCTTTCTGGCGGGACGACCGGGACGCCAAAGCTGATTCCTCGCACTCATAACGATTACTACTACAGCGTACGTCGCAGCAATGAGATTTGCCGCTTCACCGGGGAAACGCGTTATTTATGCGCAATCCCGGCGGCGCATAACTACGCCATGAGTTCGCCAGGCGCGCTGGGCGTATTCCTGGCTGGCGGCACTGTGGTGCTGGCGGCTGACCCGAGTGCCACTCTGTGTTTCCCGCTGATTGAACAGCATCAGGTTAACGTCACGGCGCTGGTGCCACCTGCGGTGAGCCTGTGGTTGCAGGCGATTGCGGAGTGGGGCAGTAATGCGCAACTGGCTTCGCTGAAACTGCTTCAGGTCGGTGGCGCGAGACTTTCCGCCACGCTTGCGGCACGTATTCCGGCTGAGATTGGCTGCCAGTTGCAGCAGGTCTTCGGCATGGCGGAAGGGCTGGTGAACTATACCCGTCTGGACGACAGTCCTGAGCGCATCATCAATACCCAGGGTCGCCCGATGTGTCCCGATGATGAAGTCTGGGTAGCAGACGCTGACGGCAACCCTTTAGCCCAGGGAGAGACCGGACGCCTGATGACGCGTGGTCCGTACACCTTCCGCGGTTACTTCAAAAGTCCTGAGCATAATGCCAGCGCCTTTGACGCCAACGGCTTTTACTGTTCCGGCGATCTGATCGCTATCGATCCGGATGGTTACATCACCGTTCAGGGGCGTGAAAAGGATCAGATCAATCGCGGCGGGGAGAAGATCGCCGCTGAAGAGATTGAAAACCTGCTGCTGCGCCATCCAATGGTTATCCATGCCGCGCTGGTCAGTATGGAAGACGAACTGATGGGTGAGAAAAGCTGTGCCTGGCTGGTGGTGAAAGAGCCGCTGCGCGCGGTGCAGGTGCGCCGTTTTCTACGCGAACAGGGCATAGCGGAATTCAAATTACCCGATCGTGTTGAGTGCGTTGAGTCATTACCGCTGACTCCAGTGGGGAAGGTAGATAAAAAACAATTACGTCAGTGGCTGGCATCACGTTCACTGGCCTGAAGGAGAAATAGAAATGGCAATTCCTAAACTGCAGGCTTATGCGCTACCAACGGCGCTCGATGTTCCGGTGAACAAAGTCGACTGGGCATTTGACCCTGAACGCGCCGCGCTGTTGATCCACGACATGCAGGATTATTTTATCGGCTTTTGGGGCGATAACTGCCCGATGATGGAGCAGGTCGTCGCGAACATCGCCGCGCTGCGCCAGTACTGCAAAGAGCATAACATTCCGGTGTATTACACCGCTCAGCCGAAAGAACAGAGTGATGAAGACCGCGCTCTGCTCAATGATATGTGGGGACCGGGCCTGACGCGTTCCCCGGAACAACAAAAGATCGTTGAGGCGCTGGCGCCGGATGAAGCGGATACCATTCTGGTGAAATGGCGTTATAGCGCATTTCATCGTTCCCCGCTGGAACAGATGCTCAAGGAAACCGGGCGTAATCAACTGATCATTACCGGGGTGTATGCGCATATCGGCTGTATGACCACCGCAACGGACGCCTTCATGCGTGACATCAAGCCGTTTATGGTTGCCGATGCGCTGGCGGACTTTAGCCGTGACGAACACCTGATGTCGCTGAAATACGTGGCGGGACGTTCCGGGCGTGTGGTAATGACCCAGGAATTATTGCCGACACCGGTCCCGACCAGTAAAGATGCGTTGCGCAGCGTTATTCTGCCGTTGCTGGATGAGTCTGAAGAGCCGATGGATGACGAAAACCTGATCGACTACGGGCTGGATTCCGTGCGCATGATGGCGCTGGCGGCGCGCTGGCGTAAGGTTCATGGTGACATTGATTTCGTGATGCTGGCGAAAAAACCGACCATTGACGCTTGGTGGGCGCTGCTCTCCCGCGAGGTGAAGTAATGGCTGGATTTGATTTTGCCGGGAAAACCGTCTGGGTAACCGGCGCGGGTAAAGGGATTGGCTACACCACGGCGTTGGCATTTGCGGAGGCTGGTGCTGAGGTGACAGGATTCGATCGCGAATTTCCTCAGGATAACTACCCGTTTGCGACCGAAGTGCTGGATGTGGCGAATGCCGGACAGGTAGCTGAGGTGTGCCAGCGTGTCCTCAAAGCGCGCGAGCGTTTAGATGTGTTGGTCAATGCCGCAGGTATTTTGCGTATGGGGGCCACAGATGCGTTGAGCGCTGAGGAGTGGCAGCAGACGTTTGCGGTTAACGTTGGCGGGGCGTTCAATCTGTTTCAGCAGACGATGGCGCAGTTTCGTCGCCAGCAGGGCGGGGCGATCGTGACCGTCGCGTCGGATGCGGCGCACACGCCGCGTATCGGCATGAGTGCTTACGGCGCGTCAAAAGCCGCGTTGAAAAGTCTGGCGCTGACCGTCGGACTTGAACTGGCGGGCAGCGGTGTGCGCTGTAATGTGGTGTCGCCAGGCTCGACCGACACCGATATGCAGCGCACGCTGTGGGTTAGCGATGACGCGGAGCAACAGCGCATTCGTGGATTTGGCGAGCAGTTTAAACTCGGGATTCCGCTGGGGAAAATCGCCCGGCCACAAGAGATCACTAACACTATTTTATTCCTCGCCTCTGATCTGGCCAGCCACATTACGTTACAGGATATCGTGGTGGACGGCGGTTCCACGCTGGGGGCATGACGATGATCTGGAAGCGTCATTTAACGCTGGATGAACTCAATGCCACCAGTCAGAACACGATGGTGGCGCATTTAGGCATGGTCTACACCCGGCTGGGTGATGATGTGCTGGAAGCCGAAATGCCGGTGGATAGCCGCACGCATCAGCCATTTGGCCTGCTGCACGGCGGCGCATCCGCGGCCCTGGCGGAAACGCTGGGTTCAATGGCGGGTTATCTGATGACCCGAGACGGGCAATGCGTAGTGGGGACGGAACTCAACGCCACGCATCATCGGGCGGTATCGCAAGGGAAAGTGCGCGGCGTTTGCCAGCCGCTGCACCTTGGGCGTCAAAATCAAAGCTGGGAAATCGTCATCTTTGATGAGCAGGGACGACGCTGTTGCACCTGTCGTTTAGGCACTGCAGTGATGGGGTGAGATCACCCGGCAAAGTAAAATGAAATTGCAGAGTTAACAGGTAAATGAAGTGATCTAGTTAACAATGCAATGTAAATACTCAGTGATACTTCGGGTTTGCATGGTTGTCAGGTTGTTAAATTCAGAAAAGATGTTATAGAAACAAAATGTAACATCTCTCTGGATCGGACAACGGATAACAACTATGAACAAATCAGGGAAGTACCTCGTCTGGACAGTGCTCTCCGTTATGGGAGCATTTGCCCTCGGCTATATCGCATTAAATCGTGGTGAACAGATCAACGCGTTGTGGATAGTCGTGGCGTCGGTCTGTGTCTACCTTATCGCTTACCGTTTCTACGGCCTGTACATCGCGAAAAATGTACTGGCGCTTGACCCGACGCGTATGACGCCAGCCGTGCGCCATAACGACGGTCTGGATTATGTTCCCACCGATAAAAAAGTGCTGTTTGGTCACCATTTTGCGGCAATTGCCGGAGCGGGTCCGTTAGTTGGACCGGTGCTGGCGGCGCAAATGGGCTATTTGCCGGGGATGATCTGGCTGCTCGCCGGGGTGGTACTGGCGGGTGCGGTGCAGGACTTCATGGTGCTGTTTGTTTCTACCCGTCGCGATGGTCGTTCCCTTGGCGAACTGGTGAAAGAAGAGATGGGCCCAACGGCGGGCGTTATTGCGCTGGTGGCCTGTTTTATGATCATGGTGATTATTCTCGCAGTACTGGCGATGATTGTCGTGAAAGCGCTGACCCACAGTCCGTGGGGAACCTACACCGTAGCGTTCACCATCCCGCTGGCGATCTTCATGGGAATTTATCTGCGCTATCTGCGCCCGGGCCGCATTGGTGAAGTGTCGGTCATCGGTCTGGTGTTCCTGGTGTTTGCCATTATTTCCGGCGGCTGGGTGGCTGAAAGCCCGACCTGGGCACCGTACTTTGACTTTACCGGCGTACAGCTGACGTGGATGCTGGTGGGCTACGGTTTTGTTGCCGCCGTCCTGCCGGTGTGGCTGCTGCTGGCCCCGCGTGATTACCTCTCTACCTTCCTGAAAATCGGCACCATCGTTGGCCTGGCGGTAGGGATTCTGATCATGCGTCCAACGCTGACCATGCCAGCGCTGACCAAGTTTGTTGACGGTACTGGCCCGGTCTGGACCGGTAACTTGTTCCCGTTCCTGTTTATTACCATTGCCTGTGGTGCGGTATCTGGCTTCCATGCGCTGATCTCCTCCGGCACCACGCCGAAGATGCTGGCTAATGAAGGGCAGGCCTGCTTTATCGGCTACGGCGGAATGCTGATGGAATCCTTTGTCGCCATTATGGCGCTGGTTTCCGCGTGCATCATCGATCCGGGCGTGTACTTTGCAATGAACAGCCCGATGGCGGTGCTGGCTCCTGCGGGCACGGTTGACGTAGTGGCTTCTGCGGCACAGGTAGTCAGCAGTTGGGGCTTTGCCATTACGCCAGACACCCTGCATCAAATCGCCAATGAAGTGGGTGAGCAATCCATCATCTCCCGCGCAGGTGGTGCGCCGACGCTGGCCGTCGGGATGGCGTACATTCTGCACGGCGCACTGGGCGGCATGATGGATGTGGCGTTCTGGTATCACTTCGCCATTCTTTTTGAAGCGTTGTTTATTCTGACGGCGGTAGATGCCGGTACACGCGCCGCGCGCTTTATGCTGCAGGACTTGCTGGGCGTGGTATCACCGAGCCTGAAACGTACCGATTCGCTGCCTGCAAACCTGCTGGCTACAGCGCTGTGCGTGCTGGCCTGGGGTTACTTCTTACACCAGGGCGTGGTGGATCCTCTGGGTGGTATTAATACCCTGTGGCCGCTGTTTGGTATCGCTAACCAGATGCTGGCCGGTATGGCGTTGATGCTCTGTGCTGTGGTGTTGTTCAAGATGAAACGCCAGCGCTACGCGTGGGTGGCACTGGTCCCAACCGCCTGGCTGCTGATTTGTACCCTGACCGCTGGCTGGCAGAAAGCGTTTAGCCCGGATGCGAAAATCGGCTTCCTGGCTATCGCCAACAAGTTCCAGGCGATGATCGACAGCGGTAACATTCCGGCGCAGTACACCCAGTCGCAGCTGACGCAACTGGTGTTTAACAACCGCCTGGATGCGGGTCTTACCATCTTCTTCATGGTCGTCGTTGTGGTGCTGGGTCTGTTCTCCATCAAAACTGCGCTGGCAGCATTGAAAGAGGACAAACCAACTTCGAAAGAGACACCGTACGAGCCGATGCCTGAGAATGTCGAAGAGATCGTGGCGCAGGCGAAAGGCGCGCACTAATATTCTCTTTACCAACGAGCCCTCTCCTGAACGGGGAGGGCGTTTGTACGACAGGGAAACACTATGTTTGAAACACTCGCCAAAGCCGGGAAGTATTTAGGTCAAACCGCCCGATTAATGATAGGTGTGCCGGATTACGACAATTATGTTGAACATATGCGCGTCACGCATCCGGACCAGACGCCAATGACCTACGAAGAATTTTTCCGCGAGCGCCAGGATGCGCGATATGGCGGGAAAGGTGGCGCGAAGTGCTGTTGATTTTTTTGCCGGATGGCGCTGACGCTTATCCGGCCTACAACATCGTATTGGCGTAATTTGTCGTCGTAGGCCTGATAAGGCGAAGCCGCCATCAGGCAACCCGCACCATAATCACACCGTAAACGACTCTACCTTTTCGAATGCTGCGCGCAGTGTCTCCGGCTTTAACGTTACCGGCAGGGCGTGAATGGACTCCACCGGGCGCAGAGTGTGCGCAATCACTTTGTCGATTTCGGCGCGGTTATTGATGTCCACTTCCAGTTGAGCTAATCGGGTTGGCAGGTTGAATCGCCGATAAGCGGTAATTAACTGCGCCAACACGTCATCTTGTCCCAGCAGCGCGCTCTGCACCAGGATGCCGTACGCCACTTTGGTGCCGTGTAAAAACTTCTCGGTTTGTGGGAGGACGGTCAGGCCATTGTGAACAGAATGCGCCGCCGCCACGCGTGTGTAGCGCTCACCCAGACCACCAACCATGCCGCCTCCGGCAATAATCGCATCCACCACATCGCAAAACGTGCGGCTTAGCGTGCCTTGTTGTTTGTCTGCCAGCGCCTGCTCGCTGCTTTCCAGCAGGACGTCGCGGATGGTCTGCGCGGCTTGAATACCCAGACGTACTGTCAATGGCAGTGTTTCCGGCTGAGGTGCGAGCACGACGGCTTCATACCACTTTGCCAGCGTGTCGCCGATCCCCGCCAGTAAGTATTCTTCTGGCGCATTGAGAACGATCTCGGGTTCGACCAGCACGAGGAAGTTCGCGTCAGGGAAAATTTCGAAATGTAGTGCCTGGCCCGCATCGTTATACCAGACAGAGAGCGGCGTCCAGGCAGCGCAGGTCGCCGCGATAGTAGGAATACCGACAAACGGCAGATCCAGACGACGGGCCAACGCTTTAGCGGTGTCGAGTAATGTACCGCCACCCACGCCAATCACCACACTGCGATCCTCTCCCGACTCTTTTGCCAGTTGAGCAACATCGGTTTCGCTGCAATGTCCCGTAAACAGCAGGCGTTTAGCCTCGGCAAGATGAAAAGCCTCTGGCAGGTAAGGGCGGGCCGCATCGATGGCGCGTTCACCATAAACCCACACGGCGCGTGAAAGTTGGTCGGCAGAGAAAAAATCGTTCAGTCTCGACAGACTACCAGGATGGGAAAAATAGTTAGCTGGGCCGGTGACGACGCGAATTTCGGTATTACTCATGTTGTGTTGTCCTTTTGGCTGTCCTGTCCAGGCAGGTTATTTTTATATAGACGTCTGAACGTCTTGATTGCCAAATACTAGCATCGTGCTATAGTGGCTTCAACCACAACATCACACGCTGGGATAACAATAATGAGTAATAACCCGCTGATTCCGCAAAGCAAACTGCCTAATCTGGGCACCACTATCTTCACGCAAATGAGTGCACTGGCGCAGCAGCATCAGGCCATTAACCTCTCGCAGGGGTTTCCTGATTTTGACGGTCCACTCTTTTTGCAAGAGCGTCTGGCGTATCACGTCGCGCATGGCGCAAACCAGTATGCGCCGATGACGGGCGTGCAGCCGCTGCGCGAAGCCATCGCGGATAAAACGGCAGACCTGTACGGCTATAAACCTGACGCGAATAGTGAAGTGACCATCACGGCGGGGGCAACGGAAGCATTGTATGCCGCGATCACTGCGCTGGTGCGCCCTGGTGATGAGGTGATTTGTTTCGACCCGAGCTACGACAGCTATGCGCCTGCGGTTGAATTATCCGGCGGTGTGGTTAAACGTATCGCCCTGCAACCACCAGCTTTTCGCGTCGACTGGCAGGCGTTTGGTGCCTTACTCAGCGACCGTACCCGATTGGTTATCCTGAACACGCCACATAATCCTTCTGCCACCGTGTGGCATCACGCCGATTTTGACGCGCTGTGGCAGGCGATTAAAGAACGCGAGATCTTTGTCATCAGCGACGAAGTTTATGAGCATATCTGTTTCGCCAAACAGGGGCATGCCAGCGTGCTGGCACATTCAGAGCTGCGGGAACGCGCTGTTGCTGTTTCATCGTTTGGTAAGACCTACCATATGACCGGCTGGAAGGTCGGATACTGCGTTGCGCCAGCCGCCATTAGCGCTGAGCTACGAAAAGTGCACCAGTATCTGACGTTTTCCGTCAACACGCCGGCTCAGCTCGCACTGGCGGATATGCTACGAGAAGATCCGGCACACTATCGCGAACTGCCCGCGTTTTATCAGAAAAAACGCGACGTGTTAGTGAACGCGCTGCGTGACAGCCGACTGGAAATTCTGCCGTGTGAAGGCACATACTTTTTACTGGTCGATTACAGCGCCGTTTCCTCGCTTAACGACGTGGAGTTTTGCCAGTGGCTGACCACTGAAGTGGGCGTTGCGGCAATTCCGCTGTCGGTGTTCTGCGCCGATCCTTTCCCGCATAAACTGATTCGCCTCTGTTTTGCCAAGCAAGAATCGACGCTGTTAGCGGCAGCCGAGCGTCTGGTTTCGTTGTAGCTATTTCACAGTCCAGGCTTTGGAGAATCGACGGTCAGCAAACAACGCTTGCAGGCCGTTGATTTGCTTCAGGCGTAACACCTCGTCGCTGTCCATACCAAGATCCTTGCCAATTCTTTCTTCACTCCAGCCCAGTTGCGATAGCTCGCGGACAATCTCGGACATGGCGTGGATTTGATGACGCCCGCGGGCGCGGTTGTGGCGAATGGTTGCCGCCATACGCTCATGGCGTTCGCGTTCTAAACAGGCAACCGGCAGATATCCTTTCAGCCTGGGCCTCAGTGAGGCTTTGGCTTTACCTAACTCGTGGCGGTGGAAACCGTCGACAATTTCGTATTCTTCAGCCGTTGAGTGAACCACTACAATGGGCTGCGTAAACCCGTCAGCTTCGAGGGACTTCAGCAGCAGCTTTTTCTCCGGTGGCGCAACGTTATTGGGGTTGTAGTCATTGGGTGAAATATGATCATTTTTAACCCAAAGTACGCAATCTACGGGCTCCTCGCGAAAGGGACTGACGCTGTGTATTGCCTTTCTGAATTCATTTATGGCTTCAATTCTCTCTGGTTCTGATAAACCAGAAAGAAAGCCGAGGAGTTCCTGAGTTAATCGCTGTTGCATAAGAGTCCCCATTCCTGGCGTTTTGTTTTCATGCGCTCATTGTAGCGTTGATAGTTTTTGGGTTTCGTTGGACTAAATGAGAGAGCCCGGCACCAATAGTCGTTATTCAGCAGGACCTTACAGATACGCCGCCATGACGGAATATCCACTGAACCAATATCTCTTTCCTGGGTTTGTGGGATATTCTCCATGCCTTTTTTCTTATACCACTGTAAATAGACGGCGATTTTATTGCGGTAATGTTCAGCGGTCGTTTCCGGCATACTCTTCAATAACAGCATGGCGTATTCCTGCCAGCTTAAATGTTCGGGTTTTAATATTTTGCGGTGACCGTAAAAATGGTTGTCCTGACCAGCATATATCCCGCCACTTTTTACCCCGCTGACGCGGGAGCACATCATTGCCCAGCGTTCAGGCTCAATAACATGGTAAAGCCACAGCCCCTGGCGTTGTTCTGGTCCAAAGGGTTCGCAGATACGCATGTATCGCGTGGGAACCCCCGCCTGATACATCAGGTTGTACAGGGAATTACACGGGAGCGTTGACTTCGCAAACCACGTCCAGATGTCAGCAGTTTTCCAGTCATAAATCGGATAAATATACCAGGTATGCCCGCCGGGGGCGCTGGTGGTCCAGGGTTTGTCATCGGCAAAACGCTGTTTTTTCGAGTTCGCAATGGCGACGAAACGATTATATGACTCATCGGCGCGGATCCCGACCATCATGGCGGCCGGTCGTTTCTGCGAAAACCATTCAGCGAACTCACGAACAAATTGCTCGAAAGTCATACCGGGTTGGTAGAAAGAGAAAAACTCGGGATCGGTAATGGCATCTGCAGGCGGTTGGCGAACCCATTGAGTACCCGGCTCCCAGCATTGCCATTCAGGCTGAAATTGTGACAGTGAATTTTGCGTCGTCAGCGGCAATGCAACCCAATAAAATTCTTCGATGACATCGGAATAATTCTCGCGTAGCGCCTGGACATAGTCGATAGTGCAGGAAAACTGAGCCTCCCAGTCGATAAATAAGACGTTTATTTTTTTCTGTAACTGGCGGGCAATGGCGGCGGTCAGATGTAACATCAACCCCGAATCTTTACCTCCAGAGAAAGAAACGCAGACACGCGGTAGAGTCTCAAGCGTCCAGGTAATGCGTTCCTGTGCTGCTTGCAGAACATTTTTATCCAACGGTATTTTATAAACAGACATATCAAATCCATATCGAATTTTTATTATTTGCAGCCATAATAAATGTCCGTAATAAGATAGGCTTTTTCTTGCGACATGCAATATTTAAATATATTCATTATTTGCATGCTATTTTGTTATTGTATATTTTATATGAATTATAATGTGCTTTTAATCATGTTATCCTTAACTATCCAAGGATAGTTTGCTTATGTATTCTGCGAAGGCTTTGTTATTCAATGATGCCCGGTTATACATTATGAATAATTTTACTTTTGGTAATTCAAAATCGGTTTTAATTTCTTTAAATTTCAATGCTGGCTGATAAATTTCATAAATTTGTCTGGGGATTACACCAATAATATCCGTACTGGCGATAACGTTAGCAATCGAGAGTAAGGAGTCGCTACTAAAACCTACTTTATGGAATGCCATCGATTCGCTGGCACGGGAACGATAATCTTTAATACCCTGATCTTCAGAGGAAAAATATGTAAATTGCTCTTGTTGGATTTGTTCGAGTGTGCTCGTCTCATTTATTCTGGGATGGTTGCCACTGCACACTAAAACACAGTCAATGATCTTGAATTGAGTACATACGATAGAACGGTTGTGGACCGGCGTTGTTGTAATCACCAGATCGGCTTTACGATAGGCAAGGATGTTTTCGGCCGTTTCTGCTGACATTAATATATCATGATGCTCAATTTCAATATCTGAATTTTCTCTGAGGCTATTAATTAAAGATGTCACATTCAGGTTGGTTGTAATTTGTGGACTGTAGATGACGAATTTATTTTTCAGGCTGGAACCGTGCATGATATTGATGGTTTGTTCCAGATTATTGAGATTTTTTTCAAGGTGAAGATGAAGGTTTACCCCTGTGACCGTAGGCGTAATGCCTTTGCCTGAGCGAATAAACAAGGGGTCGTTAAACTGTGTACGCAGTCGCTGTAATGACTGGCTGACGGCTGAAGGGGTGATATACAGTGTTGCCGCAGCTTTACTGATGCTCAAATGTTGATAAATACATTCAAAAATTACCAACAGGTTAAGATCGAATTTTTTGAGGTCATAGAGGTTAGCCATGCATACCTTCCTGTGATGGTAATGTATAGGATAATTCAATTGTTGAATAATTTAAATTCTAATCATTCTTAGAGTTTATGTTTATGGCTTAATGAATAATTAACTTAAACTAAAATAACACAGATTGCTTGATGGTTACGATAAAAATACATTTTAAAGAGTGATTGAAATGAGAACCATAACAATCACTCATTCTGTTACCTTTATTTATTTCCCATAATAATATTTAATTTATCTTTATCGGGTAATCCCACTTCCTGTTGTAACGTATCGTCTTTGCTCATGTAGTAGATCGCGGGCGTCACATTAGCACCTAAATCATCCATGAGTTTTTGGTTGATATTCAGTACTTTCATCTGTTCTGGATGGACAGGCGTGGGGATTTCCAGCTTCATTTTCCCGCCGGATGCTTCATAGTCATGCCAGGTTTTGGCCGGATCTTTGGATGCCAGGATCGCAGCAGCAGTTGCCGGGCTTTCGGGCTTGATCACGCCAACCAGCAGCGTACGCAGCTGAACTTTACCGGAATCTACCCATGGGCGCGCCTGCTGCCAAAACTGTTTGCAATAAGGACAGAAGGGATCGGCAAACACGTAAACGATGACCGGGGCTTCTTTTTTCCCGTCCTGAATCCACGACGCTTTTTCCATTCGCTGCCACATCTCACGTCCGGCAGGGGCATAGATCTCTTTTTCTATGAGCGCATTACTGAGGTTTTCTCCTTTTTCATTATACATGTAGCCGGAGATGGCATGTTTACCGTCAGGCGTGACATAGATAGTGACCCCCATGTCCTGGTATTTTCCCAGATAGCCTTTCATTCCACCCGGTGCGTCGAAGGGCTTCAGGATCGTAATTCCCTGTTTCTCAATGGCTTTAACAGGGGCAGGGAGCTCCTCTGCGTGCACGATAGCGGGGAGAAGAGTTAAGAGTAAGGTGCGTTTAAACATTGATTTTCCTTATAAAATCAGCAGGAAAGTGGGCTTAATTGCAAAACCTATCACAGCCATAGGTAAGATCGACGGTCTGTCGATTGCCCTTTCTTTAGTTGGGTGATGTAATCCCTATCGCTGTTACGACCTTTGTTAAGGTAATGTAGAGCGCAACACATAGCCAGCCCTGCTGGCACTGACGTTACCTGCGGGTAGCTCGGGTAATGAGGCTCCCTGCAAAGGGGGCCTTTTTTACTTTTATCTTTAGGTTCACAACATGAGTTTGAGTGGGTTGTTAGTTAACGCTTATTGATTTGATAAAGGAAACGCATTAGCCCTGCGAAGAGATTTTCGTTAACTTATCTCTCAACGAAAACACGGAGGAAGTACAGATGTCTTTGATTAATACCAAAATTAAACCTTTCAAAAACCAGGCGTTCAAAAACGGTGAGTTCATCGAAGTAACCGAGAAAGATACCGAAGGTCGCTGGAGCGTCTTCTTCTTCTACCCGGCTGACTTTACTTTCGTATGCCCGACCGAGCTGGGTGACGTTGCAGACCACTATGAAGAACTGCAGAAACTGGGCGTAGATGTGTATTCCGTGTCTACCGACACCCACTTCACCCACAAAGCATGGCACAGCAGCTCTGAAACCATCGCGAAAATCAAATACGCGATGATCGGCGACCCGACTGGCGCCCTGACCCGTAACTTCGACAACATGCGTGAAGATGAAGGTCTGGCTGACCGCGCAACCTTCGTTGTTGACCCGCAGGGTATCATCCAGGCAATCGAAGTTACCGCTGAAGGTATCGGCCGTGATGCGTCTGACCTGCTGCGTAAAATCAAAGCAGCACAGTACGTCGCTTCCCACCCAGGTGAAGTTTGCCCGGCAAAATGGAAAGAAGGTGAAGCAACCTTAGCGCCATCTCTGGACCTGGTTGGTAAAATCTAAGTCGCATAGTTTGTAGGCCGGATAAACCTAGTGCATCCGGCATTCCACAGGCGCAAATTTGCGCCTGTTTCATTCCAGCACCATGACGCAAGTTGCATTAATGCAGTCCCGCAAAATCGGCTTGCATGATGATGTTTTCAGAGAGGGAAGAAGAATGCTCGACACAAATATGAAAACCCAGCTCAGGGCTTACCTTGAGAAACTGACCAAACCTGTTGAGCTGATTGCGACGCTGGATGACAGCGCTAAATCGGCAGAAATCAAGGAACTGCTGACTGAAATTGCTGAACTGTCAGAAAAAGTCACCTTCAAAGAAGACAATACTCTGGCGGTGCGTAAGCCATCGTTCCTGATTACCAATCCCGGTTCTCACCAGGGACCGCGTTTTGCCGGTTCTCCGCTGGGTCATGAGTTTACCTCTCTGGTGCTGGCGCTGTTGTGGACCGGTGGTCATCCGTCAAAAGAGGCGCAGACGTTGCTGGAGCAGATCCGCGATCTCGACGGTGATTTTGAATTTGAAACCTATTATTCACTTTCCTGCCATAACTGCCCGGACGTGGTGCAGGCGCTGAACCTGATGGCGGTGTTGAACCCACGTATCAAGCATACGGCGATTGACGGCGGTACATTCCAGAACGAAATCACCGATCGTAACGTGATGGGCGTTCCGGCGGTATTTATGAACGGCAAAGAGTTCGGTCAGGGGCGTATGACGCTGACTGAGATCGTGGCGAAAGTGGATACCGGCGCAGAAAAACGTGCGGCTGAAGAGCTGAATAAGCGCGATGCTTATGACG
Organism: Citrobacter sp. Cpo012; assembly: GCF_030333015.1. Taxonomy (NCBI): domain Bacteria; kingdom Pseudomonadati; phylum Pseudomonadota; class Gammaproteobacteria; order Enterobacterales; family Enterobacteriaceae; genus Citrobacter; species Citrobacter sp. Cpo012. The sequence goes on along the minus strand of NZ_JAOWGR010000043.1, from coordinate 387,016 downwards.
TATTGATTGTCGGTTCTGGTCCTGCAGGTGCGGCGGCAGCAGTGTACTCTGCACGTAAAGGCATTCGCACCGGTCTGATGGGCGAACGTTTTGGCGGTCAGGTCCTTGATACTGTTGATATTGAAAACTATATCTCAGTACCGAAAACTGAAGGTCAGAAACTGGCAGGTGCGCTGAAAGCACACGTTGATGATTATGATGTCGATGTGATTGACAGCCAGAGCGCGAGCAAACTCATTCCAGCAGCGCAGGAAGGCGGTTTGCATCAGATTGAAACGGCCTCCGGTGCGGTGCTGAAAGCACGTAGCATTATCATCGCCACCGGCGCGAAATGGCGCAACATGAACGTTCCGGGCGAAGATCAGTATCGCACCAAAGGCGTAACCTACTGCCCGCACTGTGATGGCCCGCTGTTTAAAGGCAAGCGTGTTGCAGTGATTGGCGGCGGTAACTCCGGCGTTGAAGCGGCTATCGACCTGGCAGGTATTGTTGAACATGTGACGCTGTTGGAGTTTGCTCCTGAAATGAAGGCCGACCAGGTGCTGCAAAATAAGCTTCGCAGTCTGAAAAACGTCGACATCATTCTGAATGCGCAAACGACAGAAGTGAAAGGCGATGGCAGCAAAGTTACTGGCCTGGAGTATCGTGACCGTGTGAGCGGCGATGTTCACAATGTGGAACTGGCAGGTATCTTTGTTCAGATTGGTCTGCTGCCGAACACCAACTGGCTCGAAGGCGCCGTTGAACGTAACCGTATGGGTGAAATCATCATCGATGCCAAGTGCGAAACCAGCGTGAAAGGCGTTTTCGCTGCCGGTGACTGCACCACCGTACCGTATAAGCAGATTATCATCGCGACCGGTGAAGGCGCGAAGGCCTCGTTAAGTTCGTTTGATTATCTGATTCGCACGACAGTAGCATAAAAAAAGTAAGACTCACCTGCAATGCCAAAACCGCCAGTCATCCGCTGGCGGTTTTTTATTTCCATACACTTAAATTGTCAATTCTTGAAACAATAAACCGTTTAAAACATTCACTTAATTAGCCTGATCATTATTTTCATCAAAGAAAGAGAGGGCGTTATCTTTATTATATTAACCTGCATTATTTTTTCATTTGTTGTGTGAATAAATGGTTGGTTAATTCATGGGTGAAATATATGAAACCCTGACGATCTTTGAATCGACAGGGTTATTGTTACGTGATTTTTTTATCTCTCACGATAGTTACACGCTGAAAGCGGCTTATTCAGCTTTAGATACAAATGCCTCAACGCTAACAGAGCAGGAGTGGCTGGAGGCGGAGTACGACTTCAATGCACTATTTGTTGGGCCGCAGACGCTAAAAGCCCCGCCGTTCGCTTCGGTATACCTTGAAGAAGATGCCCTCGTAATGGGTAAATCAACCTTAAGCATTCGGGAATTCATGGCAAATATAGGTCTATCTATAAACCATGTAAATAATATCCCGGATGATCATATTTCCTGCGTATTGGAATTAGCAGTTTTATTATCGGCTAATGCCAGGATATCAGCAGAATACCAGATCGTTATGACTCGATATGTAATTGAGTATATAGCGATGTGGATGCCCGCGTATATAGAAAAAATACATATAAATGCACAAACCGTTACGTTGAAAAACGTCGCGGAAAGGTTGTCTTTTTGGCTTGATGAATTAAACACGAGAGTATCAATATGAGTAATGAACCGGGAGTTCTGAACAGACGTTCATTTTTGAAAGGGTTGATTGCCCTTGGAACGGTGGCTGCCCTGCCAGGGGGATTGCTGACTTCACGCTGTGCATTGGCGCAACCGCCAATTCCGTTTAATCCCAAAACCTACAAAATCTATCGTAACGCCTGTCCACGTAACTGCTATGACACTTGTAGCCTGAAAACCTGGGTGAAGGATGACGTCATCACCTTTGTGGAAGGCGCGCCTGAATCAACGTTTACGCATGGAACTCCGTGTGTGAAGGGATTGAGCTATCCACGTAGGGTATACAGCCCGGACCGCATTAAATATCCGATGGTTCAGGATGTTCGCGGCAGCGGTAACTGGCGTCGTATCTCCTGGGATGAAGCAATGCAGCGCATTGCGACCAAGATGCTGGAGATTAAAAAGAAAGATGGTTCAATGTTGGGTCTGGCGCTGACCAAGTACTCAGGCAAATTTGGTGTATTGAACTATGCCGTTGAAGGGATGATGTCTTCACTGGGTTACACCACCCGTTTTGCCGGAACACCTTGCTGGCCAGCCGGTATCGACGCGCAAAACTACGACATGGGCGACATGTGGTGTAACGACCCGGAAGATATGGTGAAAGCCAAATACATTATTATCTGGGGCGCTAACCCGGCCTGGTGCTCTATGCACACCATGAAGTACATCTATCAGGCGCGGGAAAAAGGCGCAAAAGTGGTCGTTATCGATCCACTGTTAACCCAAACCGCTGCGAAAGCCGATCTCTATTTACGTGTTCGGCCAGGATCAGATGGCGCTCTGGCGCTGGGCATGGCACGCCACCTGGTGGACAAAGGATTGGTTGATCAGGATTTCGTTAACAACTATTCCCATGGTTATGCTGAATTTGAAGAGTATTTGCGTAATAACGTTACCGTAGAGTGGGCATCTGAAATTTGCGGGCTGTCGGCGGATGTTATTCGCCAGTTGGCGGAAGAATTTACCGCGGTTAACCCTGCTACCGTGTGGATTGGCTACGGCATGCAGCGCCATGTCAACGGCGGCGCTAACGTACGGGCTATCGATGCCTTTGTGGCAATGACCGGCAATATTGGCATTGAGGGTGGTGGCGCTCGCTACGGTCATTTGCATACCTGGGGCTTTAACTACAATGCCATGTTGCAGAAGCCACCGGTAGGCTCCATTGGGATGCCGGGGGCGGCGGGCACAACCAGCGAGTTTGGTTCTGCGGGGGAAGTCGCACAGTATTCCGATCGCTCGTTGAATATCAACCAGACCGCAAAGGGAATTCTGGAAGCCAATGAGCCGCCAGTCCGAATGCTTTGGGTTGCCTGTAAGAACCCGTTTGCTCAGGATTTTGATCGCAGCAAGATGGAAAAAGCATTCGAAAAACTGGAAATGGTGGTGTGCGCCGACCAGTTCTTTAACGAGACCGTCCAGCATGCCGATATCGTTTTGCCTGTCACCACAGCCTTTGAAGAGTGGAACGTAGACGCCTCATATTGGCACTACTGGCTCTCAATCAACCAGCCTGCAATTAAGCCAATGTATGAGGCAAAATGCGATCTGGAAATCGCCGTTTTACTTTCCCGCACAATCAACAAGCTGGAGCCGGGTTCTTGCACATTCCCGCAGGAGTTCGATCATAAGCGCTGGCTGGACCAGGAGTTCAATGACGGAATGGCCAAAATGTTTGGTATCTCCTCCTGGGATGATTTACTGGAAGGGCCGAAAAAAGCCATTCTGCCAAGTTCTGCGGCCTGGTATGACCGTAAGTTTAAAACGCCCTCTGGAAAGTTTGAGTTCAAATCTGAGCTGTGTGAGAAAAATGGTCATACGGCGCTGCCGGAATACAAACCGGAGGCAAAAAGCACGTTGCCATTCCACCTGTTTACGCCGCATGTCCAGTTCGGTATCCATTCCCAATTCATCAACCTTGACTGGATGCAGGTCTTCTATCCTGAACCGTTTGTTTATATGCACCCGGTTTCCGCCGGGAAAAGAGGCATCGCTGAAAATGACCTGGTGAAAGTGTTTAACACCGCAGGTGAGGTGGAGTTACGTGCGAAGGTAACCGCTAACGTTCCGGAGGATTTCCTGGTGATGTACGAGGCTTGGTTCCCGAAACGGAAATACAACGTTCAAAACGTAGTGGCGGATACTCCAGCCGATATGGGCTTGATGAAAACTGGTGCGCCAGGTGCGGCCATCCATAGTCAGTTTGCGGACATCATTTTGATCGATAAAGGAGCAGCGGCATGAGGCGCGCGTTTTTAGTTAATAGCGATAAGTGTATCGGCTGCCGTGGCTGTGCGATGGCGTGTAAGAGTTTTAACCAGCTGGAGCCAGAACGTTTCTGGCGCTACGTCTACCCGCTGGATAAAGAAATTTATCCGCATGAAGAGCGAGCGTTCTACTCGCTGGCCTGTAACCACTGCGAAAATCCGGCCTGCCTGGCGGCTTGTCCGGTAGAGGCGTACACCAAACGTGAGGATGGCGTTGTAGTGCATAACCCGGAACGTTGTATCGGATGCAAAAACTGTATTCGCAACTGTCCATACGGTGCGCCGCGCTTTAATGAAGAGACGAAAAAAGCAGAAAAATGCAGCATGTGCTATGAGCGTCTTGATGTTGGCATGCAGCCGGCGTGCGTGAATGCCTGTCCGGTAGGTGCGCTGACGCTTATCGATCTGGATGCCGATCCTATACCTGATAATGCGGTGCAGTATCCGCCGGGATTCCCGCGTATGCCGCAGCTTAATCCTGGCACGCGTTTTATCCTTGCGCGTCAACCAAAGCAGCCGGAGGCCAAGTAATGGAAAAGTATGAACTTCCTCTGGTCATTTTTACCGTATTAAGCCAAATGTCGGTTGGGATCACGCTCATTCTGACGCTGCGTGTGCTGCAAGGAAAACTGGAGAGCAAGCGCCTGTACTGGCTGGTAAGTGGACTGGTTCTGGCGGCGGCGTCCGTGGCGGCGATATTACACCTTGCGCATCCGGATCGCGCCTACGATGCCTTGATCAACCTGCAGCACGCCTGGCTGAGCCGAGAGATTCTGGGCGCCACTTTATACGGTGCAGCTGTCGGGGTGACGTTTTTGGCAAAAGGGCACAAAGCACCAGCTGTTCTGGCCTCTGTTCTCGGTATCGCACTGGTGGCGGTACAGGGGATGACCTATGCCGCCCCGGCAATGGTGGCGATTGCCAACGGTCTGACAATGCTGTTGTTCTTCATCACGGTGTGGGTGATGGGGTGTGCTGCGATTCCACTGCTTAACCTCGCACCTGCCGTTGCTGCATTGCGCCAGGGGATTGTCGTGTGTATGGCAGTCATGATCGCCGCACCCATTATCTGGCTAAGCGGTGGCACCATCATGCAGATGACGGCGCATGCCTGGCTGACGTCGCCACTTTATCTGGCGAGTCTGGTGTGTCTGGCGGTGGCCTTTGTGCTTAGCCGTCAGGGCGAGCGTCGCGCAAAAGCGCTTTTCGCCCTGCTGTTTGTTGGCATATTCCTGAGCCGTCTGACGTTTTTTGGCGATACGATCAGCTCCATCGTGAATATCGGCCATTTGTATTAATCGTGAGGTAATAAAAACCCCTGTCAGGCGTTAACCTGGCAGGGGTTTTCTTTAGCAAATCAGTGGCTGTTAACGAACAACCAGCACTGGCAAAGTCGCGTGTCGAACAACGCTGGAAGCGTTAGAGCCGAGCAGATGGGTGCTGATTGATGGGTTACGCGACCCAATGACAACGACATCCGCATTCAACTCTTCACCCAACTCGTTGACCACGTCACGGACGCTGCCAAAGCGGACGTGTTGCTTAATACGGGAAGGATCGATGCTGAAGTGACCGACCATCGTTTGCAGACGGGTTTCCGCTTCGTGTTGCAGATGCTCTTCAAAACGACGGACATCGGCTGCAAAGCGGTGCAGGCTTAAGCTCGCTGAGCCTGGCAGCACATGCAGTAGATGGATAACCCCTTTATCCTGGGCCAGAAATTCTGCATGGCGAATAGCCTTGTCGCTCAGTTCCATTTCGAATACATCAACTGGCATTATGATTGTGTTGTACATAAACATTCTCCTTGTCATTACATGAACACATAACAGCATAGTATTAAAAATGATTCTGTCAGTCACGACACAGATTTATGTTTTGCGAACAGGAAAGAAAGCGAGGAGCAGGGAGATCTAACCGGAAAGAGGATGCGGATGCATCCCCTGTAAGATAAAGCGAGTGGCTTTGATAAGACAGAGTTAGCGCAGGTAGTCGCCTGCAGCTTCAGGCTGGTACTCAAGCTCGATAACTTCGAGGTGTGTTGAGGTCCCGCCTGGCAGTTCCCAGTGAATGGTATCACCAACGCGCAGCCCCAGAAGTGCAGCGCCGACAGGTGCCATTACCGAAAGCTGTGTGTTGCTGTCAGTCATAGTGGCCGGATACACCAGGGTACGCACACGGACTTCGCCATCACTCAGATTGCGGAATTTCACGCGGCTGTTCATGGTCACGACGTCGTGCGGCATGGTTTCTGGAGAACACATTTGGGCACGATCCAGCTCGGCGTTAAGGGCGTCGGCAATCGGTAAACCAGCAAACGCAGGTTGCTCCAACAGGCGGTCAATGCGTTCCGCATCGAGGTCGTTAATGATGATAGTTGGTCTGGACATTTATTACTCCATGTCGTCGATACTGCGGGTGCGCAGGTAAATAATCCCAAAAGAAAACCCTCACCGTCAGGCGGCAAGGGTTTAGCTTTTATGATGATACTGAGACTTACCCCATGTTTGAAGTGATTTAGTTCACATTCAGGTAAATCATCAACATTGTCGCATATGGTGTGATTTTAGCCGAAAAACGTGATCGTTCTCCAATTTGCATTATGCTTTTTAAGCGCTCGCTGCGGGCGCGTCAAACAACTCAGTGTTCCGCGACAGGAGATCTCATGAGCCAGTACGACAAACTTACCTTGAAAGACGGCAGCTATTTGCATTTTAAAGACTGGGGAAGTGGACAACCTATTGTGTTTAGTCACGGTTGGCCGCTGACGGCAGATGCGTTTGAAGATCAAATGCTGTTCCTTGGATCGAAAGGATTTCGTGTGATCGCCCATGACAGGCGCGGACATGGGCGTTCGGCCCAACCCTGGGATGGACATCATATGGATCAGTATGCTGACGACCTGGCTGAACTTACCGCGCATCTCAATCTTAAAGATGCCGTACATGTTGGGCACTCTACCGGCGGTGGGGAAGTGGCTCGTTATATTGGCCGGCATGGGACGCAGCGGGTGGCAAAAGCGGTGTTAATTGGCGCGGTGACGCCCATTATGATCAAGACTGACTTTAACCCAAATGGCGTGCCGAAAGAGGTATTCGATGGCATCCGTGAGGGGGTTGTGAACGATCGCGCCGCCTTTTTCTATGAGCTGACCGCTGCATTCTATGGCTACAATCGTCCTGGCGCAAAAGAGTCGAAAGCCGTCAGGGAAAGTTTTGTTGAACAAGGTTTACAGGGTTCCATCAAAGCGTTGTACGACTGTATACACGCGTTTTCGGAAACAGATCTGCGTGAAGACCTCAAAAAGATGACCATCCCGACGCTAGTGATCCACGGTGATGACGATCAGATTGTCCCGTTTGATACCTGCGGAAAGGTCGCGGCGGAAATGCTGCCGGACTCGCAGTTAAAGGTATATGTCGGCGGCTCGCATGGCATCTGCACCACCCATAAGCAACAGATCAACGGTGACCTGCTCAACTTTATTCAGTCGTAATCGTTGGCAGATTGTTCTACGCTGATCTTCTTTTTCCAGGGGGATGAGCGAAGCATAATTTGTGCTGCGCTGACGTTAACTTCAACAGGGAACGCTATGTATTTCTATCAACCGTCACAGGGACACGGCTTACCGCATGATCCGCTAAATGCCATCATTGGACCGCGCCCGATTGGCTGGATTGCGTCGCGTGACAGCAACGGTCGGCACAATCTGGCACCATACAGTTTCTTTAACTGTTTTAACTATCATCCGCCGATTATCGGTTTCGCCAGCAGCGGCTGGAAAGACAGCGTGCAGAATATTATCGAAACCGGTGAATTTGTCTGGAACCTGACGACTCTTGAGCTGGCCACTGCGATGAACGAAACGTCAGCCAGCTTGCCGCACGGTGAGGACGAGTTTTTTGCCGCCGGGCTTAGCAAGGCAGATAGCCGGATAGTCAACGTGCCGCGCGTGGCGCAAAGCCCGGTCAATTTCGAGTGTCGCTTATCGCAAAGCCTGCAACTGACTACCGCTGATGGCTCACCGGTTGATACCTGGATGGTGTTGGGAGAAGTGGTAGGCATTCACATAGATGAAACGCTCCTGGAAGACGGCATCTATCAGACGGCGAAAGCGAAACCGGTACTGCGTGCAGGTGGGCCAACGGCGTATTATTCGATCAGTGAAACACATCGTTTTGATTTAGTTCGCCCGGACGCCCGTGCAAAACGCTAAGTTTACGGACCGACGCCAGCTCGCAGCGTCGGTCGCAAGTTTCAGTATCCCACTTTGTCGATAATAAACTGTTTACCGCAGCTACCCGGATGCGGTTGCGGTAAGAATGACTGGGCAGATAACGTCTGGTTGATGTTGTCGGCTTTCAGGGATAACTGGATCTCAGTGAGATACGCTGGATTGCCGTGGCAGCTTAGCTTCACAGCTTTGACGTTCTCTTTGCCCCAGCTTTTGGCAACGGCGGCGTCAAATGCGTTACGGTTGACGGTTTTGCCGTAGTTTTCCGCCAGGAATTTGCCCACCTCGCTGTTCTTAACCTCATTATTCAGCCGTACCATCGTGCCGAAGTACGCGTCGGGATCAAAACCGAAACACGCGCCATGTTTGGCATACTCGTAACGTTCCAGACAGGATCTCCCTCCAGCGCCGGGCATTACGGCGCTGAGTTTTGCCGCGCTTTCCAGCGACAGCCCGGTTTCGGGGGCCGCGCATTTACGGCTGGCGCGGGCTTCAGGCAGGTTGGGAATAGGGCGAGTCGCGCAGCCAAAACGCATCCAACGGCGATTGTCTACTCCACGGGCAGCAATGGATTTAGGCAGGCTGGGCCATAAACCGTGAACGGTCAGGAAATCAGCTTTGTCTGCGCTCTCTTTTTGCAAACGACATTCGTCAGGCTCCTGACGATTACGCTCGTGTTGGCTCTGACAAAATCCGGTTTGCCAGGAGAGAGCCAACACGTAGCTGTCAAAATCAGCGTACTGTTTTGCCTGAAGTTCATCGGCCTGAGCTGCAGAAACTGGTAGCAGGAGTGCTGCCAGCAACGAAGAATAACGCCATGTTGATGTCATGATGATTTCGGACACTTATATAAATTCTGAATATCATCTATTTAATCATAAAAAATGCCAGTCAGGTTTAGCTGACTGGCATCATTTTCATCAGGCATGAACGGGAATGATTAGCTCCACATTGCCAGAATCGGCCAACCGACCAGCAGAAGCATAGCGATGTAGATAACGCCGAAGATAGCACCCAGACGCCAGTAGTCTTTGGACTTCACATAACCACAGCCGTAGATGATAACGCCAGGGCCTGTTGCATATGGAGTCAGACAGCCCATGATACCGATGGACAGTACCAGCAGGATACACAGGTGTTCCATTGGCACGCCCGGGATACCTTTACCGACGGCCAGAATAACCGGCAGCATGGTGGCGGTGTGAGCGGAAAGGCTGGCAAACAGGTAGTGAGCAAAGTAGAACACCAGCACCAGAACGATCACGGTCGCGTTAGGCGAGAAGCCTTCCAGGTGCGTGCTCATAGTGTTGGCGAACCAGTCGATGAAGCCTGAACGGGTTAAACCATTCGCCATAACGACCAGCGTGGCGAGGTTAACCAGAGTGTTCCATGCGCTGTTATAACGGGTAATGTCTTTCCACGGTACAACGTGCAGCGCCAGCATCAGGGAAACAGCCAGCAGGCCCACTGCGGTTGCATCAATTAGTTTACCACCGAAGACCCACAGACCCAGACTGAGCAATACCAGACCGATCAGCGTTATCTCTTTACGGGTAAGTTTACCCATGCCTTTCAGTTCATCACCGGCCCAAGCGGCAACTTCAGCACTGTGAGTAACTTCTGGTTTGTACAGAACGTATGACAGCCACGGAGCAACGATCAGCAAAATAATACCGACCGGCAGGAAGCTGAGGAACCACTGCAACCAGCTGATTTGAATACCGGCAATTTTGTTGACGAATTCCAGACCCAGCACGTTAGGCGCAGCGCCGGTCACGAACATCGAGGAACTCAGGCTGGTACTGATGACCATCATCCACATCAAATATCCACCGATACGGCGCGCGGAAGGATCGTTCGGGAATGATTTAAACAGCGGCGGCAGGTTTTTGATAACCGGGAATACGGTGCCACCGGTACGCGCAGTGTTAGATGGAGTAAACGGTGCCAGCAGAATGTCGATGATAACAATCGCATAGCCCAGCGTCAGGGTACGTTTACCCATGAATTTCACCAGGAACAGCGCGATACGACGACCCAGACCGGTGACTTCATAACCCAGTGCGAAGATAAACGCACCAAACACCAACCACACGGTGGTGCTGGAGAAGCCAGCCAGACCCCATTTCAGCGCTTGCTTACCCGCTTTAAACGCCGGGTCGGCCAGTTCTGAAGCATCAAACAGCAGATAGTTGCTGCCGATAACGCAGATCGTTACGGCGATAAAGCTGATCGCTGTTGCCGGAATTGGCTCCAGGATCATACCGACGATCATCGCCACAAACACGGCAAAGTAGTGCCAGGCCTGTGGAGGCATTCCATCAGGGACGGGGATAAGAAACATGACACCCATGACGACCAGGGGGGCCAATAACTTCCATATTTTATCTTTTGCTAAAGACATGTGTGTGATTCTCCGGAAAGGATCTTTAATTGTGATAATGATGAACTTGTGAAATCTGAGCTAAGAACCAGGTGACGATCAGCAGATCGGCGCAGCCTCCGGGACTGAGGTTGCGTTCAATGCACTGTTGGTCGAACTGGTGTAGATATTCGAGATCGGCAGGGGTACGAATCCCCCCTTGCTGCATCAGGGCGGTGGCCTGCTGCTGTAGCCAACGCAGACCTTCTGCGCCGCCACGTGAAGCCACGTTGGTGTCGCCGTTGATAGACATCAGCAGCAATAATGTGTCGAGTAACGCCAGTTCAGGGTCGCGGCCCTGAGTCAGCAGTGCGCGGTAGTGCGGCAGGGCATGCTGGATGACTAGCGGATATCCCGCTTCGGCTTCGCCCCGTGCGCCGGTTAATCCCAATTGCTGATAAAGACGTTGGCCAGCCGTGAGTTGTTGATTGTTCTGGCGCAGTTCGCGCTCGGTCAGGCCACGGCAAAATGTTGCTGCTGTAGAGCAAATGGTTTCAGCGGTAACAGTGAGTTGGAGCTGGTGCAGGCGGCCAATGGCGGCACACAGCAGTCCGAGTGAAAAGATGCTCCCTTTATGGGTGTTCACCCCGGCGGTGGCGCGGAACATATCGGCTTCGCAGGCCATGCCCAGCGGGCGCAGTCCTTTCAATACATCTTCAGGCGATAGCTGTGCGCTAAACGCCCCATATTCAATAAAACGTGGCAGCCATGACTGAATCGCTTCAGCGCTGCGATGAAAATCTTCCAACGCCATATCTTTATGCGCGCCGTTGTTAATACGATCTACCAGACCGGGTTTGGGCGACAGGTTGACTTCAGTCAACATGGCGCGCCACGCAAGCGTTGCGTAAGCATCAGGCAGATCCAGAGGAAGGACTGCGTTATTGGTTGATGTTGCGGGAATCGGCATCATGCAGCAGTGCCTCCATCTGAGTGAGTAAGTCGGAAAGCGCGTGGGTTTTACCCCGCGCACAGTCGGCAGCACTTTGCTCGCACAGCAGACAGCGGCGGGCAGGGAGTGCGAAATGACGCCGGGACAGAATTTCCCCTTCAGGGGTCAGGACATCGATATCCCATAGCCGTCCCAGCGGGTGTGAATGCTCAAGTTCAATTGTGGCGAGCTTGAGGTCGTGGGCCGGAGCCTCAATAGACAAAAGACCTTCTGGACCGCTGGCAGAAACCAGCGCTGTTTGCTCCCTGACAATCCAGGTGGATTGTTTCGCCAACGCGAGCAAGGCGGTTACGCCGTGATTAAAGATACGACGGGTTAATTCGCTGTCTTTAATCGGTCCCGGTGCGACGACGGTAAACGAGACCAGCGGCGCAGAGTGGCGTGTCAGCCACTCCTGTTGCCTTGCCTGTCTCTCATCGCGGCTGGCTAGCAGCTCGGGAATGGAAACCGCGTGTTGGGTGGCGTTTTCAGGGAGCAGGTGCATGGTTTATTCCTTCACCTGATGCACAACGTCAATCACTGAACCATCGCGGTAACGCACAACGGCAATCACGCGGTCAGTGAATTCGATAGCGCGTGGCTGACCGGTGAGCTGCTGTGCACGTTCGCGCAGCCATTCAATGGACACCACTTTCATACCGGCTTCTTTCAGACGTTCTGCCAGTTCCGGACGTGCAGGGTTGACGGCGATACCGTGGTCAGTGACCAGAATGTCAACGCTGGAGCCTGGGGTTACGCAGGTCAGCACGTTATCAACCAGGGTCGGGATGCGTCCGCGAACCAGCGGCGCGACGATGATAGACAGCGCAGCGGCAACCGCGGTATCGCAGTGACCACCGGATGCGCCGCGCAGTACGCCGTCAGAACCGGTCAGTACGTTGACGTTGAAGCTGGTATCAACTTCCAGCGCGCTGAGCACCACGACGTCCAGACGATCGACGGATGCGCCTTTTGAGCCCCAGTTGGCATACTGGTTGGCACTGATCTCAATGTGGTTTGGATTGCGGGCCAGCGATTCTGCGGCGTTACGGTCAAAACTCTGAACGTCCAGCAGTTTGCGAATCAGGCCTTTTTCGTGCAGGTCAACGATGGTAGCGGTAATGCCGCCCAGCGCGAAGTCGGCACGGATATCGCGGCTGCGCATTTTGTCTTCCAGGAAACGCGTAACGGCCAGAGAGGCGCCGCCGGTTCCTGTCTGCAGTGAGAAGCCTTCGTTGAAGTAGCCGGAATTAGCAATGACCTCAGCCGCGCTACGGGCGATTAACAGTTCACGCGGGTTGGTGGTCATGCGGGTCGCATCGGCACCAATTTTGTCCGCATCGCCGACCTGATCGATCTGCACGATCAGATCTACCTGATCCTGCGTAATGCTGGCCGGGTTATGCGGATAGGTCAGCAGCTGTTCAGTCAGCAGGACAACCTGTTTCGCGTTTTCGGCGTCTACGCGGGCATAGCCCAGTGAGCCGCAGCACGCTTTACCGGTATAACCGTTGGCGTTGCCAAACTGGTCGCAGGACGGCACGCCGAGGAACGCCACATCAATGCTGAGCTCGCCACTTTGCACCAGGTGCACACGGCCACCGTGGGAGTGAATTTGTACCGGTTCGGCTAGCAGGCCACGTGAGATTTCTTCCGCCAGCGGACCACGCAGACCGGAGGTATAAATGCGGCTGACCACGCCCTGACGGATGTGCTCAACCAGTGGAGCATGGCAGTCGCTCAGAGAGCTGGAGGCCAGCGTCAGATTTTTAAAGCCCATATTGGCGATGGCGTCCATCACCAGGTTAATCGTCAGATCGCCACCACGAAAAGCGTGGTGGAAAGAGATAGTCATACCATCCTGTAAACCTGAACGACGAATAGCGTCTTCCAGGTTAGCGCACAGCTTTTTGTCGCGCGGTTTTTGCGCCTGCAATTCTACTTTTGCGGTGCTCTGATAAGCGGAAAGCTCACTTTCTGCATGACGGCTCCAGGTCGCCACGCGATCCTGGCGTTGAGACTGTTCGATTTTCTGCGTCATTTTTTTGCCTTATTCTTCGCGAATGCCGGAAAGTTCTGCACGGGAGATAACCAGAAGGGCGCGCTCGATAACCGGGCTGTCGACCATTTTGCCGTTCAGGGAAACTACGCCACGACCTTCGCGAGCAGCGGCTTCAGCGGCTTCCACAACCAGACGGGCGTGAGCCAGTTCTTTGCGCGTTGGGGCGTACAGGTTGTGCAGGAGTTCGATCTGGCGCGGGTTGATGAGCGATTTGCCGTCAAAACCCAGTTGCTTGATATGTGCGGCTTCGTGCAGGAAACCCGCTTCGTTGTTGGCATCGGAATACACGGTGTCGAACGCCTGAATACCGGCAGAACGTGCAGCCTGCAAAATAGAGCAGCGGGCAAACAGCAGTTCAGTACCTTCCGGTGAGCGCTCAGTGCGCAGGTTACGTACATAGTCTTCCGCACCCAGGGCAATACCGATCAGACGTTCGGAAGCATGGGCAATTTCTACCGCGCGGGTAATGCCTAACGGCGATTCGATGGCGGCTAACAGACCGGTGCTGCCTGGCTCACGGCCACAGGCGTTTTCGATACGCAGAATTTCGCTTTCGATGTCGATGACATCCTGCGCGGTATCGGTCTTCGGTAAACGTACGATGTCAGCACCGCCACGTACCACGGCTTCAAGGTCGTTGATACCCCATTCGGAGTCGAGGGCGTTTACACGCACGATGGTTTCAACGTCGTGATACAGCGGATGCTGCAGCGCGTGGTACACCATGCGGCGAGCGGTATCTTTTTCACGCAACGCGACGGAGTCTTCCAGGTCGAACATCAGTGCATCTGCCGGGTAGATGAACGAGTTGCTGACCATGGCGGCATTGGCGCCCGGTACGAACAACATGCTGCGGCGAGTACGAGTTTTACGTTGTTGCAAAGATTCGGAAATCACTGGCAATCCTCCCATGGCAGTGCCGGAATACCGCCAGCGCGGGCCAGTAGTGCTTCCAGTCGCGCACGTAAAATGCAGTCCAGTGCGCCTTTATCATCAACATTCAATTGCACGCCGCGTACGTTGTAGCGGGACAGAACGTCCAGAATGGTGGCCCGGATGGCATCACCGAACTGCTTTTCGACGCTACTGTTAACCTGCAGGTCAATATCCTGCGAATCGAGTGGGGCGATGCGAATCATCACATCACCGGACTCGAGTGTGCCTGCGACGGCTGCCTGGTTTATTTTCATTTTTCACCTGTTGCTAATGCGGGGGTATTTTGGCGGACTGCCGCACCCGATGAGGCTCGCTCAACCATGCTTTGCAGATACTGCAGCGTGGCGTCAGGGACCAGGGATGCGATAGCCGTGAGATCTTTTTTAACCAGCAGCTTGCGCACCCAGGAGGCGGAAATCGGCATCTCCTGGAAGCACAGCCGCTCAATTTCCACCAGTTCAATCGGCGGGGCGGGAAGCGTTGGGGTCTCCAGCCAGTAACGCATGTCGTTGTTATACTGGGAGGTGACGGTGCAATACGGCTCAGTACCGACGAAGCGGTGCGTGACGCCGAGAGCCGGAGCCAGATACTGGCGGAAGATTTTCAGGTCTATTTCGGTGTAGCAGTGGTTAATAACGCTCTGTTCTTTGATGAAGTAACACGGGAACGTGGCGCGGGAAATGATGTACTCCGAACCGCGATGCACGGTTAAACGTGGAATGTCTTTTGTTCCTTTAAGCACCAGATCCAGGCGGTCTTCATACGGAAAACGTGAGGTATCTTCTTTCACCAAAAACAGATGCAGCCAGTCACATTGCGCGGCCGCCTGTTGGATCAGAAAACGGTGTCCGTTGGTGAAGGGGTTGGCGTTCATGACGATACAGCCAATTTTTTTCCCATCATGACGCTGTTTTGCCAGTGATTCGGCGTAGCGTTTCAGACGTGTGGTGCTGTTTTCCATCAATACCATAATGCCGGGAACGCTGGTGAGCGTAGAAAAACCGCACTGTTTAAACAGCGATTCGTACTCGGTTTTGGTATAGATGAAGAGGTGTGTACAATGGCGTTCATAGGCAAGGTTGATTAACTCAGTCGCCAGCGTCAGCGCTAAACCCTCGCCGCGGACAGATTCACAGATTGCGACACACTTAATAATATTCCCAGCGATACCACCGCAGGCAATCAGACGGTCGTCACGGGTGACGGTGATAAATACTTCGACGCTCGTATCTACGCTCAAATCATTCTCTTTCAGAAATTGCGCGATAGCCGCCATCTTTTTATTTTCTGAGCGTTTAACTTGCGTGAATATATTATTACCGAACATAGTGAATAGAGCCCCGATGCTATATTTGTTACTGGGTTTCTGTTTTTGTTGCTCTGTTTAGCAACCTGATAACGTTTTGTTTGCAATTGAAGGGAATGGTTTTTTATTACGGAGTATTTCTTTTTTTCCCTGCTGCATACATCGTAAGGGGTATTTTGGAGGTAATTTTTGATTTATTTCACAATAAGTTAGAAGGTTTTAATGTGTTTTATGGTTTTAAGTTTTTTAATTAATTTAACCCTAAAATAAGGTGTGGTTTTAATTTGTTTAATTGATTTAAGGTGGGGAATCTGCAACGATCTTGTTTTATACCATAACGTGTAAATAGAACATTTTAATTACAACTACAATGAGAAATTAGTTTTAGTTAACGTCGGTGAGGAAAAATGTGATGGCAGAACAGAAAAATAAAACACGGTTTCCTTTTTTCCGCAGTCTGGCGTTTCCTTTACGTATCTTTCTGCTCATTCTGGTCGTTTCTGTTTTTATCATTGCCGCCCTGGCACAATACTTCACCGCCAGCTTTGAAGATTATCTGGCAACGCATGTCCGCGATATGGCAATGAATCAGGCCAAAATCATCGCCTCTAACGACAGTATCATCACAGCGGTTAAGCATCGTGATTACAAGCGGTTGGCGACGATTGCCGACAAACTGCAGAGCGGAACTGACTTCGACTATGTGGTTATCGGGGATACCAACTCCATTCGTCTATATCATCCGAACCCGGAAAAGATTGGCTATCCGATGCAGTTCACCAAACCCGGTGCGCTGGAAAAAGGCGAGAGCTACTTTATTACCGGTAAAGGGTCCATCGGGATGGCAATGCGCGCTAAAACGCCCATCTTTGATGACGATGGCAAAATCATTGGCGTAGTCTCAATTGGTTATCTGATCAGCAAAATCGATAGCTGGCGATCGGACTTCTTACTTCCGATGGCCGGCGTGTTTATCCTCCTGTTGCTGGTACTTATGCTGCTCTCCTGGTTTTTCGCTGCCCATATTCGTCGGCAGATGTTGGGTATGGAACCGAAACAAATTGCGCGTGTGGTACGTCAGCAGGAAGCGTTGTTCAGCTCGGTATATGAAGGATTGATTGCCGTGGATCCTGATGGATATATCACCGCAATAAACCGCAGTGCGAGGAAAATGCTGGGGCTGTCTTCACCTGGGAGAAAGTGGCTTGGAAAACCGGTGAGTGAGGTGGTTCAGCCAGCGGACTTTTTCACCCAACAGATTGCGGAAAAACGACAGGACGCGATGGTCAACTTTAATGGACTGAGCGTTATCGCCAACCGTGAGGCGATTCGCTCCGGTGACGAACTGCTTGGGGCAATCATCAGTTTTCGTAGTAAAGATGAAATTGCTACTCTTAATGCGCAGTTAACGCAAATCAAACAGTATGTAGAGAGCCTGAGGACGCTGCGTCATGAGCACCTGAACTGGATGTCGACCATCAATGGTCTGCTGCAAATGAAAGAGTATGACAAGGTTCTGGCCATGGTGCAGGGGGAATCCCAGGCGCAACAGCAACTGATTGACAGCCTGCGCGGCGCGTTTGTCGATCGTCAGGTAGCCGGTCTGTTGTTTGGCAAGGTGCAGCGCGCGCGGGAACTGGGTCTCACCATGACTATTGTTCCGGGCAGCCAACTGCATCAACTCCCCGAGGGGCTGGATAGCACAGAGTTTGCAGCAATTGTTGGCAATCTGCTTGATAATGCATTTGAAGCGAGCTTGCGCACCCAGCAAGGCAACAAGGTCGTCGAACTCTATTTGAGCGATGAAGGGGATGACGTGATCATCGAAGTTGCCGATCAGGGATGCGGTGTGCCGGAAGCATTGCGTGAAAAAATATTTGAACAGGGTGTGAGCACCCGTACCGATGAACCAGGTGAACATGGCATCGGTTTGTATCTTATTGCTAGTTATGTGAGGCGCTGTGACGGGGTGATTACGCTCGAAGATAACTCCCCCTGCGGCACCTTATTTTCTTTATTTCTTCCGAAAGTGAAAAAAAACAATGACGGAACCATTAACGCTATTGATCGTTGAGGATGAAACGCTACTGGCGGAAATGCATGCTGAATATATCCGCCATATACCTGGCTTCAGCCAGATTTGGCTGGCGGGTAATCTTGCGCAGGCGAGGATGATGATTGAGCGTTTTAAGCCCGGTTTGATTCTGCTCGATAACTACTTGCCGGACGGCAAGGGAATTACCTTATTGCATGAGCTAACCCAGGCGCGTTATCCGGGCGGTGTGGTGTTTACCACGGCGGCCAGCGACATGGAAACAGTCTCCGAAGCTGTGCGCAGCGGCGCGTTCGATTACCTGGTCAAACCCATTGCCTACGAGCGGCTGGGGCAGACCCTGACGCGTTATCAACAGCGTCGACGCATGTTGGCGGGTAATGATAGCGCCAGTCAAAAGCAGATAGATGAGATGTTTAATGCCTACGCGCGGGGCGAGCCGAAAGGGGATTTACCGACCGGGATTGATGCCTTAACGCTGAATGCAGTGCTGAAATTATTCGCCGATCCGACGGTACACCATACAGCAGAAACGATCGCCCAGGCGCTCACCATCAGCCGAACGACTTCCAGACGCTACCTGGAGTACTGTGCCAGCCGTCATTTGATTATTGCGGAGATTATTCACGGTAAGGTGGGTAGGCCGCAGCGTATCTATCACGGCGGCTAAATGCTGATTTCTGACGTAGGCCGGATAAGATGCTTTAGCATCGACATCCGGCAACGTTGCAATCGAAATGCCGGATGCGGCGTGAATACCTTATCCGGCCTACATTTCTCTGAGTATCAGCCGCCAACGACGGCTGAAGAAGAACCTGGTACCATCACTTCAGTTGCGATAATCACAACCAACAACCCAACCAGAACCGGAACCGAGGTACGTTTCACCACTTCGAACGGAGAAATCTTCGCCATACCAGCAACAGCAACCACCACGCCGGAGACCGGGGAGATTGTGCGTCCAAGGTTTGACGCCTGCAGCATCGGGATAACAAGGTAAGCTGGGTTAATGCCGGAGGAATGCGCCAGCTTAGGGATCATCTCAACGAAGGCATAGAACGGGGCGTTACCGGAACCCGTAGTCATTGCCGCCAGCATAGTCAGGATCACCAGCACCATCATCAGAATAATGCTCGCCGAACCAAACGAGGTAGCGATAGAAATCAGACTCTGAATAAAGCCGATTGTGCTCAGGCCCTGGGCAAAAACACCCGCAGCGACTAACAACATCACCACGTTAGCAAAGGCATCCGCCATGCCACGGTAAGCGACTTCCAGACCAGAGAAAACCTTTTGGGTGTTGAACCCACGTACGAACTCCAGAATAGCCGCGATGAGCATGCACAGAACCAGAATCGTAATGATATGCAGCTGTGGACCCCATTTACCATCAAAAATCAGGACGCCAACAATCGGGGTAAACGGCAGAATGGCGTAAAATGACGGAGCAGTCGTGGTGATTTCAGCCACATCTAACATTTCATGAGAAATGTTCTCTTTTTTATCCAGAAAACGCTGCCAGAAAAAGTGGGCAATCGCCATAGCAATGATGGCGGCAATGGAAATTGGCAGCGTGGTTTTAAAGGCGAAATCGATCAGCGGCATTTCCGCAGCTTTTGCCGCCAGCACCACATCACCGGATGTTGGTGAAAGAATAATTGCAGCAGGGGAGGCACAAATGGCCGCTGCGGCGCCACGGCTGATCCCAACGTTAACCATGACCGGGAACAGTGTTGCCATCAGCAATACGCCCAGACCGGTTGCTGACGAAACCGCCAGTGACATCAGGCAGGCGACAAAATAGGCGGCAATCATTAGCAGATAAGGTGAGTTGATGTATTGCAGAGGCTTGGAGGCCAGCTTAACGACCATATCGTTCGCGCCAATGTGGGTCATATAAGCGGCAAAACCACACAGCATCATGATCATCATGCCGAGATCGCCACCACGGCTCATCAGCAAAATTTTAATATATTCAACAATGTCTGTTGCCGTATAGCCCGTTGATGCCGCGCTGGACGGCAAAACTTTATGCCCCATCAGCGCACTGATAATCAGCAAAACCAGACCACCAACAAACAGTACGCCTGTCGCGGAATAACCTTTAATGATGTAGCGCGCTACACCCACAATAACCACAACCCCAATAAGGAGTTCAATAAATGTCAACATCGTTTCCCCTGTCGCATTGCTGCCCAGAAAGTAAAAAAACTAAAAAAAGTAAAAAGTGGTGACAGAATGTGCCTAATAAACCGATAACTCTTGCTGATTAAAATCAATAAAAATACGGATTCAAGCGATGGTTAAGCCGTTTTTTCAGCATCGCGGTTTAAAAAAGAATCTCACAATAAGAAACTGTGAAGCGCAGCGCTGATGTGTGTGTTTTGTGGCGATGATGAATATTAATTGTTAATTTATTGTGATGGCATTTAACTTTTTTCGCAGGAAAGAACAATTTATTGGCAATAAAGAGAAAATAGTTCCTATTAGATGGCTCAATAAACTCATGGATAATTATCTTAAAAATTATAGGCTGAGGATTATTCTGATTTTTTAGCTGCGCATTTTTGTTAAGCTAACATTAAGGTTGGGTTTGCTACAATTAATAATAAATCCCAGGATGGTAATTAAGTTGTGATTGTCGCTAAACGATATTTTCTCATTTTTTCATTTCTTTTTATTCAGTTAGCTTTCATTCCCCAGGGCGCTGCTGAAGATAAAGGCTGGTTCGCTACTTTTAAAGACAACGTCAGTGAAACCTGGCAGCAGCCAGAACATTATGATCTGTACGTGCCGGCTATTACCTGGCATGCTCGTTTTGCTTATGATAAAGAAAAAACGGATCGCTACAATGAACGCCCATGGGGGGCGGGCTTTGGTCAATCCCGTTGGGATGATAAAGGTAACTGGCACGGGCTTTATATAATGGCCTTTAAGGATTCCTACAATAAATGGGAACCCATTGGTGGTTATGGCTGGGAAAAAACCTGGCGACCGCTGGCAGATGAAAATTTCCACACAGGTCTCGGTTTTACCGCCGGTTTTACCGCGCGCGATAACTGGAACTACATTCCGGTACCCGTGCTGTTACCGCTGGCATCGATAGGGTATGGTCCGGCAACGTTCCAGATGACCTACATTCCGGGAACGTACAACAACGGTAACGTCTACTTTGCATGGATGCGTTTCCAGTTTTGATGGACTACCTGTATTGTCAGGTGGATTATTAAAAAGTCTTTTAAAAACAGTGCGATATTAACTTTAACTGAAAAATAACGCGACATTTATCACTTTTTGATAAAGTTCGACTGGACAAAGTCCACCACAATTGTTGTACTGATACCCGACACAGCATTTGTGTCTATTTTTCATGTAAAGGTAATTTTGATGTCTAAGATTAAAGGTAACGTTAAGTGGTTTAATGAGTCCAAAGGATTCGGTTTCATTACTCCGGAAGATGGCAGCAAAGACGTGTTCGTACACTTCTCTGCAATCCAGACCAATGGTTTTAAAACTCTGGCTGAAGGTCAGCGTGTAGAGTTCGAAATCACTAACGGTGCCAAAGGCCCTTCTGCTGCAAACGTAATCGCTCTGTAAGCATACGACAGCAAGCATTCAAAACCCGCTTAATTGCGGGTTTTTTTTCGCTTCAGTGCGCGGGAGAGGCCGAAACCAGCCAGAATGCCAGGGCGGTCATCGCAAATGATCCCAACAGATTAACCAGTACATTCACCATAGCCCAACCAAAACGTCCTTCCTGTAGCAAAAACACCACCTCAGCTGAGAAAGTGGAAAACGTTGTTAGTCCCCCGCAAAAGCCAGTGGTAATCAGTACCTTCCACATTGGATCAATGTTAGTCATGCGATTAAACCACGCCAGACCCATACCAATGATAAATGCGCCAAGTAAGTTTGCAGCCAGTGTACCGAATGGGATGGCCTGATGTAGCGGGTTAAACCTCATGCTCAACATCCATCTTGCTACACTACCTGTACCACCACCGATAAAAACCGCTAAAAGGAGTTGTAACACTGCATAATCCTGCTATTTGATTGTATATAGGATGAGTGTAACGCTGAATAATCGTGGTTGGCGAGCCTAACAACGTTTTCTGGAGGGAATATGTTCGTTGCAGCAGGGCAATTTGCCGTGGGACCTTCATGGGAAAAAAATGCAGAAACCTGCGTCTTTTTGATGTCTCAGGCTGCAGGAGAGGGGGCGTCGCTGCTGGTATTACCGGAGGCGCTTCTGGCCCGTGACGATCTGGACCCAGACCTGTCAGTGAAATCAGCTCAACTGCTGGAGGGCGGATTTTTGACGCGCTTGCTGCGAGAAAGCGCGCAAAACGAGATGACGACAATCCTGACGATTCATGTTCCTTCTGTGCCAGGCCGGGCGTTTAACATGCTGGTGGCGCTACGGGCAGGTCAGGTCGTGGCCCATTACGCTAAATTACATCTCTATGATGCCTTTTCGATTCAGGAGTCACGAAATGTGGATGCAGGGGACGCCATAGCGCCGCTGCTGGACGTAGACGGGTTAAAAGTAGGGTTAATGACCTGTTATGATCTGCGCTTTCCTGAGTTGGCGCTGGCGCACGCATTGCAGGGAGCGGAAATTCTTGTCTTACCCGCAGCCTGGGTTCGGGGAGCGCTTAAAGAGCATCACTGGGCTACGCTTTTGGCGGCAAGAGCGTTAGATGCGACGTGTTACTTGATTGCGGCGGGAGAGTGCGGTAACAAGAATATCGGCCAAAGCAGGGTCATCGACCCCTTTGGTGTGACCATTGCTGCTGCGGCAGAAACGCCCGCGCTAATTATGGCCGAGGTTTCCGCCGAACGGGTGAGGCAGGTTAGGGCACAACTCCCGGTGTTAAGTAACCGACGCTTTGCGCCACCGCAATTATTATGACGTTTTTTTAAACAAGGCTTGATTCACCTTGTTACAGATTGCTATTGTGTGCGCGCGTCGAAAGGCCGTTAATATTCTCAGGTTAATATGGCGCTTTATGCAGCCTGGTTTAAGTCAAGAAGGTATCTATGGGTGAGATTAGTATTACCAAACTGCTGGTGGTTGCCGCACTGGTTGTTCTGCTGTTTGGTACCAAGAAGTTACGTACACTGGGTGGAGACCTGGGAACGGCAATCAAGGGCTTCAAGAAAGCAATGAACGACGATAATGCCGATGCTAAGAAAGATGCTGATGGTAGCGTTCAGGCTGAGAAGCTTTCTCATAAAGAGTAATGTCAGGAGCATGATGCTCATACTGCATACTCTGCATGAAAAAAAACCGGCAATTTGCCGGTTTTTTTATTGCTGATATGTAAGTGAGTATTACACGATTACTTCACTTCCAGCCCTTTGGCCTGCATGTCAGCATGGTAAGAAGAGCGAACGAATGGACCGCAGGCTGCATGGGTAAAGCCCATTGCCATAGCTTCGGCTTTCATCTCATCGAACTCATCCGGGCTCACATAGCGTTGAACCGGCAGGTGATGGCGGCTTGGCTGTAAATACTGCCCCAGCGTCAACATAGTTACACCATGACTGCGCAGGTCACGCATGACCTCAATGATTTCCGCATTGGTTTCGCCCAGACCGACCATCAGACCTGATTTAGTCGGAATCTCCGGGTGCGCTTCCTTGAAACGTTCCAGAAGCTTCAGTGACCAGTTGTAGTCAGCCCCGGGGCGTACATTGCGATAAATACGTGGTACGTTTTCAAGGTTGTGGTTAAACACATCCGGCGGAGTGGCGGTAAGAATATCCAGCGCGCGATCCATACGACCACGGAAGTCAGGCACCAGCGTTTCGATTTTAATCGACGGGCTTTTCTCACGAATAGCGGTGATGCAGTCAGCAAAGTGCTGAGCGCCGCCGTCACGCAGATCGTCGCGGTCAACGGAGGTAATGACGACATAGCGCAGCGCCATGTCAGCAATCGTCTGAGCAAGTTTTAACGGCTCGTTAGCATCAGGAGCAACCGGACGGCCATGAGCAACGTCACAGAATGGGCAACGGCGGGTACAGATTGCGCCGAGGATCATAAAGGTTGCAGTTCCGTGATTGAAACATTCAGCCAGGTTAGGGCAGGAAGCTTCTTCGCAGACAGAGTGCAGGCCATTTTTGCGCATTGCCGCTTTGATGCCCTGGATGCGAGTGGAGTCCGCTGGCAGTTTTATTTTCATCCATTCCGGTTTACGCAGCAGGGCTTCACGCTCTGTTGCCACATTTTTTACCGGGATAAGAGCCATCTTATCGGCATCGCGGTATTTAACACCGCGTTCCATCACAATGGGTTTACTCATAGCTTGCGTGTTCCAGTTGCGAATTACGAAGGAAAGCGTTTCAATTCAAGGGAATGTTGCATTTATCAACTATTTTTGAATTAGTGATACGCAGTATATCATTGAAACGGGCCAGAAAGCAGCCTGACAGGCTGGCAAAATGTAAAATAGTTGTTGTTTTGTGCCATTTGCCACAACGTATGCCGTGGCAAAGTATGCGCGTATTTTCAGTCCGCGATGTACTCGTGCGGTGGGTTACCCAACAGCGCCAGAATGTTGGCCAGCAGCCTTGGGCGAATGCTCTCGGTCGTGGCGGTGCTATCCCACTGCGATACCTTCGCCATTTCCATTCCGGCATAACCACAAGGATTAATACGCAGGAAAGGCGACAAGTCCATATCCACATTGAGCGCTAAGCCGTGAAATGAACAACCTTTACGAATACGTAACCCCAAAGAGCAGATTTTCTTCTCTCCAACGTATACGCCAGGCGCATCGGCTCGCGGGTGGGCGTCAATACCGATTTCCGCAAGGGTATTCACAACGGTTTGC
Organism: Citrobacter sp. Cpo012; assembly: GCF_030333015.1. NCBI lineage: Bacteria > Pseudomonadati > Pseudomonadota > Gammaproteobacteria > Enterobacterales > Enterobacteriaceae > Citrobacter > Citrobacter sp. Cpo012. Next base: position 362,242 of record NZ_JAOWGR010000043.1, on the reverse strand, counting down.
TCCAGCAGCGTAACCAGTTCGCGAACGCCAAGTTTACGACGCTTCAGGTTCAACAGCACATACATGACCTGCTGGCCCGGCCCGTGATAAGTCACCTGACCGCCACGATCGCTCTGGATCACCGGAATATCTCCTGGCATCAGTACGTGCTCTGCTTTACCTGCCTGACCCTGGGTAAAAACAGGATAATGCTCTACCAGCCAGATTTCGTCATAACTGTTTTCATCGCGGGTATCGGTGAATTCGTGCATGGCCAGAGAAACTGGCTCGTAAGGTTGAAGACCGAGCTGGCGGACAAGAATTTTATCCTGATACAAAACGGCATCTCCGTAGATACTCACATAGAGTAGAGAATATAAAAGAGGGGGAAAAGTATATCACAGGAGGGAGGGGTTACCCGAGCGGGGATGCAGCGGGTAACCAACAGGTTTTTACAGTACCATGCGTACGATATCGATATTGCCTAATTCTTCGTACAGCGTTTCAACCTGCTCAATGTGTGTAGCAGTAATAGTGATTGAGACCGAGTGGTAGTTGCCTTTGCTGCTCGGTTTTACCGTCGGAGAGTAATCACCTGGCGCATGGCGCTGTACCACTTCAACCACCTGATCAACCAGCTCAGGCAACGCCTGCCCCATTACTTTGTAAGTAAATGGAGTAGGGAATTCAAGCAGTTCGTTAAGTTTGGTTTTCATGTCAGCTCCGGCGTTACATCAATAAATAATAACTCCCACAGCGCGTGGGAGTTATCTGGATACCTAGTATATGGGGACGTAAATCACACTTTCAAGTGTTCGATTTTTAGCCAAACCAGTGATGGAACATTAATTTAATGTAATCAATGATTTTCCCAAAGAAGTTGCCTTCAGGGATTTCCTGCAGGACTACCAGCGGGCGCTGCTCAATGGTTTTGCCATCCAGCTGGAAGTTGATGGTGCCGACAACCTGGTTTTTCTGCAGCGGTGCGTGCAGTTCCGCGGTGTTCAGCACATAGCTTGCTTTCAGATCTTTCATGCGGCCGCGCGGAATAGTCAGGTAGACATCTTTATCTACGCCTAACGATGCACGATCGGTGTTACCAAACCAGGCGGGCTCTGAAGCAAACTCTTTACCGACTTTCAGTGGGTTCACGGTTTCAAAGAAACGGAAGCCCCAGGTCAGCAGTTTTTTACTTTCGGTTTCACGACCTTTATAGGTGCGGCCACCCATGACGGCGGAGATCAGACGCATCTGGCCTTCGGTTGCGGATGCAACGAGGTTATAGCCAGCCTTGTCGGTATGACCGGTTTTGATACCGTCGACATTCAGGCTGTTATCCCACAGCAGGCCGTTACGGTTTAACTGACGGATGCCGTTAAACGTGAACTCTTTTTCTTTATAGATAGAGTATTCGTTAGGCACGTCGCGAATCAGCGCCTGACCAATCATCGCCATGTCGCGAGCCGAGCTGTATTGACCGTCAGCATCGAGACCATGAACGGTCTGGAAGTGGGTGTTTTTCAGGCCCAGCGCGTTCACATAGCTGTTCATCAGTCCGACGAAAGCATCCTGGCTACCGGCTGCGAAGTCCGCCATTGCCACGCACGCGTCATTCCCGGATTGCAGGTTGATACCACGGATAAGCTGAGAAACAGGAACCTGCATTCCTGGCTTCAGGAACATCAACGATGAACCTTTAAAGACCGGGTTACCTGTAGCCCAGGCGTCATTGCCGACGGTGACCAGATCGGTTTCTTTGAATTTCCCGGCTTTCATCGCCTGGCCGATGACGTAGCTGGTCATCATTTTGGTCAGACTGGCGGGGTCGCGGCGAGTGTCGGCGTTCTGTTCTGCCAGAACTTTACCTGAATTGTAATCAATCAGGATATATGACTCCGCATCGATCTGCGGAACACCCGGGATCATGGTTTTAATATTCAGGTCATCGGCATGGGCAGCAGAGAGAGAAGCTGCGCAGAGAGCCGCGGTGAGCGCCATACGCTGCACGAAACGAGCGGAAAAAGTGGTCTTCATGGTCTGAACTACGACGTCCGTGATGAAATTAAAAAAAGTGCCCTACTATAGCAAATGCAAAACGGGCAGGCATCTGACTTTCCGCGTGACTTTGTTAATGTCATTTACAGAAACTGACAGTTCAGATACCTGATTTACGTTATTACACGCCGGTGATGAAGGACTGTAATTGCGCCTCGGCTTGAAGACGCTGCTGCAATGTGGAGGCTTCAGCTTTGCTGGCGAACGGCCCCATCTGGATACGCCAGACTGCGCCGTTTTGTACCACCCGACCTGGGACGCCAAATTGCTGGCTTAAACGTTTTTGATACTGCTGCGCACGCGACTGCTCGCTGACTGCGCCAACCTGAACCACGTAGCGTCCGTTGGCTACTGCCGCTGGCGCAGGTGCAGCGACGGCGGCTGGTGTTGCTGCTGGTGCGGTTGGCGTTACCGGTGCGGTGGTGGTCGGTTGCGGAGCTGGAGTCGGCTCGCTACCTTCCAGCACGCCTGCAGCGAGCGTGGTCGGCGCACCGAGGAATCCACTGCTGTTCACTGGCGCACCGGTTGTATCATCGCTTTTCAACGTGGAATTGCTGATCGGACGAATATCGCCTTGCGGCTGACCCACATCCGATGGCGCAGGCATGCTGCCCATACTGCCACCGCCGCTTAAATCAGGACGCGCGGGCAGGGCATAGGTTTGTTTCGCTACCGTGGTACAAGCCATTCCCGGCCCGGACAATGAACCATCCTGGGCGACGATGATCGGGTCGATACGCACTTTGGTATTGTTGGAGGTATTCAGACGGTCGGCTGCTGCACGTGAAAGTGAAATCACGCGATCGTTGCCATAAGGGCCGCGATCGTTAATGCGCACGACAATCATCCTGCCATTTGCCAGGTTAGTTATTCTGGCATAGCTTGGGACTGGCAGCGTCGGATGCGCTGCGGTTAACTGCATCGGGTCGAACGCTTCACCAGACGCGGTTAAGTTGCTTCCGGGTTCCGCATCATAGATAGCGGCAAGCCCTGCCTGGCTAAAGCGGGAAGGGTCCTGGACGATTTTGTAGCTCTTACCATCACGCTGATAGTCCTGATTCGCCGTTGGGTTCAGGGGTTCAAAGCGCGGATCGGCCCCGCTGATTTCAACAATCGGACCATTACACACCGCAGGCTGCGGCGCGACAGCACCCTGTTGCTGACCATCATCACTCGAACACGCCGCGAGCATTCCTGCTGCGATGCAGATACCAAGCCACTGCTTACGCATTGCGTACCCCTTACACGCTTTTCGACAACATTTTTCTATGGGTATGGATCGACATAACAATCCCGAACCCAGCCATCAGCACGATAAGTGCCGAGCCTCCGTAACTGACCAGTGGGAGAGGAACGCCAACCACGGGCAGAATACCGCTCACCATACCAATATTTACGAAGACATAAACGAATAATATCAACATTAAACCACCCGCCATGACGCGACCAAAGGTGGTTTGCGCGTGGGCAGCGATCCATAATCCGCGCATAATCAGCAAAATGTACAGCGCTAGCAGAATTAAGATCCCTACCAGACCCAGTTCTTCCGCTAATACCGCGAAGATAAAATCTGTATGACGTTCGGGTAAAAACTCAAGCTGTGACTGCGTACCGTGTAGCCAGCCCTTACCACGTAGACCGCCGGAGCCAATAGCAATTTTAGACTGAATGATGTGATAACCCGCACCCAGCGGATCGGTTTCCGGATCGAGTAACATCATGACGCGCTGACGTTGATAATCATGCATCAGGAAGAACCACAGTATCGGGATAAACGCCGCAACCAGGACCACCGCAACACCGATTAAACGCCAGCTCAAACCAGAAAGGAACAGAACAAACAGACCGGAAAGGGCGACCAGAATTGAAGTTCCGAGGTCTGGCTGGGCGGCCACCAGCAGGGTGGGCATAAATATCAGCACCAACGCAATGGCGGTATTTTTTAGCGATGGCGGGCAAACATCACGGTTGATGAAGCGCGCGACCATCAGCGGCACGGCAATCTTGGCGATTTCGGAAGGCTGAAAACGCACAATCCCCAAATCCAGCCAGCGCTGCGCGCCTTTGGAGATAGCGCCGAAGGCATCTACTGCCACCAACAAAATGATGCAAAAGATGTAGAGATAGGGAGCCCAGCCCTCATAAACCCTGGGCGGGATTTGCGCCATCACCACCATGATGACCAGGCCCATCGCGATCTGACCGACCTTGCGCTCCATCATGCCAATATCCTGGCCGCTGGCGCTCCAGATGACCAGCGAGCTGTAAACCAGCAGCGCTAGCAAAATAAGCAACATCGTGGGATCGATGTGGATTTTGTCCCAGAATGTTTTTTTGTTCGGATTATCCGTCACGATTATTGGTCCTCCGCTGCTGCAACCGCGGGGTTTTCTGCAGGCAGATTGGTGTTATTGTCGCCCAACATAATGTGGTCAAGGATCTGGCGCATAATGGTACCCACAGCCGGGCCCGCGCCACCGTTTTCAAGGATTATGGCGACAGCAACCTGGGGCTTATCATAGGGTGCGAAGGCCGTCATCAGCTTGTGGTCACGTAAGCGCTCGGCGATCTTATGTGCGTTATAGGTTTCATTGGCTTTCAGGCCAAAGACCTGTGCAGTACCGGATTTCGCCGCAATTTTGTAAGGTGCGCCAGCGAAATATTTGTGTGCAGTACCGTTAGGACGGTTGGCTACACCGTACATGCCGTCTTTTGCGATTTCCCAATAACCGGAATGAATGTCACCAACGGGTGGTTCGTGCGGCTGGATCCACGGCACTTGCTTGCCGTTTTCTGCTGTGCTCATCAGCAGATGCGGGACTTTTACCAAACCGTCGTTGATAAGGATCATCAGCGCTTTACTCATCTGGATAGGGGTTGCCGTCCAGTAACCCTGACCGATGCCGACCGGAATGGTATCACCCTGGTACCATGGCTTTTTAAACCGTTTTTGCTTCCACTCGCGGGTTGGCATGTTTCCGGCGCGCTCTTCGGCAAGATCGATGCCCGTATATTGGCCGTAGCCAAACTTGCTCATCCATTCTGAAAGGCGGTCTATCCCCATATCATAGGCGATTTGATAGAAAAACGTATCCGCGGACTCTTCCAGAGAACGGGTAATGTTCAGATGACCGTGTCCCCACTTTTTCCAGTCGCGGTAGCGTTTCTCAGAGCCGGGTAACTGCCACCAGCCCGGATCGAACAGGCCGGTATTGCGGGTGATGACACCTGCACTTAATGCAGAAACCGCGACGTAAGGTTTAACCGTCGAAGCAGGAGGGTAGACACCCTGAGTCGCGCGGTTAACCAATGGGGTATTCGGGTCATTGAGCAACCCGGAGTAATCTTTACTCGAGATACCATCGACAAACAGGTTCGGGTCGTAGCTCGGCATGGACACCAGTGCGAGAACGCCACCGGTACGCGGGTCGGTGACTACCACCGCGGCACGACTGCCCGCCAGCAGCGTTTCGATGTACTGCTGGAGTTTCAGGTCAAGGGTGAGATAGATATCGTGCCCGGCCTGCGGCGCCACTTCTTTCAGTTGGCGAATGACGCGGCCACGGTTGTTCACTTCAACTTCTTCATAACCAGTCTGGCCGTGAAGTACGTCTTCATAATAGCGTTCAATACCCAATTTACCGATGTCGTGCGTCGCCGCGTAGTTGGCCAGCTTGCCGTCTTTGTCCAGGCGGTCCACGTCTTTATCGTTGATCTTCGATACGTAGCCAATGACGTGGGTCAGCGCAGAGCCGTAGGGGTAATAGCGGCGTTTATAGCCTTTAACTTCGACGCCGGGAAAGCGATATTGATTAACGGCGAACCGTGCCACCTGAACTTCACTCAGGTTAGTTTTTACCGGAATGGAGGTGAAGCGGTGTGAACGGGCGCGCTCTTTTTTAAAGGCGGCAATGTCGTCGTCCGTCAGGTCTACGACGTTACGCAGCGCGTCGAGGGCATCCTGAACGTTGTCGACCTTTTCCGGCATCATTTCTATCTGATAAATGGTGCGGTTAAGGGCGAGCGGAATTCCGTTACGGTCATAAATGATGCCGCGACTGGGGGCGATAGGCACCAGTTTGATGCGGTTTTCGTTCGAGCGAGTCTGATAATCAGTAAAGCGAACGATTTGCAGATTATAAAGGTTGGCGATCAGCACGCCGGTGAGCAGCAAAATCCCCAAAAAAGCGACCAGCGCCCGGCGCACAAACAGCGCGGACTCAGCCGAATAGTCGCGAAAAGAATTCTGTAGTTTCATCCGCTGCTTAATCTACTCAAGAATCAATGATCACTCACGGTGATAAGGATGGTTGGTGGTGATGCTCCACGCCCTGTACAGACTCTCCGCGACCAGAACCCGAACAAGAGGGTGAGGAAGGGTTAACGCAGAGAGTGACCAGCTTTGTTCCGCTGCCGCTTTACAGGCAGGGGAGAGACCTTCCGGCCCGCCAATCAACAGACTGACGTCACGACCGTCCAGTTTCCAGCGTTCCAGTTCAGTCGCCAGCTGCGGCGTGTCCCAGGGTTTACCAGGGATATCAAGGGTGACGATGCGGTTTTTGCCTGCGGCAGCCAGCATCTGCTCACCCTCTTTGTCGAGAATGCGTTTAATATCCGCGTTCTTGCCGCGTTTTCCTGCCGGGATTTCGATCAGCTCAAAGGGCATATCTTTCGGAAACCGACGGAGATACTCCGTAAACCCGGTTTGCACCCAGTCAGGCATTTTCGTACCCACAGCGACAAGTTGCAGCTTCACGCATTAACTCCAGAGTTTTTCCAGTTCATACAGGCGACGGCTTTCTTCCTGCATCACGTGGACAATCACATCACCGAGGTCAACGACGATCCAGTCTGCAACGTTCTCGCCTTCTACGCCGAGCGGCAGCAGACCAGCAGTGCGGGACTCCTGAACAACGTGGTCTGCGATAGACATTACATGACGGCTGGACGTGCCGGTGCAGATAATCATGCAATCAGTGATGCTGGATTTGCCCTGAACGTCTAAGGCGATGATGTCTTGACCTTTCAGGTCATCAATTTTGTCGATTACAAAATCCTGAAGTGCTTTACCCTGCAAGTGTTCCCCCTGGGTGAAAAGAGTTAAAAACGTCTGTTAGTATACCTGAACCAGAGGCGATATCGGGACAAATGTCTCCGAAAGCGCTTTTGAAGTGCGCTATCATCCCACCCCACGCCGCAGAATGCATCGCCATTTTTGTAAAACAATTTCTGCAAAGCTCTGAAGGGCGGGAAAAGTCAGGTTGCGGAGAATAACAGCCTGTCATGGGGTGTCAATGGGAGAGAAGCCCTTCGGCAGAAAAAACAGGGCTTTCACTCCCCGTCGTGCCATACAGCCCGGCTGTTGAGCACTTTAAGAACCGCAAAATCGTAGCAAAAATCAATTGCGCTCCAGCAACCTTGTTCGACGCGAAAATGCCACATTGCTGCAGCCGGCATGGACAGCAGACGGGCGATCAAAACGCTCAGAACACCCTGATGGCTCACAACCAGTAGGTTTTGGCACGTTTTGTAATCAGCGAGCTGAGCAATAAAGCGTTCCACGCGCTGGGAAAACGCCTGAAAACCTTCACCATTGGTTGGCGTCGCATTCTGCCAGTCGTTACACCACACGGCGTAGTTTTCGGCGTCTTCTCGCGCCAGATCGCGATGATGGCGCATTTCCCAGTCACCAAAAAACATCTCATTGAGCTCAGGCATGTTGCGCACAGGAACCTCGCGATCGCCTAAGATCAACTGCGTTGTATGGCGGGCACGTTCCAACTCGCTGCACAGAACGTTGTCGACAGGTACATTGCGTAACAGCGTACCCAGTGTTTGCGCCTGAGCGATACCCCGTTCCGTTAGCGGTGTGGGGGCATGGCCGCTGTATAAACCAGCGACATTGGCTTCAGTTTCTCCATGACGTACTAACCAGAGTCTCATTTTTTCCTCTTGAGGTTATTCGCACAAAACATGATGTTTGCCCTGATTGCGCAGAGATTTTTCACTAAAATACCTTTTTTTGCGTGGAGCGGCACGATGTCTTTATTGAAGAGCGCGCATGGTGGCAATACCCGAGAAGCCGCCGAACTGTTGGGCATCTCGCCTGAACAATTGTTGGATTTTAGCGCGAATATTAATCCGCTGGGTATGCCGACAAGTTTAAAACGCGCGATCGTCGACAACCTGGACTGCGCGGAGCGTTACCCGGATGTTGATTACGCTAAACTGCATGCGGCACTGGCGGAACATCATCAGATTCCTGCCTCATGGATACTTGCCGGAAACGGCGAGACTGAGTCGATTTTCACTTTGGTGCAAGGTCTTAAACCACGCCATGCGATGATCGTGACGCCCGGCTTTGCTGAATATCGTCGGGCGCTGCAATGGGGAGACTGCACGATCCATGAGTTTGCGCTACGCGAAGACGATGGCTGGCAGCTTACCGATGCAATCCTCGATGCGTTATCCTCAGAGCTGGACTGCCTGTTTCTCTGTACGCCCAACAATCCCACTGGCTTGCTGCCCGATAACCGCCTGCTGCGCGAAATAGCCGCGCGTTGTGAGTTGCTTGGGATCAATCTGATCCTTGATGAAGCGTTTATCGATTTTATTGCCGGGGAGCAGGGGTTTATTCCGCTGCTTCTGGATAACCCGCATATTTGGGTGCTGCGCTCTCTCACCAAGTTCTATGCGATACCGGGGCTGCGGTTAGGGTATCTGGTCAACAGTAATGAACAGGCTGTTGCACAGATGCGCCGTCGACAAATGCCGTGGTCAATTAACGCATTTGCTGCACTGGCAGGTGAGATTATTTTACACGACAGCGCATATCAGCAGGCAACATGGAAGTGGCTGGAGCAAGAGGGCGCGAGGTTTGATCGGCAGTTGAAAGTACTGCCCGGCCTGACGGTGTATCCTGGCAGGGCAAATTATCGCTTATTGCGCTGCGATCGGGCGGATTTTGATCTGCAACGCGCAATGCTGGAACAACATGTCTTGATTCGCAGTTGTGCTAATTATCCGGGGCTGGATGCGCGCTATTATCGGGTAGCCGTTCGCAGCCAGGAAGAGAATAACCGCCTGTTGGCGGCTCTACGCAAGGTGCTTAGCGGTACAACCCCTGCTGATTGATATAGCCAAGCACTGCAGCTGGCATGAGGTCGTCGCACGGCTCGCCTTTTTCCAGACGCTCACGGATGAGCGTGGCGGAGATGTTAAACCACGGCGTTTCAGCCAGATAAATTTTCCCGCAAGGCAAGTTGTGCAGGTCATCTGGCGAATGGGTCAGATGATCCTCCAGCCACTGCTGGTGCTTTTCCTGCGCCATTTCGAGCGGATAGCCCGGACGTCGGCAGACAATGAGGTGGGTGTTACCCAGAATCGTGTCGTAGTCATGCCAGGACGGAAAGGTAAGCAGTGAGTCCTGGCCAATAATAAACGCTAATGGCACGTCCGGTCCTTGCTCCTCGCGCCACTCTTTGAGCGTTTGCGCGGTGTAGGAGGCGGTATCGCGTTTCAGTTCGCGTTCATCAAGGGAGAACAACGGCTTATCGGCAATGGCCAGTTCAACCATGCGTTGACGTTGTTCGCCGGACGCTTCGGGTTGCGCACGATGCGGCGGCACGTTATTGGGCATGATAATGACCCGGGAAAGGCCAATCAGATTCGCCAGAATTTCAACCGGTTTAAGATGACCATAATGCACCGGATCAAAGGTGCCACCGAACAGAGCCTGCAATGATTTCATATCAACCATCAATAAAAACATCGGCCAGCGATTTATGGCAGAGTAACAGGGAAAGCCCCTCAAGTTCCGCCCACACTGACTGACCATAGTCTTGTTTAAGCGTAATTTCCGTACGCGTTAACAGCGTTACCGCCTGACGCAACTGCGCAGGATTCAGCCGGTTTAGCGCGTCTCCCATCATACCCCGGCGATTTTGCCACACCCGGTGTTTATCAAACAACGTGCGTAAAGGCGTATGGGCTGACTGCCGTTTTAAGTTGACCAACAGCAGTAATTCACGCTGTATCGTGCGCAGCAAAATAACCGGCTCACTGCCTTCCAGGCGTAACTGTTGCAGAATGTGCAGCGCTCGTTTGCTTTTGCCCATCAGCAGCGCATCCACCCAATGGAACGGGGTAAAGTGCGCGGCATCGTTAACGGCTTTCTCCACGCGAGGCAGCGTTAGTTTGCCATCAGGCCAAAGCAATGCTAGCCGTTCCAGCGCTTGCGCCAGTGCTAACAGATTACCTTCATAGCAATAACACAACAGCTGATTCGCTGCGTCATCCAGTTGTAGATTGTTAAGCTTCGCCCTGGCGGCGACCCAACGAGGAAGCTGTGCTTGCTCCGGCGTCTGGCAGCTTACCTGCACCGCATTATTGGCAAGTCCGGTATACCATGCGGCGTTTTCCTGCGCTTTAGTCAGTTTGTTGCCGCGAACGATCAGCAGCAGGTCGTCATGTAGCAGTGTGACGAGTGAAGCGAGCTGTTCGTTAATGGCGGCATTGGGGCCATTTTCAGGCAACTGCAAAAGTAGGGTTTGACGGCTGGCAAACAGGCTCATTGCCTGGCAGAGTGAAAAAATCTCTCCCCAGTCGGTGCTATTGTCCAGGGTGAAAGCGTGGTGTTCTTCGAACCCTTGTGTGGCGGCAGCCTGACGGATAGCGTCCTGGCTTTCCTGCAACAAGAGAGGATCGTTACCTAAGAGCAAATACGCCGCGCGCAGCCCCTCATTGAGCTGTGCGCGGAGTTGTTCAGGGTACAACTTGAGCATCAGTTACCCAGCGTGGTGGAAACACGCGCCGGAGATGACGCAGGCTCTGCGGCTTTTGTCGCCGCTGGCTTAGCATCATCATCAGCATTGGATGACAGAGTATCGGCCAGATGTACGCTTGGCAGCTTACGAATTAACTGTTCAGCCGCTTTGTCATACATCTCTTTGATGATCATGTCCTGCTCGTTATCCTTCGCCAGCGCAGCCTGTGGGTTGTCAAAGAACGAACGATAAACTTTGGCGCTGATTGGATAAATATCATGACCTGGGATCAGCACGGATGCACTCACGGACATCACCATCTGGTATTCTGCCGTTTGACCGTTCTGGAATACCGACGCCGTATCCTGCGATATGCTGACCGCGCCAAGACGCAAGGACGTCACATCTTTACGCATTGAGCCGTCCTCTAGCAGCGTAACGCCGTTCAGACGCAGCTGATTACGAACCGCGCGGCTTAATGGGCCGTTTGGATCCCCAGAGTCCAGAATCATGGTTTTCATTGAGGGTGGGACCTGCGTAGTATTACGCAGATGCCATCCACATCCGGCGGTGACAAGCACCGCCAGAGATAACAACAATGTTGTCAGAAGTCGCACGCTTCCTCCCGCGCTTAGCCAACGACCAGATTGAGGAGTTTACCCGGTACATAAATCACTTTACGTACGGTAACGCCATCAAGATATTTTGCTACCAGATGCTCCTGGCCAGCACGCTCACGAACCTGCTCTTCAGTGGCGTTTACCGGAACGGTGATTTTGCCACGTACTTTGCCGTTTACCTGAACCACAACCAGCGTTGAGTCTTCAACCATTGCCGCTTCGTCCGCCACCGGCCACGGTGCGTTGTCGATATCGCCTTCGCCTTTCAGTGCTTCCCACATCGTGAAGCAAACGTGTGGGGTGAACGGGTTCAGCATGCGAACGACGGCCAGTAAGGCTTCCTGCATCAGGGCTCTGTCTTGTTCGTCTTCCTGCGGTGCTTTCGCCAGCTTGTTCATCAGCTCCATAATCGCCGCAATTGCGGTGTTAAAGGTCTGACGACGACCAATATCATCGGTAACTTTAGCAATGGTTTTATGTACGTCGCGACGCAGCGCTTTTTGGTCTTCGCTCAACGCATCAACGTTCAGGGCAGCAACATCGCCTTTGGAAGTATGTTCGTAAACCAGCTTCCATACACGTTTCAGGAAGCGGTTCGCCCCTTCAACGCCGGATTCCTGCCATTCCAGCGTCATATCAGCCGGAGAAGCGAACATCATGAACAGACGTACCGTGTCAGCGCCGTAACGTTCAACCATAACCTGCGGGTCGATACCGTTATTTTTCGACTTGGACATTTTGCTCATGCCGGTATAGACCAGTTCATGGCCTTCTGCGTCCTGAGCTTTGACGATACGACCTTTTTCGTCGCGCTCAACGATGGCATCAACCGGAGAAACCCAGTTACGCTCGCCGTTTGCACCAACGTAATAGAACGCATCAGCCAGCACCATACCCTGGCACAGCAGCTGTTTGGCCGGTTCGTCAGAGTTGACCATGCCCGCATCGCGCATCAGCTTGTGGAAGAAGCGGAAGTAGAGCAGGTGCATGATGGCGTGTTCAATACCACCAATGTAGATATCAACTGGCAGCCAGTAGTTTGCAGCTTCTGGATCCAGCATCCCTTCGTTGTACTGCGGGCAGGTGTAGCGCGCGTAGTACCAGGAGGATTCCATAAAGGTATCGAAGGTGTCGGTTTCGCGCAGCGCAGGCATGCCGTTAACGGTGGTTTTTGCCCACTCCGGATCGGCTTTGATTGGGCTGGTGATGCCGTCCATAACCACGTCTTCCGGCAGAATAACCGGCAACTGATCTTCTGGCGTCGGCAGTACGGTACCGTCTTCCAACGTCACCATCGGAATTGGCGCACCCCAGTAACGCTGACGGGAAACACCCCAGTCACGCAGACGGTAGTTCACTTTACGCTCACCCACGCCTTTGGCTACCAGCTTGTCAGCAATGGCGTTGAAGGCAGCTTCGAAGTCGAGGCCGTCAAACTCGCCGGAGTTAAACAGCACGCCTTTTTCGGTCAGAGCTTGTTCGGACAGATCCGGCTCTGCGCCTTCAGCGGTCAGAATTACTGGTTTGATGGTCAGGCCATATTTTGTCGCAAACTCGTAATCGCGCTGATCGTGGCCCGGAACGGCCATGACTGCGCCCGTACCGTATTCCATCAGGACGAAGTTTGCTGCCCAAACGGGGATTTCTTCGCCAGTCAGCGGGTGAACGGCTTTAAAGCCCGTGTCGACGCCTTTCTTCTCCATGGTTGCCATTTCGGCTTCAGCAACCTTGGTATTGCGGCATTCGTCAATGAAGGCGGCCAGTTCTGGGTTATTTGCAGCAGCTTTCTGCGCCAGCGGGTGACCTGCGGCAACGGCCAGATAGGTCGCACCCATAAAGGTGTCCGGGCGGGTGGTGTAAACGGTCAGCGTGTTGTCGTAACCGTTCACATCGAAGGTGATTTCCACGCCTTCAGAACGGCCAATCCAGTTGCGCTGCATCGTTTTCACGGTGTCAGGCCAGTGATCCAGGTTATCCAGGTCACGCAGCAGTTCGTCAGCGTAAGCGGTGATTTTGATGAACCACTGTGGGATCTCTTTACGCTCGACTTTGGTATCGCAACGCCAGCAGCAGCCGTCGATAACCTGTTCGTTCGCCAGTACGGTCTGGTCGTTCGGGCACCAGTTGACCGCAGACGTTTTCTTGTACACCAGGCCTTTTTTGTACAGCTCGGTGAAGAATTTCTGTTCCCAACGGTAGTATTCCGGGGTGCAGGTCGCCAGCTCACGGCTCCAGTCGTAACCGAAACCCAGCATTTTGAGCTGGTTTTTCATGTATGCGATGTTGTCGTACGTCCACGGTGCTGGTGCGGTATTGTTTTTAACCGCAGCGCCTTCTGCAGGCAGACCGAACGCATCCCAGCCAATTGGCTGCAGTACGTTTTTGCCCAGCATGCGCTGGTAGCGGGCGATCACGTCACCGATGGTGTAGTTACGTACGTGGCCCATGTGTAGTCGACCAGAAGGATAGGGAAGCATAGACAGGCAGTAATACTTCTCTTTGCTCTCGTCTTCGGTAACTTCAAATGTGCGCTTCTCATCCCAGTGAAGCTGTACTTTGGATTCTATCTCTTCCGGGCGGTATTGCTCTTGCATGGCAGCCAGTGGTCCTGTTTTCAATACAGCTACAAACGTAGCTTTAGATGTGGTGTTTCAGATCCGCATAGCATAGCCCAAACGCCCGCGCCAAAACAGCCTTTCGCGCATTCAGCGTTGAATTCCCGCAAGGATAATTCTTGCACGAATTTACACACTCTGTGGACAGTCTTGCAAAGCGTCGCGTAAATAACGTCTATTATTATAGACAGTTAACGACCCAGGAGGCGAAGTGATGAACAAGGTTGCTCAATATTACCGTGAACTGGTGGCTTCACTGAGCGAACGTCTGCGTAATGGCGAACGCGATATTGATGCGTTGGTGGAGCAGGCGCGTCAACGAGTTATGCAGACAGGGGAGTTAACGCGAACCGAGGTAGAAGAGCTCACCCGGGCCGTCAGACGTGACCTGGAAGAGTTTGCTCTGAGCTATGAAGAAAGTCTTGATGAGGAGACAGACAGCGTCTTTATGCGGGTTATCAAGGAGAGTATCTGGCAGGAACTGGCCGATATTACAGATAAAACGCAGCTCGAATGGCGCGAGGTGTTCCAGGACCTCAGTCATCACGGGGTTTATCACAGCGGTGAGGTGGTCGGATTAGGTAATCTGGTCTGCGAGAAGTGCCACTTCCATTTAGCGGTTTACACCCCGGATGTGCTACCGCTGTGTCCGAAATGCGGACACGATCAGTTTCAGCGGCGACCGTTTGAGCCGTGATCGCTTATTGCCGGATGGCGACGCAAAGCGTCTTATCCGGCCTACAAATTGCACGATTTTGTAGGCCGGATAAGCGTTAGCGCCATCCGGCGTGTATTAGGCGTAAAACTTCAGCCGTTCTGCCAGCAAATCGACAAACCCTTCGCGATCCACGTCTACCATTACGGTGGCGTTTGGCTTATTGCCGCTCAGGAAGTAGTAATCCACCACGGTCATTCCCTGGGTATATTTACCCTGAGTTTCCACGCCGACCCAGCGTTCAACGGTGGTAAACAGTTCAGGTTTCAGCAGCCAGGCAATGGTGCATGGATCATGCAGTGGCGCGCCGATGAATCCCCATTTTTCATCTTTATGATACTCAAAGAAGAAGTCGAGTAGTTCAGCCACGATCGTCGAAATAGGATTGCCGATAGCGCGGAACCGCTCGGTATCTTCGCGATGTATTTGCGCTTTATGCGTGACGTCCAGACCAGCCATCACCACTGGAATGCCAGACTGGAATACGATTTCAGCGGCTTCAGGATCCACGAAAATATTGAACTCGGCGGCGGGCGTCCAGTTTCCGAGGCCCATCGCACCACCCATAATTACGATACGGGCGATTTTGGCGTGCAGCTCAGGATGGCTATTCAGAAGCAATGCTACGTTAGTTTGCGGCCCGGTGGAGACAATGGTCATCAGTTCCGGGCTTTCACGCAGGGTTTTCGCCATCAGTTCCACGGCGGTACAGTCTTGTGGCGCAAAAGCGGGTTCCGGCAGCGCCGGGCCATCAAGTCCACTCTCGCCGTGAACGTTATCGGCGATAATCAGATCGCGCATTAGTGGTTTCACTGCGCCACCAGCTACTGGTATATCCGTACGGTTGAGCAACGTTAACATGCGCAACACGTTACGCAGCGTTTTGTCAGGTGTCTGGTTACCGGCTGATGAGGTAATCGCTTTCACATCCAGTTCTGGTGAGGCGAGGGCGAGCACAATTGCGATAGCGTCGTCATGACCCGGATCGCAATCAAACAGGATAGGAAGTGCCATTGTTGCTCCTTGTAAGTGGGACTTTGTGACAAGGTTAACGCTGGGCTGTATGTGTTTCGAGAGGCGAAGGGATAAAGCGTGAGGTGGCGCGCACATGGAGGTGCGCGCCAGCAAGATTAGTGCAGTATTTTCGCGAGGAAGTCTTTGGCGCGGTCCGATTTCGGATTAGCGAAGAACTCTTCTTTCGGCGAGTCTTCAACAATTTTCCCTTCATCCATGAAGATCACCCGGTTCGCCACTTTACGCGCAAAGCCCATTTCGTGGGTTACCACCATCATGGTCATCCCTTCATTGGCCAGTTCAACCATAACATCCAGTACTTCGTTGATCATTTCAGGATCAAGCGCCGACGTCGGTTCGTCAAACAGCATGGCGATAGGATCCATGCACAGCGCCCGGGCGATAGCGACACGCTGTTGCTGGCCCCCTGAGAGCTGAGCTGGAAACTTCTCCGCATGTGCTGACAGACCAACGCGTTCCAGTAACTTTTGCGCTTTGTCGCGGGCCGGTTTTTTATCGCGCTTGAGCACTTTTACCTGCGCCAGAGTCAGGTTCTCAATGATCGACAGGTGAGGGAACAGTTCAAAGTGCTGGAACACCATACCAACGCGAGAGCGCAGTTTGGCCAGATCGGTTTTTTTATCATTCACCACGGTACCATCAACGGTGATGACGCCTTGTTGTACCGGCTCCAGCCCGTTCACCGTTTTGATAAGCGTTGATTTACCTGAACCTGACGGGCCGCAGACCACCACCACTTCCCCTTTTTTCACTTCCGTGGAGCAGTCGGTCAGCACCTGAAAGTGACCATACCATTTAGAAACATTTTTCAGGGTAATCATTAAACTGTCCTTTTCTTCAAATAGCTGACCAACAACGATGCGCTCAGACTGAATACAAAATAAACGGCGCCAGCAAACAGGATCATTTCAACCTGTGTGCCGTCACGCTCGCCAATGGTAGAGGCGGTACGGAAGAAGTCTGCCAGACTTAATACGTAGACCAGCGAGGTATCCTGGAAGAGTACGATGCCCTGGGTTAGCAGCAGCGGTACCATCGCGCGGAATGCCTGCGGCAGAATAATGAGCTTCATCGACTGCCAGTGGGTCATCCCCAGAGCCAGCGCGGCGCTGGATTGCCCACGAGAAATACTCTGGATACCGGCACGGATAATCTCGGAATAGTACGCGGCTTCAAACATCGAAAACGCGACCATTGCTGAGATCAGGCGAATATCGGTTTTTGGCGACAGACCCAGTACGTTTTGCAGGAAGCCGGGCACAATCAGGTAGAACCACAGCAGCACCATGACCAGCGGAATAGAACGAAATACGTTGACGTAGCCTTTCGCAAACCAGGCTATCGGCGCGAAGCTGGACAGACGCATGACGGCCAGGATAGTTCCCCAGACAATACCAATGACTACCGCCGTAACGGTGATTTTCAGCGTGATGATTAACCCATCCAGCAGATACGGCAGGGAAGGGATGATAGAACTCCAGTCAAATTCGTACATTATTTGCCTCCCAAATTGCCAGGCAGGCGGATTTTACGTTCAACAAGATTCATCACCAGCATGATGACGGCGTTAATCAGGACGTAAGCCAGAGTGATAGCGGTAAACGATTCCCATGCGTGGGCGGAGTAATCCAGCAGTTTGCCTGCCTGTGCCGCCATATCGACCAGGCCGATGGTGGAGGCGATCGCGGAGTTCTTCACCAGGTTCATCATCTCTGAGGTCATTGGCGGAACAATCACGCGGTATGCGTTTGGCAACAGAACATAGCGGTAGGCCTGCGGTAACGTCAGTCCCATCGCCAGTGCGGCGTTTTTCTGCCCACGAGGCAGAGACTGAATAGCGGCGCGAACCTGTTCGCAGACGCGCGCGGCGGTAAACAGCCCCAGACAAAGCATTGATGAGAGGAAGAACTGGATGTTGGGATCCAACTCAGCCTTGAACCACATCCCAATGTTTTCCGGCAGCAGTTCCGGAATAACCAGATACCAGGTAAAAAACTGGACGATGAGCGGAACGTTACGAAACAGCTCAACGTACAGCGTGCCGATCCCAGAAAGGAAACGATTTGGAACGGTACGTAAGATGCCGAATAAAGAGCCTATGAGGAAAGCGATAATCCAGGCGGTGATGGATAACGCGACAGTGACCTGGAAACCACTCCAGAGCCAGCCGAGATAGGTGGTGTTGCCGAACGGGGCTTGTTGTAAAAAAATACCCCAGTTCCAGTCTATAGACATAAATCTACTCCAGAAAAAAAAGGGTAGCAGCGCTACCCTCGAAGATTGTTATTCGGCGTTTTGCGGTTTTCAGGCCTGATGGGGAACGACCATCAGGCTTATAGTCTGTCCGTGCCGAGTAACAATCGAGAGGGAGGGGAAGCCTCCCATTTATTTTAGTTAGTTAAGCGCTTTATCATTTGGTTCTTTGAACAGAGCTTTCATCTCGTCTGACAGTTCGAAATTCATGTTCAGGTTCTTCGGTGGAATTGGATTTTTAAACCACTTATCAAACCATTTCTCAGCTTCGCCTGAGGTTTGCGCCTTGGCGATAGTGTCGTCCATCAGCTTTTTGAACTCAGGATCATCTTTGCGCAACATACAGCCGTAGGCTTCCTGAGACTGTGGCTTGCCGACGATCTCCCAGTTGTCTGGTTTCTTCGCTTTCGCGCGCTCGCCAGCCAGCAGGGCGTCATCCATCATAAAGGCAACGGCGCGACCGCTTTCCAGAGTACGGAAAGAGTCACCGTGGTCTTTCGCGCTGATGATGCGCATATCCATTTTTTGTTCTTCATTCAGCTTGTGCAGCAGAACTTCGGAGGTGGTACCCGAAGTCACGACTACGGCTTTACCTTTCAGATCGGCGAAATCTTTGACGTCGCCGCCTTTTTTCGCCAGCAGACGGGTGCCGACAACGAAAATGGTGTCAGAGAAAGCGGCTTGTTTTTGGCGCTCGACGTTGTTGGTGGTGGATCCACATTCAAAATCGAAGGTGCCGTTTTGCAGCAGCGGGATACGGTTTTGTGAAGTAATCGGGATCAGTTTCACCTGCAGATCAGGCTTGTTCAGCTTTTTCTTCACGGCGTCAACGATCGCGTTGGAGTAATCCTGTGAATAACCGACCACTTTTTGCTGATTATCGTAGTAAGAAAACGGTACTGATGATTCACGGTGGCCGACAACGATCACGCCATTTTTGGCGATCTTATCCAGCGTGCTGCCTGCCGCTGGTGCTGCGTCTTCTGCGTGCGCCAGACCGGCGGACATTCCCATGACCAGCATGGCAGTGGCGAGCTTACGTAATTGCATATCCAACTCCTTTATCGTCTGCGCCAGGGACGCATTGATACCCATTGTGATGTTGTTATTGTTTGCTACTAAAACGTGCAGTCTTGTATGTGTTTGTTAACATTTAGTTTGGATGAATGTAAAGAATTTGCTGTGTTATTGTTTATTTTTGCGAAGTGCGCCGCACCATTTGGGGGCAAAAATATCTTGTTGCACTTTTCAGGTGCTACCGGCGCTCAACTTTGGTGCGACCAGGTTGCACATTCAGCCAAAACAGCGTTTGCCTTGTAGAACAAAGCAATAGACGTGCCAGAATGGTCTTTTGGAGGGGGGAAGTAGGCCTGATAAGCGTAGCGCCATCAGGCACGATGCTGCACAACTGCCGGATGGCGGCGTACCGCCTTATCCGGCCTGCATTTGATGGGGCACTGTTTTACTTACGACGTTGGCGCAGACTCATTACCACTGCGCCAAAGCCAAACAGCGCGGTTAGCAGCCAGAGCGGCCAGTTTCCGGTACGGGCATAAGGGGTTAAGCCCGTCGTTGGCGTCACGCTGGTGGTCAGCACCTGACGGGTAAACTGCGGGATCATCGCCTGAACTTCGCCCTGCGGACCAATCACCGCCGTAATACCGTTGTTGGTGCTACGCAGCAGAGGTCGCGCCAGCTCCAGGGAACGCATACGCGCCATCTGGAAGTGCTGCCACGGGCCAATAGATTTACCAAACCATGCATCGTTGGAGATAGTCAGCAGGTAGTCCGTATCCGGGCGGAAGTTATCCCGTACCTGTTCGCCAAGAATGATTTCGTAGCAGATGGCAGCGGTCAGCTTAAAGCCGTGTGCATGCAACTGTGGCTGTACATAAGGACCGCGGCTGAACGAAGACATTGGCAGGTCAAAGAATGGCGCTAGCGGGCGTAGGATAGATTCCAGCGGGACAAACTCGCCAAACGGTACCAGATGGTTTTTGTTATAGCGGTTGCTGGAGTCGTAGCTGTATGGGCTGTCTTTACCCAGTGTGATGATGGTGTTGTAGGTGTCGTAACGATTCTGCTTGTTCAGACGTGCGTCTACAATACCGGTAATCAGCGTGCTATTTTTCGATTTCAGCAGGTCATCCATCATACTCAGAAAACGCTGCTGGTTAATTTCCAGGTCCGGAATAGCGGATTCTGGCCAGATGATGAGCTGTGATTTGCCCATCTCAGGCTGGGTGGCGTCGAGATAAATCTTCAGGGTGTTGAGTAACTGGCCTTCATCCCATTTGAGCGACTGCGGGATGTCACCCTGCACCATCGAGACCTGGGTGGTTTTTTCCGGCTCCAGCGTGTACCACTGAATATAACGTAGCGGGAAGGGCAGAGCGAAAAGCACCACGGCGGTAGCCAGCGGCTTCCAGTTACGCGTTACCAGTGCAAGTGCCAGCAGGCCGCTAACCATCATCAGCAGGAAGTTTATCGCCTCAACGCCCATTACCGGCGCCAGCCCTTTTAACGGACCGTCGATCTGGCTGTAGCCGAACTGCAGCCACGGGAAACCGGTCAGTACCCAGCCGCGTAGAAATTCAGTGATTTGCCAGACTACCGGCGCGGCAATCGCTACGCGTATCCAGGTAGTTTTCGGCCACAGACGCGCCAAAACGCCGGCAAACAGGCCAGTGTAGAGGGAAAGGTAAGCAGCAAGCAGAACCACGAGGAAGACGTTAACGGGGCCCGGCATACCGCCAAACTGCGCGATACTGACGTAAACCCAGTTGATGCCTGAGCCAAACAGTCCCAGTCCCCAGAAATAGCCGATAGCGGCAGACTGGAGCGGACGGCGGTTGAAGGTGAGAGCCTGCAGGCCCATCAGCGAAACAATCGCAGCGGGCCAGATGTCATACGGTGAGAAAGCCAGTGTCCCGCAGGCACCGAATAATAACGCCAGCAGCAGGCGAATGCGCTGGCGTTCAATTAAAGGGGCAAATGCCATGTAGTCTTAGATCCAGTTTCGGGTTTATTCGTCCAGTTTGGGCTGGGGTGAGTCGTCCGGAATTCTGACATGAACCTGAATAATACGACGGCTGTCGGCCATTGCCACTTTGAACTGGTAACCATCAATGTCGATGGTCTCTCCACGCGCGGGCAGATGACCGAAGGCCTGCATGACCAACCCGCCAATGGTATCCACTTCTTCATCGCTGAAATGCGTGCCGAAAGCTTCGTTGAAGTCTTCAATCGGCGCCAGTGCACGAATAGTCCAGGTGTGGCGACTGAGCTGACGGAAATCAATATCATCTTCTTCGTCGTACTCATCTTCAATTTCACCGACAATCAGTTCAAGGATGTCCTCAATGGTCACCAGACCTGAGACACCGCCAAACTCGTCGATGACGATAGCCATATGATAACGCTGGGAGCGGAACTCTTTCAGCATGCGGTCAACCCGCTTGCTTTCAGGGACGACAACCGCCTGGCGTAACACTTTCTCCATGCTGAAGGCTTCGGCATCGCTACGCATAAATGGCAGCAGATCTTTGGCCATCAGAATCCCTTCAATGTGATCCTTGTCTTCGCTAATTACCGGGAAACGCGAGTGGGCAGACTCGATAATGACATCGAGGCATTCGTCCAGAGTTTGGTTGCGTTTCAGGGTAATCATCTGGGAGCGAGGGATCATGATGTCGCGAACGCGTTGGTCCGCAATATCCATTACCCCTTCGAGCATATCGCGCGTATCTTCATCGATAAGGTCGTTTTGCCCGGAATCACGGATCAGCTCCAACAGTTCGTCGCGGTTTTTCGGTTCACCGTGGAAAAGTTGGCTCAGTAACAGGGAAAAAAATCCCTTTTTGCTGTTTAAGGTGTCACTACTGTGTGAATTGTCGTCGCTCATGGCGTCGTATGGGTTCTCATGTTAGTTAATACAAAGCGCGTCATGCGTTTACTCAGCTGTTGACGGCATGTTTTGCCTGATGGCGCTACGCTTATCAGGCCTACGAAAGGCATGAATGTAGGCCGGATTAGGCGCAAGCGCCGCCATCCGGCAAGCTACTATTCTGCAATCTTCTCGGCAATGTACGGATCCTCATAGCCCAGAGCAAGCATAATCTCTGTTTCGAGGGATTCCATTTCTTCCGCTTCATCGTCTTCAATATGGTCGTAGCCGAGTAAATGCAGGCTACCGTGCACCACCATGTGCGCCCAGTGGGCCTCAAGCGGTTTGCCTTGCTCCTGCGCTTCTTTCTCAACCACCTGACGGCAGATGATCAAATCGCCCAGCAGCGACATCTCAATGCCCGGCGGAGCCTCAAACGGGAAAGAGAGCACGTTGGTGGATTTATCTTTCCCGCGATAGGTCAGGTTCAGGTCGTGGCTTTCCGCGTCATCGACCAGACGAATCGTCACTTCAGACTCTTCCTGAAATTGGGGGATCACCGCATCCAGCCAGCCCTGAAACTGACTTTCTGTTGGCAAACCGGATTCGTCTTCACATGCCAGCTGTAAATCGAGGATAACCTGACTCATTTTTGTTCCTGCTCCTGAGCTTCGCGCTTGCGTTCTGCAGCCTGCTCGGCTTTGCGTTTCTGTTCTGCTTCTTCCCAGGCTTCATACGCCGTGACGATACGGGCGACCACCGGGTGGCGCACCACGTCTTCGCTATGGAAGAAATTAAAACTAATTTCGTCGACTTCAGCCAGCACTTCAATGGCATGACGCAGACCGGATTTGGTGCTACGCGGCAGGTCAATCTGGGTGATATCGCCAGTGATGACCGCTTTGGAGTTAAAGCCGATACGGGTCAGGAACATTTTCATCTGTTCGATGGTGGTGTTCTGGCTTTCATCAAGAATGATGAACGCATCGTTCAACGTACGACCGCGCATATAGGCCAGGGGCGCAACTTCAATGACGTTACGCTCAATCAGCTTTTCAACCTTTTCAAAGCCGAGCATTTCGAAAAGCGCGTCATACAGCGGTCGTAAATACGGATCGACTTTCTGGCTGAGATCTCCTGGCAGGAATCCCAGTTTTTCGCCCGCTTCCACTGCCGGACGGGTCAGCAGAATGCGACGGATCTCCTGACGCTCAAGCGCATCAACCGCAGCGGCAACCGCGAGATACGTTTTACCCGTACCCGCAGGGCCCACACCAAATGTGATGTCGTGGTCGAGGATATTCGCAATGTACTGTGCCTGGTTCGGCGTGCGCGGCTTAATTACTCCACGCTTGGTTTTGATGTTCACCGCTTTGCCAAATTCAGGCACGCTGTCTGCGCTTTGCTCAAGCACACGCGCTTCTTTGATCGCCAGATGAATTTGTTCAGGCTCGATGTCCTGCGTCTGACCGCGCATTGGGGCGGTATCGACGTACAGGCTACGTAAAATATCTGCCGCAGCGGTGACGCAAATTGGACGACCGGTCAGTTTAAAGTGGTTATCACGGCGGTTAATTTCGATGCCGAGGCGACGTTCCAGCTGTTTGATGTTGTCATCAAATGGGCCGCAAAGGCTCAACAGGCGGGCGTTGTCTGCGGGTTCAAGGGTGATTTCGCGAGTGTCTATGTTCAAACTGTTCCTCTTATGCATGTCTCGCCGGACGCTGAACATTTACCGGCATCTAAGGAAATTATTCACGCCATGGGGGAAAGGCGCAAGCATTGCAGCAAATATGGGGATGATAGGGCAGATTACAAGACCCGCCGGGACAGCGAGCCCAGGATTGTAGGCCCGATAAGTGTAGCGGTATCGGGCCTTTTTTACGTTTTTCAGCAGGATTAAGGCTGATAAATACCGACGCCCAGATCGTTTTCTTTGCGGGTACGCGCAATGACCGATTCAGGGGATTCTGCGATACGCAGACCCATTTCGTCCTCGGTACGCACCACTTTACCGCGCAGGGAGTTAGTCCAGACATCGGTAATTTCTACGTCTACGAACTTACCGACCATATCCGGGTTGCCTTCAAAGTTCACCACACGGTTATTTTCGGTACGGCCTGACAGTTCCATGATGCTCTTACGCGATGTGCCTTCAACCAGAATGCGCTGGGTCGTGCCGACCATACGGCGGCTCCAGGCCATAGCTTGCTGGTTGATACGCTCCTGTAGAATGTACAGACGCTGTTTCTTCTCTTCTTCCGGTACGTCGTCAACCATATCGGCGGCAGGGGTGCCAGGACGCGCAGAGAAAATAAAGCTGTAGCTCATGTCAAAATTGACGTCAGCAATCAGCTTCATGGTCTGCTCGAAATCCTGCGTGGTTTCACCCGGGAAGCCAACGATGAAGTCGGAGCTAATCTGGATATCCGGACGTGCAGCGCGCAGTTTGCGGATGATCGCTTTGTATTCCAGCGCGGTATGGGTGCGCCCCATCAGATTCAGTACGCGGTCTGAACCGCTCTGTACCGGCAGATGCAGGAAGCTCACCAGCTCTGGCGTATCGCGATAAACTTCAACGATATCATCGGTGAATTCAATCGGATGGCTGGTGGTGAAGCGGATACGATCAATACCGTCGATCGCGGCCACCAGACGTAACAGATCGGCAAAAGACCCGATCGTGCCGTCGTAGTTCTCACCACGCCAGGCGTTCACGTTTTGCCCCAGCAGGTTCACTTCACGCACGCCTTGGGCTGCAAGCTGGGCGATTTCAAACAGAATATCATCCGCCGGACGGCTGACTTCCTCACCGCGGGTGTAGGGCACCACGCAGTAAGTACAATATTTATTACAACCTTCCATGATGGACACAAACGCGCTTGGACCTTCAGCACGCGGTTCTGGCAGGCGGTCGAACTTTTCGATCTCCGGGAAACTGATATCAACCACCGGGCTACGGGTCGTGCTTCCACGCACTTTGTTGATCATTTCCGGCAGGCGGTGCAGAGTTTGCGGCCCAAAAATAATATCGACGTAATGCGCGCGCTGGCGAATATGATCGCCTTCCTGAGACGCAACACAGCCACCGACCCCAATGATGAGCTTGGGGTTTTTCTCTTTTAACAGTTTCCAGCGGCCCAGTTGATGGAACACTTTTTCCTGAGCCTTCTCACGGATTGAGCAGGTATTCAGCAGCAGCACATCCGCTTCTTCCGCCACGTCAGTCAGTTGATACCCATGAGTGGCATCCAGCAGATCGGCCATCTTCGATGAATCGTATTCGTTCATCTGACAGCCCCAGGTTTTAATATGGAGTTTTTTGGTCATCGACTTGCTCTTGCGAAATTGTGGCTGAAATGCAGGGCGCATAGTGTACTGCTTTGGCGCGGTTGTGACCAGTATGACGGATGTCAGCCTCAAGGGGTAAAAAATCCTGTAAACTTACACAATACATGTAACTGGATAATTGACCATGACAAATCAACCAACGGAAATTGCCATTGTCGGCGGGGGGATGGTCGGCGGCGCGCTGGCGCTTGGACTGGCGCAGCATGGATTTACGGTAACGGTCATTGAGCATGCCGTTCCCGCGCCGTTTGTGGCTGACGGACAGCCTGATGTCAGAATTTCTGCCATTAGTTCCGCGTCGGTGTCGTTGCTAAAAGGGCTGGGCGTCTGGGATACGGTGCAGGGGATGCGCAGCCATCCTTATCGTCGACTGGAAACGTGGGAGTGGGAAAATGCCCATGTGATGTTTGATGCCGCCGAGCTTAAGCTGCCTCTGTTGGGCTATATGGTGGAAAACACGGTCCTGCAACAGGCGCTCTGGCAGGCGCTGGAAGCTCACCCCAAAGTCACGCAGCGCGTACCGACGTCCCTGATTTCTTTGCATCAACATAACGATCGACATGAGCTTGAGCTGGCAGGCGGCGAAACCATTAGCGCGAAGCTGGTCATCGGCGCCGATGGTGCCAACTCTCAGGTGCGAAAAATGGCCGGGATTGGTATCCATGCCTGGCAGTACGCGCAGTCCTGTATGTTGATAACCGTGCAATGCGAAAATTCACCGGGAGACAGCACCTGGCAGCAATTTACGCCTGACGGCCCGCGCGCGTTTTTACCGCTGTTTGATAACTGGGCCTCGTTGGTGTGGTACGACTCACCGGCTCGCATCCGCCAATTGCAAGCGCTGAATATGCCGCAATTGCAGACGGAGATTGCTAAACATTTTCCATCGCGACTCGGTAAGGTGATGCCAGTGGCTGCGGGGGCGTTCCCGCTTACGCGTCGTCATGCGCTGCAATATGTGCAACCGGGGCTGGCGCTGGTAGGTGATGCCGCGCATACCATTCATCCGCTGGCGGGGCAGGGCGTTAATCTGGGCTTTCGTGATGTCGATGCGTTGATTGATGTGCTGGTGAACGCGCGCAGCTACGGTGAATCCTGGGCCAGTCAGCCGGTGCTCAAGCGCTATCAGAATCGCCGTATGACTGACAATTTCATCATGCAAAGCGGTATGGATCTGTTCTATGCCGGATTCAGCAATAACCTGCAGCCGCTGCGCATCATGCGTAATCTCGGGCTCATGGCCGCAGAGCGCGCTGGCGTACTGAAACGTCAGGCACTGAAGTATGCGTTAGGGTTGTAGCTCGAGTGGTGCCTGATGGCGCTACGTTTATCAGGCCTACAAGTCATGTAGGCTGGGTAAGGCTTGCCGTCACCCAACGTTAGAAAAGCAAAAAGCTCGCCGAAGCGAGCTTTTTTAATATGGCTGGGGTACGAGGATTCGAACCTCGGAATGCTGGTATCAGAAACCAGAGCCTTACCGCTTGGCGATACCCCAACGGGTGCACCCACAGAGTGGACGACTTTTTGAAATTGGCTGGGGTACGAGGATTCGAACCTCGGAATGCTGGTATCAGAAACCAGAGCCTTACCGCTTGGCGATACCCCAACAATTTTTTGGATTTACCGAACGAGTCGATACGTCCTTAATATGGTGGCTACGACGGGATTCGAACCTGTGACCCCATCATTATGAGTGATGTGCTCTAACCAGCTGAGCTACGTAGCCAAATACTAACATTTTCTTCGATGGCTGGGGTACCTGGATTCGAACCAGGGAATGCCGGTATCAAAAACCGGTGCCTTACCGCTTGGCGATACCCCAATGACCGTTACGGTGAACCGCTATATCGAAGAAAAAATGGCTGGGGTACCTGGATTCGAACCAGGGAATGCCGGTATCAAAAACCGGTGCCTTACCGCTTGGCGATACCCCATCCGTGCAACGCTTACGGGTGAATGGTGCGGGAGGCGAGACTTGAACTCGCACACCTTGCGGCGCCAGAACCTAAATCTGGTGCGTCTACCAATTTCGCCACTCCCGCAAAAAAGATGGTGGCTACGACGGGATTCGAACCTGTGACCCCATCATTATGAGTGATGTGCTCTAACCAGCTGAGCTACGTAGCCATCTTTTTTTCGCGTAACCTTATCGGCGTTGCGGGGCGCATTATGCGTATTGAGCCTTGAAGCGTCAACCCCTTTTTCATTGAAAATAGCTGGAATGTGACTGTTTGGTTAGGTTGCGAACAGCATGACGCAATATTCGGCAATTATTAGTTATTAATTGTTTTTTTGCACAGAAAACAAACATAAAAAAAGAGCCCCGCAGGGCTCTTATCTAAGGATTAACTTATTTATAAGCGGACTGGTGTACGCCAACGGCACGGCCAGATGGATCGTTCATGGTTTTAAACGCCTCATCCCATTCGATCGCCTTAGCAGAAGAACAGGCAACCGACGGCCCGCCCGGCACACATTCGGCAGCGCTTGCTACCGGGAACAACTCTTCGAAAATCTCACGGTACAAATACGCTTCTTTAGACGATGGCGTGTTGTACGGGAAACGGAAGCTGGCAGTTTCCAGTTGTTGGTCAGAAACTTGTTCTGCAGCCACCTCTTTCAGAGTGTCAATCCAGCTGTAACCGACACCGTCAGAGAACTGCTCTTTCTGACGCCATGCGACGCTTGCCGGCAGGTAGGACTCAAAACATTCGCGCAGAACGTGTTTTTCCATTTTGCCGTTGCCGCACATTTTGTCCTGCGGGTTGATGCGCATCGCCACATCAAGGAATTTCTTATCCAGGAAGGGCACGCGAGCTTCTACACCCCAGGCCGACATGGCTTTGTTGGCACGGGCGCAGTCGAACATATGCAGCGCTTGCAGCTTGCGCACGGTTTCTTCGTGCAGTTCTTTTGCATCTGGCGCTTTGTGGAAATAGAGATAGCCGCCAAACACCTCGTCCGAACCTTCACCCGACAACACCATTTTAATACCCATCGCTTTAATTTTACGCGACATTAAGTACATTGGCGTCGAGGCGCGAATCGTCGTGACATCGTAAGTTTCGATGTGGTAAATCACGTCGCGGATCGCATCCAGACCTTCCTGCACGGTGAAGTGGATCTCATGGTGCACGGTCCCCAGATGGTTCGCCACCTCTTGCGCAGCTTTCAGATCCGGAGCGCCTTCCAGGCCGACGGCGAAGGAGTGCAGCTGTGGCCACCAGGCTTCGCTACGTTCCTGATCTTCAACACGGCGTGCCGCGTATTTTTTAGTTATCGCGGAAATGACAGATGAATCCAGACCACCGGACAACAGAACTCCATAAGGAACATCTGACATCAGGTGACTTTTCACCGCATCTTCCAGCGCCTGGCGCAGCTCGTTTTTATCGGTAACGTTGTCTTTGACGGCATCGTATTCAAACCAGTCGCGCTGGTAGTACTGACGAATTTCACCGTCTTTACTCCACAAATAGCTACCGGCCGGGAATTCTTTGATTGTGCGGCAGACAGGAACCAGCGCTTTCATCTCAGACGCAACGTAGAAGTTACCGTGCTCGTCGTAACCCATATACAGCGGGATGATCCCGATATGATCTCGACCGATCAGGTAGGCGTCCTGCTCGCTGTCGTACAGGGCAAAAGCGAACATGCCTTGCAGGTCATCGAGGAACGCGGGTCCTTTTTCCTGATACAGCGCGAGGATAACTTCGCAGTCGGAACCGGTCTGGAACTGGTAGCGATCGCCGTATTCAGCACGCAGTGTCTGGTGGTTATAAATTTCACCGTTAACCGCCAGGATATGTGTCTTCTTCACGTTGTACAGCGGCTGAGCACCGGCATTGACGTCGACGATGGACAGACGTTCGTGCGCCAGAATGGCGTTATCACAGGCGTAAATACCTGACCAGTCCGGGCCGCGGTGGCGCATCAGACGAGACAGTTCCAGGGCTTTTTTACGCAGTTCAACTGCGTCAGTTTTAATATCGAATACGCCAAAAATAGAACACATAACCTTCTCCGTTAACCAGTTGCGTGATGCTTTTTATGTTTGCTTGATAAAGAAAATGCCGCAAAGCTGGAGAGGGCGCAAGCGAATTACGGGTCAGAAAATAAAAAACGCAATGGTCATTGCTGATTGATGAAAAAAGATTATGTAATGAACGCTATTATTGATGAATCAACAGTGAAGTGGTGATTTTATTGAATGGATGTATTTTTCAGGCCGGATAACTTGCAGATGTTGTTATCCGGCTAAAGAGATTAAATGACGTCTATTTCAGCAACGGACGGGTAAATCCAGCTTGGTCTGAACGGCATGTTGTCAATATCATCAAGCTTGGATACGCCAGACAGTACCAGGATAGTTTCCAGACCCGCCTGAAAACCTGCCAGAATATCGGTACGCAGGTTGTCACCAACGATAACGGTTTCTTCCGAGTGCGCCTGCATTTTGTTGAGAGCCGCGCGAATAATCCACGGGCTGGGTTTGCCGACATAAAACGGTTTACGACCTGAGATCTTCTCAATACCGGCACAGAGTGCTCCACAGGCGGGATAAAAGCCGCGACCGTGGGTATCCGGGTTAGTGGCGATAAAACGCGCGCCGTTGGCGACAAAATACGCCGCTTTATGCATCATGTCCCAGTTATAGGAACGTGTCTCGCCAACAATCACAAAATCGGGGTTCACGTCGGTAATGGTAAATCCAGCTTTATACAGTTCGTGTATTAACGCGCCTTCACCCACCACATAGGCCTTTTTTCCTTCCTGGCGACGAAGAAAATCAGCGGTAGCCATCGCGGAAGTATAAAAGACGCTATCAGGGACATTCACACCCGCGGTGGCGAAGCGGTTTGCCAGATCTTGCCCGGTCTGCGAAGGGTAGTTAGTCAGCAGGACTAACGGCAGGCCTTTTTCCAGGATCCCAGTCAGAAATTCTGCCGCACCCGGTACAGCAACATTGTCGTGCATCAGCACGCCGTCGATATCACAAATTACATTCTTAATGGCCATGGACAATCCGACATTAAAAAAAGAAGGCATTACTATACACAAAATACACTACATCATTCGAGTTGCATCAAGGCGGCAAGTCTGCGACCCCCTGGAGCTTACTGAAGTAAGTGACCGGGGTGAGCAGATGCAGCTAACGCAGAGGCAGCTCGAAGGATGACGTGTATTAGTTTTCCAGCAAACGTTGCAGCAGTGTACCGTTGAGCATTGCGCGCTTCACCAGCGCAAAGGCGCCAATGGCGGAGCGGTGATCCAGCGTGGACCGAACCACCGGTAAATTATGGCGAAACGCCTTTAACGCCTGCGTGTTGATACAGCTTTCTATCGCAGGCAGCAGCACCTTATCTGCCTCGGTAATTTCGCCCGCAATGACGATTTTTTGCGGGTTAAACAGGTTGATGGCAATGGCGATAGTTTTACCCAGATGGCGACCAACGTGCTCAATGACTTCTGATGCCAGATTATCGCCTTTATTCGCGGCCTTACAGATGGCTTTGATGCTGCAATCATCCAGCGTGAGTCGACTTGGATAACCCTGCTTCAGTAAGTTTTGCACGCGATGTTCAATAGAAGCATTGGCGGCAATGGTTTCCAGGCAGCCGAAATTACCGCAGTGACAGCGCTCACCCAGCGGCTCTACCTGAATATGACCAATCTCGCCGACGTTGCCATTGCGACCGATGAAAATTCGACCGTTGGAGATGATACCCGCGCCGGTTCCGCGGTGCACTCGCACCAAAATGGAGTCTTCGCAATCCTGGCTTGCCCCGAAATAGTGCTCAGCCAGCGCAAGGCTGCGAATATCATGACCAACAAAGCAGGTGACTTTGAAGCGTTTTTCGAGCGCTTCGACCAGTCCCCAGTTTTCGACCTGAATGTGTGGCATATAGCGGATGACGCCGCTTTCAGGATCGACAAGGCCTGGCAGGATGACAGAAATTGCGATCAGCTCACGGATTTTCCGCTGGCAGCTCTCAATAAAGATGGCAATGGTGTTGAGCAGCGCATATTCCAGCGTTTCCTGGGTGCGCTCCGGGAGGGGGTAATGCTCTTCGGCGACAACTTTACTGCTCATATCATAGAGCGTGAGCGTTGTGTCGTGGCGACCCAGTCGTACGCCAATGGCGTGGAAATTGCGGGTTTCTGTGACGATAGAGATAGCGCGGCGGCCCCCGGTGGAGGCCTGCTGATCGACTTCTTTGATCAGCCCGCGTTCGATCAACTGACGCGTAATTTTGGTTACGCTGGCGGGGGCAAGCTGGCTTTGCTCGGCAATTTGAATTCGCGAGATTGGCCCATGCTGGTCAATCAGGCGATAAACCGCCGCGCTGTTAAGCTGTTTTACGAGATCAACATTACCTATTTGAGCTTGTCCGCCTGGTGTCATTCTTTCTCTTACTCAGTAACGACCTCGTTGCCATTAACGATGGTCTTGATAATTTTAAAGTCGTGCGTGAACGCAGTCAGGTTGGCTACTTTGCCTGGCGCGATGCTGCCGAGTTGTTTGTCGACGCCGATGGCGCGAGCAGGGTAGAGCGTTGCCATGCGTAAGACTTCGTCGAGGGCGATATTTGCATGCTCGACCAGATTGCGTACGCCTTCAATCATGGTTAATGATGAACCGCTCAACGTGCCGTTCTCATCAACACACAGTCCATTGCGGTAGTATATTGTTTTACCAGCGAAAATGAACTGTTCAATGTTTGCACCTGCTGGCGCGGTCGCGTCAGTAACCAGGCACAGCTTGTCGCCTTTCAGGCGCTTAGCATTACGAATGTTAACGTAGTCAACGTGCAGGCCATCGGCGATGATACCGCAGTAGATATCGGCTTCATCCAAAATAGCGCCCGCCAGACCGGGTTCGCGGCCGGTAATGTACGGCATCGCGTTGAACAGGTGCGTTGCAAAGGTAATACCTGCACGGAATCCGATTTTTGCTTCTTTTACCGTTGCATTGGAATGACCCGCAGAAACCACGATACCCGCATTCACCAGTTTGGTGATGACCTCTACCGGGACCATTTCTGGTGCCAGTGTGACTTTGGTGATCACATCCGCATTATCGCACAGGAAATCAACCAGTGCAGCGTCCGGCTGACGGACAAATCCCGGATTATGGGTACCTTTTTTCACCAGGTTCAGCCACGGGCCTTCAAGATGAAGTCCTAATGCCTGATTCGGGTGTTTCGCCAGGTATTCACGCATCACGCGAACACCTTGTTTCATCAGGTCATCGCTGGTGGTGATAAGCGTTGGCAAATAGTTGGTGCAGCCAGATTTTTCATTGGCTTTTTGCATGATTTCCAGCGTTTCAACGGTTACGGCTTCTGCCGTATCGTTAAACTGCACGCCACCGCAGCCGTTCAGCTGTACATCAATAAAACCGGGGGAAACAATGGCCCCATTCAGTGAGCGCTGTTCAATCCCTGACGGTAATTCAGCCAGTGGGCAAACGCTGTCGATCAGGCCATTGGCGACAACAATCGCATGGTCATCAAGAATTTCGTGACCGGTAAAGATCCGGCCCTGGGTTAAAGCATACATTCCGACCCCCGATTTCAAAAAAATGCCGCCCTGCAACTTATCGACAGGGCGGAGACATCAATTACAGACCTTTAATATTTTCCGCTTCTAACTCGTTGAAGTATTTCAGCGTCTTCACTTTCAGTTCCATGGTGGAAGGCTCATCGCAGACCACAACGGCTTTTGGATGCAACTGCAGGCAGCTGATGGTCCACATGTGGTTAACGTTGCCTTCAACGGCGGCTTGCAGCGCCTGTGCTTTCTGGTGGCCCAGAACCAGGATCATCACTTCTTCAGCATCCAGCAGGGTGCCCACGCCAACGGTCAGCGCATATTTAGGCACCTGGCTTACGTCGCCGTCAAAGAAGCGTGAGTTAGCAACACGTGTGTCGTGAGTCAGCGTTTTGATGCGGGTACGGGAAGCCAAAGAGGAAGCTGGCTCGTTGAACGCGATGTGACCATCGTTGCCTACACCGCCCATAAACAGGTGGATTTTACCGTAAGAACGGATTTTTTCTTCATACTGACGGCATTCTGCATCAATATCCGGCGCGTTACCATTGAGGAGGTTGATGTTTTCTGCTGGAATATCAACGTGATCAAAGAAATTGCGGTGCATAAAGCTGTGGTAGCTTTCCGGATGCTCTTTCGGCAGGCCAACATATTCGTCCATGTTGAACGTAACAACATGCTTGAAGCTCACCTGGCCCGCTTTGTGCATTTCAACCAATGCTTTATAAGCTGTCAGCGGAGTACCGCCAGTCGGCAGGCCCAGAACGAACGGACGATCTGCCGTTGGTTTGAACGCGTTAATACGGTTAACGATATGGCGAGCAGCCCATTTGCCGACTTGTTCAGCGGTATTCAGGGGGATCAGTCTCATTCTTCACCTCAAAAGTAAAAGTAAGCAGTTGGCGGATTGAGTCTCTGTGCAGTAATAAGCGTAACCTGGTTTTGCATCGGTAAGGATCAATCCGTTTCGATTTTTTGAATGATAAAATAAGTTTTCGTAGTTAGCCAGTGAAAGGGAGGGTTAATAACGATATTTGGTGACTGGAATCACAAAAAACACGCGTTTAATTTGCGATACGAATTAATTTTTCACACACTCTGAATGTAGATGAATGGTTAATATCGTTGTTCCAGAATCTTGCTGTCAGGAATGGTCGCACAATAAAAATATGGCTTCAAAGAAGCCTAATCGGGGTCTCGTAGGGGGAATAAAATGAATATTTTAGGTTTTTTCCAGCGGCTGGGTAGGGCGTTACAGCTCCCCATCGCTGTGCTGCCAGTCGCGGCACTGCTGCTGCGATTCGGCCAACCAGATTTACTTAACGTACCCTTCATCGCGCAAGCGGGTGGGGCCATCTTTGATAACCTCGCGTTAATTTTTGCGATCGGTGTTGCTTCCAGCTGGTCAAAAGACAGCGCAGGTGCAGCAGCGCTGGCAGGTGCGGTCGGTTATTTCATATTGACCAAAGCAATGGTTACCATTAACCCTGCAATCAATATGGGTGTGCTGGCTGGTATCATCACCGGTCTGGTCGGCGGTGCCGTGTATAACCGCTGGTCTGGTATCAAACTGCCTGACTTCCTGAGCTTCTTTGGCGGCAAACGCTTTGTGCCGATCGCCACTGGCTTCTTCTGTCTGGTGCTGGCTGCTATCTTCGGTTACGTATGGCCGCCGGTACAGAATGCCATCCATGCGGGTGGTGAGTGGATCGTGGGCGCTGGTGCGCTGGGTTCCGGTATCTTTGGTTTCATCAACCGTCTGCTGATCCCAACCGGTCTGCATCAGGTGCTGAACACCATCGCCTGGTTCCAGATTGGCGAATTTACTAACGCTGCAGGTACCGTATTCCACGGTGACATCAACCGCTTCTACGCGGGTGACGGCACTGCGGGTATGTTCATGTCTGGCTTCTTCCCAATCATGATGTTTGGTCTGCCGGGTGCGGCGCTGGCGATGTACTTCGCGGCTCCGAAAGCACGTCGTCCGATGGTTGGCGGTATGCTGCTGTCCGTTGCGATCACCGCGTTCCTGACCGGTGTTACCGAGCCGCTGGAATTCCTGTTCATGTTCCTGGCTCCACTGCTGTACCTCCTGCACGCACTGTTAACGGGTATCAGCCTGTTCGTTGCAACACTGCTGGGGATCCACGCAGGCTTCTCCTTCTCCGCAGGTGCTATCGACTACGTGTTGATGTACAACCTGCCGGCAGCAAGCCAGAACGTCTGGATGCTGGTGGTGATGGGGCTGGTGTTCTTCGTTATCTACTTTGTGCTGTTCAGCGCGGTTATTCGTATGTTTAACCTGAAAACGCCGGGCCGCGAAGATAAAGAAGACGATATCGTTACTGAAGAAGCCAACAGCAACACTGAAGAAGGTTTGGCTCAACTGGCAACCAACTACATTGCAGCGGTTGGCGGTACTGATAACCTGAAAGCGATTGATGCCTGTATCACTCGTCTGCGTCTGACCGTTGCCGACTCCGGCCGCGTAAACGATGCGATGTGTAAGCGTTTAGGTGCATCTGGAGTAGTTAAGCTGAACAAGCAAACTATCCAGGTCATCGTGGGTGCGAAAGCCGAATCCATAGGCGACGAAATGAAGAAAGTTGTCGCGCGTGGTCCGGTGGCAGCAGCATCTGGTGAAAGTGCGCCAGCAGCAGCGGCCCCAGTAGCAAAACCGCAGGCTGTAGCGAATGCAGTCACCGTTGAAGCGCTGGTTTCTCCGATTACTGGTGACGTAGTTGCGCTGGAACAGGTTCCTGATGAAGCCTTCGCCAGCAAAGCAGTAGGCGACGGCGTGGCAGTGAAACCAACGGATAAAATCGTGGTTGCTCCGGCTGCGGGCACCATCGTGAAAATCTTCAACACTAACCATGCTTTCTGCCTGGAAACTGTTAAAGGCGCGGAAATCGTGGTCCATATGGGCATCGATACCGTAGCGCTGGAAGGCAAAGGCTTTAAGCGTCTGGTTGAAGAAGGTGCGGAAGTTACTGCAGGCCAACCGATTCTGGAAATGGATCTGGAGTTCCTGAACGCCAACGCACGTTCGATGATAAGCCCGGTTGTGTGCAGCAACAGCGATGATTTCGGCGCTCTGGTTATTAAAGCCGAAGGTCATGTGGTTGCCGGTCAAACACCACTGTATGAGATTAAAGGTAAATAACTGCTCCTGAGTAAAGTGAGTTAAGTGCCTTAAGCGGCGGGGGATATTCCTCCGCCGCTTTTTTTTGCAGCAAATGCCCTCATATATCCTGTTGAAACACCTTTTTTGTGCAACTAATAGTTGTCTCCTGACGTCGCTTATAAGATCATACTCCGTTATACGTTGTTTACGTTTTGAGGAATCCACGATGAGTGAGGCTGAAGCCCGCCCGAGTAACTTTATTCGTCAGATCATCGATGAAGATCTGGCCAGTGGTAAGCACACCACTATCCATACCCGTTTTCCGCCGGAGCCAAATGGCTATCTGCACATTGGCCACGCGAAATCCATTTGTCTGAACTTTGGCATTGCGCAAGATTACCAGGGCCAGTGCAACCTGCGTTTTGATGATACGAACCCGGTTAAAGAAGATATCGAGTACGTTGAGTCGATTAAAAACGACGTTGAATGGTTAGGTTTCCACTGGACTGGCGATATTCGCTACTCTTCGGATTACTTCGATCAGCTTCACGCCTATGCGGTAGAGCTTATTAATAAAGGCCTGGCGTACGTTGACGAACTGTCAGCGGACGAAATCCGCGAATACCGCGGCACGCTGACTCAGCCTGGCAAAAATAGCCCGTACCGCGATCGTAGCGTCGAAGAGAACCTGGCGCTG
The DNA here is from genome assembly GCF_030333015.1 of Citrobacter sp. Cpo012. Classification (NCBI taxonomy): domain Bacteria; kingdom Pseudomonadati; phylum Pseudomonadota; class Gammaproteobacteria; order Enterobacterales; family Enterobacteriaceae; genus Citrobacter; species Citrobacter sp. Cpo012. Next base: position 325,593 of record NZ_JAOWGR010000043.1, on the reverse strand, counting down.
TTCGAAAAAATGCGTGCCGGTGGTTTTGAAGAAGGCAAAGCGTGCCTGCGTGCGAAAATCGACATGGCGTCGCCGTTTATCGTGATGCGCGATCCGGTGTTGTACCGCATTAAGTTCGCCGAACACCACCAGACCGGCAACAAGTGGTGTATCTACCCGATGTACGACTTTACCCACTGCATCAGCGATGCGCTGGAAGGCATTACGCATTCCCTGTGTACGCTGGAGTTCCAGGATAACCGTCGTCTGTACGACTGGGTGCTGGACAACATCACCATTCCGGTTCATCCGCGTCAGTACGAATTCTCGCGCCTGAATCTGGAATATACCGTGATGTCCAAGCGTAAGCTGAATCTGCTGGTGACCGACAAGCACGTTGAAGGCTGGGACGATCCGCGTATGCCGACGATTTCTGGCCTGCGTCGTCGCGGTTACACCGCTGCCGCGATCCGTGAGTTCTGCAAACGCATTGGCGTGACCAAGCAAGACAACACCATTGAGATCGCTTCTCTGGAATCCTGTATCCGCGAAGATCTGAACGAAAATGCCCCGCGCGCGATGGCGGTTATCGATCCGGTTAAACTGGTTATCGAAAACTATCCGCAGGGCGAAAGCGAATTGGTCACCATGCCTAACCATCCGAACAAACCGGAAATGGGCAGCCGCGAAGTGCCATTTAGCGGTGAAATTTGGATCGATCGCGCAGACTTCCGTGAAGAAGCGAACAAGCAGTACAAGCGTCTGGTGATGGGCAAAGAAGTACGTCTGCGTAATGCTTATGTGATCAAGGCCGAACGTGTTGAGAAAGATGCGGAAGGGAATATCACCACCATTTTCTGCACCTACGATGCCGACACCCTGAGCAAAGACCCGGCCGATGGTCGTAAAGTCAAAGGCGTTATTCACTGGGTGAGCGCATCCCATGCGCTGCCGATTGAAATTCGCTTGTACGATCGTCTGTTTAGCGTGCCAAATCCAGGCGCGGCGGAAGACTTCCTGTCCGTTATTAACCCGGAATCGCTGGTCATTAAGCAGGGTTACGGTGAGCCGTCGCTGAAGGCAGCGGTTGCAGGTAAAGCGTTCCAGTTTGAGCGTGAAGGTTACTTCTGCCTGGACAGTCGTTATGCAACGGCTGACAAGCTGGTGTTTAACCGTACCGTTGGTCTACGTGACACGTGGGCTAAAGCGGGCGAATAAGCCGCAACACATCCTCTCTAAACGCCGCTTCATGCGGCGTTTTTTTTCGCAAAAAAACCGTGTTCCAGGCTCCGTTTGCGGAGCGAATTAATTACATGTCCGTAATAATGGACTGGGCGAATGTTTTTACGTTTAAATAACTTACCTCAATATGAAATGGGCTGAAACCGATTTCATCTCCATGGAAAACAAGCGATTTTTTCATTTCTTCAACGCTTTTTTATCTTCCGATGAAAATGTAACAGAAAGCAATCAAATATGTGCGGTTGCTCATACTATTACATACTCGTTACAGAAAGAGATTGATAATTCGCGTCGCGAAAAATAGTCTATTCATTGTAGTCACTGAGGTTTTCTTAGCGCTACTTTTTTATTTTTTGTTTTTTCGCTGTCCGCTTTTGTCGGCAGCATTTTATACGTCAAAGAGGATTAACATATGCGTACGTTTAGTGGCAAACGTAGTACGCTGGCGCTGGCAATCGCCGGTATTACAGCAATGTCGGGTTTTGTTGTCGCTCCGCAGGTACACGCCGAAGGATTTATTGATGACTCAACCTTAACCGGCGGCATCTATTACTGGCAGCGTGAGCGTGACCGTAAAGATGTGACCGATCATGACAAATATAAAACCAACCTTTCTCACTCCACCTGGAACGCTAACCTCGACTTCCAGTCCGGTTACGCGGCCGATATGTTTGGTATTGATATCGCGGCATTTACCGCTATTGAAATGAACGAAAGTAGCGAAAGCGGCCATCCAAACGAAATCGCATTCTCTTCCAAAAATAAAGGCTATGACGAGGATTACTCCGGCGATAAGAGCGGGATTAGCCTTTATAAAGCAGCAGCTAAATTTAAATACGGCCCAACCTGGGCGCGCGCCGGTTACATTCAACCAACCGGGCAGACTCTGCTGGCACCGCATTGGAGCTTTATGCCAGGTACCTATCAGGGAGCTGAAGCCGGTGCCAACTTCGATTACGGTGATGCTGGCGCACTGAGCTTCTCCTATATGTGGGCTAACGAATATAAAGCACCGTGGCACACCGAAGTCGATAAATTCTATCAGGCTGATAAAAAGACCAGTGTTGATTACCTGCACTCAATTGGCGCGAAATATGACTTCAAAAATAACCTGTTGCTGGAAGCGGCATTTGGTCAGTCTGAAGGTTATGTCGATCAGTACTTCGCAAAAGCCAGCTACAAATTCGATTTAGGCGGTAACCCATTTACCACCAGCTACCAGTTCTACGGTGCACGCGACAAGGTTGATGATCGTACCGTGAACGATATTTATGATGGCACTGCCTGGTTGCAGGCGTTGACCTTTGGCTACAAAGTGGCAGAAGTCGTTGACCTTCGTCTGGAAGGGACCTGGGTTAAAGCGGACGGCCAGCAGGGTTACTTCCTGCAGCGTATGACCCCAACCTACGCCTCTTCAAACGGTCGTCTGGATGTCTGGTGGGATAACCGTTCTGACTTCAACGCCAACGGTGAAAAGGCAGTCTTCTTCGGCGCAATGTATGACCTGAAGAACTGGAATCTGCCGGGCTGGGCGGTAGGTGCATCCTACGTTTACGCATGGGATGCTAAGCCATCAACCTGGCAGCTCAACCCGGATGCGTACTACGACAAAAACCGGACTATCGAAGAATCTTCTTACAGCCTGGATGCGGTCTACACCCTGCAGGAAGGTCGTGCGAAGGGCACCATGTTTAAGCTGCACTTCACTCAGTACGACAACCATTCAGACATTCCGAGCTGGGGCGGTGGCTACGGCAACATGTTCCAGGATGAGCGCGACGTGAAGTTCATCGTTATTGCTCCGTTCACCATCTTCTAATGCCAACAGCGGCAGGCCGGGTGCCTGCCGCATCGTTGAGGAAAGTGCTATGAAAAAACTGATACTCATCGCCGTTATGGCATCAGGGCTGGTGGCGTGTGCGCAATCTCCTGCGCCGAAAGAGGACAGCCGTCTGAAAGAAGCCTACAGCGCGTGTATTAATACCGCGCAGGGATCGCCGGAGAAAATTGAAGCCTGCCAAAGCGTGTTGAATGTGCTGAAGAAAGAAAAACAGCACCAACAGTTTGCCAATGAAGAAAGCGTACGCGTGCTGGATTATCAGCAGTGTATCCAGGCCACGCGCACGGGTAACGGTCAGTCCGTCAATGCTGATTGTGACAAGGTCTGGCAGGAAATACGCAGTAAGAATACTGCGCAGTAAATCGAAAAATGAAAATACAACGGGCGGAGAATTCTCCGCCCGTTTGCATGTCAGAGTTTCTGTTCGGCCGGTTGATAATGACGACTCAGGCGGACAAACAACATTGCCGTGGCGGCGAGTCCGCAAAGTGCCGCGCACATCAGCCACCATCCCGGCGAGCTTTTATCTCCGGTTAGCTGGACCAGCGCCGTGGATATGACGGGTGTCAGACCGCCAAAAATCGCCGTAGCCAGACTGAAGGCCAGTGAAAAACCCACCGTACGGACATAGACAGGCATCACCTCGGTGAGTGCCGCGACCATTGCCCCATTGTACATACCAAAAAAGAACGAGAACCAAAGCAGAACCAACGTCATGCGCATAAAATCTGGCGCGGCGGTGAGCCAGTGCATGACCGGCCAGGTGGTGAGCAGTGCGAGTACGGTAATCCCCATCAACACCGGGCGGCGACCAATTCGGTCAGAAATCGCTCCGCCAATCGGCAGCCAGATAAAGTTAGAAATACCGACCAGCATGGTGACGACCAGGCTATCGCGCGCGCTCAGGTGGAGTACAGCCCTGCCATAGGTCGGGGTATAGACGGTAATAAAGTAAAACGTCGTTGTGGTCATCGCCACCAGCAGTGTACCCGCTGAGATCAGACGCCAGTTTTTGATGATAGTGGTGAAAATTTCCCTGGTGTCGGGACGGTGTGTACGTTGTAAAAATGCGTCCGTTTCCTGAAGCGAGCGGCGCAGGACGAAGATCAACGGAATAATCATACAACCAATAAAGAACGGAATGCGCCAGCCCCATTCAGAGATTTCATCGTGCCCCAGCGTGGCATTCAGGCCGTAGCCAATCAGCGCTGCCACCACAATGGCAACCTGTTGGCTGGCAGACTGCCAGCTGGTGTAGAAACCTTTATTGCCAGGCGTGGCGATTTCAGAAAGATAAACCGAAACGCCGCCCAACTCTACGCCCGCAGAGAAGCCCTGCAATAATCGACCGACTAATACCAGCACAGGAGCCAGCAGGCCAATACTTTGATAACCGGGAACCAGAGCAATCAACAGGGTCCCGCAGCCCATGATCGCCAGCGTCACCATCAGTCCTTTGCGGCGACCAATTCTGTCGATATAAGCACCCAGCACGATTGCGCCAACGGGCCGCATTAAAAATCCCGAACCGAAAACCGCAAAGGTCAACATGAGCCCGGCAAACTCACTCTCCGCGGGGAAGAAAGTCTTTGCGATATAGGTGGCGTAAAACCCGAACAGAAAAAAGTCGAACTGTTCGAGAAAATTACCGCTGGTTACCCGCAGTATTGCGCCGAAAGTTCCGGTGCGCGATGGTTGTTGTGTCATTGGGTTTGCTCCACTGTCTTATCATAATATTTATAGAGGTAAGAGTTTGCGGGTTAGTCGCCTGAGACTCCCGCCTGTTTGCCGCGCCGTTTCTCAATCGCCCACTTGAGTAAGGCTGCGCAGCGGTAAAATCCGTGGGCAAATTTTCCGTAAGGAATGGTCAGAAAAAGCGCCATGACCACGCCGAGATGAATGGCCAGTAAAATAGCCATCAATGAGGTATCTCTTCCCGCCAGCAGCGCCAGACCGGTCAGACTGGTCAGCAGCAGCAGCAAAATAAAACCGCGATCCATCGGTTTTTGCCGGGCGTCGCCGTGTAGCGGTGAGCGCCTGAGATTAAGCCATAGCAAGCCAGCCGGACCGACAACCAGGCCAATGCCACCCAACGTGCCCAGCATGACCGGAACGCTGAAGAACGGGTAGGGTGCTTCTATGCCTGCAAAGTAGTGATAGCCCGTTGCCACCACGGTGGCGGCAAAGCAGAGCATAAAACCGTAGAAGGTAAAGTGGTGGAAACGGCGGCGCATCAGGGTGAAGGCATCATCCGCTTCGTTACAACCTTTGCCGTGGCCACCATCGAGATATTTCAGCGTCAGCGCATCGTGTGAGGCTTCAGCGATCTCGGCGGAACGCGGCATACCCGGAGAGATCTCGCGCCAGAAGCGGATCACGCCCGCCATCAGCAAACCGATCGCCAGAATAAACACCGAACCAAACATCCAGGCCAGCAGGTTATGCGGGAAAATTTGATAGAAATCCCCGGCCAGTGGAGGATGGAATAATGAACCTTTCAAACCTATAGCGAGGAGTAAAAACAGGATCAGACCGAAAACCAGCGCCAGCGTCACGGTTACGCCTGCGCGACGATATAGCGTGCCAAAGGCGGCGGGTTGCGCGTAATGCTGATAGGTTTCGAGCCGGACTTCCGCCATCGCTTTCGGCACGTTGATGGCAAATTCATGAGGCGGGGCATACTGACACGCGTGCAGGCAAGCGCCGCAGTTATGGCACAAGTTTGCCAGATAATTGATATCCGCTTTACTGAATTCCAGACGCTGAGTCATGGCCGGGAACACGGCGCAAAAGCCTTCGCAATAGCGGCAGGCGTTACACACCTGCATCACGCGTTCAACTTCAGCTTCCGGTTCGGTGATAATTTGCGCTTCGATGATCAGTTTCTCAAGCTGCTTCATGACGTGTCTCCTTACGTGCAGCCAGCGCGGCTTCTTTTCCGGCAATGCGGCCAAAGGTCGTGCCGATCGACATCCCCACGCCTGCGGTGTAACCCTTGCCCAGCACGTTACCCGCCATCATCTCTCCGGCGACGAACAGGTTACGGCTTGGAAGCCCTGCAAAATGCACAGCGGCGCGTTCGTTCACTTTTAACCCAAGATAAGTGAAGGTGATTCCTGGCCGCAGGGCGTAGCCGTAGTAAGGCGGTTGATCCAGCGGTCGCGCCCAATGCGTTTTCTCGGGTAGCAAATCTTTAGTGGCGCAGTTATCCAGAACGGTATGGTCGAACTGACCTGGCTGGCAGGCGTTGTTGTACTCTGTCACGGTGTGGGTAAAGCGTTCGGCATCCAGTCCTAACTGAAAGGCCAGTTCAGCCAGCGTATTGGCCTGCGTGCCAGGAAAGACCGGAGGCATGAAGTGTCCGATAGCTTTACTGTCGATGATGGAGTAGCCAATCTGTCCTGGCTGTTGAGCGACCAGACGTCCCCAGATGGCGTAGCGTTTGGGCCAGAAATCTTCACCTTCATCATAAAAACGCTCAGCGTCCCGGTTCACCACAATACCGAGCGAAACGCAGTCCACGCGGGTGCAAATCCCGCCGTCATATAATGGCGCTCTGGCATCAATTGCCACACAGTGTGACTGGGAGGGATCGCCGATAATGTCTGCGCCAGCATCCATCATAAATTTGAGCAGTACGCCCTGATTAAAACGCGTGCCGCGAATCAGGAAGTTATCCGCTGGCCACTCGCCGCGCTCGTTCTCTCCCCAGGCTTCTCGCAGCCACTCCCGGTTAGATTCGAATCCGCCAGCGGCAAGCACGCAGGATTTCGCTGTGATACGCTCGTTGCCTGACAGCGCCGCCACGAACTCGCCGTTGTGCAGTTCAAGCGCCTGAACGGGGGTGTTATAGCGAATTTGAACGCCCAGCTTTTCTGCGCTGCGATAATAGGCATTCACCAGGGCCTTTCCACCGCCCATAAAAAAGGCGTTGGTTCGCGCCACGTGCAAAGCGCCGGAGAGAGGAGGTTGAAAGTTAACGCCGTGCTGACGCATCCAGTCACGGCATTGTGAAGAGGTACGGATCACCAGACGCGCCAGCGCTTCGTTGGTATTCCCTTCCGTGACGCGCCACAGATCCTGCCAGAATTCTTCTTCAGGATAGCTTTCCACCAGCACATCCTGCGGCGCGTCATGCATACAACGTAAATTACGTGTGTGTTGGGAGTTTCCTCCGCGCCATTCACGGGGAGCCGCTTCGAGCAGGAGTACCGAAGCTCCTTGCTCGCGGGCAGACAAGGCAGCGCATAACGCGGCATTGCCACCACCAATCACCAGAACATCAACCATCGTATACTCCATTACCATTTAACCATTTGTTAAATTTGTAATTGAAATGTATACGCACGGCTTGTGCGGGCGCTATGACGTAGTGCTAAACGGTACTTTAGTTATTGTAAAGGATGGCGCCAGGCCAGCTTCCTGCTTCCACCAGTTGATGCATCACTTTCGTCAGCACCACGCGGGCCGCGAGGCCTGCCGGGGTGAGTTCATCGTCTGAGAGACTCACCAGAAAGTTGGGGCGGCTAAGTATTGGATTGTGGACGCCGATCACTCTTAGCGTCTCTTTATCGAGATGGGAAATTGCCGCGCCGGGCTGGAGAGTGGCACCAATGCCACTGCGCACGGCGCGCATGAGTAGCGCCAGACCATCAATTTCCGTGGCGATCTCAATGTTCAGCGCGTGTTCCTGACAAATCGCTTCCAGCCTGCCGCGCAGACCGTGGCCCGGGCTTGGCATTATCAATGGGATACTTGCCAACTGGGCTGGAGCAATATTGTCATCGGCAATATCAGCCAGTAAGGCATGAGTCCCAATCAAAAACAGCCGCTCTTCGAGAATCGGTATGGCGCTCCAGCGCAGGATCTTTTCTTTCTGAAACACGACAGCCAGATCAATCTGGCGGGTATTAATCATCCGCTCCAGATTGCCAGAGAGGCTTTCCACCACATGCAGACGGACATCACTGTAGCTTTCCCGCATGGCGTTGATAAACGGCATTCCGAGAACGGAAGCGGTACTGGGAGCCATGCCGACGCTGACGTGCCCGGAAAGCCGGGACTCGCGTGCGGCGAGGATCGCGTCGTCTGCGTGACGAAGCGCCAGCTGCGCCTGGGAGTAAAAAGCCAGCCCGGCGCTGGTGGGTGTCACACCGCGCGAGGTGCGCTGCAGCAGGCGAATAGCGAGTTCGCTTTCCAGACGCGACATTTGCTGGCTGAGTGCCGAAACCCCGATATTGAGATCGAGTGCCGCGCTACCCATGCTGCCGGTTTCTACAATGCGCACAAAATAGCGTAGCTGGCGAAGTTCCATTTCGACTCTCCGGAAGGGGCAATTGATTTTTACATTAAAGCAACACAGGAGCGGAGGGAAGGGGAAAAGGGCAGGTAATGCCCATAAAAAAAGCCAACCGGAAGGTTGGCTTTTCAAAAAGCATTACATTATTTGCCGTCGTGGGCATGCTCATCTTCGCGGCAATCGCCTTCAGCGCAGTGGCCGTAGAGATAGAGACTATGGTTGGTTAAACGAATACCATGTTTAGCCGCGATCTCACGCTGGCGCGCTTCGATGGAATCATCGCTGAACTCGACTACTTTGCCGCAGTCGAGACAGATGAGGTGATCGTGATGATGCTGTTGAGTCAGCTCGAAGACGGATTTACCACCTTCAAAATTATGGCGGGTCACGATACCGGCATCATCAAACTGGTTCAGCACACGATACACGGTCGCCAGACCAATTTCTTCACCCATATCGATCAGGCGTTTGTATAAATCTTCCGCACTGACGTGATGGTTATCCGGTTCCTGAAGAACTTCCAGAATTTTTAAACGAGGAAGCGTTACTTTCAGGCCAGCCTTCTTTAATGCGGTATTGTTGTCAGTCATGCGGAATCTGTCCTGTAGCTAAACGATTCACTTCATTAACAGAAGTGACAGAAATTGCACTTGAGATAATGCGTATCATTATAGAACTGCCATGGCTAAATGAAAACTGCAAGTCTCTGGCATATATTGTTAATCAAAACGTGGTATCGCCGACAAACACACTGTGCAACACCCGATTGGCATCCAGCCATTGTACAGGGTCAGACGAAAAAGTTACAAATTTGTAGCAATTATTTTGATTGGTTTTATCTATTGATGCGGCGCAGATGGAAATCTACGCCGCACGAAATCAGGCATTAATGATTTCGTCGAGGTGCAGCTCTTCAGAGATCTGCTTAACCCATTTTTCTACGCGTTCTGCTGTCAGTTCTGGCTGGCGATCTTCATCGATAGCCAGACCGACAAAGTGGTCGTCGTCAGCCAGGCCTTTAGACGCTTCAAAGTGATAACCCGCAGTCGGCCAGTGACCAACGATAGTTGCGCCGCGCGGTTCGATGATGTCGCGAATGGTCCCTAACGCATCGCAGAAATATTCTGCGTAATCTTCCTGGTCGCCGCAGCCGAATAATGCAACCAGTTTTCCATTAAAATCAATGTCTTCGAGGGTAGGGAAGAAGTCGTCCCAGTCACACTGAGCTTCACCGTAGTACCAGGTTGGGATGCCGAGCAGCAGAATGTCATAACCTTCGAGGTCTTCTTTGCTGCTTTTTGCAATGTCATGAACATCGGCAACGTCTTTACCAAGCTGTTTTTGAATCATTTTTGCGATGTTTTCGGTATTACCGGTGTCGCTGCCGAAAAAGATGCCAGTGATTGCCATGAGTAAAATAACCTCTTGAAACTTATTGAAATGGTGGTGGCGCATTGCCCACGGATAAGGGCAATCATAGCAGAACAGTCAGGCATGCGGAAACAGCAAACACGCAGGACTGCACTCTGTGCTACACGATTTATGATTTAGAGCAGAAATTCAGACTATGCCTGACCGCGCAATGTGCTGAGTTGGGTCATCAGCATCTCTTCGATGAGTTCACTGCGACTCATGTTGCGCGCCTCAGCCAGCTCGTTCAGAGCGTCAACGGCATCAGCGTTCAGTTTCAGTTCGACACGCTTAAGCCCGCGAACTTTGTCACGCTTAAGCTGATTACGTTTATTAATACGTAACTGTTCATCACGCGAGAGCGGATTAGTTTTGGGTCGTCCCGGGCGACGCTCCTGCGCGAACAGATCTAATGTCGTACGGTCCGTTTGTTCTTTGGCCATGATCTTGGTGACTTCGGGGAAACAATCAGCCAGGCGTCTGCCCGGATGGATAGCGCGCCATAATACATCAGCAGGGGTGACACGCCAACGCCCACGCGCGTAATCGCGCGCAGACGCTGAGTTTTTAATCAGTTAGCCTGTTCGTTCAGATAACGACGGATGGCGCGCAGTACCGCCTCCGGTTTTTCCGCATGCACCCAATGACCGGCTCCTGCAATAACATGCGCCCGAGCCTGTGGGAATTGTGTCAGCAGTTGTTCGCGATACGCTTCGGTAACATACGGTGAGTTGCCACCAGGGATAAACAGCGCCGGGTGCTCCCACGCAGGAATGGTTTCCCAACCGACGATATGAGGATATTGATCCCACAGCACGGGAACGTTAAAACGCCACTCGCCGTCGACGAAAGATTTCAGCAGAAACTGGATTACGCCTTCCTCATGCAGATGTTGACGCATGACGCTGGCCGCCTGCTGACGCGAAGTGGCCTGGGCATCGGTTACGGCATTAATAGCGGTAAAGATCGCATCGTGACGGCGAACATGATAGTCGACCGGCGCAATATCAATGGCCACCAGTCGATCGATACGATCAGGAGCCAGCGCGGTTAACGCCATGACGGCTTTTCCCCCCATCGAGTGACCAATAAAGGTCGCCTTTTCTATTTGCTGAGCGTCCAGCGTATCCAGCAAATCTTGCGCCATGGCCGGATAATTCATCTCAGGGGAACGAGGGGAGAGGCCATGATTTCGCATATCGACCTGGATGATATCGTGATCGACCACCAGATCGCGCGCCAGGATCCCCAGGTTATCCAGACTGCCAAACAGGCCGTGAACCAGGACGATGGGAGAATTATTGTGCAGGTTTTGCGCAGATTGCGCTCGGATATTCAATTTCATGGCAAAGTTCTTTTTTTCACACTCACGGGTTAGGGTATCATGTTGACCATTCTGCCACATGGCTGCAACAACTACGGTTACTCTGAGTTTTGCTGGCCACCAGGCTTGACGCTATCCGCTGTTGGGATTTGCCTTTACACTACGTGTGTTTACCCCGACAACTTGTATTCAGCTAAACATTGCACTGGATTAAGATGAAAACGATTGAAGTTGATGATGAACTCTATAGCTATATTGCCAGCCACACCAAGCATATTGGCGAGAGCGCATCCGACATTTTACGGCGTATGTTGAAATTTTCCGCCGCATCACAGCCTGTCACTCCGGTAGTCAAAGAAGTCCGCGCTGTGCAACCTGTCGTGGAAGCTAAGCCGGTTAACCCCGTAAAAGATAAAGTGCGCGCGATGCGTGAACTGCTGCTGTCCGACGAATACGCGGAACAGAAGAAAGCAGTAAATCGCTTTATGCTGGTGCTGTCTACACTCTATTCACTGGATCAAAACGCGTTCGCCGAAGCAACGGAATCGTTGCATGGCCGTACGCGCGTTTATTTTGCAGCGGATGAACAGACGCTGCTGAAAAATGGTAATCAAACCAAACCGAAACACGTGCCAGGCACGCCGTACTGGGTGATCACCAACACCAATACCGGCCGTAAATGCAGCATGGTTGAACACATCATGCAGTCAATGCAATTCCCTGCGGAATTGATTGAAAAGGTTTGCGGAACAATTTAATCCTTGCATTAGAAGGACCAGGCAATGGCAATCCACAACCGTGCAGGTCAACCTGCGCAACAGAGTGATTTGATTAACGTCGCCCAACTGACGGCACAGTACTATGTACTGAAACCAACAGCAGGGAACGCTGAGCACGCCGTTAAGTTCGGTACGTCCGGACATCGTGGCAGTGCAGGTCGTCATAGTTTTAACGAGCCGCATATTCTGGCTATCGCTCAGGCGATTGCTGAAGAACGTGCGAAAAACGGGATTACTGGCCCGTGCTATGTGGGCAAGGATACCCACGCGCTGTCTGAACCGGCTTTTATCTCTGTACTGGAAGTGCTGGCGGCGAACGGCGTTGACGTCATCGTGCAGGAAAATAACGGCTTTACGCCAACCCCTGCTGTGTCGAATGCTATCCTGGTCCACAACAAAAAAGGCGGCCCGCTGGCTGACGGCATTGTGATCACGCCGTCCCACAACCCGCCGGAAGATGGCGGCATTAAATACAACCCGCCAAACGGTGGTCCGGCAGATACCAACGTCACCAAAGTGGTGGAAGACAGAGCCAACGCGCTGCTGGCTGACGGTCTGCAAGGCGTGAAGCGCATGTCGCTGGACGCTGCGCTGGCATCTGGTCATGTAACAGAGCAGGATCTGGTTCAGCCGTTTGTTGAAGGACTGGCTGACATCGTCGACATGGCGGCGATCCAAAAAGCGGGTCTGACGCTGGGTGTCGATCCGCTGGGCGGTTCCGGTATCGAATACTGGAAGCGTATTGCTAAGCACTACAACCTGAACCTGACTATCGTTAACGATCACGTTGATCAGACTTTCCGCTTTATGCATCTCGACAAAGATGGCGCTATCCGCATGGACTGCTCCTCCGAGTGCGCGATGGCGGGCCTGCTGGCGCTGCGCGACAAGTTCGATCTGGCCTTTGCCAACGACCCAGACTACGACCGTCACGGTATCGTCACCCCGGCAGGGCTGATGAATCCGAACCACTATCTGGCGGTGGCGATCAACTACCTGTTCCAGCATCGTCCGCAGTGGGGCAAAGACGTTGCCGTTGGTAAGACGCTGGTGTCCTCGGCGATGATTGACCGCGTGGTGAATGATTTAGGGCGTAAACTGGTCGAAGTGCCGGTTGGCTTTAAATGGTTTGTTGACGGTCTGTTCGACGGCAGCTTTGGCTTTGGTGGTGAAGAGAGCGCGGGGGCATCTTTCCTGCGTTTCGACGGTACACCGTGGTCGACCGACAAAGACGGCATCATCATGTGCCTGTTGGCGGCAGAAATTACTGCAGTGACCGGTAAAAATCCGCAGGAGCACTACAACGAACTGGCTGCCCGCTTTGGTGCGCCGAGCTACAACCGCCTGCAGGCAAGTGCGACCTCCGCGCAGAAAGCGGCGCTGTCTAAGCTGTCTCCGGAAATGGTGAGTGCCAGCACGCTGGCGGGCGACCCGATCACCGCACGTCTGACGGCGGCACCGGGCAACGGTGCTTCTATCGGCGGTCTGAAAGTGATGACTGACAACGGCTGGTTTGCCGCTCGTCCGTCCGGCACCGAAGACGCTTATAAAATCTATTGCGAGAGCTTCCTCGGTGAAGAACACCGCAAGCAGATCGAAAAAGAAGCGGTTGAGATCGTCAGCGAAGTGCTGAAAAACGCGTAAACCGTAGGCCGGATAAGACGCTAGCGTCGCTATCCGGCATGAATTAAAAAGCCTGATCGCTTTGCGCTGATCCGGCTTTTTTTATTCGGCTTAGATTCACGGCATAAACCGATAACCAATCCCGGTTTCGGTCAGAAGATGACGTGGACGCGCCGGGTCCTGTTCCAGCTTCTGGCGCAGGTGTCCCATGTAAATTCGCAGATAGTGACTGTGTTCGACGGCGTTTGGTCCCCAAACCTGATTTAGCAACTGGCGTTGCGTTAGTACCTTTCCGGCATTATTCAGCAGTACCGCTAACAGGCGAAACTCAATCGGCGTCAGATGAATCTCTTCATCACCACGATGTACGAGCCGGGCGGCGATATCTACTTTTACGTTGGAAAAATGCACCACCGGCTCGGGAGACACGCCGCTGGCGTGGCGGCGCAATGCCACGCGTAATCGCGCCTGTAGCTCGCCAATACCAAAGGGTTTACTGAGATAGTCATCGGCACCGGCATCCAGAGCGGCGATTTTATCGCTTTCTTCGCTGCGGGCTGAGAGCACAATTACCGGTATCGCGCTCCATTGTCGCAGGTCACGAATAAAATCAATGCCGTCACCGTCCGGCAGACCGAGATCGAGAATGATGAGATCGGGTTTTCGCGTGGCGGCTTCCAGCAGACCACGTTGCAGCGTTTCCGCTTCATATACACGCAGACCATCGGCTTCCAGCGCGGTGCGCAGAAAGCGACGGATAGCCTGTTCATCTTCAACAATCAGTACGTTCGTCACATATCCTCATGAAAATCTTCAAGTTCAGGGGGGATTTCCTGGGGCAGTGTAACACGGAAACATGCTCCTCCCTGTGCGCGATTGTGGACGGAAATCGTACCGCCGTGCACGTCCACAATGGCCTGACAGATTGCCAGCCCCAGCCCAACGCCCGGTACCGATGACTCTTTGTTTCCCCGGGAAAACTTGTCAAAAACTCGCTGCTCCATACCCGATGGAATGCCGGGACCATTATCCCAGACGTCCAGTTGCAGGTGCTCGCCATCGACGCAGGCATCAATACCGATTTGCGCCGCTGGACCTGCGTATTTAACGGCGTTTTCCAGCAGGTTAATCAGCACCCGTTCAAAGAGTGGGCCATCGACGTGGATCAGCGTCAACGGTGCTGGTAGCGACAAATTAATAGGAGCAGAGAGTCCTGGCTCCAGCATCTGCAGGGCGCTGCCGACCACCTCTTCCAGTGTTAACCACTCCTTCTTAAGATTAAAGCCGCCAGATTGAATTCGTGCCATATCCAGCAGGTTATTAACCAGTCGGGTCGTATTAAGGACGTGCTGGCGAATCTCACTGGCCTGGCGCGCGTGCGGCGATCCTTCGCTTGCCAGATCCAACGTTAAGATCTCTGCCTGACCAAACAGCACCGTTAGCGGCGTACGTAAATCGTGGGAAAGGGCGGCGAGCAGCGCGTTGCGAATGCTTTCACGCTCGCTGGCAAACCGGGCTTGCTCTTCGCTGGCAGTCAGCGTCAGACGCTCCAGCGCACTGGCGACCAGTAAAGTGAAAGTTTCCAGCAGGCGTTGCTGTTCGGGGATCATCAGCTGGCGTAAATTTCCCGGTTCCACCACCAGCAGCCCATGCGTTTTGTCGGCACTTTTTAACGGTAAAATTTGATACGGCACACCTGGCAACGTGTCAGTACCTGCGCCAGCCGGTTGCCCTTTATCAAAGCTCCATTGGGCAATGGCATCATCCCACGGCGTCATGCCCTGTTGATGGGTGAGAGGGGCCAGCTTACCGTTCTCACCGGGTAGTAAAACCTGGCTGCGGGCCTGGAACGTTGAGGCAATAAACTGTTCGCTGGTGGCTGCGATATCTTGCTGACTACGCCCAACGGCCAGCGCTTTCGACATCTCATACAAATGGCGCGTACGTTGTTCACGATAACGGGCCACCCGCGCCTGATAACGCACTCCGGCGGTCAGATTACCAATAACCAGCCCTACCGTTAGCATCACGGCGAAGGTGAGCAGGTACTGGACATCGGAAACGGCCAGCGTGCCACGCGGAGCAATAAAGAAGAGATCGAAGCTGGCGACGTTAATAAAAGTTGCCAGCACCGACGGCCAGCGTCCGTAAAAGAGGGCGATAACCACCACGCCCAATAAATAGATCATCACCAGGTTGGCGGCGTCAAAGGCCATCAACCACTGCATGGCAATCAACGTAATGATGGCGCACAGCGCGACGGCAACCACACAACCCTGAATTTGTACCCGCCATTTATCCTTAAAGGTGCGGTTATCTGCAGTTTGTAGCACAGGGCGCGAAGGTGGCTCATCGAGCGCAACAATCATCAGATCGAGATCCGGTGCGCGATGGGCCAGTTTGTCAGCAAAGGAATCACTGCGCCACCAGCGTCGTGTAGTCGGACGTCCGAGGACAATTTTTCCCAGATTATGCTCACGGGCGTAGCGGATTACCGCCTTGTCTTCAGCGGGATCGGAAAGGGTGGCGGTTTCTGCACCCAGCTCCTGGGCTAACCGCAGAGCGCTTAGGATTGCCCGGCGCTGTTTTTCGGGCAGTCGGTGTAGCGCTGGCGTTTCGACATACACTGCATGCCAGACGCTGCCGAGGCGCGCTGCCAGACGCGCGGCAGCACGCACCAGTTTTTCGCTGCCGGTATTGTGTCCAATGCACAGTAAAATGGCGTCACGGGTATGCCAGACTTTTTCTTCCCCCGGACGCCCTCGCCAGGCACGCATCTGATCGTCAACCCGATCGGCCGTGCGGCGCAGGGCCAGCTCACGTAGCGCGATCAAGTTCCCTTTGCGAAAGAAATGCTCGATGGCTCTTTCCGCCTGACCGGCGATATAGACCTTGCCTTCGTTCAGGCGTTGGCGCAAATCGTCGGGGGGAAGATCGACCAGCACCACATCGTCGGCGGCATCGAAAAAAGGATCGGGGACGGTTTCGCGAACCTGAATGCCTGTGACGCCGCTGACCACATCATTGAGGCTTTCCAGATGCTGCACGTTGACGGTAGTAAAAACGTCAATGCCGGCTTCGAGCAGTTCTTCAATATCTTGCCAACGCTTAGGGTGGCGTGAGCCAGGCGCATTACTGTGCGCCAGTTCATCCATCAAAATGAGCGCCGGACGGCGGGCCAGCGCCGCGTCGAGATCGAACTCGCTGATATGACGACCATGGCGCGCCTGTCTCTTTAGCGGCAGGATGCTGAGACCGTCCAGCAGCGCGGCGGTCTCTTTGCGTCCGTGGGTTTCCACCACGCCAATCAGCACATCTAACCCCTGCGCCCGCAGCCGCTGGGCCTCTGCCAGCATGGCCCAGGTTTTACCGACGCCTGCACACGCGCCGAAGAAAATTTTCAGTTTTCCGCGGTGCGGGGCAGCGGTCTGCTCCAGCAGGCGATCGGGGTCGGGGCGTAAGGGTTCGTTATGCATGTCCTTTTTCTCAGTGCTTATCCAGCGCTAAATTAAGTTCCACCAGGTTCACCACCGGCTGGCCGATAAAACTGACCAACGGCTTTTGCGTGTATTGTGCAACCAGGCGCGTGACCTCTTCAATGCTGAGGTTGCGAGCCTGCGCCACGCGGGGGATTTGCCAGGCCACCGCGGCGGGTGTCAGATTGTTATCCAGCCCGCTGGCAGAAGCCGTTACCAGCTCTACCGGAACGACAGGATTTGCCTGCGGGTTGGCGGCACGCAGCGCGGCTATCCGGCTTTGCAGCTGTTTATCCAGTTCCGGGTTGCTGGCTGCCAGGTTACTGCCGCCTGAAGCCATTGGATTATAGGGCATTTCTGCTGTAGCTGACGGACGTCCCTGAAAATAACCGGCCGCGGTAAAATGTTGCCCAATGAGCGCAGAGCCGCGAACGACTTGACCTTCGCGTAGAAGCGAACCGTTAGCCTGGTGGGGAAACCACCACTGCCCCAACGCGGTGGTCAACAACGGGTAAGCCCCGCCGGTGATAAGCATCAGGAAAATCAATGTTGATAATGCAGGACGTAATCCACTCATCTGAAACCTCACACCAGACCCAGCAGGGTCAGCAGTAAATCAATTGCTTTGATACCGATAAACGGCACAACCAGACCACCCAGACCATAGATCCACAAATTACGGCGCAGCATTGCGGATGCGGATAACGGTTTGTAGCTCACGCCTTTAAGCGCCAGCGGGATCAGAAAGACGATAACCAGCGCATTAAAGATAACCGCGCTGAGGATCGCCGAATCCGGCGAATGCAGACCCATCACGTTAAGCGCATTGAGCTGCGGGTAGGTGGCGGCGAACGCGGCTGGGATAATGGCGAAATACTTCGCCACGTCGTTGGCGATACTGAAGGTGGTCAGCGAACCACGCGTCATCAGCATCTGTTTACCAATGTGCACCACTTCAATCAGCTTGGTGGGGTTAGAGTCGAGATCCACCATATTGCCTGCTTCCTTCGCGGCCTGGGTCCCGGAGTTCATGGCGACCGCCACGTCGGCTTGCGCCAGCGCCGGGGCGTCATTGGTTCCGTCGCCGGTCATCGCCACCAGACGACCTTCCGCCTGATACTGACGAATCAGCGCCAGCTTGGCTTCCGGCGTGGCTTCAGCCAAGAAGTCATCTACCCCGGCTTCTGCCGCAATCGCGGCAGCGGTAAGGCGGTTATCGCCGGTGATCATCACCGTTTTGATGCCCATTTTGCGTAGTTGGGCAAAACGTTCTTTGATTCCGCCTTTTACGATATCTTTCAGGGCAATCACGCCCAGCACGCGGGAGCCTTCGGCAACCACCAGCGGCGTAGCGCCAAGGCGTGCGACGTTTTCGACCTTCTGCTCCACGTCGGCAGGGAAGTGGCCGCCGTTGGCTTCGACGTGACGACGAATAGCATCGACCGACCCTTTGCGGATCATACGGTTGTCGATGTTGATCCCGCTCATTCGGCTTTGGGCGGTAAACGGTACAAAGGTGGCGTGCAGCGATTGCACGTCGCGAATACGCAGATTAAAGCGCTGTTTAGCCAGAATCACGATGCTGCGGCCTTCTGGGGTTTCATCGGCCAGTGATGAAAGCTGCGCGGCGTCGGCCAGCGTTTTTTCGTCCACGCCCTGGGCGGGCAGGAAATCTGAAGCCTGGCGGTTACCCAGCGTAATGGTGCCGGTTTTGTCCAGCAGCAGTACGTCCACGTCACCCGCAGCTTCTACTGCACGTCCGCTGGTGGCGATGACGTTCGCGCCCAGCATGCGGCTCATCCCGGCGACGCCAATTGCGGAGAGTAGCCCGCCGATGGTGGTGGGGATCAGACACACCAGCAGGGCAACCAGTACCGTGACGCTAACCGCGCTACCACCCCAGGCGGAAAATGGCCACAGCGTGGCGGTCGCCAGCAGAAAAACGATGGTCAGGGCTATCAACAGGATCGTCAGGGCGATTTCATTCGGCGTTTTACGCCGCTGCGCGCCTTCAACCATGGCGATCATCCGGTCGAGGAACGTTTCACCAGGGTTCACGCTACATTCGATCACCAGCCAGTCGGAGAGGATGCGGGTCCCGCCGGTGACGGAGGCGAAATCACCACCGGATTCACGAATGACCGGCGCGGATTCACCGGTAATGGCGCTTTCATCTACCGATGCGCCACCTTCGATGACCTCGCCGTCACACGGGATAATATCGCCCGCTTCTACTAACACGATATCTCCTTTGCGCAAATCCTCCGCCGGAACGTGATCCATGGCGGCACCGTATTTCGGCTCGCGGAGTTTGCGAGCAAAAGCGGTTTTTTTCACTCCTTTCAGACTGTTAGCCTGAGCCTTACTGCGTCCTTCCGCCAGCGCTTCGGCAAAGTTGGCGAACAGAACGGTGACCCACAGCCACAGACTTATCGCGCCGGTAAACCACGGATTGCCTTGCATATGGCCTGTGGCCATTGCCAACGTTAACAGGGTTGTCAGCAGACTGCCCAGCCAGACGATAAACATCACCGGATTGCGCCACTGGGTATGTGGGCTTAATTTTTTCACGGCGTCCATCAGCGCCTGTGCGACCAGAGAGGGTTCGAACAGCGCCAGTTGCTTGCGACTCATAGTCATGTGCTCCGCATCACTCAGTGTAATGACAGGTATTCTGCGACCGGGCCAAGCGCCAGGGCAGGAACAAAGGTGAGGGCGCCAACCAGTAACACCGTACCGATTAACAACCCGACAAACAGTGCACCGTGCGTAGGCAGCGTGCCTGGACTTGCTGGCTGGATCTTTTTACTGACCAGCGATCCGGCAATTGCCATCACGGGGATGATCACGCCGAAACGGCCGAAGAACATGCACAGGGCCAGCAGACAGTTCCAGAACGGGCTGTTGGCGCTTAATCCGGCGAAGGCGCTGCCGTTGTTGTTCGCGGCAGACGATACGGCGTACAACACCTCACTAAAGCCATGTGGACCAGGATTGAGCATGGCGCTGCGTCCGGCGTCGCTCATCATCGCTATCGCCGTACCGAGCAGCACCAGCGCAGGGGTGACCAGAATCGCCAGTGCGGTCATTTTCATTTCACGCACGTCTATTTTCTTACCCAGATATTCCGGCGTGCGACCAATCATCAGGCCCGCGATAAACACCGCCAATAACACGAACAGCAACATGCCGTACAGGCCCGAACCGACACCACCGAAGACCACTTCGCCAATCTGCATTAGCCACATCGGCACCATCCCGCCCAGCGCGGTGAAGGAGTCATGCATCGCATCGACAGCGCCGCAAGATGCCGCTGTCGTCACGACGGAAAAAAGACTCGTAGCCAGCACGCCAAAGCGGCTTTCTTTGCCTTCCATGTTGATATTACTGTCTGCACCGAATGCCATCAGGTGCGGGTTGCCTTGAACTTCGGCCCACATCACCACGGCTACGCAGACTACAAATATCAACGACATGGCCCACAGCAGGGTCCGCCCCTGGCGACGATCGCCAACCACATCACCAAAGGCAAAACACAGCGCGGTAGGAATTAAGAAAATGGCCAGCATCTGTACCAGATTGGTCAACGCGGTAGGGTTTTCAAACGGATGTGATGAGTTAGCGTTAAAGAACCCGCCCCCGTTAGTGCCAAGCATCTTAATCGCTTCCTGTGAGGCGACGGGCCCCATTGGCAGCAGCTGTTTCACCCCTTCAAGGGTAGTAATGGGCTGATAGGGCAACACATTTTGCAGCACACCTTGCTGAATGAAGAACAACGCAATGAGCAATGCAATGGGGAGCAGGATCCACAGCGTAATGCGAACCAGATCGACCCAGGCGTTGCCCAGCGTGTTCATACTCTGGCGAGTAAAGGCACGGGCCAGGGCAAAAATCACCGCAATCCCGGTTGCCGCTGACAGGAAGTTCTGCACGGTCAGCCCGACCATCTGGCTGAAGTAGCTTAAGGTGGTTTCGCCAGCATAGGATTGCCAGTTGGTATTAGTGACAAAACTTACCGCCGTGTTGAGCGCCAAATCCCACGAAAGCCCAGGTAGCTGTTGCGGATTTAGCGGCAGCAGGTTTTGCGCCATCAGCATTGAAAACAGGACCAGCAACCCCAGCACATTGAGCGCGAGGATCGCCAACAGATACTGCCGCCAGTTCATCTCATGCTGCGAGATGCCCAGACCACGCCAGAGCAGATGTTCCACGCCAGCCAGACCCGGCAGGGACGTATTATTGATCAGCCGAGCCAAGCCAAAACCCAGCGGTCTGGCGATGATAAACAGTACCAGCAAGAAACTGGCAATGAGTAAAAATCCTTGGGCCGCCATCAGAACGCCTCCGCATTAATCAGGGCATACACCAGATAACCTAATAATAAAAAGACCAGCACAATGCCGGTTATCACGCCTGCACTCACGGTGCACCTCCAGTGGCATAAATGTGATAACCAGAGCGTAGATTTTTGCTTGCAAAGATTTCGCAAAAATCAGTGGGAGGGGTGTAAAAAAAGTATAAAAATGGCAAAGACCATTATTTAACTAATGATTAGTATTAATTTAACCTTTATGTAACTTAGTTACGGTTTTTAGCTAAACGGAGCATCAATAGATAAAAATAAGTGGTCGGATGAGTAGCAAAATTACACACAAGGCGGTATTATTTTCATCAGTTAACCAAGTTTATTTTTCCGGTGCGATTCACCGAACAGATATATGGGAGAGGATTATGGACTTTTATAAAGAATATCCAGCACACATTGTTTTCTTGCGCCGTACCTTTGCCGTTGTGGCGGGCGTGCTGGCGCTGCCGGTCATGTTGTTCTGGAAAGACCGCGCCCGTTTTTACAGCTATCTGCACCGCGTCTGGTCCAAAACTAGTGATAAACCGGTGTGGATGGAGCAGGCTGAAAAAGCCACCTGCGACTTCTATTAAGTTGTCGTTATTGTTCAAGAAAACCGCCAACAGCAATGTGGCGGTTTTTTTATACGCCGACGTCTACACTTATCTGAGTAACGGATAAGGAGTGGCGATGAGCACGAGAATTCCTGTTGGTATCCGCACCTGTCTGACCACAGAAGCGAGTGAGGCACCTCAGTTCGACGAAAATACATTAATACGTGTTTACGCTTTGCATGAATTGCACCGCCTGCGTCAGCGAAAATTAACGCGGGGCGCATTAATTGACTATCATACCCGCTACAAACTGGTACTACTGGCGCATTCCCAGCCAGAGTATCGGGAGCTTGGCCCCTTCGTTGCCGCAATCCATGAATGGCAAGATCTCGATGCTTTTTTTACCGAGTATCGCCTACGATTGACCCATCTGTTATTAAATCCTGCTACCCGGCGTAACCATACCAATGTATTGATGCACGTACAGGGCTATTTCCGTAATCAGCTCGATCTGCATCAACGTCAGGAATTGACCTCGATAATCGATAACTATCGACGCGAGGCGCAGCCGCTACTTGCACCCTTAATGCTCCTCAAACACTATATGGCTGAGCACTCGAACACCTGGTTGTCCGGGCAACGTTATTTTGAACTCTGGCCTGCGATTTGGCGTTTACAGGGCAATGATTAATTTTTATCAGGGAGTGTTATGACCACGCATCTGGTCTGGTTTCGGCGTGATTTACGCCTGCATGACAATCTCGCGCTGGCGGCGGCTTGTCGGGATCGTTCTGCACATGTACTCGCGCTCTATATCTCCACGCCTGAACAGTGGAAGGCGCATGATATGGCCCCACGTCAGGCGACATTGGTTAACGCGCAGTTGAACGCGTTGCAAACGGCGCTGGCAGAAAAGGGCATCCCGCTTCTGTTTCATGAAGTCGGTGATTTTGCGACCAGTGTGGAAACCGTCAAAAACGTCTGCGTACAGCATGGCGTCAGTCGAATATTTTATAACTATCAATATGAAATAAACGAACGCCAGCGTGATGCTGCCGTTGAAAAGTCAATACCTCAGGTGGTGTGCGAAGGGTTTGACGACAGCGTGATCCTGCCTCCGGGGGCGGTCATGACCGGTAATCACGAGATGTATAAAGTCTTTACGCCGTTTAAAAATGCCTGGCTGAAGCGGATAAAAGACGGGATCCCAGAATGTGTCAGTGCGCCGAAGGTGAGAGAAAGCGGTGCTCTTGACTCTCCATTAACATCCATCACGCTGAGCTACCCGCAGCAGGATTTTGATTCGCAGCAATTTCCGGCAGAAGAAAAATTGGCCATCGCGCAATTACGCCATTTTTGCCAGCAGGCTGCCGGAGAATATGAGCAGCAGCGTGACTTTCCGGCGATTGATGGAACCAGTCGATTATCCGCGAGCCTGGCGACAGGTGGACTATCACCGCGCCAGTGCCTGAATCGACTGCTCGTGGAGCAGCCGCAGGCGCTTGAGGATGGGACAGGCAGCGTTTGGTTGAATGAGCTTATCTGGCGCGAATTTTATCGTCATCTGATGACTTACCATCCGGCGCTGTGTCGGTATCAACCTTTTATTCGCTGGACCGATCGCGTGCAATGGCAGAATAATCCGGCGCATTTGCAGGCCTGGAAAACAGGGCATACGGGCTACCCCATTGTGGATGCGGCCATGCGTCAGCTCAACGCCACGGGCTGGATGCATAATCGTTTACGCATGATTACCGCCAGTTTTTTAGTGAAAGACCTGCTGATCGACTGGCGTAAAGGCGAACAATATTTCATGTCGCAACTGATCGATGGCGACCTGGCGGCCAATAACGGCGGCTGGCAGTGGGCTGCCTCAACCGGAACCGACGCTGCGCCGTATTTCCGTATCTTTAACCCCACGACGCAGGGCGAAAAATTCGACCGTGACGGTGAGTTTATCCGCCAGTGGGTGCCGGAACTGCGCGACGTGCCGGGTAAAGCCATTCATGAACCGTGGTCGTGGGCTGAAAAAGCGCAGGTAACACTGAGTTATCCTCGCCCGATTGTGGATCATAAACAGGCAAGGCTGGCGACGCTGGCGGCATATGAGGCGGCACGTAAGGGATAAGCACGCAGCGGATTTCTGCGTAATACCTTCCAGCAGAATGAATATGTTGCAGTGGGGGGGCATTTAGCGCTGAAGCGTGTACGCAAGGCTGCTAATGCCTTGATGAAGATGTTTTCCGCCAGCAGTAAAGTGCCGTCATCTTCATTCAGGTGACGGAATTTGATGACAACACCAACGACATCTACACCGCACGATGCGGTATTTAAAACGTTTTTACATCATCCAGAAACAGCTCGGGACTTCCTCGAAATTCATCTACCCGCAGATCTGCAAACGCTTTGCGATTTAAATACGCTGAAGCTGGAGTCAGAAAGCTTTATTGAAGCGGATTTACGTACCCGCTACTCCGACGTGCTCTGGTCTGTGCATACGCACGATGGTGAAGGTTATGTATACGTGGTTATAGAACACCAGAGTTCAGCCGATCCGCATATGGCTTTTCGTCTGCTGCGTTACGCAATAGCGGCGATGCAGCGTCATTTGGATGCCGGGCACAAAGAACTGCCGATTGTGATACCCATGCTGTTTTATCATGGCTGTCGAAGTCCGTATCCGTACTCACTGTGCTGGCTTGATGCGTTTACCGATCCTGTAACGGCACGGCAACTTTATGCCAGCGCATTTCCATTGGTGGATATCACAGTGGTGCCCGATGACGAAATCATGGCTCACAGGCGAATGGCACTGCTGGAACTAATGCAAAAACATATCCGTCAGCGGGATTTGATGGGGCTGGTAGATCAACTGGCCACGCTGTTACTTACAGGGTGCGCTAATGACACGCAACTACAGGCGATGTTTAATTACATCCTGCAATCCGGCGATGAATCTCGCTTTAATGAATTTATACAAGAGATGGCGCAACGGATCCCCCAACATAAGGAGAAGCTGATGACGATTGCCGAGCGGTTACGCTTAGATGGATTACAAGAAGGGTTGCAGCGAGGCAAACGAGAAGCCGCATTACGTATAGCGCAAACTATGTTGGAGCAGGGAATAGATCGCTACATGGTGCTTCTGGTTACAGGTCTTTCTGAAGAGGAGTTGACTGCCAGTCATGCGTAATTCCTGAAAAAAGCCCGAATCAGATTACATCATCGGGCCCCTACACTCAGGATTCTACCGCCAGTGAACGGTTTCTGAACTTAAGCGACTGGTACAGCCAAATCAGCAGCACCAGCACCACACAGGCCAGCGCGCCCCAGGTAATTTCACTAAAGACATCAATATAGGCATTGATGGAGTAGTTGATAGCGCCCGCAGCATCAAACGAGCCTTGTGAGGTCTGATCGGCGATAACACCAGCTAGGTAGTTGGCGATGGCACCGGAAAGCAGCATATAAATGCCGGTTAATACGCCGGTAACACCAGGGATCTCAATACGCGTAATTTGTGACATTGCCACCGGATCGATAAACAGTTCGGCAAAGCCCATGACCGCCAACCCAAGTACCATCAGCGGCATGGAGGAGTGGCCGTAAGCAGCGGACCAGCGAGCGCTCAAGGTTAGAATACAGAACCCAGCGCTCATTAAGCCGAGGCCAAGGGCAAATTTACCCCAGATACGTACGGTACGATTGCCACTCACGCTTTCTTTGACTACCCACGCCAGTACGATACCGCACAGCATAACGGCAAAAGCGTTAACCGACTGGAACATCGCGGTAGGGACGGAATACCCCAGAATATCGCGGTTAACGAAGCGGTCGATATACAGGCTGATCGAACTGCCGCCCTGTTGAGCAAAGGCCCAAAACAACAGGCTGAAGAAGGTCAGCGTGACGATAAGCCCCAGCTCTTTGCGCTGTTTCTGCGTCTGTGCCTGGCGATAAATCTTCGCCAGAACTGCCAGACCAATAACAGTGGCAACAATCAGTGCATAAACGGACCACTCTTTCCAGAACAGCACGGTAATCAGCAGCGGTGTGGTAACTAGCAGAACTAACAGCCAGGCCCAGTTTGGCAGAATAAAGGTTTTAGCACAGAGAACGGCCTTGTTGACGCCGGTGGTGTGGGCGAAATGGCGATTACCACATAAGAAAATCACCAGCCCTGCCAGCATGCCGATGGCAGCCAGCGCAAAGCCCATCGCCCAGCTGTACTCTTCCTGCACGTATCCGCATGCAATTGGTGCGATGATCGAACCGATGTTACCGGCGGCGTAGAGCAGAGAGAATCCACCGTCGCGACGCGGGTCTTCAGGTTGATATAACTCGCCCAGCAGGCAACTGATATTTGATTTAAACAGACCGTAACCGCAGACAATTATCGCCAGCGACAAATAGAGGAACGCCGGAGCCATTTCACTGGCACCTAATACCAGATGTCCCACCGCCATTAAAAATGCGCCGATCATCACCGCCATTCGATTGCCGAGCACTTTATCGGCCAGGTATCCCCCGAGAATAGGGGTGACATAGACCAGCGAGCAGTAGGCGCTGAACAGTTCATATGCGTGATTATCGTCGTACTTAAGCTGGTTAGTGAGATACAGGATCAGCAGCGCACGCATGCCGTAAAAACTGAAGTATTCCCAGATTTGTAGCGCGACAACGTAGTATATCGCCCGTGGTTGAGATGCTTGTTTATTCATTATTTTCTCGAAGTAAATGCCTCGCGACTGGCTGAACGTGCTGCACGAGTGTGTTTCCTTAAAGTTGTAACTTTGATACAGATCTGATTATTTTTGCAATATGCTGTCTGATTGCATAAATATACATGAATTAGATCGCGTAGTGGTAAGCAAATCACGTTCAAAGCGGGTGTGATTGTTTCTTTATGTGTCAGTGAAATGGCTATCGACGAACGCAGGCGGGGACGCTATTTTAACCTAAGCTGTGTTGCTGATTGGGCAGGCAGAAATGATGACTACGAGGACGATGATGAAAAACACCGAACTGGAACAACTGATCAACGACAAACTAAACAGTGCCGCCATTAGCGATTATGCGCCGAATGGTTTGCAGGTTGAGGGCAAAGAGACGGTGCATAAAATCGTGACCGGTGTGACTGCAAGCCAGGCATTGCTGGACGAGGCGGTACGCCAGCAAGCGGATGCGGTTATTGTTCACCACGGCTATTTCTGGAAAGGCGAATCTCCGGTTATTCGCGGCATGAAGCGCAATCGTCTGAAAACGCTGTTAGAAAATGATATCAACCTGTATGGCTGGCACTTGCCGCTGGATGCACACCCGGAATTGGGGAATAACGCGCAGTTGGCCGCGCTGTTGGGAATCACCATTATGGGGGAAATTGAACCGCTGGTGCCATGGGGAGAACTCTCCATGCCGGTTCCGGGGCTGGAGCTGGCATCGTGGATTGAAGCGCGTTTAGGCCGTAAACCGTTATGGTGCGGTGATACCGGGCCGGAGAAAGTTCAGCGCGTTGCCTGGTGTACCGGTGGCGGTCAAAGTTTTATTGATAGCGCAGCCCGATTTGGTGTCGACGCCTTTATTACCGGTGAAGTCTCTGAGCAAACCATTCACTCAGCCCGCGAGCAGGGGCTGCATTTTTATGCTGCCGGTCACCATGCGACCGAACGCGGCGGCATTCGCGCATTAAGCGAATGGCTGAATGAAAATACCGATCTGGACGTAACCTTTATCGATATACCTAATCCAGCGTAATAAAGAGGGATGAAAGTGCAGCGAGCGCGTTGTTATCTGTTAGGTGAAACGGCGGTGGTTCTTGAACTGGAGCCCCCCATCACGCTGGCGACTCAGAAACGCATCTGGCGTCTGGCTCAGCGTTTAGTTGACGCCCCGAATGTGCTTGAAGCTATTCCGGGAATGAACAATATCACGGTTACTCTACGCGACCCGCAAACGCTGGCGCTGGATGCGATTGAACGCCTGCAGCGCTGGTGGGAAGAGAGCGAAGCACTGGAGCCGGATTCACGTTTTATTGAAATACCTGTGACCTATGGTGGTGAGTTTGGCCCTGATCTGGCAGAGGTCGCCCGACACAGTGGATTAAGCGACAAGCAGGTCGTCGAACTTCATGCGTCAGTTGACTATGTGGTGTGGTTTATCGGTTTTCAGCCGGGATTTCCCTATCTCGGGAGCTTACCTGAACAGCTGCATACCCCCAGACGTGCGGAACCGCGTTTGCTTGTTCCGGCAGGTTCTGTCGGTATCGGTGGATCTCAAACGGGGATCTACCCGCTTGCCACACCCGGTGGATGGCAATTGATTGGGCGTACCTCCGTTTCGTTATTTGATCCAAAACGGGAGGAGCCGATTCTGTTACGGGCTGGCGATACCGTGCGTTTTGTCCCGCAGAAGGAGGGGATATGTTAAACATCATCCGCGCTGGCATGTACACCTCAGTACAGGACGGGGGACGCCATAGTTTTCGTCAATCCGGAATTAGTCACTGTGGCGCGCTGGATAAACCGGCGCTGAACGTGGCTAACCTGCTGGTGGGTAATGATGCGAATGCCGCAGCGCTGGAAATCACTCTGGGGCAACTGGTGGTGGAGTTTGAAGCCGATGGCTGGTTTGCCCTGACCGGTGCCGGATGCGAAGCGCATCTGGATCGAACTCCCGTATGGAGCGGATGGCGGTTACCGGTAAAAGCCGGGCAGCGTCTGACGCTAAAACGTCCTCTTCATGGCATGCGCAGTTATCTGGCGGTAGCGGGCGGTATCGATGTTCCCGAAGTGATGGGCTCGCGTAGTACCGATCTGAAAGTGGGCATTGGTGGGTTTGAAGGGCGTCTGCTGCGTGATGGCGATCGACTGGCGATTGGCATATCTACCCGGCAATTCAGCGGGCCACAAGGTGTAAAACAACTGATGTGGGGTAATCTCATTCGCGCACTGCCCGGCCCTGAATATCAGGAGTTTGATGAGGTATCGCAGGCCTCTTTCTGGCGCTCGCCGTGGCAGCTTAGCCCGCAAAGTAACCGTATGGGGTATCGTCTTCAGGGGCAGCCGCTGACGCGCACGACCGATCGCGAGCTGCTGTCGCATGGTTTGCTCCCCGGCGTGGTGCAGGTTCCGCATAATGGCCAGCCAATCGTGCTGATGAACGATGCTCAGACGACGGGTGGCTATCCGCGCATCGCCTGTATTATCGAGGCAGATATGTATCATCTGGCGCAGATCCCGCTCGGTCAGCCGATTCATTTTGTGCAGTGTTCGCTGGAGGAAGCGCTGAAGGCGCGGTACGACCAGCAGCGTTATCTGGAACAGTTAGCATGGCGACTTAACAATGAAAATTGATCTCAATGCAGACCTCGGTGAGGGATGTGCGAACGATGCAGCGTTGCTGCAATTGGTGTCATCGGCCAACATCGCCTGTGGGTTTCACGCCGGCGATGCGCAAACTATGCTCTCAAGCGTGCGTGATGCGTTAAAAAATGGTGTGGCGGTAGGCGCACACCCCAGCTTTCCGGATCGGGAAAATTTTGGTCGTAGCGCCATGACCCTGCCTGCACAAACGGTGTATGCGCAGACGCTGTATCAAATTGGCGCGCTGGCTGCCATCACGCGGGCAGAAGGCGGTGTGATGCGCCATGTCAAACCGCATGGCATGCTCTATAACCAGGCGGCGAAAGATCCTCAATTGGCTGATGCGATTGCGAAAGCGGTTCATGCCTGTGATCCGTCGCTGGTTCTGGTCGGGCTGGCGGGAAGCGAACTGATTCGCGCTGGAGAACACTATGGCTTGATAACGCGTCAGGAGGTTTTTGCCGATCGGGGTTATCAGGCCGATGGCAGTCTGGTGCCACGTAACCAGCCGGGCGCACTGATTGAGGATGAAGAGCAGGCGCTGGCGCAAACGTTAGAAATGGTGCAATCCGGCAGAGTAAAAAGCCAAAGTGGAACATGGGCAAGCGTGACCGCCCAGACGGTATGCATTCATGGGGATGGCGAGCACGCACTCGCTTTTGCCCGTCGCTTGCGTAGCGCCTTTAATGCATGCAATATTGAAATTGGTGCATAAGATTTACCATACAAAACAACAATATATTACACAACAACATATACGGGAATGAATTATGGGAGAGGTAATTTCTCTCTGGCCATTGACGGGGATCGCCGTCATCGTGGTCGGATTTCTTTTACGTTTTAATCCGGTATTGGTGGTTATTATTGCCGGGATCGTCACGGGACTGGCGGCGCATATGCCGATCGCCACCATCCTCGAGAAGCTGGGTGAAGGTTTTCTTAACACCCGCAACCTGCCGTTTATCCTGCTGATCCCGCTGGCGGTTATTGGCCTGCTGGAACGTCACGGACTCAAAGAGCGTGCTCAGGCGTGGATTGCGAAAATCCGCAGTGCCACCAGTGGCCGTCTGCTTATTGTCTATCTGTTCATTCGCGAAGCGACCGCTGCGTTAGGGTTGACCAGTCTGGGGGGGCATCCGCAGATGGTGCGCCCGCTGCTGGCGCCAATGGCGGAAGGGGCCGCCGAGAAAAATCACGGAGAGATACCCGGCGCGGTTCGCTATCGCCTGCGCGCAATGTCAGCGGCGACCGATAACGTCGGGCTGTTTTTCGGTGAAGATATCTTTGTTGCCTTCGGCGCGATCATATTCATGCACAACTTTATGCTGGAGTCTGGAGGGATCCAGACCGAACCTCTGCATATCGCCTTGTGGGGGATCCCAACGGCAATTTGTGCTTTCCTGATCCACGGCACGCGTTTGTGGCGTCTGGATAGCTATTTGCAACGTGAGGTGGCGAAAGCAAATGCCGCAGCGAAAGGGGAAGCGAAATGAATTTTCAACAAAGCTATCTCTACTGGCTGGCAGGTGCGGTATTACTGATTGTGGCGCTGATGTCCTGGCAGGACAAAGCAAACCCGCGCCGTTTCACCACAGGCCTGTTTTGGGGCATATATGGCGTACTGTTTCTGCTTGGTGACTGGACATACTCGCTGTTTGGCGATAAACGCGCAGTGCATATTGCCGTCGGCGTTGCGGTGGTCGTGCTGGCCCTGATCGCGGGTTTTGGCGGTGTGAAGCTGGGAAGCTACCATCAACGCACGCAGCAACAGCGTGAAGAAAGCGCCAGCCGCCTGGGCAACCGCCTGTTTTTCCCAGCGTTGGCGATCCCGGTGGTAACGGTCATTGGCGTACTGATGTTCAACCATATTCCGGGCTTACAGGATGCGCTGTTCGGGCCGGGTAATCACGCCACTCTGGTGACGCTCTTTTCAATGACAGCGGGTTCGTTGATTGGTCTGGCGATGGCGATAAAAATGACCCATGAGCGGGTGCATCAACCGATTCAGGAGGCACGCCGTCTGCTGGACTCCATTGGCTGGGCGTTCATTTTGCCGCAGATTCTGGCTACGCTTGGGCTGCTGTTTACAGCGGCGGGTGTCGGTAGCGGCATTTCATACCTGACGCAGGAATATCTGGCGGTGGATAGTCGCTTTATCGCGGTGGCGGTGTACACCATCGGCATGGCATTGTTGACCATGGTTATGGGTAATGCGTTTGCTGCTTTCCCGATCGTGACCGCTGGGATTGGCATTCCGATCCTCGTACTGCAACACGGCGGCAACCCAGCGGTAATGGCGGCGATAGGTATGTTCTCCGGCTATTGTGGGACGCTGATGACGCCGATGGCGGCGAACTTTAATATTGTTCCTGCAGCGTTGCTGGAACTACCGGACAAAAATGCGGTGATTAAAGCGCAGGTGCCAACCGGCGTACTGCTGCTACTGGTCAACGTGTTCCTGATGTATTTCCTGATGTTCCTGTAAGGAGGAAGGATGAAAACAGTACTCATCACGGGATTTGAACCCTTTGGCGGCGAGTCAGTTAACCCTTCCTGGGAAGTGGTCTCGAGCCTCGACAATGCTATTATCGGTGGATGCCGCGTAATAGCCCGCCAACTACCGTGTGTCTTTGGCGAGTCTCTCGCTGTACTCAACGCCGCGATTGACGCGTTGTCGCCATCACTGGTGCTGGCGGTGGGGCAGGCGGGTGGTCGCACGGATATCACCGTGGAACGCGTGGCGATTAACGTTGACGATGCGCGTATTGCGGATAATCAGGGGCAACAGCCGGTCGATGTGCCGATTGTGGTCGATGGCCCGGCGGCATGGTTTAGTACGTTGCCGATTAAAGCGATGGTTGTCTCCATGCGCAACGCGGGAATTCCGGCCTCGGTTTCCCAGACTGCGGGTACTTTCGTGTGTAACCACGTGATGTATGGCCTGCTGCATAAACTACGCGACGTACCGGCGGTGAAGGGCGGCTTTATTCATATCCCTTATTTGCCGCAACAGGCTGCACAGCATCCCGGGGCGCCAAGTATGGCGACAGAAACGGTGCGCCGTGCGCTGGAGATTGCGATTGCCACCGCCTTGCAGGTGGAAAGCGATATCGCAGTGACGGGCGGTGCAACACATTAACAAAGGACAGTATTATGCCTGAAGGCCCGGAGATCCGCCGCGCGGCGGATAACCTGGAGGCGGCAGTCAAAGGCAAACCCCTGACGGATGTCTGGTTTGCCTTTGAGCAGTTAAAACCGTATCAATCTCAACTGATTGGGCAACGTGTTACCCAGCTTGAAACGCGGGGGAAAGCATTACTGACCCATTTTTCTAATGGCCTGACGCTGTACAGTCACAATCAGCTCTATGGCGTGTGGCGAGTGGTGGATACAGGCAAAATCCCGCAAACTTCGCGGGTACTGCGTGTCAGGCTGCAGACACACGACAAAACTATCCTGCTCTATAGCGCGTCTGATATCGAAATGCTGACGCCAGAACAGCTCTCCACCCATCCGTTCCTGCAACGGGTAGGGCCGGATGTACTGGATTTACGTTTAACGCCCGATGAGGTTAAAGCGCGTCTGTTATCTCCGCGTTTTCGCAATCGCCAGTTTTCTGGTCTGCTACTGGACCAGGCATTTCTGGCGGGATTAGGTAACTACCTGCGGGTAGAGATCCTTTGGCAGGTTGGGTTGACCGGGCAGCATAAAGCGTCGCAGCTTAGTGATGAGCAACTGGATCAACTGGCACATGCGCTGCTTGATATTCCGCGGTTGTCTTATACTACCCGCGGCCTGGTCGATGAGAATAAACATCACGGTGCGTTGTTTCGCTTCAAGGTCTTTCATCGGGACGGCGAAACCTGTGAGCGTTGTGGTGGAATAATCGAGAAAACGATGCTCTCTTCGCGCCCCTTTTACTGGTGCCCGGGTTGTCAGAAATAACATAACATGGCGCTGTTCCAGTGCTCTGTATCACCGAAAACTCTCAAGGAAATGAGCAGGAGCGACATATGGATTTTAACCGATTAAGTTGTACCGCTTTACTTGTCGTTGCAGCCAGCACCTTTCCTTTTTTGGCGACGGCCACTGTGCAGATAACCCCCAAATGTGAATCCGGACCGAGAGATATGGAATATATTTATGAACACGGTGCTATAACCCGTTGTTTTTATGCCAACCTCTCTCTTACTCAAGCGTATCAGGCACACAGAAAAACGAGGTCTGACAGCAACAATCTGGCATCTACATTAATTCCGGGCAAGGACCTGAAGATAGAAAATCTCGGAGATACGGAGATGGTGGAATATGTCTGGAAAGGTAATAACGACCTGCATATCACACAGAATTATCCAGGGGGCATAACGGAGTTTATGTTTGTAGCGGATAAGACGGGCACAAACGTGACGGAAATTGCGCACCCGGATTAAAGCGATACATTAAGATGACTGCATTTTTCTCGGTGCATGCACCGAAATAAACCGCGCGACTGCGGGGCCAGTTAACAAAATGCTGAACAGTCGCAGGGTTTGCATCGCCATGATGAGCGCCATATCAGCGTGGCTTCCTGCGGCGATCACCGCAACAGAATCCACTCCTCCAGGACTGGTTGCCAGATAGGCAGTGAGAAAATCGATCTGCATGTAATGCGCCAGTCCCCAGGCCATGGCTGCGCAGATCGCCATCAGTGAAAAAATGGACAACAGGATCTGTGGCAGTGGTCGTAATGCCATCAAAAAGATCTGCTTGTCAAAGCCAAGACCGATTTGCCAGCCAATTGACATGTAGGCTATAGCCAGTAGCCATTCCGGCAGTTCAATCACCATCACTCCGCTTGCATTCAGCATGGCACCCACCAGCATTGGCAATAGCATAACGCCAGAGGGAATACGCAGTAGGCGCCCAGCCGTGCCGGCAACGGCGGCCAGCATCAGAGTGCTGAAAAGATTGCCGCTTAGCGGCGGAAACCAGATGATTTGTTCACTGATTGTTTGGGCCTGGTCGCCCATCACCAGCCGGGTGACCAGCGCTGCCGCGCCGACCACCAACAGTACGCGCAGATACTGCATAAACGCCACCAGCCTGATGTCGGCGCCATAATCCTGGGCCATTGCGACCATTGCTGCTGCACCGCCTGGTGACGAGCCCCACGCACCAGTATTCCCCGGTAGATTACTATAGCGAACCAGCAGCCAGCCGATTATCGCGCTGCTGATAAGGGTTGCCAGCAGTATAACAATCACCATCGGCCAGTGGGCTGCAAGGGTTGTGAAGATTGAACCGGTCAGATTTTGGGCAATCATGCAGCCGAGAATCGCCTGTGCGCCAAGAAATGTGCAGCGAGGAGGATGCAGCGAGATGCCGCGCATACTGAAAATGATGCCGACGATCATCGAACCGAGCAATAAGGGGCCTGGAAGATGGATAAACAGAAAGAGCAGGGAAAGAAGGAGCGATAGCACAAACAACAGGCTCCACTGCAAAACAGGCATCCCATGCTCCCTTGTTTTATACCGCATTCAATGTCTTGATACAGCATAGAGAAAAAGTCCGCTGAAAAAAATATCAGGTATCAATAAAAACGGACTAACCGGCGATCGGGTATTGATGCCTGTTATCTGAAAAAATCGTCGACAGCATCATTCCAGGCATGCCCGAAGATAGACCACTCCTGACTGATTGTAGGTGGAAAACCGCTCCGGCAGTATCCATTTTTTGATTCAAAATCAAAGACACCGTGTGGGTAACCATTTATCAGCAACACACATTTCTTACTGTCTTCTGACCAACCGATCTTCACATCTGATGGGATATGTCCATCTGACACGTCTTCTGCATTGTAAATATGTAGTGCATCTTTGATAGGATTTCCGTCTTCAGATTCATCAAGTGCATAGAAATATCCGGTTTGACCATTATCTTCAAATACAGCAGCGTATGAACCTTCAGGGGCTAAACTTTCTATTACCTGAGTTTCACCGACGATGAGTTGAGCTTGAACCGTAACTGTTATTGTCATTTTAATTTTCCTGGATGTATAAAACTACGCTGTTCTATAATCGGTATTGATGTTTAACGACTTGATTTGAAATTTTTAGGTTGATTGTTTAAATGATGAGCGTCCCTGGGACTTACGCCATCTTTTGATTTCATCAATGACGCCTTGTGGGCTGTCTTCCCTGTCATCCGGGGGATAAAAAATCAATCCATTACTTTCCGGATGGTCCACGATTTTATCGAAATGATCGACTAATGAGTCGATGTAAGATTCACGATCCATTTCTCCCTGGTAGCGCGGGTTTGCAGAGAATTCATTTAGGAAGTCTAAGAATTCGGATTCGGTGTAGTCTTCAAGGCGTTGTTTTAGTTGCATGTGTAACCTCTTTACTTATTAGAGTGATTTTTAATATGATTTTTCACAGTATTAATTCTCATGTTATCCATATCAAAGACTTCGCCACCATTAATGATAAAATCAAGATGGTGAATTTCGAATCTTTTTCTCCTTCCAACATGTTCAGTAGGGATGCTAAATGGAGCATTTCCGAGACGAATTTCTATTTGATTTCGTTCTTTAAACTGTGACATTAGCTCAGGGCACTCTGACACCGCATGCCAGAACTCTCTTCTGAAATGGTCAAAGTTGCGAAATGTTCTTCCTCGCAGCTTATCTGCGACCTGTGCAGGTATCGGTGCGCCCAGCCCTGAACTGGCGGCTTCAAGCCAACGATTATTTCCGGATAAAATTTCACCGTGGCCGGTTGCTGTGCCGGGTTCGTCCCGGGCTGTTTTCAGGTATACATATATCGGCTGAATGCCTGAATCGGCCGGAAAGACCAGAATATAATCGTTAAAATCGGCGACATCCGGCACAAGGAACGGTGGCGTGGTGTATTCATTTTTGCCATCCGGGATGGGTGTCACCAGAATTGTTGGCTGATCAAGCGGTGGAATATCGCTTCCAGTATGTTCAGGTACATCACCCGTCGCAGGATTTTCTGGCGTCCATGTGATTAACGGCCCGTCTACGTCGTGGGCAGGCGTAAATTCATAACGATGGTGTCCATCATTCCATAGCATATTCGCGACGCGCACGTTTTCATACGGAGTACCTTCGCCGGTATGCACGCCGTAGACTTGCGACTTACCGTGAATGTCGGTTCCCCAGAAAAAACGAACCCGGGTTGTGGCTGTGCCACCTACCAGCGCCTTTTTCCGCAGTTCTTCCTCATACCAGAACTCATCACGTCCGGGAACGCGTGCGCTGCCCGTCCCCGCAGACGGAATATACAGCGCGGAAGCTAACGCTCCGATATAAGGAACGCCGCGTGCGGCGCTGAGCATGCCACCGAGTGACCACTCGCCCCACACCTGCGTCAGCCCACCTAATATCGGCAGCGTGGTCGAGGCTTCTGCGGGTTGTGCATATCCGCAACAATCATCAACGGAAGATTGTGCGAAAACCGCCATCTGACCGAAGTTTTCAGCCGATTCTTCACGGCTCCCTGCGTCTGTACAGCCTTTCTCTTTCAGACAGGATTTGGCATAGACCGGTGTGACTGCAGGAATGAGTGGTGCTGGGGGGGGAGGTCGGTTCGCAACGGGTATTATCGAACTAGCCGGCTGATTGCGGGGCGGTATAAACAAACGATTGTACTCAGCAGGCAACGCCAGGTAGTCAAACTCCGTATTGGCAATCAGGTGCTTGCAAAGAATATAGTCATACGATACCGCAATTTCTTCGGTATCCAGCTCGTTTAGGGCCACATAGGTTTGTATGCTTTTTACCGAAGCATTTCTTAATTGAATATAATAGTAGCGTTCCCATCTGCCGAATCTGTTTATTCGCCATAAATCAATTTCAATAAACAGACGTTCATTGTTATTGATGGCGTTAATAAATAGCGGTGTGCTTTTATCAATTAATTTTTCAAATCTTAGCGCCCGGGTATTAATACCAGAACCCGTATTAACTAATCCGTTAGAGAGCGAAAAAGCAAAAATCTCATCAGGATGGTTTTCCTGCCAGCGATTTCCTATCGATGCGTCTGTACCACAACCAGAAGAGATATCGCCTTGTCGCTCACCTGTTATCTTCAGATAAATAAGGTCGCCCATGCCATTTAATCCAGTGCTGTGTTTTATGAGGCCGGATTAAATAGTTAATGAATTTAAAGATCAAATAATGCTTTGGCAATTAATGCTATAT
The DNA here is from genome assembly GCF_030333015.1 of Citrobacter sp. Cpo012. NCBI lineage: Bacteria > Pseudomonadati > Pseudomonadota > Gammaproteobacteria > Enterobacterales > Enterobacteriaceae > Citrobacter > Citrobacter sp. Cpo012. The sequence goes on along the minus strand of NZ_JAOWGR010000043.1, from coordinate 288,152 downwards.
TAAACAGGGTAGGAATTGCGCTCAATTAAATATATTAAAGGGCGAGTAAACGAGAGAAAGTAATATTGAAGAGGTGAATGCAATGAACAAGACGGGAACTGAAAAAAGCCACCGGAATTATCCGGTGGCCTGAACAATTAACGCTTAATATCAGACTTAAAATCGCGCTTGTCGTAGCCGGTGTACAACTGACGCGGACGCGCGATTTTCATGCCGTCGGTGTGCATTTCGTTCCAGTGTGCAATCCAGCCAACGGTACGTGCCATGGCGAAGATCACGGTGAACATGGAGGACGGAATACCCATCGCTTTCAGGATGATGCCGGAGTAGAAGTCTACGTTCGGGTAGAGTTTCTTCTCAATGAAGTACGGGTCGTTGAGCGCAATGTGCTCAAGTTCCATCGCCACTTCCAGCAGATCATCTTTGGTGCCCAGTTCTTTCAGTACTTCATGGCAGGTTTCACGCATGACGGTAGCGCGCGGGTCATAGTTTTTATAAACACGGTGACCAAAGCCCATCAGGCGGAAGGAATCATTCTTGTCTTTCGCGCGGCGAACAAATTCCGGAATGTGTTTAACAGAGCTGATTTCTTCCAGCATTTTCAGCGCAGCTTCGTTTGCGCCGCCGTGTGCCGGTCCCCACAGGGAAGCAATACCTGCCGCGATGCAGGCAAACGGGTTAGCGCCAGAAGAGCCCGCGGTACGTACGGTAGAGGTTGAGGCGTTCTGTTCGTGGTCAGCGTGCAGGATTAAGATACGGTCCATTGCGCGTTCCAGAATCGGATTCACTTCGTATTTTTCGCACGGCGTAGAGAACATCATGTTCAGGAAGTTACCGGCGTAGGAGAGATCATTACGTGGGTACACGAACGGCTGCCCGATGGAATATTTGTAGCACATCGCTGCCATGGTTGGCATTTTGGACAGCAGGCGGAAGGCGGCGATTTCACGGTGACGCGCGTTGTTTACATCCAGCGAGTCATGATAGAACGCTGCCAGCGCTCCGGTTACACCGCACATAACGGCCATCGGGTGAGAGTCGCGGCGGAAACCGTGGAACAGACGGGTGATCTGCTCGTGGATCATGGTATGGCGAGTGACTGTGGTTTTGAACTCGTCGTACTCTTCCTGAGTCGGTTTTTCGCCGTACAGCAGGATATAACACACTTCCAGATAGTTGGACTCGGTCGCCAGTTGGTCAATCGGGAAGCCGCGATGCAGCAAAACACCTTCATCACCGTCGATGAAAGTAATTTTGGATTCGCAGGATGCAGTAGAGGTGAAACCTGGGTCAAAAGTAAACATCCCTTTTGAGCCAAGGCTACGAATATCAATAACATCTTGACCGAGCGTACCTTTCAGCACATCCAGTTCAATAGCAGCGTCACCATTTAGAGTGAGTTTTGCTTTAGTATCAGCCATTTACGGTCTCCTTAGCGCCTTATTGCTTAAGACTGCCGGAACTTAAATTTGCCTTCGTGCATCAATAAACCGTTACCAGTTTGTTATTTGGCTCGCCGCTCTGCGAAAGAGGGGATGACCTGGGTACAGAGCTATGGGCGCTTGCAGGTAAAACGGTCTTTTCATGGCGAATAAACTGCAAATCAAGAACTTAGCAATCCGAATTATTTAACCTGTCTATCACTAATAACTGTCCTGAAGGTATTGGTCAATACTTCCACACTGTTACATAACTAAATCTCCGGTGAAAGAGTGACCCCATAACTTTTACGCATTATATGCTTTTTCTGGTGTCGTTTGTAACAACTTTGTTTAATGATTGTCAAATCAGATGATTAAAAATTAAAATAATGTTGTTATCGTGACCTATGTCACTGTTCGGGATAAAACCCGACAAACTATATGTAGGTTAATTGTAATGATTTTGTGAACGTCCTATACTGCCGCCAGGTCTCCGGAATACCCTGCAATCCCGAGCCAACCAGCGTTGTAACGTGTCGTTTTAGCATCTGGAAGCAGTGTTTTATATGACGCGTAGTTATAGTAAGGACGCTGTCTGACCCGCACGCAGACCGGAGGAAGGAAATCCCGTCGTCTTTCAGGCTACAGGTGTCTTCATCTTCTGTACCCGAAGTCTAAAGGGAATAATAAGAACAGCATGTGGGCGTTATTCATGATAAGAAATGTGAAAAAACAAAGACCTGTCAATCTGGATCTGCAAACGATCCGGTTCCCAATCACGGCGATAGCGTCCATTCTCCATCGCGTATCCGGAGTGATCACCTTTGTGGCGGTCGGGATTCTGTTGTGGTTATTGGGTACCAGCCTTTCCTCCCCTGAAGGTTTCCTCACCGCGTCATCCATTATGAATAACTTCTTTGTGGAGTTAATTCTGTGGGGGATCCTGATTGCGCTGGCATATCACGCCGTAATGGGCATTCGCCATCTGTTGATGGATTTTGGCTATATCGAAGAAACCCTCGAAGCAGGGACACGCTCCGCCAAAATTTGTTTCGTTATCATTGTCGTGCTTTCACTTCTCGCAGGAGTCCTCGTATGGTAAGCAACGCCTCCGCATTAGGACGCAACGGCGTACATGACTTCATTCTGGTCCGTGCTACCGCTATCGTTCTGACGTTATACATCATCTATATGGTCGGTTTCTTCGCCACCAGCGGCGAGCTGACGTATGAAGTCTGGACCGGTTTCTTCTCATCGGCATTCACCAAAGTCTTCACCCTGCTTGCGCTCTTTTCCATCTTGATTCATGCCTGGATCGGCATGTGGCAGGTGTTGACCGACTACGTTAAACCTCTGGCTGTGCGCCTGATTCTGCAACTGGCTATCGTCGTTGCGCTGGTGGTTTACGTCATTTATGGATTTGTTGTGGTGTGGGGTGTGTAATGAAACTGCCAGTCAGAGAATTTGATGCTGTTGTGATTGGTGCTGGCGGCGCAGGTATGCGCGCGGCGCTGCAAATTTCCCAGAGCGGTCAGACCTGTGCGCTGCTCTCCAAAGTGTTCCCAACCCGTTCCCATACCGTATCCGCGCAGGGTGGCATCACCGTTGCGCTCGGTAATACCCATGAAGATAACTGGGAATGGCACATGTACGACACCGTTAAAGGGTCGGACTACATTGGTGACCAGGACGCTATTGAATATATGTGTAAAACCGGTCCGGAAGCCATTCTGGAGCTGGACCACATGGGGCTGCCGTTCTCTCGCCTCGACAATGGCACAATTTATCAACGTCCGTTTGGTGGCCAGTCGAAGAACTTCGGCGGCGAGCAGGCGGCACGTACTGCGGCAGCGGCCGACCGTACCGGTCATGCACTGTTGCACACGCTGTATCAGCAGAACCTGAAAAACCATACCACCATCTTCTCCGAGTGGTATGCGCTGGACCTGGTGAAAAACGCCGATGGCGCAGTTGTCGGTTGTACCGCGCTGTGTATCGAAACCGGTGAAGTGGTTTACTTCAAAGCCCGCGCGACTGTGCTGGCCACCGGCGGTGCTGGCCGTATTTATCAGTCCACTACTAATGCCCACATCAATACCGGTGACGGTGTTGGTATGGCTATCCGCGCTGGCGTGCCGGTGCAGGATATGGAGATGTGGCAGTTCCACCCAACCGGTATCGCCGGTGCAGGCGTTCTGGTAACAGAAGGCTGCCGTGGTGAAGGTGGCTACCTGCTGAACAAACACGGCGAGCGCTTCATGGAGCGTTATGCCCCGAATGCGAAAGACCTGGCGGGTCGTGACGTGGTGGCGCGTTCCATCATGATCGAAATTCGCGAAGGTCGCGGCTGCGACGGCCCGTGGGGTCCGCACGCCAAACTGAAACTCGACCACCTGGGTAAAGAAGTGCTGGAATCCCGTCTGCCGGGTATTCTCGAACTGTCCCGTACCTTTGCTCACGTTGACCCGGTCAAAGAGCCGATTCCGGTTATCCCAACCTGCCACTATATGATGGGCGGTATTCCGACCAAAGTAACTGGCCAGGCGTTGACCGTGAATGAGCAGGGCGAAGATGTGGTGATCCCTGGGCTGTTTGCCGTCGGCGAAATCGCCTGCGTATCGGTTCACGGCGCCAACCGTCTGGGCGGCAACTCGCTGCTGGACCTGGTAGTATTTGGTCGTGCGGTTGGTCTGCATCTGCAGGAATCCATCGCTGAGCAGGGTGACCTGCTGGATGCGACCGAAGATGAAATCGACGCTTCTCTGGCGCGTCTGAACCGCTGGAACGGTAACCGTAACGGTGAAGACCCGGTGGCGATTCGCAAAGCGCTGCAAGAATGTATGCAGCATAACTTCTCGGTATTCCGCGAAGGCGATGCGATGGCGAAAGGTCTGGAAGAGCTGAAAGCGATCCGCGAACGCCTGAAAAATGCCCGTCTGGACGATACCTCCAGCGAGTTCAACACCCAGCGCGTTGAGTGTCTGGAGTTGGATAACCTGATGGAGACCGCGTACGCCACTGCAGTATCTGCAAACTTCCGTACCGAAAGCCGTGGCGCGCATAGCCGCTTCGACTTCCCGGAACGTGATGATGAAAACTGGCTGTGCCATTCCCTGTACCTGCCAGAGTCGGAATCCATGACGCGACGTCAAGTCAATATGGAACCGAAGCTGCGCCCGGCATTCCCGCCGAAGATTCGTACTTATTAATGCGGAGACAGGACAATGAAACTCGAGTTTTCAGTTTATCGCTATAACCCGGATGTTGACGACGCTCCGCGCATGCAGGATTACACCCTGGAGGCGGAAGAAGGGCGCGACATGATGCTGCTGGATGCATTGATGCAGCTGAAAGAAAAAGATCCGTCGCTGTCGTTTCGTCGCTCCTGCCGTGAAGGGGTTTGTGGCTCCGACGGTCTGAACATGAACGGCAAAAATGGACTGGCCTGTATCACTCCTATTTCTGCGCTGAATCAGCCGGGCAAAAAAATTGTCATTCGCCCGCTGCCGGGTTTACCGGTTGTGCGCGATTTGGTGGTAGACATGGGGCAATTCTACGCACAGTATGAGAAGATTAAGCCTTACTTGTTGAATAATGGGAAAAATCCGCCAGCTCGTGAGCATTTACAAATGCCAGAGCAGCGTGAGAAGCTCGATGGGCTGTATGAATGTATTTTGTGTGCATGCTGCTCAACGTCCTGCCCATCATTCTGGTGGAACCCGGACAAATTTATTGGCCCGGCAGGCCTGCTGGCAGCGTATCGCTTCTTAATTGATAGCCGCGATACCGAGACCGACAGCCGCCTGGAAGGTTTAAGTGACGCTTTCAGCGTATTCCGCTGCCATAGCATCATGAACTGCGTCAGCGTATGTCCGAAAGGACTAAACCCGACGCGCGCCATTGGCCATATTAAGTCGATGCTGCTCAAACGTAGTGCGTAAGTAGTTGTAGTGGTTGCCGGATGGCGACGTAGCGTCTTATCCGGCCTACGGGTTACGTACCTTGTAGGCCTGATTAGCGAAGCGCCATCAGGCAATTTAAGTGCAGGAAACCTCTAAAAACTGCCACATTATTAGACAGTTTTTAAAGGTTCCTTAGCGGACGCAGATGACACGACAGTCCGCAACAAGTGAACCCCGGCACGCACATCGGTGTGCGTGGTAGTATCCACGGCGAAGTAAGCATACAAATGCTTAAGGGATCACGATGCAGAACAGCGCTTTGAAAGCCTGGTTGGACTCTTCTTACCTCTCTGGTTCTAACCAGAGCTGGATAGAACAGCTCTATGAAGACTTCTTAACCGACCCTGACTCGGTAGATGCTAACTGGCGTTCGACGTTCCAGCAGTTACCTGGTACCGGAGTCAAACCGGATCAACTTCACTCAAAAACACGTGATTATTTCCGTCGACAGGCGTTGATTACCCCACGTTACTCTTCTTCTATTTCCGACCCTGATGCCAATGTGAAGCAGGTTAAAGTCCTGCAGCTCATTAACGCCTATCGTTTCCGCGGTCATCAGCATGCGAATCTTGATCCGCTGGGACTGTGGCAGCAAGAAAATGTGGCCGATCTGGACCCGTCTTTCCACGATCTGACCGATGCGGATTTCCAGGAAAGCTTTAACGTAGGTTCTTTTGCCGGCGGCAAAGACACGATGAAGCTGAGCGACCTGGTTGTTGCGCTGAAACAAACCTACTGCGGCCCAATTGGCGCCGAGTATATGCACATCACCAGCACCGAAGAAAAACGTTGGCTTCAGCAGCGTATCGAGTCTGGCCGTGCCGCATTCAGTAGCGAAGAGAAAAAACGTTTCCTCAGTGAACTGACCGCAGCAGAAGGTCTGGAACGCTACCTGGGCGCTAAGTTCCCGGGCGCGAAACGCTTCTCGCTGGAAGGCGGCGATGCGTTAATCCCAATGCTCAAAGAGATGATCCGCCACGCCGGTAACAGCGGTACCCGTGAAGTGGTACTGGGCATGGCGCACCGTGGTCGTCTGAACGTTCTGGTTAACGTACTGGGCAAACGCCCGCAGGAACTGTTCGACGAATTTGCGGGCAAACATAAAGAACACCTCGGCACCGGTGACGTGAAGTACCACATGGGCTTCTCATCAGATATCGAAACCGAAGGCGGTCTGGTGCACCTGGCGCTGGCGTTTAACCCGTCGCACCTGGAAATCGTTAGCCCGGTGGTTATCGGTTCCGTACGTGCGCGTCTGGATCGTCTGGACGAGCCGAGCAGCAATAAAGTCCTGCCAATCACCATTCACGGTGATGCGGCAGTTACCGGGCAGGGCGTGGTTCAGGAAACCCTGAACATGTCGAAAGCGCGTGGTTACGAAGTGGGCGGTACCGTTCGCATCGTTATCAACAACCAGGTGGGCTTCACTACGTCTAACCCGCTGGATGCGCGTTCTACACCGTACTGTACCGACATCGGTAAGATGGTTCAGGCGCCGATTTTCCACGTGAACGCGGATGACCCGGAAGCGGTCGCTTTCGTGACCCGCCTGGCGCTGGATTTCCGTAATACCTTTAAACGCGATGTCTTTATCGATCTGGTGTGCTACCGCCGTCACGGCCACAACGAAGCCGACGAGCCGAGCGCAACCCAGCCGCTGATGTATCAGAAAATCAAAAAGCATCCGACCCCGCGCAAAATCTACGCTGATAAGCTGGAAGCGGACAAGGTCGCCACGCTGGAAGATGCGACCGAGATGGTCAATCTGTACCGTGACGCGCTGGATGCTGGCGAATGCGTAGTGAAAGAGTGGCGTCCAATGAACATGCACTCCTTCACCTGGTCGCCGTACCTCAACCACGAATGGGATGAAAACTACCCGAACAAAGTTGAGATGAAGCGTCTGCAGGAGCTGGCAAAACGCATCAGCACCGTACCTGAAGCGGTTGAAATGCAGTCGCGTGTTGCCAAGATTTACGGCGACCGCCAGGCCATGGCCGCAGGCGAGAAGCTGTTTGACTGGGGTGGTGCAGAGAATCTGGCTTACGCCACGCTGGTTGACGAAGGCATTCCGGTCCGTCTGTCGGGTGAAGACTCCGGTCGCGGAACCTTCTTCCACCGTCACGCGGTGATTCATAACCAGGCGAACGGTTCAACCTACACGCCGCTGCAGCATGTGCATAACGGACAAGGCACCTTCCGCGTATGGGACTCCGTGCTGTCTGAAGAAGCCGTGCTGGCGTTCGAGTACGGTTATGCCACAGCAGAACCGCGCACGCTAACCATCTGGGAAGCACAGTTCGGTGACTTCGCTAACGGTGCACAGGTCGTTATCGACCAGTTCATCTCTTCCGGCGAGCAGAAATGGGGCCGTATGTGTGGTCTGGTTATGCTGCTGCCGCACGGCTATGAAGGTCAGGGTCCGGAGCACTCCTCCGCGCGTCTGGAACGTTATCTGCAACTTTGCGCTGAACAAAACATGCAGGTTTGCGTCCCGTCTACCCCGGCGCAGGTTTACCACATGCTGCGTCGTCAGGCGCTGCGCGGTATGCGTCGTCCGCTGGTGGTGATGTCACCGAAGTCGCTGCTGCGTCATCCGCTGGCGGTGTCTACGCTGGACGAACTGGCAAATGGTACTTTCCTGCCAGCCATTGGCGAAGTAGATGAACTTGATCCTAAAGGCGTGAAGCGTGTCGTGATGTGTTCTGGTAAGGTTTATTACGACCTGCTGGAGCAACGCCGCAAGAACGACCAAAAAGATGTCGCCATTGTGCGCATCGAACAGCTCTATCCGTTCCCGCATAAAGCGGTGCAGGAAGCGCTGAAACCATTTGCTCACGTACATGATTTTGTCTGGTGCCAGGAAGAGCCGCTCAACCAGGGCGCATGGTACTGCAGCCAGCATCATTTCCGTGAAGTAATTCCATTTGGGTCAGCTCTGCGTTATGCAGGTCGCCCGGCCTCTGCCTCTCCGGCAGTAGGGTATATGTCCGTTCACCAGAAGCAGCAACAAGATCTGGTAAATGACGCGCTGAACGTCGATTAAATAAAGGATAAATAATGAGTAGCGTAGATATTCTTGTTCCCGACCTGCCTGAATCCGTAGCGGATGCAACGGTTGCAACCTGGCACAAAAAACCGGGCGATGCAGTACGTCGTGATGAAGTACTGGTAGAAATCGAAACTGACAAAGTGGTACTGGAAGTACCGGCATCAGCGGACGGTATTCTTGATGCGGTTCTGGAAGATGAAGGGACAACCGTCACTTCTCGCCAGATCCTCGGTCGCCTGCGTGAAGGCAACAGCACCGGTAAAGAAACCAGTGCTAAGTCTGAAGAGAAAGATTCTACTCCGGCACAGCGCCAGCAGGCGTCTCTTGCTGAGCAGAACAACGATGCCCTGAGCCCGGCGATCCGTCGCCTGCTGGGTGAGCATAACCTCGAAGCCAGCGCTATCAACGGCACCGGTGTCGGCGGTCGTATCACCCGTGAAGATGTTGAAAAACATCTGGCGAAAGCTCCGGCTGCGAAAGCCGAAGCAAAAGCGCCGGCTGCAGCACCTGCACCGCAGGCTCAACTGGGCGCGCGTGGCGAAAAACGTGTTCCGATGACCCGTCTGCGCAAACGCGTAGCCGAGCGTCTGCTGGAAGCGAAAAATTCTACCGCCATGCTGACCACGTTCAACGAAGTCAACATGAAGCCAATCATGGACCTGCGTAAGCAATACGGTGATGCGTTCGAGAAACGCCACGGTATCCGTCTGGGCTTTATGTCTTTCTACGTGAAAGCGGTTGTTGAAGCGCTGAAACGCTATCCGGAAGTGAACGCGTCCATCGACGGCGATGACGTGGTTTACCACAACTACTTTGATGTCAGCATGGCGGTCTCCACGCCGCGTGGCCTGGTCACGCCGGTCCTGCGTGATGTGGATCTGCTGGGTATGGCTGACATTGAGAAGAATATTAAAGAACTGGCAGTTAAAGGTCGCGACGGCAAGTTGACGGTCGAAGATCTGACGGGTGGTAACTTCACCATCACTAACGGTGGTGTGTTCGGTTCCCTGATGTCCACGCCGATCATCAACCCACCGCAGAGCGCCATCCTGGGTATGCATGCCATCAAAGATCGTCCGATGGCGGTAGACGGCAAGGTTGAAATCCTGCCGATGATGTATCTGGCGCTGTCTTATGACCACCGTCTGATCGATGGTCGTGAGTCAGTAGGCTTCCTGGTAACCATTAAAGAGTTGCTGGAAGATCCAACGCGTCTGCTGCTGGACGTGTAGTTAATAAGAGTATCACCTGCCCCGTAGGTCTGGACGCTTATCAGACCTACGGGTAAAAGATAACGATTACCTGAAGGATGGACAGAACACATGAACTTACATGAATATCAGGCAAAACAACTTTTTGCCCGCTATGGCTTACCGGCACCGGTGGGTTATGCCTGTACTACTCCGCGTGAAGCCGAAGAAGCTGCATCTAAAATCGGCGCTGGCCCGTGGGTAGTGAAATGTCAGGTTCACGCTGGTGGCCGTGGTAAAGCGGGCGGTGTGAAGGTGGTAAACAGCAAAGAAGACATTCGCGCTTTTGCTGAACACTGGCTGGGTAAACGTCTGGTCACTTACCAGACAGATGCTCATGGCCAACCGGTAAATCAGATTCTGGTTGAAGCCGCGACCGACATTGGTAAAGAACTTTACCTCGGCGCAGTTGTTGACCGTAGCTCCCGTCGCGTGGTCTTCATGGCCTCTACCGAAGGCGGCGTGGAAATCGAAAAAGTAGCGGAAGAAACCCCGCACCTGATCCACAAAGTGGCGCTCGATCCGCTGGCAGGCCCGATGCCTTACCAGGGTCGTGAGCTGGCGTTCAAACTGGGTCTGGAAGGTAAACAGGTTCAGCAGTTCACCAAGATCTTCATGGGTCTGGCGACTATCTTCCTGGAGCGCGATCTGGCGCTGATCGAAATCAACCCGCTGGTTGTGACCAAACAGGGTGATCTGATCTGCCTCGACGGCAAACTGGGCGCTGACGGCAACGCACTGTTCCGCCAGGCTGATCTGCGCGAAATGCGCGACCAGTCTCAGGAAGATCCGCGTGAAGCGCAGGCTGCACAGTGGGAACTGAACTACGTCGCACTGGACGGTAACATCGGTTGTATGGTTAACGGTGCGGGCCTGGCAATGGGCACCATGGACATCGTTAAGCTGCACGGCGGCGAACCGGCTAACTTCCTCGACGTTGGCGGCGGTGCGACCAAAGAGCGTGTAACCGAAGCGTTCAAAATTATCCTCTCTGATGACAATGTTAAAGCCGTACTGGTTAACATCTTCGGCGGTATCGTACGTTGCGACCTGATCGCTGACGGTATCATCGGCGCGGTAGCAGAAGTAGGTGTAAACGTTCCGGTTGTGGTACGTCTGGAAGGTAACAACGCTGAACTCGGCGCGAAAAAACTGGCTGATAGCGGCCTGAATATTATTGCAGCGAAAAGTCTGACGGATGCAGCTCAGCAGGTTGTTGCCGCAGTGGAGGGGAAATAATGTCAGTTTTAATTAATAAAGATACCAAGGTTATCTGCCAGGGCTTCACCGGTAGCCAGGGGACATTCCACTCCGAACAAGCGATCGCTTACGGTACGCAAATGGTCGGTGGCGTTACGCCGGGCAAAGGCGGCACCACGCATCTGGGTCTGCCAGTGTTCAACACCGTACGTGAAGCGGTAGAAGCGACCGGCGCAACCGCCACTGTTATCTATGTTCCGGCACCGTTCTGCAAAGATTCAATTCTGGAAGCAATCGATGCAGGCATCAAGCTTATCATCACCATCACCGAAGGTATCCCAACGCTGGATATGCTGACCGTGAAAGTGAAGCTGGATGAAGCTGGCGTACGCATGATCGGCCCGAACTGCCCAGGCGTTATCACTCCGGGTGAATGTAAAATCGGTATCATGCCGGGCCACATTCACAAGCCGGGTAAAGTGGGTATCGTTTCCCGTTCAGGTACCCTGACCTATGAAGCGGTTAAGCAGACCACCGACTATGGTTTCGGCCAGTCTACCTGTGTGGGTATCGGTGGCGACCCGATCCCTGGCTCTAACTTCATCGACATCCTGAAGCTGTTCCAGGAAGATCCGCAGACTGAAGCAATCGTCATGATCGGTGAGATCGGCGGTAGCGCGGAAGAAGAAGCGGCTGCTTACATCAAAGATCATGTAACCAAGCCGGTTGTAGGTTACATCGCGGGCGTGACTGCGCCGAAAGGTAAGCGTATGGGTCACGCGGGTGCGATTATCGCGGGTGGTAAAGGTACAGCGGATGAGAAATTCGCTGCGCTGGAAGCTGCAGGCGTGAAAACTGTTCGTAGCCTGGCCGATATCGGCGAAGCGCTGAAAACCGTTATTAAGTAAGAAATAAAAAAACAGCCCTGACTCTCTGCATAGTCAAGGGCTGGTCCCGTTTCGACATGGTTGGCCATCTGATGATGGCCTTTTTTTTGCCGGGAATTTACCGTTCAGCCAGCGTTTTCAACCAGCGAATTCCGCTTTCCGGTGAGGTCATTACCGGCACCGGCGGGGAAGGGAGCTGTTGTAAAACGCGCGCCATCGAAGCCTGCGCCAGCATCACAACATCCGCCTGGGTAAAGGCGCTCTGTAACCCTTCACTGACGATACGGTCATGGGTATCCATATCTCCCGCCAGCAGCGCGTGGAATGCATCCTCCATTAATACAGGCGTAATGGTTCGTGATTTACCGCTTTGCTGAACTTTACGCTGGACGTAATCCAGCGTTGGCTTCAGCGTGGTTGCCACAGTTGCCAACACGGCGATCCGCTCGCCTTTTCCAATCGCCTCTTCCACCATCGCGCAGTCAATGCGCGCGAGCTGGAGTGGAGTCATAAACTGGCATTGCTCCACCGCAGTACCAATTGAAGAACAGGCGGTAATAAAGATATCGCAGTCCGCCTTTTCAGCAATATGCACATAGTCGGCGATGCGGGCGGCAATATTTGGTGATACGCCTCCGGCTTTCATCACCTGTTTAATCATCGACTCCTCGACCAGATGCATCACTTCCACTTCCGGCATAATGTCGGCGATCAGCTGTTGCATCATTGCAAGGGTGGCTGCACTGGTATGCAGCATGGCGACCTTTTTCATTGGGCAATCTCCTTAAGTAATATTTCTGCGACGGACAGCGCCGCATCATGATCTTCCTGCGCGGATAAACCGCCCACCGCGACGGCTCCAAGGCATTTCCCCTGGTGCAGAATCGGGATCCCGCCCGGCAGCGCCGTAAAACGCGGATCGGCAAAATAGCTAATATCCAGCTGCTCTTTTTGCAGACGCTGTAAAAATGCCTGCGTGGTGCAGCCCAGGCGGCTGCTGGTGCGCGCTTTACGCTGGGTTAACTCGATGGTTAACAGTTTGGCGTTATCCATCCGCGCAAAGCTAAGCAGTTCTCCATTGGCATCGCATACGGCCACACTTAACGGGCGATTTGCATAACGTGTTTCGGCGAGTTCGAGCGCACAGGTTACGGCGCGCAGGGCGTGTCCCAGAGTGAGAGTTGTCATCGTGATTATCCTTTCGACAGATTTTCGCAAGCAGGTTGAACGGGATCTTTGGCTGCTGCTACCTGCGCCTGTCTGGCGTCTTTTTTGCGCCAGTAGTTAGCGAGCAGCGAGCCGCTAACGTTACCCAGCGGTGTCATCACCGCTGATGCGAGTCCAACCGTTGCCAGTTTGCCCATCGCGGCGGCAAGCCCTGACGCCATACCGCCGTTTTGCAGGCCGACTTCAAAGGCCACGGTACGGGCAGACTGCACGTCCATGCGGAAGATCCAGCGGCTCATCAGATAACCAATCAGGAAGCCGCCGAGGTTATGCATCAACATGGCGAAGCAGAGCAGGAAACCGACCTGCACCAGGTTGTCGCGCCCGGCGGCGGCGGCGGTGGTGGTAAAGAAAATGATCCCCATCATTGAGATGGTTGGCATGACCTTCTTCACGCCCGCCACGCGGCCATACAGCCAGTTGTAGAACAATGCCCAAACGAGGCCGCCTGCTACGAAGTTGAGGACCACCGCGTACATCTGCGCTTCGGCGCTGGCATGACCAAACAGCGCGTCCCAGCCGCCGGCAATCATATACAGCAGCCAAATTGCGCCGATCCCGGCCAGCATCTGGACAACACGGCGTCCGCGCACGCCTGCATAGGTTTTCAGATAGTCATGCAGAATTGCTGCGCCGATGGGAATTAATACGATTTTCACCACGTCCATCACCATCGCGGTGAGCTGGATATCAATCATTGAACCCGCCAGCAGATTAACCCACAGCGGCGTCATTACCGTTGCCGCCAGCGTTGAGACTGCGGCGATTGATACCGCCAACGCGAGGTTGGCGTTGGCGATGTAAACCATCACCGTCGACGAGAGACCGCTGGGGCAAGCGCCAATCAACAAAATGCCCACCGCTACTTCAGGCGGAAAATCAAAGATCAGGGTAATGCTCAGGCCGAGCAGGGGCATGATCACGAAATGGCAGAAGGTACCGATAAAAACTGCCCACGGCATTTTGGCGACATCAATAAAATCCTGGATCGTTAGCTTGGTGCCCATGCTGAACATGGTGGCCTGAATCACAAGGAACACGATCCATTTATGGGTGATATTGAAACCGCCCCAGACGATCAGATCCGTAGACCAGGTCATGGCGGCAACAAAACCGGCGATGATCCACAACGTAAACTGATAGCTGCGTAAACCAGGCCAGTAGCCTGCACCGGCGGCGAATCCGACGGTAAACATCACCAGCCCCGGCTGCCACAGCGCCGTGGACTGGATGAGCGCGCCGATAATCGCCAGCGCCGCGCCCGCAACGCTGACGCCGAGTCCGGTTTTGTGAATAACAGTGGTCATAGTCATGTTGAAATGTCCTTGCTGTTGTTATTGCTGCCGGGGTGGAATAGATAACATGCGCCGCGCAATTTCCGGCGTAGCAACTTTTTTATCCATACTGCGAATGAGCGTAGCGAGTTTGGCGACCTGCTGATAATTATGCTGAGCTTTCTCTTCGACGCTTAAATAATAACTATCTTCAAAGCCGATTCGCACTTCACTGGCACCCATAGCGACCGCGGCAGCGATAATATCGAAATTCTTTCTGCCAAAATGAGTAATTCCCCATAAGGCGTCGCGTGGGATCATACTACGCAGAGCAATTAATGCATCAACGGTTGCAGGCGTACTGCCGCGGTGACCGAGAACGATATTAAAGAGCATAGGTCTTTGAAAGTTTATTTTATCTTCAAGGTTCAGGATGTTATTAATCATGCCGATTTCAAAAACTTCAAACTCTGGAATAATATTGCGTTCAGTTATTTGCCGTGAACAATATTCCACGTCCGGACCGGGATTAAAATACACCGCATCACCGAGGTTAACGGAACCGACGTTCAGCGAGGCCATCTCCACGCCAGGGCAGGCCAGTGGCGCGCAGCGCTCGGCGATGGACATCGAAGAGACGCCGCCGGTAGAAGCCTGAATAATCAGGTTTGAATGGCGCATAACGCGGTCAATGGTTGCCTGAAAGTCGGTAGTATCTGGCGTCAGGCGTCCCTGTTTATCGCGAACGTGTAAATGGACGATGGACGCGCCATGTTCTACGCTGGCGAGTATTTCCTGCGCCAGTTCTTCGGGTATAACTCTGGGGCAATCCGCGGCAACGGGTGCCAGCGAAATAATAACAGTATCCGACATTTTTTCCTCCGGTACAGAGATATTAAAATTACAGGTAAGGCGTTATCCAGCGTAATGATTCCGGCCCTGATGTTGACGGTTGATATTCACAGCCAATCCAGCCCTGGTAATTCATTTTTCTTATAAAATTAAATAGCCATGCTTCATTTAACTCCCCGGTTCCTGGTTCATGGCGATAAGGAACAGAAGCGATTTGAAAATGTTTAATAAGTGTAAAATAGCGTTCGATATTTTTCGCCACGTTGCCATGAGTTTTCTGACAGTGGTAAATATCAAACTGTAAGCCGATATTCTTCTTACCAACCTCGTGAATGATAGATTCAGCCAGCGGGAAACTGTCAATAAAATAACCGGGCATATCCTGCGAATTTAATGGTTCAATCAGTACATCGATTTCCGCGTCTGCCATCACATCGCAGGCGATGCGCAGTCGATTCGTCAGGAGGTCGCGCTGGACGTGCAGCGTCAGGTCATTGCAGCGCAAGCCGGACATAACGTGAACCCGGCGACAGCCCAGCGCCGTGGCGTAATCTCGCGCCACGTTCAGGCAGTGATGAAATTCCTGGTCTCGACCGGGCAATGCAGCGAGTCCCCGTTCACCCTGTGCCCAGTTGCCAGCCGGGGCGTTCATCAGCACCACCGGCAGAGATGTTTCCCGCTGAGCGGCCCGCAAATGCTCCAGCGGGTGCTGCCAGAGAAACAGCCCTTCTACGCCGCGAAAACCGGCTGCTTTTGCCGCCTGAAATCGACCCGCTATCGGTAAATCAGTAAATAACCAGTCGAGGTTAGCCGCTAACTTCAGCATGGCGTGCACCCTCCCGGCCATCAACCAGATGCAGCTTAACGCCCTGGCTGACAATAGTCTGCTGCGCATTTTCCGGTAACCGGTTATCAGAAATAATGTCGGTTAACTGCCCCAGCCCACAGATGTGGAACATGCCGTATTTGCCAAATTTACTGCTGTCACAGACCAGTACCCGACGCCGGGAGACGGTAAGCACCGCTTCTTTGACCGAGGCTTTCCCTTCACTCGGCGTCGACATGCCGCGCTCGGTATCCCACGACGATGAACTGAGAAACGCCACATCAATATTAATGGTGCGCAGAAAACTGGCGGCGCTTTTGCCAAGACATGAGCGGTTACGCTGATCCACCAGACCGCCGGTGTGATAGAGCGTAATGTGTGGCATATCCATCAGATAGTGGCTGATGGAAAAATCGTTGGTGACTACCGTCAGATTGAAACAGTGGCTGGCGGCTACCGCTTTCGCCACTTCAAACAACGATGTTCCGGCATCCAGATACAGCGTTTGTCCGGGCTCAATGAGCATTGCGGCGAGCTGGCCCATTTTGCGCTTCACATCATGATTCAACTCGGCTTTTTCCCGCCACGGCAGTTCGGATTTCAGCAGGTTATTGAGCTTCACGCCGCCGTTAATGGCGATAACTTTGCCTTCTTCTTCCAGCAACTGAATGTCGCGACGTACGGTCATATGCGACACGCTCATTAGATCTGCCAGTTCATTAAATGAGGCAGCATTTTTTTCGTGCACGTAGCGGTAGATAAAATCACGTCGTTGCTCGGGGATCATCATGTCACCTCACGCTTGCCGGGAATGTTCAAGTTCGGCCACCGCCTCTTCTGAGAGCGGAACATAGCCGAGCGGTTTTAATGTCAGCCAGATGCGGGCGCTGTCTTCTAGTTCCTCGGCGTTAAACACCGCCTCACGCAGCGAGCGACCGCTTACTACCGGCCCGTGATTGGCCAGCAACGCAGCCGTATGATCTGCCGCGATTTCACTCAGTGCGCTGGCAATGCCTTCATGGCCGGGCTTGAAATAAGGCAGCAGCGGTAGCTGTCCGACGCGCATCACATAGTATGGCGTTAGTGGCGGTAGACAGTTTTCTGGCGTAGAGCAAGGCAGACAGGAGAGCGCGGTCAGCCATGGAGAATGCAGGTGCACAACCGCGCCGCAGGATGGCCGATGCCGATACCACGCCAGATGCATGGGCACCTCTTTTGACGGTTTGTCGCCGCTAAGATGCACGCCGTTGGCATCCAGCCTACTTAGCGTGGCAGGATCAAGCTCACCCAGGCAGGAGTTAGTCGGGGTCACCAGATAGCCGCCATCCGGCAATTTGACGCTGAGGTTGCCGGAGCCGCCGCTGCTGTAACCACGCATAAACAAGGAACGGCCATAGTGGACGAGTAGTTCGCGTAGTTGGTGTTCACTCACCGGATTCATAATGCGTACTCCTGGGCTGTAAAAAAGAAATCTTCGTCACCAAAGTTGCCTGACTTCAGCGCCAGCGCCAGACCGGAGGAAAATACCCACGGCACGCCAGGCGCAATGGCTTTGCCAACGGACAGACGCTTCACCTGCAGTGCCTCTACCACGGTGCCGGATGTTTCTCCGCCTGCGACGATAAAGGTGTTTACACCTGCAACTTGTAGCTTTGCGCTCAGTCGGGAAAAAGCGTGTTCGATCGCCTGGCTGGCAGTCTGTTCGCCGTACTCTTGTTGAATGCGTTGGAGTACGTCTGGCGGCTGGGTGGCGTATATCATCGGCGCGAATGGGTCGTTGATATGCGTCATCGCCCAGGCACACAGTTCATCAGTGTAGCGTTCTGTATCAGACAGGCAGCGGGCCACGTCGAGTACACGAGAGGCTGCTGCGGCCTTATAGCGATTGACCTGACGATTACTCATTGCAGAACAGCTACCGGAGAACACCACCGTGTTAGCGGGTAGTGGAAAAGCGTCCGGCGGCATGGTTTGCTGAGTTCCGGTGCAGGCGGCCAGTGCGCCACCGAGCCCGGAGCCCCCGGCTAACAGAGGGCTGGCATGGAGTGCCTGCGCCAGCGTGGTGAGATCTGCTTCATCCAGCGTATCGACGATAACGTGACGCGTACCTTCAGCCTGAAGTTGGGCCAGAGCGTCAGTGACCGCTTCCACACCTTGACGCAGCGTCGTGAGGTTGATGCAACCAACCTTGCCTGGCGTTTGCGCGCTCAGCAGGCGTGGCAGGCTGGCATCGGTCATAGGATTAAGCGGATGCTTTTCCATCCCGGATTCGTTAAGCAGTACGCCGTTTACAAAAAGATGGCCATGCACCACCGTGCGCCCGTTTTGCGGCAGGGCGGGGCAGTGGACGATCACGGGTGTACGCAGGTCGTTCATCAACGCATCGCTGACCGGTCCAATATTGCCTGTTGGCGTGGAGTCGAACGTCGAACAATATTTAAAATAGATCTGGCGGACACCTGCCTTTTGTTTCAGCCAGCGGGCACAGGACAGAGATTGTGCGATGGCCTGTTCTGCGGGTAATGAGCGGCTTTTCAGCGAGATGACGATAGCGTCAACCTCTTCATTCCAGCATTGAGTGGTATCAGGCATTCCGGGCAGTAGCGCAACGCGCCACCCCTGCTGCGCCATAAAGCTTGCAATGTCCGTTGCGCCGGTGAAATCGTCGGCGATAACGCCTGTGGTGACGGCCATGGATCAACTCCGTTCAGATTGTTTGCTAATTGAACATATTATTCAGGAGGGACTTTCACATTCACATGATGATTATCACAAATAAGCACATCATTGATTCACGGTAAAAATGAGTAATCTATTGAAAATAATGGATAAAGATGTTTTGTTTTGCGAAAAGAGTCTCACAAGAGAGTGTGAAGATTCGTTAATCTTTGAGAAAGCGAAGTCAGTAGTATGCAGCGGAGTATTATCGAGGTCGCTTTAACTCTCTTGCCAATTGATCATAATCATCTGCATAAATGAGATTATTTTTTGCGGTGAGCATCATTCTTTCTCTTGATTAAATTCTGCATATTACCGGCTTTAATTTCATTAATGCCGGAGGATACCGTGTCGTTGAAAATCCAGGATGATTATCTACAACGTTTTTTCTCGATAGCAAAAGTATTCTCCAGTGCGACTGGATTAGCCACGGTTGTGGTTGATGTAAACGGAAAAACTCTCTCGGATTGCCATAACTTTAATTCGTTCTGCACATTAATGCGGGCGGATGAACGCTATTGTACGAGTTGCCAAAAGTGTGACAAATATTGTGCTTTTGAAGGTTTAAAACACCTTAAACCCAGAATACTCAGCTGCCACGCAGGGCTAAGTCTGTTTTCTATGCCATTAATTCGCGATGGGCATCTGTACGGTTTTATGCTCTGTGGGCAGGTGCGGGCAAAATATCAGGAATATAAAACTATCGTTATTGATAATGAATGCTCATGGATGGATGAACCAAAAATAAAAGCTGAATGGAGTCAGGTGGCGGTAGTCGATAATAACACGCTGGTGGCATCAGCTAATTTATTAAATTTTATTGTTGATAATTTTGAGACAGAACAGCAACAACCTGATGAGTTTGTTATCCCGTCGACCAGTTACATGCGTCATTATTTTACAGAGCCTTCCCGACACGAGAAAAAACTTCTGGCAGCGTTGCGTTATATTGATGAGAATTTATATAGTGAATTATCCCTGGAATCCGTAGCAGCTCACGTTTGCTTAAGCGCAAACTATTTCAGCCGTTTTTTTAAGAAACGGCAGGGCGTTAACTTTAAAACCTGGGTGAATCAGAAAAAAATGCAAAAAGCGGGGGAGTTATTGCACGATCCCGTTCATTCAATAGACAGCATTGCCCGGAAACTCCAATACGCACAAACCAGTTACTTTTGCCGTGTTTTCCGGGCGGCGCATCAAACGTCGCCCCAGTCTTTTCGTCATGCCAGACTGTCACAGTAAAGGTTTTCCGGCAGCGTGATGGCTTCAGGGATAAAAGAGAGCCGATCGCTCAGGGTTACCACATCACCAATCACTATCAGCGCAGGGGGGAGGATGTTAGCTTCCTGCGCCTTGCTCAGTAGTGAACCGAGCGTACAGGTCAGTCGGCGTTGGTTATCCCGGGTGGCGGACATAATTAGCGCTGCAGGCGTATCTGCTGATTTTCCACCCATCAATAATTCCTCACAGATAAACGCCAGATTGGCGATACCCATGACGATAACCAGCGTACCATTCAGTTTGGCCAGCTGACGCCAGTCCTGCTGTTGGTTGCCCTCCCGCGTATGACCGGTTACCACGTGAAATCCCGAGGCGAAATCGCGGTGTGTTACCGGAATCCCGGCATAGGTCAGGCCACCAATGGTTGAGCTGATACCTGGCACCACTTCAAACGGGATGCCCGTCTCGACGAGATCTTCAACTTCTTCAGCCCCACGTCCAAAAACATACGGATCGCCGCCTTTCAGACGCACAATATTATTGTGCGTTTGGGCATACTGGACAAGCAGTGCATTGATTTCATCCTGCGGTACACAATGGAAACCCGGGTTTTTGCCGACATTGATAAGCAGACAATCAGGTAATGCCCATTCCAAAATTTTAGGATTGACCAGCCGATCGTAAATAATGACATCAGCCTGTTTAATGCACATCATTGCTTTGAGGGTAAGTAATGAAATATCACCGGGACCTGCCCCAACGAGCCAGACCTTTCCGAAAGTTTTCACATTGTGTCCTTTATCACATCGATCAAAAAAAGGCAGAAACCACATCAAGGAATGATAAAAAGCAGTCGTTTGCCCGTAAGTTATAACGTGAAATTATCCAAAATTATCGCACTGATAATATTGATTAATCTCGCAAAGTTTTTTCTGCAATAAACAAGATAACTTGAAAAATTATTAAGAACTTATTGGCACCATTTGCTTAGGTTTAACCTTATTTAAATTGTGTTTATTGCTGCTCTTGAGTATTATTGGTTAATATTTATCCACCATCAGTGTGAGTAAATCATGGATTGGATCAATGACATTAATGGATGAAATAAAATATAACTCTCGGTGCTTATCTGGGTAGCTTGAATTATTTTTTATAAATTAAACTGTTTTTGTACGCTGCATATGGAAGAGGTTATGAGAGGAAAAATACCCAAGACGGAGTTGCTGGTAACTTTTGAAGTTGTTGCGCGTCACGAAAGTTATACCCGGGCAGCTGAAGAGCTGGCTTTGACACAAAGTGCTGTTTTCCGCCAGGTAAATGCACTGGAGGATTTTCTCAATACCGCGCTATTTAATCATGCCAAAAAACGCATTTTCTTAAATGCGGCCGGCAAACACTATTTAAGTATCGTTAAAGAAACGTTAAATAAACTTGAACGAGATACGACGACGATAATGACCTGGCAGCCGACGGTACAGGTTATTGAGCTGGCGGTGAATCCGACGTTCAGCACGCACTGGCTGATCCCAAACCTGCGTGAATTTAACAAACTTAATCCTGATATTATCGTGAACATTCATTCCCTGGCGAATATTGGTGATTTTCTCAATCGAGAGTATGACGCGGCAATCATGCGCGAAGACTTTTATTCTCCATGGTCAGGGGTTGAGTACCTGTTTGAAGAGGAAATTCTGCCGGTTTGCAGCCGCTGTTTGCTGGCCGAACCGGAACGAAAACTGGCGGTGAACGAATTACTAAACGAATTTCCGCTCTTACACCAAAGCACGCGCATCAAAGGGTGGCAGGAGTGGTTTGCGCTGTCAGATGTCAGCAGTCCGCTAGTGAATAAAGGTCCGAGATTTGATTTGTTATCGATGCTGATCGCGGCGGTCCGTTCTAATCTGGGCGTTGCGCTGCTCCCACGTTTTGCCATTCAGCACGATCTGGACAGCGGTGATATGGTCATTCCTTGCGATGTTCCAATGCGTACCGGGAATCGATTTATTATGACGTGGCGTGAAGAGAAATCGGAATCCGAGCATTTACAGATTTTCCGTAACTGGTTGCTCAGTAAGTCCGTGGTATCGGCTGCCTGAAGGTGGCTTGCGCCTTATCAGGCCTACAACGATGGGTAGGCCGGATAAGACGCGTTAGCATCGTTATCCGGCAAAAGAACGGCTACCAGTCGATCCCAACCTGTGCCTGAATACCGCGGTCAAACGCGTGTTTGACCGGGCGAATTTCACTGACCGTATCGGCCAGTTCCAGTAACAGCGTATGGCATCCGCGTCCTGTGACGATAACGCTCTGACCGGCAGGACGATTTTCGATAGCGCTGATAACCTCCTGGGTATCCAGATAGTGGTAAGCAAGCATGTAGGTGAGTTCATCCAGCACCACTAGATCGTAATGCGCATCAGCCAGCATGCGCTTACTTTCCTGCCAGACAACCGTTGCCGCCTCGATATCTGCTTGCCGATTTTGGGTTTCCCAGGTAAATCCGGTACCCATAATATGGAACTCGACGCCGAGGGGGTGCAGGGTGTTGTACTCGCCATTGTCCCACAGACCTTTAATAAACTGCGCGATGCCAACGGTTTTTCCGTGACCCACTGCGCGCGTTGCCGTGCCAAAGGCTGCGGTGGATTTTCCTTTTCCGTTGCCGGTGAAGACAATCAGGATCCCTTTCTTCTCCGTTGCCGCCGCTACGCGGGTATCAACCTGCTCTTTCAGCTTCTGCTGACGCTGACGGTGTCTGTCGTTATTGGCGCGCGCTTCCATGGAAACTCCTTAATGCCCTGCCGGACAAGTTGCGCAGCGATGCTGCTGCTCGAACTGGCTAAAGAAGTTATTGCCTTTGTCATCCACTAATACGAAGGCCGGCATATTTTTAACTTCCATCATCCATACGGCTTCCATTCCCAGTTCGGGATATTCAAGACACTGCAGGCTTTTCACGTACTGCTGCGCCAGCAGGGCTGCTGCACCGCCAATGCTGCCGAGGCTAAATCCACCGTGTTTGTGACAGGCATCAGTGACCTGCTGGCTGCGGTTACCCTTGGTGAGCATAATGAGGCTGCCGCCTTGTGCCTGGAAAGCATCGACATACCCATCCATGCGCCCGCCGGTGGTGGGCCCCATCGAGCCACAGGCCTGATTTTCCGGGGTTTTGGCGGGTCCTGCGTAGTAAACGATATGCTTTTTCATGTATTCCGGCATCGGTTCGCCGTTATCCAGTCGCGCTTTGATGTTCGCGTGGGCGATATCGCGAGCGACAACAATCGGGCCGCTTAACGACAGGCGTGTACCAATGGGCAGAGCGGAAAGGTCATGCAGGATGTCACGCAGCGGACGGTTCAGATCCAGTTGTACGGTCTGAGCGCCGTTTTCTATCCGGTGAGAATCAGGAATGAATTTGCCCGGATTATGCTCGAGTTTCTCCAGCCAGATACCGTGTTTATTAATTTTGGCCTTAATGTTACGGTCGGCAGAGCAGGAGAGGGCCATTGCGATTGGGCAGGAGCCGCCGTGGCGCGGTAAGCGAATTACGCGGATATCGTGGGCAAAGTATTTGCCGCCAAACTGCGCCCCGATGCCAAACTCGCGGCTGGCATTGAGCAACTCGGCTTCCAGCGCCGTATCACGGAACGCCTGGCCCAGCTCGTTCCCGCTGGTGGGTAGATTATCGTAATATTTGGTTGAAGCCAGTTTGGCGACTTTCAGCGCCTGGTCGGCGGATAAGCCCCCAACCACAAAAGCGATGTGATACGGCGGACAAGCGGCAGTACCCAGTGATTTCATTTTTTCGATCAGGAACGCAGTGAGTTTTTCCGGCTGTAGAATGGATTTGGTTTCCTGGAACAGCGCCGCTTTGTTAGCTGAGCCGCCACCTTTATTGACGAACAGGAAACGGTATTCGTTACCTGGGGTGGCGCTAATATCGATTTGTGCGGGCAGGTTGGTCTGGGTATTGACCTCGGTATACATATCCAGCGGGGCATTTTGCGAGTAACGCAGGTTGTTTTCGGTAAAGGTGGAATACACGCCTTTGCTTAATGCTTCTGCGTCATCGCCGCCGGTCCAGACATGTTGTCCTTTGCTGGCCACAATGGTTGCCGTCCCGGTATCCTGGCAGTTGGGCAGTACGCCTTTAGCTGAAACCTCTGCATTGCGCAGCAGCTGCAATGCGACGTACTTATCGTTACTGCTGGCCTGTGGGTCGTGCAAAATGCTGGCAATCTGTTTTAAATGTCCGGCGCGCAGGAAAAATGAAGCCTCATAAAACGCCTGCTGAGCTAACAAGGTTAACGCTTCCGGTGCAACCTTGATCACTTCCTCTCCGTCTAACTCCGTTACCGTAACGTGCTGGTTACTAAGTAATTCATACTCGGTACTATCCTTACTCTGAACAAAGAGTTCCTGCCAGACAAATGGTTTAGACATGTTTACTTCTCACCTCTTCGTGTTGTTTACCGAATGGCGCTTCGCTTATCCGGCCTACGATTAACGCATTGGTGTAGGTCGGATAAGCGAAGCGCCATCCGGCGTAAAGTTATTTGGCTAAAAAGACATTGGCTTTTGTCGCTTCGGCGACATATTCGATAGTTTTCTGGGCACGAACGCTGTTTCCGGCTTCATCAAGCGGCGGAGAATAGACCGCAATCGCATATTCGCCTGGGACAACGGCAACCATGCCGCCGCCGACGCCGCTTTTCGCCGGGATGCCAACGGTGTACAGCCATTTACCGCTACCGTCGTAAAGCCCGGCAATTGCCATTTCTGCCAGCACCTGCGGAACATATTTCTCATTCAGCAACTGTTTACCGTTGAACGGAGATTTGCCTTTGTTCGCGAGTACGGCACCCATTTTGGCCAGTTGCTCAACGGTGATATCCACCGAGCACTGGCGGGTATAAATTTCAACGGCTTCGTCAGTGTTGCCATAGAAGCTGTTATAGGATTCCATCAGTTTGGCCAGCGCCTGATTGTGCTGGTTGGTTTCCATTTCAGATTTGAAAACCGGTTCGTTCACGGTGAGAGTGGCATCGGCCCAGACGTTCAGGTTGTCGAGGATTTTGTTCCAACGATCGGTTTTGTCTTTGGCTTCGATCAGGCTAACGGTGCTCATGGCCCCGGCGTTTACCAGAGGGTTTTCAGGCGCGCCTTTGGTCAGTTCAACGGCTAAACCTGAGTTGAATGGCATACCGGTGGCATTGGCGCCAAGTTTATCCAGCACTACCTGAGGACCGTGCTGCTCCATGGCGAGCGCCATGGTGAACACTTTACTCAGGGATTCCATAGGGAAAGGTTTGTTAACATCGCCAACCTGGTAGATCTTGCCGTCCACCGTCGCAATGGTGATGGCAAAATTTTTCGGGCTATAGGTCGCCAGAGCAGGGATGTAGTCGGCGACTTTTCCATCGTTGTTACTTTTGTACTTCTGATGAGCCTGTTCTATCAGCTTGGCGTAGTCGGGCGTGGTTTGCGCGAATGTGGTTGCGCTAAACAAGACGCTGAAAGAAAAGAGACTCACGCCGAGAATTGTTTTATTCATTATGCATTCCTGTTGGTGTTGTTGGGAAAACTATCCTGTAGGCCGGATAGGGGGTTCACGACGCCATCCGGCCTACGATTAGTTGTTGTTCTATTGTCAGGACAAAGCGATTTCCGTTTCGGTAACCGGACGTTCCTGCTCCGGGGACTTCACTGGTGCAGAGCCACGGCAACCCTGGCCGAAGTGTTCACCTTCCCAACGGCTGACAATGGCTGCTCCCATGGCGTTACTCATAACGTTCGTGGCGGAACGACCCATATCGAGGAACGGATCGACACCCATCAGCAGAATCAGACCTGCTTCTGGAATGTTGAACTGGTTCAGGGTTGCAGCGATAACCACCATTGATGCGCGCGGTACGCCTGCCATTCCTTTTGAGGTCAGCATCAGGATTAACAGCATGGTGATTTGCTCGCCCATGCTCAGTTCGATGTTGCACGCCTGGGCAATAAAGACGGTGGCAAATGAGCAATAAGCCATGGAACCGACCAGGTTAAAGGAATAACCGATAGGCAGAACGAAGCTGGCGATTTTTGACGAAACACCGAATTTTTCCAGCTTGTCCAGCGTACCCGGGAAGGCGGCTTCAGAGCTTGAAGTGGTAAAGGCCAGCAGAGCGGGTTCGAGGATTGATTTAGTTAACCGTGCGATGCAAGGCCCGACGATCATAGTAGACAGGCCAATGAGGATCGCCCACAGCATACCCAGCGTCAGGTAGAACTCACCCATGAAGATCCCGGCGCTAACCATCACACCCAGACCACGTTCGGCAATCAGACCTGAAATAGCGGCAAAAACGGTCAATGGTGCAAATAGCATGACGTAACCCGTCAGCTTCAGCATGACGTGCACCAGTGAATCCAGCACTTTCACGATAGGATCGGCTTTTTCACCAATCGCAGCGAGGCTGCAACCGAGGAAGATTGAGAACACGACGATCTGCAGAATTTCGTTACGCGCCATCGCATCGACAATACTGGTCGGTACCGCGTGTGAGATGAATACTTTCAGCGTGAATGGCTCTGACTTAACGGCGGCAACGGCTCCGACGTCATGTGGCACAAAGTTGATACCTGCGCCTGGCTGGAAGATATTAACGATAACCAGACCCAGTGCAATTGACACCAGAGAGGCGCAAATAAACAGGAAGAAGGTTTTCGAAAATATACGTCCCAGCGTTTTGGCATCGCCCATTTTGGCAATACCTACAACCAGAGTTGAAATAACCAATGGAGCGATAATCATTTTCACCATACGTAAGAATATGGTGGTGAAAATGGAAATATCTGCTGCATAAGATTTTGCTGTTTCAGCCGCGGCCATATTATTTATAGCCACCCCGGCAATCATGCCGAGTATCAGGCCTAATATGATCATCTTCGTTAAACTAATTTTCTTCATGTGTACTCCATCGGATAAAGGCTGGTAATTGGAATTGTGTAGGGTGGCGTGCGCCTGAACCTGGACAGCAGCTCAGACGCACGCCTGTTGTGACCAACCGCATGAATAATTCGAAGCACTGTGATACAGCTGAATTCTGTGCTCCAATGGTTGTTATTGTGTTTTTTTGTTACAAGTCGAACTCAATACTTAATAATGGAGCGTGTTGCTGCGCACCATAAACATCATTGTCACCGACATTGCCGGAAATAATATCTCGTGGCATGACGATTTTTACGGCATTCGCTGGATCGAACCAGACGATATTGTGAATAAATTCAGGCTCAACATTATATAAACCGGCAATAAGCTGTGGCGTTAATTGCTCGCAGGCTTTTACCCGCTGATAGTCTTCCCTTGTTTTAAATAAAATATCTAAAACCAGTTCGTACGGTCCGGCGTTTTTGGAACGAATTACTTGCGCCAGTGAACAAATTGAGTGTTTCATGCCTGAACTCCTTCTGGCGTCACCTGTTCAATGTGGAAATCAAAACGCAGCGCATCGCTCGCTTCAATCAGGTGATAGATCGAGAACTCATACACCGGTCCACTCTGAATATCAGATGGCGAGAACGGGAAGGCGAGGTTGCCCGCAGTCGCAATGCGATTTTCATAGCCGTAGTGCAGCAGGGTAGAGCGCACCAGCGAGCAAACACTGTTAGCGATATCCTGTGTTGGCGCAACGACATCCAGTAAAATTCCCAGTTCATGGCCCGCAGTTTTCATCGGCTCATGGTTGCCCATCACACCGTTCTTACCGTACAGGTGGAACGTCATACGGATACTGTCGTCATTCAGTGAGAGGTTACGTGCAACGCTTGCCTGTACCTCTTCAAGAATCGTGTCAATCCCGGCAATCATAATCGGGTCACGTGTTCCGGCGATGGTCAGGCAACGGAAGCCGACCTGGCGTGCACCTTCCAGTTTCAACGCATACGGTGTTTCTTCATGGCGTGAACCGCTGACATACACTTCACCCTCGTTAACCTGGGTGAAAGTGCATGCCTTCAGGTTCAGCACACCGCCTGGCCTTGGCAGGAAGTACGGATCTGACTTCTCGTACAGAGTGTGCGCTGCTGCGGAAGTCTCGGTGAACTTACGCTTGGGATTGAACGCCTTCAGCGTAAAGCCGTTATCGTCAATGATTCCCATCGCACAATCTGAGCCGGAACCAGGGGTGGCGGCAATGGCTGCACACTCAAGGATCTTACCGCAATGAAGCGCCAGACCTTCATCAAAGCCCTGCATAATCGGCAGCGCGGCGAAGCAGGCCGGATCGTAGGCACGTCCGCCCAGGACCACCTGCGCACCGGCTTTCAGCGCACGCTGGAAAGGCTCGACGCCCATCTGCGCGACAATGTAGGTGCTCTCTTCAATGGCCTCGTGAGTCAGTTCAGGCACAAAATCGAGCGCGGTGATTTTGCCGTTATCCAGCGCCTGATGAACGATTTCTTTATCGACATCAGACGGAATCAGCGCCATTGAGAAAGACAGTTTTTCTTCCTGCGCGATCTCATGGATTATCTGGCGACACCACTCCAGATGCGGAGCTGCACCAGAACCACCGGCTGTGCCGATCACGACAGGGATGTTGTTCTTAACGCCTGCCACAATCATATAGCGCAGATCGCGTTTCACACCGGCCCTGTCAGTAAAGGGTTTACCTGCCCCCAGGTAGTGGGGGCCAGGATCGGAGGAACCTGCGTCAACAGCAATAAGATCCGGTGACTCTTCCATGGCTTTACGAAAACTTTCTTCCGGGAAGCCATAACCCAGGATAGCCGTAGGCGATAAGATCTTAAATGTGCGTGCCATCTCTTAATCCTTAGTTTGCAACAGCGCGATGGTGCGGTTCATTTCGTTAAACACGATGTTGAGACCTTCATCGAAACCCATACCCGGTTTGATCAGCATGCGCATTGGACGCGCGGCCAGCGCGACGTGTACGCAGGTACGAGCACTGATTTCCGTTTCGTTACAGGTACCGCCCTGATAGGCTTCCATTCCGTGTTTGTTGCAATACAGCACTGCATCAACGATGTTGTGAATACCGCCCAGGTCCGGGGTTTTAATCTGCACCATGTGGCAGCTGCCCGCGTCGGTGAAGTCCACGATGTCCTGATAGGTGTTACACCATTCATCCGCAACGATTTTCACGCCGGAACCCAGACGAGTCAGCTCCTGAGTGATCTCGGTTAACATGCGGATCTGATCCGGCTTGTTACCGGCATCAACCGGGCCTTCAATGTACAGCGGCAGGCCTTGCGCTTCGGCTTCCAGGCTGGCGATGTATTCGGCGCAACGCACTGGATCCATATCGAAGATCAGACCGATGGTGCCGTAGACATCAATGTGCAGCGTTGGGTGATAGCTTTCGTTGGTGCGCAGGCTCAGGATGCGGTTAGACAACCAGCGGACGTACTCACGCAGTTTTTCACCTTTAAAGCCCAGTTTCTCTTCTACGTTATTGATCAGCGCATGCGGTAGGACATCCACACCTTTGAGGATCATCTTGTCGACGGCGATATAACGGTCGTCGCCGCTCTGACCAAATAACGGAATGGCTTCCGGGACGCATGGCAGCTGCCATTCATCACAAACCACTTCGGCTTTCAGACGACCGGTAGCCAGTGCCGCCGCGTCGAGCAGCGCCTGAGACAGACCATAACGTACGGCGGTATGCAGCAGATGGCCGTCAATACGCAGTTCGTCAAAGAAACGGGCGTTGGTCAGGAACGAATCAACGTCACGACCTTCCAGCAACGGCTTGATGTGGTCGTTGAGGAACGGAATGAAGTTTTCAGCCAGGAACAGCGGGTCACGACCGCCTGCACCTGAATATTGCACCGCTGCGCAATCGCCCACAGCCACCGCGCCGTTTTCCAGAATCAGCTGTACGGAAACACATTCACCCGCCTGACGAACAGACGTAAATCCAGGCGTTACCGGATCGCCGGTATAGATAAACCCGTCATGACCGGCGCCGTTTTTGATGGCCTGCTGATCGTCAAAATAAAATGAGGAGTAGCCAGCTGTGAAAAGGGCCTGTTTAATTTTCATTATGGTCTTCCTATTAATTTACTGTGGGATACGGCGTTGATGTCATCAATGACCATCTGGAAAGAAGGCTTGCGACCTTCGAAATGTGCGCGCTCTGCAACGTAGTCGTGGTGCAGGGCGAGAATATCTTTCGGCAGCGGCACGGCACCGGCTTCAAGAATACGGATTGCGCCTGTGTTATCGCGAACAGGCAGGATCTTACCGGCGTTGCAGGCGGCAGGAGCGAAAGGTACATCCAGCACGCCAGCTTCAAAGGCCAGCACCGTACCGCGTGCAATGTCGCCATTGCCCAGTTCGAAGACTTTCTTCAATACCGCGCGGACTTCGCTCTTAATCAGGTCAACTTCCTGCTCCACGGCAGCGCACTGCGGGAATTTCTGATCGCTGACCATGTTGAGCATCTGGCGTGACGCTTTCAGACCCTGGGCGTTAGCTGCCGCGGTTGGGATACCGAATGCTTCGTGCGGACTTTTGGTAATAACTTTTGTGGCACCAGACATACCGGCAACCGCTGCGCCCCAGGCGATAACGGAGAAGGCTTTTGCTTCATCTTCCGGGAATCCGCCCATCCACTGGTGGAAAACGGTGCTCAGCTCGTAATCGTCGAAGCCATGGTTATGGAAGTATTCGTGGGACAGTTCACGCAGTGCCTGAATAGCAGCGATATCCTGTGTCAGGCTACCGACCTGGCCGTAACCGACGGTAATAGACTTCACGCCCTGCTCCAGCGCCAGCAGACCTTCGATAATCGCGACTGAGTGGGACATGAACGGCGGGATCAGCGTGCCGGTCAGCGGACCAAACGGCTCACGGTTGATGCGAATGCCGTTCTCTTCGTACAGACCCATCAGACGGTCGCAGTACTGCCAGTCACGGATAGATTTTTCCAGGGTGACGCGTTTGGCGTAAGGGATGTTGTAGGAGATACCGCCGCCTTCGTAGCTGGTAAAGCCACTGGCCATGGCGATTTCTGCCAGCAGACGCGCATCCGGTGTACCGTGGCGAACCTGGATCGGTTTATCCAGCGATTCAGTCATACGACGGCAGGCAGCAACCCCGTGATTGACGACCGGTAAACCATTCAGCTTGGAAGTACCTGCTTCGATGGATTTTTGGATCCCGACAGCGGCTTCTTCATAGCGGTTCAGACGGGTATAGGCATCGATAGTACTTGGCAGGAGGTCGCACTCTTCCTGCAATGTTTTGAGCAGCGCAATATGCTCATCCATTAATGCCACACCTGCGCGCGGCTGGCTCAGAGTTTTACCTTCCTGATCGGCCTTCAGCAGGGCGAGGGAGAAACGCTTTTTCTCTGGAATTGATTGCTGGTACTTCACGCCATCTTCGAAGTTCTCAACGTCTTTGCCGGTTTCCCAGGTTTGTAACACCTGATGCCTTTCGGTCATGAATTCGTCGTGGGTCAATTTTTTATTTCGAAGTTCCATTCGTAGCTGCCTTAAGTTTTATAGGGTTAAACACTGAATGCTGGTGCGAGCAGCGGCTTGCGGGTACAGCCTGGCGACGTTTGCCAGTAGAGGGAGCAGGCCATTTGAATCGCGGTAATACTCAAACTGATTCGGTAACAGAATTCTTTTACCCTGGTCGTCCAGCTCCCTGTATTTGAGCCAGTTATGGATATCGAACTGGCTGGCGCGAGAGAGCCATCCCCCTGAACCGACGACTTTGCGTACGGTGGTGAGATCGCGACCCATCTGTAAATCCACATTACCCACGCAGGTGCAAACCTGCTTTTTAGTGCCCGCGTGGCGCTCAGCGGCATAGCCCACGCATAAACCTGCCAGCAGGGTGTCGAAATATTTCTCTTCCTCGCTGAGTGGCAGGTAATCCGGTTGCCCAACCAGGTGGCGTAGATAGCGGTAAAACGCTTCCTCGCGCTGTGGCTGCTGGGCGAAGATGACTTTCACCATATCCTGCGTGCTTTCTCCCACCACAACGGCGGAAACGCGCATTCCAAGGTCGCCTTCAACGGTACGTTTGACGAACGGTTCAGGAACACCATGCAGGACGGTATCGGGGGAGAGGGTATTCGCGCTGGCCGAATAGACATCCGTGGTGGCTCCGCCCATATCAATCAGCATGAATTCCTTCCATGCGCTGTCGTAATCGCTAATGGCTTTGACTAACTCATATACCGTCCATGGCGTCGGCATAGGCTCTTCGCCTGTTTCGCCGACGATAACGTCCAGACCTTTGCCTTTGACGATGCGTGACAAGAACACATCGCAAATCGCCTGGCGCGCGGCAAACGGATTCGGGTGATCGAGGTCCGGCAGAATGTTGTCTACCGTGGTCAGATCCTTATGTCCCAGAATCGTTTGTATTTCGTCCTGAATGTCCCGGTTTCCGGCGTAGATAATGGCGCAATCAAGCTTTGAGCCTGCCAGCGCGTGCGCATTCGCCAGGCCGTAACTTTCTTCGCCACCGTCTGTCCCGCCGGTAAACAACAGAATGTCTGGCGGTGATGATTCCAGCTCCTGGATGTCATGACGGTTCAGCTTGTACGAATAATATTGCGCGATTTTCGCTCCTGCCGAATGGGCGGTAACTTTTGCCGACTCTAGCGTAATGGAAGGCACCAGCCCCATTGCTGCAACGGCGAGCCCACCTTTCGCTGAGGAGGAGTATTTCAACTGCACTTCACCACTTTTCAGTAACGGGCGAGCATCGGCAACATTCAGCACCTGATTCAGGCTGGCAAAAAAACCGTCTGCCAGATGATGTGTGGTGGTTGGGGTCAGGACATGGTTTACCAGGGTTAATTCCTCGCCTTCATGTGCGAAGAGGGCTGCCTTGGTCCATGTCGAGCCGATATCGACAGAAACTGTTTGCATCAGATGGCCTCTTCCAGGCAAGGCTGTTCGAGGCCATTGTGTTGGTGAATATCATTAGTGATAAGCGCGCAAACATCTTCCAGATCGTGGCTGGGGGCGAAGACCCGGTTAAAGCCCATCTCTTTAAACTTCACTTCCACGTCGGCGAAGTCATGTTTACCGACGACCAGGTTGCCGCCGACGTACAGCAGAATGTCGCCAAGGCCGCGTTCGATGCAGCGCTCACGTAGTCCGAGGCAGTCAATGTCGCCATGACCGTAGATAGAGGACACCACGATGGCATCGGCGCCTGTTTCAATCGCAGCATCAATATATTCATCCTGGCTCACCATCACCCCGAGGTTGATTACGTGAAAATCATGAGCAGTAAAAACGCGATCCAGAACTTTATTACCTACTGCATGGCAGTCAGCACCGATGACGCCAATAACAAGTGTAGATTTCTTCATGGGTAATCCTCTGTAGGGCTGATGGTCAATAAGTGAAATTATTTTCTAATATTTAGAACATGGATTGTGACAACCTCTTAATAGGGTTGGAGTTTCTGTGGAAGCGAAAAAGGAAGCAATTGATCTATTTTCAAAATATCCTGAGAAAAATGATTGTTATATTTGCCACCTATAAAATCCCTTCATAATCAATGTGATGGATTATCTTTTCTTAGCTTGGTTTAATTTATTAGAGAATTGGGTAATAAATGACTTGCCATGTTTGTGATCGAAATCTTATTTTGTTATGCGCGCCGTTTATGACGTGTTTTAAATAATTTCAAAAATCCCAATTACTAATTAACTTGTGAACGACATAACGGTTTTTTATTTTTTAATCTTATATGTCACAATTCATTTTTGTTAAATTTAGGATAAAAATGATAAGGAAATGTTTGTGGCATATTTAATCTTTGCCACATAAGAGAAGAGGGGGTGTTAATGATAACTTTCAGTGATGACTTAAGCGAAACGTCAGCGTTCTCTCGCAGAACGACAAACGCAATGCATCGGTCATTGTGGAACGTTTTCGCTTCCAGTTGAGATAGTTACATCTCGGTGTTAATTATAAGTAAAATTTAAATGAATAATTTGTATGAAATAACAAATCCCTGACTTGCTAAACAAAAAACTGTGAGCTACCCAGCATTAGTGATTCTTTATCTTCTATCAATTAAGTCATCCGGGCTGGTTAAAAGATCGTGTACATTTAAATAAATATCCTATCATTTGTAGTAACGGCAATTACTCATTGAAAAACATATTGTTAACATCGCGTTTACTAGTAGCGTGAGTGCTAAACACTATTAACATTAAATTTGAAAATTGATTTAAATCAATGTTTAAAACTTGGAAAACAGCATCAAAAGAGGGTAAATTGCTTCAGATCAAATTGGTCTGAAAGTGGTAAATTAGCTATAAATTGATCACTATCGAAAAATGCAAATTTGTCTCGATAAAAACCTGTTTATTGTAAGGATTTTACGGCGTAATATAATTGCGGGATCAATTTGAGTGTTTTATTAACATGTTTGTAACCTTTCATCATTGTCCTTTCTTCAAATGAGAGGAAAGGGTAGCGGCGGAAGGAAGCAGATAAATTTGTATTGGGGCATGCGTGTGACCCTTTCTAACGGGGTTCACTCTCGGAGTCTTCATGCGATGAGCAAGGAGTCATGATGTTAGATATAGTCGAACTGTCGCGCTTACAGTTTGCCTTGACCGCGATGTACCACTTCCTGTTTGTGCCACTGACGCTCGGTATGGCGTTCTTGTTGGCCATCATGGAAACGGTCTACGTCCTTTCCGGCAAACAGATTTATAAAGATATGACCAAGTTCTGGGGCAAGTTGTTTGGTATCAACTTCGCTCTGGGTGTGGCTACCGGTCTGACCATGGAGTTCCAGTTCGGGACTAACTGGTCTTACTACTCCCACTATGTAGGGGATATTTTCGGTGCGCCGCTGGCGATCGAAGGTTTGATGGCCTTCTTCCTCGAATCCACCTTTGTAGGTCTGTTCTTCTTCGGCTGGGACCGTTTGGGTAAAGTCCAGCATATGTGTGTCACCTGGCTGGTGGCTCTGGGTTCTAACCTGTCCGCGTTGTGGATTCTGGTTGCGAACGGCTGGATGCAGAACCCAATCGCAGCGGATTTCAACTTCGAAACCATGCGTATGGAGATGCTGAGCTTCTCTGAACTGGTGCTCAACCCGGTAGCACAGGTGAAATTTGTTCACACTGTGGCATCTGGTTATGTATGTGGCGCGATGTTCGTTCTGGGTATCAGCTCCTACTATATGCTGCGCGGTCGTGACTTCGCGTTTGCTAAACGTTCTTTTGCTATCGCTGCCAGCTTTGGTATGGCTGCTATTCTGTCTGTTATCGTTCTGGGTGATGAATCTGGTTACGAAATGGGCGACGTGCAGAAAACCAAACTCGCTGCGATTGAAGCAGAATGGGAAACTCAGCCTGCACCGGCTTCCTTCACGCTGTTCGGTATTCCGGACCAGGATGCGCAGGAAAACCATTTTGCGATTCAGATTCCTTATGCGCTGGGCATCATTGCCACCCGCTCTGTTGATACACCGGTCATTGGTCTGAAAGACCTGATGGTGCAACACGAAGAGCGTATCCGTAACGGGATGAAAGCGTATCAGCTGCTGGAAGAACTGCGTGCTGGTACTACCGACCAGGCCGTTCGCGACCAGTTCAACAGCATGAAGAAAGACCTGGGTTATGGTCTGCTGTTGAAACGCTATACGGACAAAGTTACCGACGCGACCGAAGCGCAAATTCAGCAGGCAACGAAAGATTCTATTCCTCGCGTTGCGCCGCTGTACTTCGCTTTCCGTATCATGGTGGCATGCGGCATTCTGATGCTGGCAATTATCGCGGTGTCCTTCTGGACTGTGCTTCGTAACCGTATCGGTGAGAAAAAATGGCTGCTGCGCACCGCGCTGTATGCGATTCCTCTGCCGTGGATTGCTATTGAATCCGGTTGGTTTGTTGCAGAGTACGGTCGTCAACCGTGGGCGATTGGTGAAGTGTTACCAACAGCCGTAGCGAACTCTTCGCTGACTGCTGGCGACCTCATCTTCTCGATGCTGTTGATTTGCGGCCTGTATACCCTGTTCCTGGTGGCTGAACTGTATCTGATGTTCAAGTTCGCACGCCTTGGGCCGAGTAGCCTGAAAACCGGTCGTTATCACTACGAGCAGTCCACTGTGACTTCTCAGCCGGCACGCTAAGACAGGAGTCGTCAAATGATCGATTATGAAGTATTGCGTTTTATCTGGTGGCTGCTGGTTGGCATTCTGCTGATTGGTTTTGCGGTCACTGATGGCTTCGACATGGGGGTGGGCATGCTCACCCGTTTCCTCGGTCGTAATGATACCGAGCGTCGAATTATGATTAACTCCATTGCCCCGCACTGGGACGGTAACCAGGTTTGGCTCATCACCGCGGGTGGCGCACTGTTCGCTGCCTGGCCGATGGTCTATGCCGCTGCGTTCTCCGGTTTCTATGTGGCGATGATTCTGGTTCTGGCGTCCTTGTTCTTCCGTCCGGTCGGTTTTGACTACCGCTCTAAGATTGAAGATATGCGCTGGCGCAACATGTGGGACTGGGGCATCTTCATTGGTAGCTTCGTGCCACCGCTGGTGATTGGCGTGGCGTTCGGTAACCTGCTGCAAGGGGTTCCGTTCCACGTAGATGACTACATGCGTTTGTACTACACCGGTAACTTCTTCCAGTTGCTGAATCCGTTTGGTCTGCTGGCAGGTGTCGTGAGCGTTGGGATGATCATCACCCAGGGTGCGACCTATCTGCAGATGCGTACGGTAGGTGAACTGCATCTGCGTGCTCGTGCAACTTCACAGGTTGCGGCGCTGGTGACTCTGGTCTGCTTCGCGCTGGCCGGTGTGTGGGTGATTTATGGTATTGACGGTTATGTTGTGACTTCAGCACTGGATCATCATGCTGCCTCTAACCCGCTGACCAAAGAAGTGGCTCGTGTGGCTGGCGCATGGATGGTGAACTTTAACAATGCACCTATCCTGTGGCTGGTTCCTGCACTGGGCGTGGTTCTGCCGCTGTTGACCATCCTGACTTCTCGTATGGAGAAAGGGGCGTGGGCGTTCGTCTTCTCCTCACTGACGTTAGCCTGCATCATCCTGACTGCCGGTATCGCAATGTTCCCGTTTGTGATGCCATCCAGCACCATGATGAACGCAAGTTTGACCATGTGGGATGCCACCTCCAGCCAGCGTACATTGAATCTGATGACCTGGGTCGCGGCGGTGTTTGTACCGATCATTCTGCTGTACACCAGCTGGTGTTACTGGAAGATGTTCGGTCGCATCACTAAAGAAGATATTGAAAGCAACACCCACTCTCTGTACTAAGTAAGGAGCTTAAAATGTGGTATTTCGCATGGATTTTGGGAACGCTTCTTGCCTGTGCATTTGGGATAATCACAGCGCTGGCGCTTGAGCACGTTGAATCAGGCAAAGCCGGGCAAGAAGATAGCTAATGACCAACATTATCGCGATGGTATACAACGCGATGGACAAGCGCCCCTTGCGGGCGCTTTCATTTGTGCTGGCAATCGTGTTGGCTGGCTGCATATTCTGGGATCCGTCTCGTTTCGCGGCCAAAACCAGTGAGCTTGAAATCTGGCATGGTTTCCTGCTGATGTGGGCGGTTTGCGCAGGCATTATTCACGGCGTTGGCTTCCGTCCTCGCGCCGTACATTGGCAGGGCATCTTCTGCCCGCTGATCGCGGATATTGTCCTCGTTGTTGGTCTGATTTTCTTCTTCTTTTGAATAAGAAACATCCTTAAATATTTATGGGCTTGCATAAGCCCATAATTTTTTACTCTCCGTTTACTTTCCCCCATTCCAAAGCACCATTCCCGCGCGTATAGTAGCGAAGTTTGAAAGCACTAACCTTTTGTTGCATTACCGGGATGTACAGTGAAGACAGCGCGATATACAACGACATTCTTGATGCATCGCGGCGGCAAGAGCGCGAATCACCAGACGCTTACAAAGGTAAGTAACTGGTGTGAGTGGGCGAAGCCAACAAAGAGGCAGTAGGAATGAATAAGTATATGTTTCGATGGCCGGTTCGTGTCTATTATGAAGATACCGATGCCGGTGGGGTGGTTTACCACGCCAGTTACGTCGCTTTTTATGAAAGAGCACGCACAGAAATGCTTCGTCATCATCACTTCAGTCAGCAGGTCCTGTTGGCCGAACGTGTCGGCTTTGTGGTGCGCAAGATGACCCTCGAGTATTTTGCGCCTGCCCGGCTCGACGATATGCTCGAAGTTCAAACCGAAATTACGTCAATGCGTGGCACCTCATTGGTTTTCACGCAACGCATTGTCAACGCAGAGAACACCGTGCTGAATGAAGCCGAAGTTCTGATTGTTTGCGTTGATCCACTCAAAATGAAGCCTCGTGCGCTTCCCAAGTCTATTGTCGCGGAGTTTAAGCAGTGACTGACATGAATATCCTTGATTTGTTCCTGAAGGCAAGCCTTCTGGTTAAACTTATCATGTTGATTTTGATTGGTTTCTCAATCGCATCCTGGGCCATCATCATCCAACGGACCCGTATTCTTAATGCTGCTTCACGTGAAGCCGAAGCATTTGAAGACAAGTTCTGGTCCGGCATTGAATTGTCGCGCCTGTACCAGGAAAGCCAGGGGCGTCGTGATAATTTGGCGGGCTCGGAACAAATTTTCTATAGCGGATTCAAAGAATTTGCGCGTTTGCATCGGGCAAATAGCCACGCGCCGGAAGCGGTCGTAGAGGGGGCTTCCCGTGCGATGCGTATCTCGATGAACCGTGAACTGGAAACGCTGGAAACGCATATTCCATTCCTCGGCACCGTTGGCTCCATCAGCCCGTATATCGGTCTGTTCGGTACCGTTTGGGGGATCATGCACGCATTTATCGCGCTAGGCGCGGTAAAACAGGCGACGCTGCAAATGGTCGCACCGGGTATCGCAGAAGCGTTGATTGCAACGGCTATCGGTCTGTTTGCGGCAATTCCAGCGGTTATGGCCTACAACCGTCTGAACCAGCGCGTGAACAAACTGGAACTGAATTACGACAACTTTATGGAAGAGTTCACCGCGATTCTGCACCGCCAGGCGTTTACCGTTAGCGAGAGCAACAAGGGGTAAGCCATGGCCAGAACGCGTGGACGAGGTCGTCGCGAACTCAAGTCCGAAATCAATATTGTACCGCTGCTCGACGTACTGCTGGTGCTGTTGCTGATCTTTATGGCAACCGCACCGATCATTACGCAGAGTGTGGAAGTCGACCTGCCGGATGCGACCGAATCGCAAGCCGTCAGCAGTAACGACGAACCCCCGGTCATTATTGAAGTTTCCGGTATTGGGCAATACAGCGTGGTGGTTGAGAAAGATCGTATGGATCAACTACCACCGGAGCAGGTTATTGCGGAAGCGAAAAGCCGCCTGCAGACCAATCCGAAAACGGTCTTTTTAATCGGTGGTGCGAAAGACGTGCCTTATGATGAAATAATTAAAGCGCTGAACTTGTTACACAGTGCAGGCGTAAAATCGGTTGGCTTGATGACGCAGCCAATCTGATGACTGTGTTTTGCTGGCTTGAAAAATAGCACGTAACAGGCGAACAGTTTTTTGGGAACCGAGAGTGTCAAAGGCAACCGAACAAAACGACAAGCTCAAAAGGGCGATAATTATTTCAGCGGTGCTGCATGTCATTTTATTTGCAGCGCTGATCTGGAGTTCGTTCGATGAGCACATTGATGCTTCAGCCGGCGGCGGTGGCGGTTCGTCCATCGACGCCGTTATGGTCGATCCTGGCGCCGTTGTGCAACAGTACGACAGGCAGCAGCAACAGCAGGCAAGTGCGAAACGTGCTGAAGAGCAGCGTGAAAAGCAGGCGCAGCAGCAAGCTGAAGAACTTCGCGAGAAGCAGGCAGCTGAGCAAGAGCGACTGAAGCAGCTGGAAAAAGAACGTTTAGCCGCGCAGGAAAAAGTGCGCGAACAGGCGGAACAGCAGAAGCAAGCTGAAGCCGCCGCAGCGAAAGCGCAAGAGCAACAGAAACAGGCTGAAGAGGCTGCGGCGAAGGCTGCTGCAGACGCGAAGGCTAAAGCTGATGCTCAGGCGAAGCAAGCGGCAGATGCCGCGAAGAAAGCCGCTGCGGACGCACAGAAAAAAGCTGAGGCTGAAGCCGCTAAAGCCGCCGCTGATGCGAAGAAAGCTGCAGAAGCACAAGCTGCTAAGGCAGCTGCGGACGCTGCGAAGAAAGCACAGGCTGAGGCCGCTAAGCAAGCTGCAGCCGAGAAAGCTGCTGCTGAGAAAGCAGAAAAAGCCGCTGCCGCGAAAGCTGCCGCTGCTGAAAAAGCGGCGGCTGATAAGAAAGCCGCTGCAGAAAAAGCAGCAGCAGACAAAAAAGCTGCAGCTGAGAAAGCCGCTGCCGATAAGAAAGCTGCGGCAGATAAAGCAGCTGCTGCTAAAAAGGCTGCGGCCGAAAAAGCCGCTGCAGCCTCTGGCGTTGACGACTTGTTGGGTGACCTGAGCTCCGGTAAGAATGCACCGAAATCGGGCGGTGGAGCGAAAGGAAACGGCCAACCGGCGAAAGATAGTGGTACAAGTGGTGCCAATGGCGGTGCATCTGGCGCTGATATCAGTGCTTACGCATCTCAAATTCGCAATGCGATCCAGAGCCGTCTGTATGGTGCAGATTTGTATGCAGGTAAATCTTGCGTATTACATATCAAGTTAGCACCCGATGGTCTGTTACTGGATGTGACCGAAGAGGGCGGGGATCCGGCATTGTGTCAGGCTGCGCTGACGGCTGCGAAAACCGCAAGAATTCCTAAACCGCCTAGCCAGGCAGTTTATGAAAAAGTAAAAGATGCCAAACTGGACTTCAAACTGTAATAACGCCCCCTGAGAAATCAGGGGAAACGGTCTAAGGTTGAGACAGAGTTCTGGTAGTTTTGTGTATTTGAGTTTGTTAACATTCTGCTAAATTATCGTGGGCTTTCCGTCCAGATAAGGGAGATATGATGAAGCAGGCATTACGAGTAGCATTTGGTTTTCTGATGCTGTGGGCAGCGGTGCTGCACGCAGAAGTACGTATCGAGATCACCCAGGGGGTGGACTCGGCGCGCCCGATTGGTGTTGTCCCCTTCCAGTGGGCAGGACCGGGTGCTGCACCTGAAGATATCGGTGGTATCGTAGGTGCTGACCTGCGTAACAGCGGTAAATTTAACCCGTTAGACCGTTCTCGTCTGCCTCAGCAGCCCGGTACCGCGCAGGAAGTTCAACCTGCCGCGTGGTCTGCGCTGGGCATTGATGCCGTAGTCGTCGGCCAGGTTACGCCGAACCCGGATGGTTCTTACAGCGTTGCCTATCAGCTGGTTGACACCGGTGGCGCACCGGGTACCGTACTGGCACAGAACACCTATAAAGTGAACAAGCAGTGGCTGCGTTACGCGGGCCATACTGCAAGTGACGAAGTGTTTGAAAAACTGACCGGCATTAAAGGTGCATTCCGTACCCGTATCGCTTATGTTGTTCAGACCAACGGTGGTCAGTTCCCGTACGAATTACGTGTGTCCGACTACGATGGTTACAACCAGTTCGTGGTACACCGTTCTCCGCAGCCGCTGATGTCTCCGGCGTGGTCCCCGGACGGTTCAAAACTGGCGTACGTTACCTTCGAAAGCGGTCGTTCTGCACTGGTTATTCAGACACTGTCTAACGGCGCGGTTCGTCAGGTAGCCTCGTTCCCACGTCACAACGGTGCGCCTGCGTTTTCTCCGGATGGCAGCAAACTGGCGTTTGCCCTGTCTAAAACCGGTAGCCTGAACCTGTATGTCATGGACATTGGTTCCGGTCAGATCCGTCAGGTGACGGATGGTCGTAGCAACAACACGGAACCTACCTGGTTCCCGGACAGCCAAAACCTGGCCTTTACGTCTGACCAGGCCGGTCGTCCGCAGGTATATAAAGTTAACGTCAACGGCGGTGCTCCGCAGCGCATTACCTGGGAAGGTTCGCAAAACCAGGATGCGGATGTGAGCAGCGACGGTAAATTTATGGTAATGGTAAGCTCGGCCAACGGTCAGCAGCACATTGCCAAACAAGATCTGGTAGCGGGTGGCGTACAAGTTCTGTCGTCAACGTTCCTGGACGAAACGCCAAGTCTGGCACCTAACGGCACTATGGTAATCTACAGCTCTTCTCAGGGGATGGGATCCGTGCTGAATTTGGTTTCTACAGATGGGCGTTTCAAAGCGCGTCTTCCGGCAACTGATGGACAGGTTAAATTCCCTGCCTGGTCGCCGTATCTGTGATAATAAATAATTGATTAATAAAGGAATCATTGAAATGCAACTGAACAAAGTGCTGAAAGGGCTGATGATTGCTCTGCCTGTTATGGCTATTGCAGCGTGTTCTTCTAACAAGAACGCCAGCAATGACGGCAGCGAAGGCATGCTGGGTGCCGGCACTGGTATGGATGCAAACGGCAGCGGCAACATGTCTTCTGAAGAGCAAGCGCGTCTTCAGATGCAACAGCTGCAGCAGAACAACATCGTTTACTTCGATCTGGACAAGTACGATATCCGTTCTGACTTCGCTGCAATGCTGGATGCTCACGCTAACTTCCTGCGTAGCAACCCGTCTTACAAAGTCACCGTAGAAGGTCATGCGGACGAACGTGGTACTCCTGAGTACAACATCTCCCTGGGTGAGCGTCGTGCGAACGCCGTTAAGATGTACCTGCAGGGTAAAGGCGTTTCTGCTGACCAGATCTCCATCGTTTCTTACGGTAAAGAAAAACCTGCAGTACTGGGTCATGACGAAGCGGCTTACGCCAAAAACCGTCGCGCCGTACTGGTTTACTAAGAGAATTGCATGAGCAGTAACTTCAGACATCATCTGTTGAGTCTGTCGTTACTGGTTGGCATAGCGGCCCCCTGGGCCGCTTTTGCACAGGCGCCAATCAGTAGTGTCGGCTCTGGCTCGGTCGAAGACCGTGTCACTCAACTCGAGCGTATTTCTAACGCTCACAGTCAGCTTTTAACCCAACTCCAGCAACAACTCTCCGATAATCAGTCCGATATTGATTCCCTGCGCGGTCAAATTCAGGAAAATCAGTATCAACTGAATCAGGTTGTTGAACGCCAGAAGCAGATATTGCTGCAGATGAATAATCTTGGCAGCGGTAGTGCACCTGCGGCGCAATCTGCGGGCGGCGATCAGAGTGGGGCAGCAGCAACCCCTGCACCTGATGCGGGTGCAGCGGCAGCGTCAGGTGCTCCGGTACAAACTGGCGATGCGAATACCGATTACAATGCGGCCATTGCTCTGGTGCAGGATAAATCCCGCCAGGATGACGCGATTGAAGCATTTCAGAACTTCATTAAAAAGTACCCAGACTCAACTTACCTGCCAAATGCGAATTACTGGCTGGGTCAGTTGAATTACAACAAGGGGAAAAAAGATGATGCAGCGTTCTATTTTGCTTCAGTAGTCAAAAACTTCCCGAAATCACCAAAGGCTGCAGACGCGATGTATAAAGTCGGCGTCATCATGCAGGACAAAGGTGATAAAGAGAAAGCGAAAGCCGTTTTTCAGCAGGTTATCACTAAATACCCTGGCACTGATGGCGCGAAACAAGCGCAAAAACGCCTTGGCGCGATGTAATGAACACCATGCGACCAGAAATCGTGTTAATTCTGGTCGCGTCGTGTGATTCCTAAGCAGTTGAGTTATTTACATCGAAATTTTTGTTGCGCTAAAATCTGAAATCAGTAATATATGCCGCCGTTGCCAAGGGATATCAAACAGCCCGAAAGCGGCAAAAAAAGTGGGTCGTTAGCTCAGTTGGTAGAGCAGTTGACTTTTAATCAATTGGTCGCAGGTTCGAATCCTGCACGACCCACCATCCTGAAAGTATAAAGAAGTAAACCCCATACGGGGGCGTTAGCTCAGTTGGTAGAGCAGTTGACTTTTAATCAATTGGTCGCAGGTTCGAATCCTGCACGCCCCACCAGTGTAAAAAGGCGCCCTAAAGGCGCCTTTTTGCTATCTGCGATTTATAAGATTCGAATCTGCTTGCCTGATGCGCTTCGCTTATCAGTCCTACAGACGACACTATTCACGTAGGCCGGATAAGACGTCAGTCTCCTTCCGGCATTCATCACACGCAATTATTGTGACTTTCTTACGCCAATCCGCTATCTTGTTTAGCATATAAAACAAATCTAACCGAATACGGCGTGCGTCACGCTTTTAATCGGTTATTTCGTTAAGCCAGTAAAACGAGAAAGCAAGATGAGCGTGATGTTTGATCCAGAAGCAGCAATTTATCCGTTTCCGCCAAAGCCAGCCCCGCTGAGTGTGGATGAAAAGCAATTTTATCGTGAAAAAATCAAGCGACTGCTGAAAGAGCGTGATGCCGTTATGGTCGCGCACTATTACACCGATCCCGAAATTCAGCAGTTGGCCGAAGAGACCGGTGGTTGTATTTCTGATTCTCTGGAGATGGCGCGTTTCGGCTCAAAACATTCTGCCTCTACGCTGTTGGTTGCAGGCGTGAGGTTTATGGGGGAAACCGCCAAAATCCTCAGCCCGGAAAAGACCATCCTGATGCCGACCCTACAGGCGGAATGCTCATTAGATCTGGGCTGTCCGATTGATGCGTTCAGCGCGTTTTGCAATGCGCACCCGGATCGTACCGTGGTGGTTTACGCCAATACCTCAGCCGCCGTTAAAGCACGTGCGGACTGGGTCGTCACATCCAGTATCGCGGTAGAACTTATTGAGCATCTTGATAGTTTGGGTGAAAAAATCATCTGGGCTCCGGACAGACATCTGGGCAACTAC
Source organism: Citrobacter sp. Cpo012 (assembly GCF_030333015.1). Lineage (NCBI taxonomy): Bacteria > Pseudomonadati > Pseudomonadota > Gammaproteobacteria > Enterobacterales > Enterobacteriaceae > Citrobacter > Citrobacter sp. Cpo012. The sequence continues at coordinate 243,466 of NZ_JAOWGR010000043.1, read as the reverse complement.
GTCCAAAAACAGACCGGTGCAGACGTTCTTTGTTGGCAGGGGGCCTGTATCGTCCACGACGAATTTAAAACTCAGGCTTTAACACGCATGAAGGGGCTTTACCCTGATGCAGCGGTGTTGGTGCACCCGGAGTCCCCTCAGTCTATCGTTGATATGGCCGATGCGGTTGGCTCAACCAGCCAGTTAATCAACGCCGCTAAATCGTTACCGCATCAACAGCTGATTGTGGCGACTGACCGGGGCATATTTTACAAAATGCAGCAGGCCGTTCCGGATAAAGAATTGCTTGAAGCGCCGACGGCTGGTGAGGGGGCAACCTGCCGCAGCTGTGCGCATTGTCCGTGGATGGCGATGAACGGCCTCAAGGCGATTGCTGAGGGCCTGGAACAAGGCGGAGCGGCTCATGAGATACATGTTGATGCTGCGCTGCGAGAAGGGGCGTTGTTGCCGTTAAACCGCATGTTGGAATTTGCGGCTACACTTCGAGCTTAATTAATTTTTTGGCTCTGGGGGAAAAGATGGACTTTTTTAGCACGCAGAACATTCTGGTACATATTCCGATTGGCGCTGGCGGTTACGATCTGTCGTGGATCGAAGCTGTGGGGACGATCGCTGGGTTGCTGTGTATTGGCCTGGCGAGCCTTGAGAAAATCAGCAATTACTTCTTCGGCCTGATAAACGTCACGCTGTTTGCGATTATCTTCTTTCAGATCCAGCTCTATGCAAGCCTGTTGCTGCAAGTTTTCTTCTTTGCCGCCAACATCTACGGCTGGTATGCCTGGTCCAGGCAAACCAACCAGCATGAAGCGGAACTGAAAATTCGCTGGCTGCCGTTACCAAAAGCGATCGGCTGGCTGGCGGCTTGCGTGGTGGCGATCGGCCTGATGTCGGTCTATATCGATCCGGTCTTTGCGTTCCTGACCCGCATTGCGGTGAACATTATGCAGGCATTAGGATTGCAGGTTGTTGTGCCTGAGTTGCAACCCGATGCATTCCCGTTCTGGGACTCCTGCATGATGGTGTTGTCGATTGCGGCGATGATCCTGATGACGCGTAAGTACGTTGAAAACTGGCTGCTGTGGGTGATCATTAACGTAATAAGCGTAGTGATTTTCGCCCTGCAAGGCGTATATGCCATGTCGCTGGAGTATATGATCCTGACGGTTATCGCCCTGAACGGTAGCAGGATGTGGATTAACAGCGCGCGCGAGCGGGGTTCCCACGCGCTGTCCCATTAATGGTGATGGTGTGAATGGCCGGATACCCCCTGATACAGGTGGCAGTCCGGCCCATTACACGGCTGATACTCCATCTGGATCGTGGCGTGTTCAATCTGGTAGTGATGGATAAGGAAATGCTGAATACGCTCCAGCAGCGCGTCGTGATCGTGCGGCGGGACCACCTGCACATGCAGCGTCATTACCGGTTTTTCACCCACCATCCAGACATGGACATGGTGCACATTGCGGACTTCGGGGATATCCCGGCTGAGATGGCGCTGCAGTGCGGCGATATCCAGCGTCAGCGGGGCGCCTTCCAGTAATTCATTAACGCTATCCTTTAACAGTCGCCAGGCGCTACGCAGTACCAGCACGGAAACCAGAATCGAGAGAATCGGGTCCGCAGGCGTCCAGCCCGTCCAGATAATAATCAGCGCAGCGATGATCGCCCCGACCGAGCCGAGTAAATCGCCCATCACATGTAGTGCCGCGGCGCGGACGTTCAGGTTTTTCTCCTCACTGCCGCGGTGTAGAACCCAAAAAGCCAGCACGTTAGCCAGTAAACCCGCGACAGCTATAACCATCATCATGCCGCCAGCCACGGGGCGGGGCGTATGGAAGCGCTCAATGGCTTCCCAAACGATTAAAATGGTGATCACGACCAATGCGATGGCATTAACAAACGCGGCCAGTGTCGTGAGCCTTAGCCAGCCGAAGGTGTGTCGTATTGTGGGCGGGCGATGGGAAAACCGGACGGCCAGCAGCGCAAAAAGGAGCGCTGCGGCATCAGTGAGCATATGCCCGGCATCGGCCAACAAGGCCAGTGAACCTGAAAGTATGCCACCCACCACTTCAACCAACATAAATCCGGCTGTAATGCAGAATGCAAACATCAAGCGGCGGGCATTATTGTCCTTGGGTTGCTCAGAAGAAGTATGAGTATGCGAGTGCGCCATTATGCCATCCCTTTGTTATTCTCATCTTTACTGTATGCCATCATACCGTTTTTGGGATGATAAAATTAAAAAGGAGAGCTATTGCTCTCCCATTATTAGCTTTATTTCCAGCGTTACTGCGTAGTGCCATCAGTTTTTGTCTCAGCATCATTGTTAATGCCGTTTCCGGTCTCAACTTTCTTATTCACATCAGGGCAGCGACCGTCCTTACACATGGTGTTTTTGTGCATCTCGTCTTTGGTCATCCCTTCATGGTTCATTGATGAACCGTTCGGGTGCAGCATTGTGCCACCCGAATTCACGTTACTGTTGTCGACATTATTTGGTGCCACGTTTTCGCGTGCGTCTGGGGCGACCTGACCGGCATCCGCCGAGGAATTTGCCTGGCCGTTATTGGACTGCGTATTGGTTTCAGCTGCCAGCGCCGCGCCGCTGGCGAGGCTGAGTGTAGCGGTAAGAAAGAGTGAAGCCAGCTTTGTCATATGCATAATATGCTCCTGTTATGGTCGATATGTCGGATAACGTCTTCCAACAGTGCATGTGCCAGTTACATCATCAATATGTGGTTAATAGTTTTGCCAGAGAAATTAAACCCAGCATAGAATCTTGAAATTTATGAAAATTAAAGCCGTTACAGTTATAAATTGTAGGTTGGATCTCGTTTTTCGCTACTTTATTGCGTTTTTTTGGCCAATTCCAGGATTAATCCGTCCAAAGTGTAAAACCCCGTTTACACTTTATGACTGAAGATATAGATTGGAGGGATTGCATTCATTTATATAAGTATGGCAACGCTGGAATAATCATGAATTATCAGAACGACGATTTACGCATTAAAGAGATCAACGAGTTATTACCGCCAGTCGCATTGTTGGAAAAATTCCCCGCTACTGAAAATGCCGCAAACACGGTGGCTCATGCCCGTAAGGCGATTCATAAAATCCTGAAAGGGAGTGACGATCGCCTGCTGGTAGTGATTGGGCCTTGCTCTATTCATGATCCGGCAGCCGCCAAAGAGTATGCCGCTCGCCTGCTGGCACTGCGTGAAGAGTTAAAAGGCGAGCTTGAAATCGTTATGCGGGTCTATTTTGAAAAACCGCGAACTACCGTCGGCTGGAAAGGGCTTATCAACGATCCGCACATGGACAACAGCTTCCAGATCAACGATGGGCTGCGCATTGCGCGTAAACTGCTGCTGGATATCAATGACAGCGGATTGCCTGCTGCGGGTGAATTCCTCGATATGATTACGCCGCAATACCTCGCCGACCTGATGAGCTGGGGCGCGATTGGGGCACGTACCACAGAATCTCAGGTGCACCGCGAATTGGCGTCTGGTCTGTCCTGCCCGGTTGGCTTTAAAAACGGTACTGATGGCACGATAAAAGTAGCGATTGATGCGATTAACGCCGCAGGAGCGCCGCACTGCTTCCTGTCTGTGACCAAATGGGGTCATTCGGCGATCGTAAATACCAGTGGTAATGGCGATTGCCATATTATTTTGCGCGGCGGCAAAGAGCCGAACTACAGTGCTCAGCACGTTGCCGATGTGAAAGAAGGTCTGATCAAAGCAGGGCTTTCAGCGCAGGTGATGATCGACTTTAGCCATGCCAACTCCAGCAAGCAGTTCAAAAAGCAGATGGATGTCGCGAAAGATGTTTGCGGACAAGTTGCTGGGGGCGAAAAAGCAATTATTGGTGTGATGATCGAAAGCCATCTGGTAGAAGGTAATCAGAACCCGGATAGCGGTGAGCCGCTGACCTACGGTAAGAGCATCACCGACGCCTGCATTGGCTGGGAAGATACCGATGCAGTATTGCGCCAGCTGGCGGATGCTGTAAAAGCGCGCCGCGGTTAAAAAATTCATCCGGGCTACGCTCGGTAGGCCGGATAAGGCAACGCCGTCATCCGGCAATAAAAAAGCGTGGAGCATTCCACGCTTTTTTCGTTTGACCCAAGATGAAAATTACTTCGCTTTACCCTGGTTCGCAACGGCTGCCGCTTTTGCTGCGATCTCGTCAGCATTACCCAGATAGTAATGTTTGATTGGTTTGAAGTTTTCGTCGAACTCATATACCAGCGGTACGCCGGTTGGGATGTTCAGTTCAAGGATCTCATCTTCGCCCATGTTATCCAGGTATTTAACCAGCGCACGCAGAGAGTTACCGTGAGCGGCGATAATTACGCGCTCACCGCTTTTCATGCGCGGCAGAATGGTTTCGTTCCAGTAGGGGATAACGCGATCGATGGTCAGCGCCAGGCTTTCGGTAACCGGTAACTCTTTGTCGGTCAACTTCGCATAACGCGGATCGTGACCCGGATAACGCTCGTCATCTTTGGTCAGTTCCGGTGGCGTTACCGCAAAGCCGCGACGCCATTGCTTAACCTGCTCGTCACCGTATTTTTCAGCGGTTTCAGCTTTGTTCAGACCCTGCAGCGCGCCGTAATGACGTTCGTTCAGTTTCCAGGATTTTTCAACCGGCAGCCAGGCCTGATCCAGTTCGTCCAGTACGTTCCACAGGGTGTGGATGGCACGTTTCAGCACAGAAGTATAAGCAAAATCGAAGCTGTAGCCTTCTTCTTTCAGCAGTTTACCTGCCGCTTTTGCTTCGCCCACGCCTTTCTCTGACAGATCAACGTCATACCAACCGGTAAAACGGTTTTCGTTGTTCCACTGACTTTCACCGTGACGTACCAGAACCAGCTTAGTTACAGCCATACACTCACTCCTATAAATCATATTGAATGATAATAATTCTCATTATATTGCCGTAAAGCGTCAGCGGCAATGCTTACGCATAACCATAGCGAAAATAGCGCCACAGTGTAAGGTTCTTGTGAATTCAAGGTTGCGATTTTGTCTTTGAGTGGTGGGGATTTGAGCGGTTCTACTGTGATAAACAAATAACAGGCCCGCTACGTTACGTCATCGGGCCTGTGAGGGGAAAGGATCAGACTGGAATAAACTGATATTCCGTCACGCTGGCATACTCTTCACCCGGGCGTAAGAAGCAGTCCGGCTGCTGCCACTCTGGATGGTTTGGGCTGTCCGGGAGAAACTCACTTTCCAGCGCCAGACCTTGCCAGTCTTCGTAGGCATCAGGCCCACGAGATGGTGTACCGCCGAGGAAGTTGCCGGAGTAAAACTGCAATGCCGGGGCGGAGGTGTATACCACCATCTGCAGTTTTTCATCCTGGGACCACAGTCGGGCGACCGGCGTACGCGCATTGCCCTGTGCCTGAAGCAGGAAGGCGTGATCGTAACCTTTTACCTTGCGCTGATCGTCATCGGCAAGAAATTCACTGCTAATGATTTTAGCCGAGCGGAAATCGAAAGTGCTACCAGCGACGGATTTCAGCCCGTCATGCGGAATGCCCATTTCATCAACCGGCAAGTACTCGTCCGCCATAATTTGCAGCTTATGCTGGCGGACATCCGTTTTGTCACCGTCGAGGTTAAAATAAACGTGATTCGTCAGATTCACCGGACAGGGCTTATCGACCGTGGCGCGGTAGGTTATCGAAATACGATTATCGTCAGTCAGGCGATACTGCGCGGTGGCGCATAGATGGCCAGGGAAACCCTGGTCGCCATCGTCAGATGTTAAGGCGAACAGCACCTGACGGTCATTCTGATTGACTATCTGCCAGCGACGTTTGTCGAAACCGTCTGGCCCGCCGTGCAGCTGGTTGTCGCCTTGACTTGGTACCAACTCAACGGTTTCGCCGGCAAAGGTATAGCGGCTGTTGGCGATACGGTTAGCGTAGCGACCAATTGAAGCGCCCAGAAACGCAGCCTGCTCCGGGTATTGTTCCGGACTGGCGCACCCGAGCAATGCTTCACGCACGCTACCATCGCTAAGCGGAATACGAGCAGAGAGCAGCGTCGCGCCCCAGTCCATGAGCGTGACGACCATCCCTGCGTCATTGCGCAGGGTGAGCAGGCGAAACGGCTGACCGTCCGGAGCCTGCACAGGGATTTCGCTTAACATTGTCCTGCTCCTTGTGAAGGTTTGCAGACGTAGAATGTTTCTTTGATACCGGTTTTTGCTTCGTATTGTTCCGCGACGGCCTGCTGTACGGCAGGTACCAAATCTTGCGGGATCAGCGCCACGATGCAGCCGCCGAAGCCGCCGCCGGTCATACGGACACCGCCTTTATCGCCGATGGTCGCTTTGACAATCTCGACCAGCGTATCAATTTGCGGCACGGTAATTTCAAAGTCATCGCGCATTGAGGCGTGAGATTCCGCCATCAGTTGGCCCATGCGCAGCAGGTCGCCTTTTTCCAGCGCCTGTGCGGCTTCAACGGTACGCGCATTTTCCGTGATCACGTGGCGAACGCGTTTGGCGACAATCGGATCCAGTTCGTGGGCGACGGCGTTAAACGCTTCAAGGCTGACATCACGCAGCGCTGGCTGCTGGAAGAAACGCGCGCCGGTTTCACACTGTTCGCGACGGGTATTGTATTCGCTACCGACCAATGTGCGTTTAAAGTTACTGTTGATGATCACCACCGCTACGCCCTCAGGCATGGAAACGGCTTTGGTGCCCAGCGTTCGGCAGTCGATCAGTAGCGCATGATCTTTCTTACCAAGTGCCGAGATCAGTTGATCCATAATGCCGCAGTTACAGCCGACAAACTGGTTTTCAGCTTCCTGGCCATTCAGGGCAATCTGCGCGCCGTCGAGCGGCAGATGATAGAGCTGCTGGAATACCGTACCCACAGCGACTTCCAGTGAGGCAGAAGAGCTTAAGCCCGCACCCTGCGGGACGTTACCGCTGATCACCAGATCCGCGCCGCCAAAGGCGTTATTGCGCTTTTGCAGATGTTTCACTACGCCACGCACGTAGTTTGACCACTGCTGGCTGTCATGAGCGATAATTGGCGCATCAAGCGAGAACTCATCAACCTGATTGTCGTAATCAGCGGCGATCACACGGACTTTTCGATCGTCGCGTGCCGCACAGCTGATAACGGTTTGATAGTCGATAGCGCAGGGCAGAACGAAGCCGTCGTTATAATCGGTATGTTCACCGATCAGGTTCACACGACCCGGTGCCTGAATAGTATGGGTGGCAGGGTAGCCAAATGTTTCAGCAAACAGAGATTGTGTTTTTTCTTTCAGACTCATTATTTAAACTCCGGATTCGCGAAAATGGATGTCGCTGACCGCACGCAGTCGTTCAGCCGCTTGTTCTGCCGTCAGGTCGCGCTGGGTTTCTGCCAGCATTTCATATCCGACCATAAATTTACGCACGGTTGCGGAACGCAGCAGCGGTGGATAAAAGTGTGCGTGCAACTGCCAGTGTTGGTTTTCTTCACCGTTAAACGGTGCGCCGTGCCAGCCCATAGAATAGGGGAATGAGCACTGGAACAGGTTGTCGTAACGACTGGTCAGTTTTTTCAACGCCAGCGCCAGGTCAGCACGCTGTTCGTCGGTCAAATCGGTAATTCGCAACACGTGCGCTTTCGGCAGCAGCAGCGTTTCGAACGGCCACGCGGCCCAGTAAGGGACAACCGCCAGCCAGTGCTCGGTTTCTACGACCGTACGGCTGCCGTCCGCCAGCTCACGCTGGACGTAATCAACGAGCATCGGCGCGCCTTGTTCGGCGAAGTACGCTTTCTGCAGGCAATCTTCACGTTCGGCTTCGTTAGGCAAAAAGCTGTTGGCCCAAATTTGTCCGTGTGGGTGCGGGTTTGAGCACCCCATCGCTGCGCCTTTATTCTCAAATACCTGCACCCAGGGATAGGTTTTGCCTAAGTCTTCAGTCTGTTCCTGCCACGTTTTCACAATTTCTGTTAGCGCAGGGACGCTGAGTTCCGGCAGCGTTTTGCTGTGATCGGGCGAGAAGCAAATTACACGGCTGGTACCGCGCGCGCTCTGGCATCGCATTAACGGATCGTGACTGTCCGGCGCGTCCGGGGTATCGGACATCAGCGCCGCAAAGTCATTGGTAAAGACATAGGTCCCGGTGTAATCCGGGTTTTTGTCGCCGGTAACGCGCGTATTGCCAGCGCACAGGAAGCAGTCCGGGTCATGTGCAGGCAGTACCTGCTTAGACGGAGTTTCCTGCGCCCCTTGCCACGGGCGTTTGGCGCGATGTGGTGATACGAGGATCCACTGCCCGGTGAGCGGGTTAAAACGGCGATGTGGATGATCGACAGGATTGAATTGCGTCATGATTGGTCCTTAATCCGAATATCCCTGCGGGTGGCGTGACTGCCAGTGCCAGGTATCTTGTGCCATTTCATCCAGTGTGCGGGTCACGCGCCAGTTGAGCTCGCGATCGGCTTTGCTGGCGTCAGCCCAGTAGGCCGGAAGATCGCCATCACGGCGCGGGGCGAAATGGTAATTCACCGGTTTACCGCAAGCTTTGCTGAAGGCGTTGACCACGTCCAGCACGCTGCTGCCGATGCCTGCACCGAGGTTGTAAATATGTACGCCCTGTTTACCCGCCAGTTTTTCCATGGCAGCAACATGGCCGTCGGCGAGATCCATCACGTGGATGTAGTCGCGTACGCCGGTGCCATCTTCAGTAGGGTAGTCATTGCCAAATATGGCAAGAGATTCGCGACGGCCAACGGCAACCTGCGCGATGTAAGGCATCAGGTTGTTTGGAATACCTTGCGGATCTTCCCCCATATCTCCCGATGGATGAGCGCCAACCGGGTTAAAGTAGCGCAGCAGGGCAATGCTCCAGTCGGGCTGTGCTTTTTGCAGATCGGTCAGGATCTGTTCCACCATCAGCTTGCTTTTGCCGTACGGACTTTGCGGCGTGCCGGTGGGGAAGCTTTCAACGTAAGGAATTTGCGGCTGATCGCCATAGACGGTCGCGGAGGAGCTGAAAATGAAGTTTTTCACGTTGGCAGCGCGCATTGCATTCACCAGACGCAGAGTGCCGTTGACGTTGTTGTCATAGTACTCCAGCGGCTTGGCAACGGATTCTCCAACGGCTTTTAAACCGGCAAAATGGATGACCGTATCAATGGCATGATCGTGCAGAATTTCGGTTATCAGCGCTTCGTTACGGATGTCTCCTTCCACGAAGGTCGGATGCTTGCCGCCTAAACGCTCAATGACGGGCAGTACGCTACGCTTGCTGTTGCAGAGATTATCCAGGATCACCACTTCGTGACCGTTTTTCAGCAACTGCACGCAAGTGTGGCTTCCAATGTAACCGCTACCACCTGTAACCAATACTCTCATAATTCGCTCCGTTAAGCCTATGGTATGCAATAACCATAGCATAACAAAGATGCGAAAAGTGTGACACGGAATAAATTAGTGGAATCGTTTACACTCCGGTGTTTTCACTCGATGCTGCCAGTTACTTTATTATAAATCATTATGTTAGGTTGTTATTTCAGCACTTGTCTGAAAAAAAAGCAGAAAAAAGGGCGTGATAAACGCCCTGGCATGAAAATTAACGCAGAGAGGTTTGTCGATAGGCGTAGATATCACCCTCGGGTACAAACTCTAGCCGATGGGTAATGCAGGCCGGGGCATCTTCGGCGTGATGAGAGACAAACAAAAGCTGAGTTTCACCTTCACCGATCAGGACATCCACAAACCGACGGATCAGTTGACGGTTGAGCGGATCTAATCCTTGCAACGGTTCATCGAGGATCAGCAACGTAGGATGTTTCACCAGTGCACGAACAATCAATGCCAGCCGCTGCTGCCCCCAGGAAAGACTATGAAATGGCGCATCCGCGGTACGTTTATCGATGCCCAGAATATCCAGCCACTGTTGTACCAGCTTGTGCTGCCTGTCGGAGACGGCCTGATAAATGCCGATTGAATCGAAATAACCGGAGAGAATAACGTTGCGAACTGTCGTACTTACCCGGTAATCCAGATGCAGGCTGCTGCTGACATAGCCAATATGTTTTTTGATATCCCAGATAGTTTCACCGCTGCCCCGGCGGCGGCCAAACAGGGTCAGGTCGTTGCTATATCCCTGGGGATGATCGCCGGTGATTAAACTGAGCAGGGTTGATTTCCCCGCACCGTTGGGGCCGATGATTTGCCAGTGTTCCCCCGGATTTACCCGCCAGCTCAGATGATGCAGGATAGGGCGATCGTTATACGAGACGGTGCCGTCGTTAAGCACAATGCGCGGCTCGTTATCTGACAACGTGTGGCGCACCGAAGGCTCATCCGGTTCGGGTAACTGGATGCCTTCCAGCCGTTCGCTATGTGCAAGCTGAGCGATTAATGCCTGTTGCAGAAGGTCGGGTTTTGCACCGGTTTCCGTCAGCGTGCAGTCGGCAAGTACGCCGGCAAACTGCACGAATTCGGGAATTTCATCAAAGCGATTAAGCACCAGTACCAACGTTAAACCGGCCTGGTGCAACTCAGCGAGCAACTCTGCTAACTGGCGACGGGACGCCACGTCCAGCCCGTCAAAGGGTTCATCAAGGATCAGTAAATCCGGTGTGGACATTAATGCCTGGCAGAGTAGGGTTTTGCGCGTTTCACCGGTGGAAAGGTATTTGAAACGCCTGTTAAGTAGGGATGAAATGCCAAACTGCTGCGCCAGTGCAGCGCAGCGGGCGGGGTCGTGAACTTCGTCCTGAATGATTTCTGCGGTAGTGCGCCCGGTGTCGTCTTCACCGGGACTAAGAAGATCGGTGTTGTTTCGCTGCCACTCGTCGCTGACCAGCTTTTGTAGCTGCTCAAAAGAGAGTCGGGTAATACGTGTGAACTGACAGTGACGTTCGCCTTTCAGAAGCGGTAACTCGCCCGCCAGCGCGCGGGCCAGCGCAGATTTCCCGCTGCCGTTAGAGCCAACAAACGCCCAGCTATCACCCGCGTTTAACGTCAACGCATCTAACTGGAGCGTTTTTGTGTCGCTAAGACGAAACGTGCCTTGCGAAATTTGCAATGATGACATTTTGTATCCCATTATTTGCAGCGATGAATAACAGGGATACGTGTTCTTCAGGCTGATGTCAATTAACTCAGCACAGTGTGGCGATAATCACCCTGTCCGCATTAAAATATGCTGTGACGTTAGCGCCTTCCGTTAATGTGTGGGCCTGCTCTATCGGCAAAGTCGCGCACAGCGTCTGGCCGTCTGGCAAGGTCATCAACACTTCGCACTGCTCCGCTCCGCGTTCGATATGGCTGATTGTGCCCTGCAACTGGTTATCGGCGGCCTGAGCGATGGCGTCGTCCTGAGTGATTCCTACCCACGGCGCTTTCAACAGAATCAGTACTTCTTTGCCTTCCTCAAGCCCGAGACGCTCGCCGCTTTGTGCAGTGATTGCCACTTTCAGGCGCGTTTCGCCATCCGCCAGCAGCACGTCGACATGCTGTTGAACCTGATCGTGGTCGCGGGCGGTAATGGTGCCAAACCACTGGTTACGGGCGCTGGTTTGCAGCGAAAAGCGAGAGATCGCCGCCAGCAGGCTATTGAGCGGGAGTGCGTCGTCATCGCTCAAAACATCGAAGGCTTTCTGTTGGATTTGCGCCAATAAATCATACAGCTGGATTAAGCGTTGGCCGTAGCGCGTTAATACCGCGCCGCCGCCGCCTTTACCGCCAGTGGCGCGCTCAACCAGCGTCTGCTCGCTGAGCTGATTCATTTCGTTAATCGCATCCCAGGCGCTTTTATAGCTGATACCTGCATCCTTCGCGCCCTGACTGATGGAGCCGGAAAGTGCAATGTGCTTAAGCAGAGAAATGCGACGGGGATCGGCAAACAGTTTTTGCTGAAGTTTCAGCGTAAGAAGGATTTCGGCCTGCATCACAAGCTCCTGGCAAAAGGGGTATTGTGACGGAAAACCGCGCGCGCGCAAAGCCAACCGCACAAAAGGGGAGTGCTTTTCTGTGTTATGTGGTTAGAATACAACTAAGGACTATATCTGGAGTTGACCATGTTAGAGTTATTGAAAAGTCTGGTATTCGCCGTAATTATGGTTCCTGTGGTGATGGCTGTCATCCTGGGGCTGATTTACGGACTGGGTGAAGTGTTCAACATCTTCTCCTCTATCGGTCAGAAAGACCAGTCCAGACAGAATCATTGATTCCCCAAACGCCCGCTCAGTCGGGCGTTTATATTTTTTGCCTGCCAACTCGTTTTCTCAAGATCTTGCTTTCCCTGCCGATATTTTCTTTGTGTAACCTCTAATTGGTATCAATAACCACTGGGAAAATCCTGGTTTACTCGTTATATTTGCGCCTACATAACGAAACGCAAAGGAGTTACAGATGGCACGTACATGGTTACGCTTGTTTGCAGGGGCAACACTTTCTCTTACCGTTGCCGGGCATGCGCTGGCGGATGAAGGAAAGATTACCGTTTTTGCAGCGGCTTCGCTGACCAACGCGATGCAGGACATTGCAACGCAATATAAAAAAGAGAAGAACGTTGATGTTGTCTCCTCTTTTGCTTCTTCTTCCACACTGGCGCGTCAGATTGAAGCAGGCGCACCGGCCGATCTGTTTATTTCTGCCGATCAGAAATGGATGGACTACGCGGTAGACAAGAAGTCGATTGATACCGCATCGCGTGAAACGCTGTTGGGTAACAGTCTGGTGGTGGTTGCGCCGAAAGCCAGCGCACAGAAAGACTTCACCATTGACAGTAAAACCAACTGGACCAGTCTGTTGAATGGTGGACGCCTGGCTGTTGGCGATCCAGAACATGTTCCGGCGGGCATTTATGCCAAAGAAGCGCTGCAAAAATTGGGTGCATGGGATACCCTGGCCCCGAAACTGGCTCCTGCTGAAGACGTGCGCGGTGCGCTGGCGCTGGTAGAACGTAACGAAGCGCCGCTGGGGATCGTCTATGGTTCCGATGCTGTCGCCAGTAAGGGCGTAAAAGTTGTTGCGACTTTCCCGGAAGATTCGCACAAAAAAGTGGAATACCCTATCGCGATTGTTGATGGGCACAAAAACGCAACGGTTAGCGCGTTCTATGATTACCTGAAAGGACCGCAGGCTGCTGAAATCTTTAAACGTTATGGATTTACGACCAAGTAATGATACTGACCGATCCTGAATGGCAGGCCGTCATCCTGAGCCTGAAAGTTTCTTCCCTGGCTGTGTTGTTTAGTTTGCCGTTTGGGATCTTCTTTGCCTGGCTGCTTGTGCGATGCAAGTTCCCGGGCAAAGCGCTGCTCGACAGCGTTCTGCATTTGCCGCTGGTTCTGCCGCCGGTCGTGGTGGGCTATCTGCTGTTGGTCGCCATGGGGCGGCGCGGATTCATTGGCGAATGGTTGTACGACTGGTTTGGCATTACCTTTGCCTTTAGCTGGCGCGGTGCGGTACTGGCTGCGGCGGTGATGTCTTTTCCTCTGATGGTACGGGCAATTCGTCTGGCGCTGGAAGGTGTCGACGTCAAGCTGGAGCAGGCGGCCCGCACGCTGGGAGCCGGACGCTGGCGTGTATTCATGACCATTACGCTACCGCTGATGCTGCCCGGCATTATTGTCGGTACGGTGCTGGCGTTCGCGCGTTCCCTCGGGGAATTCGGCGCAACCATTACTTTTGTTTCCAACATTCCTGGCGAAACCCGCACCATTCCTTCGGCGATGTATACCCTGATCCAGACTCCCGGCGGCGAAAGCGCGGCGGCGAGGTTGTGTATCATTTCTATTGTGTTAGCGCTGATCTCGCTGCTGATTTCTGAATGGCTGGCGCGTATTAGCCGTGAGCGGACGGGGCGATAATTATGCTGGAACTCAATTTCTCCCAGACGCTGGGGACGCATTGCCTGACGCTCAACGAAACGCTGCCAGCCAGCGGCATCACCGCTATTTTTGGCGTTTCCGGTGCGGGCAAAACCTCACTGATTAACGCCATCAGCGGCCTGACGCAGCCGCAGTCCGGACGCATCGTGCTCAACGGTCGGGTCCTAAACGACGTCGAGAACGGTATCTGTTTAACGCCGGAAAAACGCCGGGTGGGCTATGTTTTCCAGGATGCGCGCCTGTTCCCGCACTATAAAGTGCGCGGCAACCTGCGTTACGGAATGGCGAAAAGCATGGCCGGACAGTTTGATAAGCTGGTGGCGTTGTTGGGCATTGAACCGCTGCTTGACCGTCTGCCTGGCGGTCTTTCTGGCGGTGAAAAGCAGCGTGTCGCCATCGGTCGGGCGCTGCTGACCGCGCCTGAGTTATTGCTGCTTGATGAGCCGTTAGCCTCGCTGGATATACCGCGTAAACGCGAACTGCTGCCTTACCTGCAACGCCTTGCACGTGAAATCAATATTCCGATGCTGTATGTCAGCCACTCGCTTGATGAGATTTTGCACCTGGCGGATAAAGTGATGGTGCTGGAGAACGGGCAGGTCAAAGCGTTTGGTTCGCTGGAAGATGTCTGGGGTAGCAGCGTGATGCACCCCTGGCTGCCTAAGGAACAGCAAAGCAGTATTCTGAAAGTCAGCGTGCTGGAACATCATCCACACTATGCGATGACCGCGCTGGCGCTCGGCGATCAGCATCTGTGGGTCAATAAGCTGGAGCAACCGCTGCAAACCGCGCTGCGTATTCGTATTCAGGCCTCTGATGTTTCACTGGTGCTCCAACCACCCCAGCAGACCAGTATTCGTAACGTTCTCCGGGCAAAAGTCGCGCAATGTTATGACGATAACGGTCAGGTGGAAGTTCAGCTTGAGGTGGGCGGTAAGACGCTGTGGGCGAGGATTAGCCCATGGGCCAGGGATGAACTGGGTATCAAACCTGGCCTGTGGCTGTACGCGCAAATTAAGAGCGTATCGATTACCGCCTGATTACAGCAGGTGGGAGTAGATAAATTTCGCGATGCTGTCTGTGGTGTTGTCACCAATCACGATGTTGGCGCGGGCTTTGACCGCGTCATCCGCGTTGCCCATCGCCACACCGGTACCTGCGGCTTCCAGCATGCTGATATCGTTAAAGTTATCACCAAAGGCAATCACGTTTTCCATTGACCCGCCCTGTGCTTCAATCCACTGGGTAAGGCGTCGTCCTTTGCTGTTGCCTTTACGAGCAATGTCGACCTGATCATGCCAGGACCATTCACACTCCAGTCCCAGCTGTTGCTCAACGTACTGGCCAAACTGCTGCAGTTTCGGAATATCTTCGTCGGTCAGGGCAAATTTCCAGACGGCGTTGACGTCATGTGCGGCCTGCGCCAGCGAAGGAACCTGGGTGAAGGTCGGGCGCTGTTCCGGCGGCAGAGTTTGCGCCCAGTTAGCGGTACGCACCACATGCCCGGTTGGGCGCTCATACAGCATGGCCTCATCCACATACATCAGCCCGTGGATCTGATGTTCATCCAGCATTTCGATCAGCTGTAATGCCTGGTCTACCGGGAGGGGATCGGATTCCAGTACCTTTTTTGCCTGATAATCATACAAGTAGGTACCGTTACAGCAAATTGCAGGTGTATCCAGCGCCAGTGCCTGATAAAAAGGATGAATAGCAACGTGATGGCGACCTGTGACAATGATAAGTTGGTAGCCTGCTTCTCTGGCGCGCGAGAGCGCTTCGAGGGAGGATGGCAGCAAGGTTTTTTTCGGGGTCAACAGGGTACCGTCTAAATCCAGGGCAATCACGCGTGCGGTCATAGTTTTTTCCAGATTAAGGTTGAGAATTTTGTCTGCTGGAATGGTACACCGAGACGGGAGCCGGACAAAATTCTGAGCCTTAATTAAGCATTCACCGTTAAAAGCGTCTACCTTAGGCGTGTGTCAGGCAATTGCAGCCACCTGCCAAAAAGCAAAGGAGTATTCATGAAGCAAACCGTTTATACCGCCAGCCCTGAAAGTCAGCAAATCCACGTCTGGAGCCTGAATCACGATGGTTCTCTGACGCTGACGCAGGTGGTTGATGTACCGGGTCAGGTACAGCCGATGGTCGTCAGCCCGGATAAGCGTTACCTCTATGTTGGTGTGCGCCCGGAGTTTCGCGTGTTGGCTTATCGTATTGCGCCTGATGACGGAGCGCTGACCTTCGCGGCAGAGTCTGCGCTGCCGGGTAGCCCGACGCATATTTCTACCGATCATCAGGGACGTTTCGTGTTCGTAGGCTCTTATAATGCGGGTAGCGTGAGCGTCACGCGTCTGGAAGATGGCCTGCCGGTGGAACTGGTTGACGTGGTAGAAGGTCTGGATGGTTGCCACTCAGCCAACATCTCTCCGGATAACCGTACCCTGTGGGTTCCGGCGTTGAAACAGGATCGTATCTGCCTGTTTGACGTTAGCGATGATGGCCATCTGGTTGCGCAGGAACCAGCTGAAGTGACTACCGTTGAAGGCGCGGGCCCGCGTCATATGGCGTTCCATCCGAATAAGCAATATGCCTACTGCGTGAATGAACTGAACAGCTCTGTTGATGTCTGGGAGCTGAAAGATCCTTACGGCAAGATTGAGTGTGTGCAGACGCTGGATATGATGCCTGCTGATTTCGCGGATACCCGTTGGGCAGCAGATATTCACATCACACCGGATGGTCGTCATCTGTATGCCTGTGATCGTACCGCCAGCCTGATTACGGTCTTTAGCGTCTCTGAAGATGGCAGCGTGCTGACCAAAGAAGGTTTCCAGCCTACCGAAACTCAGCCGCGCGGTTTTAATATCGATAACAGAGGTAAATACCTGATTGCAGCCGGGCAAAAATCGCACCATATCGCGGTATACGAGATTGCTGGCGAACAAGGACTGTTGACGGAGAAAGGTCGTTACGCGGTAGGACAAGGCCCGATGTGGGTGGTGGTTAACGCGTACTAAAACGCCAGGCGTTACAAACGATCCGCAATCTTGTGAAGATTGCGGATTTTTTTTGCTTATTTAGCAAACGACATGTTTTCCTGACACTTAGCCACTGATGTCCAAAGGCTATCTGTATCATCTGCCCATAAATTAAGCAGAAGAGAGAAGAAACGTTCAGCGGGAGGGGAGAGGATAGCGTCTTTACGCCGAATAACTCCCAGCGTGCGTCTAATCACAGGCTCAACCAGTGGGATCCCTATCAGCGTTGGATGCGGCGTTTGCGGCATTGCTAACCCTGGTAATGCGGAAACACCTAGTCCAGCTTCAACCAGACCCAGCGAAGTGGACAGATGACGAACCTCGTAAAACCAGTTCAACTTCCACGGTTTATCGGACAAATGTTGTTCAATCAATAATCGGTTACCGCTTGAGGAACGAACGCCTATCAGTTTGTAATTCAGCAATTCTTGCCACTCAACCAACAGCTTATTAGCGAGCGGATGATCGCGTCGACAAGCCAGAACAAACGGTTCATTAACCAGTGGAGTGAACTCGATAGAGGAATTTGTGATGTTGTTCATGTTTATTCCAAAATCTGCCTCATTACAAAGTACGGATTCCATACAATTATTCGTACCTTGTTCAATAATTCGCACTTTGATATTGGGATATCGTTCATTAAATTTTCCAATTGCCAACGGCAAGAAATAGAAAACCGCGGTAGGAATACAGGCTAATGTCACTATGCCGTGATGATGAACATTCATTTCACTGATGTTAAAAATGGTCTCATCCAACGCTCTAATTAATTCTCTGGCTTCAGGTAAAAGCATTGCCCCCGCTTTTGTTAATGTGACTTTGCGAGTTGTTCTTTCAAATAGCTGGGTGTGTAAATACTCTTCCATTTTTTTAATCCTGCGCGTTAATGCAGGTTGCGTAATATTGAGTAACTTGGCGGCATTGTTAAAAGAATCGGACTCTGCCAACGTAACAAATGCCTTCATGCTCGATAACTCGTGTTTCATTTTGACTCCGGACTCAATCAGGGAAGCCCCTGTCTAAGATGAAAGTGTTCAGTGTATCCGCAATTCATAAATTTTAATTAATAAAAATAAATCACTAATCACACAAACAAAGTCATTAGCCACCCTATTCATGACATGCAACCATATATGTAGTGGAAATAATATTGAGAGCATTGTTATGAAAAAAATACCTTGCGTTATGATGCGTGGAGGAACCTCCAGGGGTGCATTTTTATTAGCACAAGATTTACCAGAAGAAGAAAAACAGCGGGATGAAATATTGATCGGGATTATGGGTTCTGGCAATGCGTTGGAAATAGATGGCATTGGCGGTGGCAATCCGTTAACCAGTAAAGTCGCGATTATTAGTCTTTCAAACGACCCCAACGCTGATATCGATTATTTATTTGCTCAGGTACTGGTACATGAGCAACGGGTCGATACCACACCCAACTGTGGCAATATGCTTTCCGCCGTTGGTGCGTTTGCTATTGAAAAGGGGTTGATTGCTGCTTCTACGCCGACCACCCGCGTACGCATTCGCAATGTGAACACCAACACGTTTATCGAAGCTGATATACAGACGCCGCATGGTGTTGTTGAGTATGAAGGAACGGCAAGAATTGACGGTGTCCCGGGAACATCGGCCCCTATTGCGTTGACGTTTCTTAATGCCGCAGGTTCTAAAACCGGGCATATTTTTCCGACGGGCCAACACATCGATTATATCAACTCAGTTCCGGTGACCTGTATGGATATGGCGACACCTGTCGTAATTATTCCTGCCGAATACCTTGGGAAAACGGGCTATGAATCAGCGGAAGAACTGGATGCAGACAACGAATTATTGTCGCGCATTGAGTCTATTCGTTTACAGGCCGGTGAAGCTATGGGGCTGGGTGATGTCAGCAATAAGGTTCTCCCAAAACCGATTCTCATCTCTGCACCTCAACACGACGGCGAAATTAATGTTCGTTATTTTATGCCGCACTCTTGCCATAAAGCGCTGGCGATTACCGGGGCGATAGCTATCGCCAGCAGCTGTGTCATTAACGGTACTGTTTCGCGTCAGGTAACGGCGGGGGCGCATTACGGGAATATCACTATCGAACATCCTGGCGGCACTCTTGATATTCATTTAACCAATAAAGGGGATGAACCTGAAACTATCAGAGCTTCGGTTATTCGTACCGCCAGAAAAATATTCGCTGGTGATGTTTTCCTTCCCTGACAGCATTGGCCCCATTTCTCTGCGATCGCAGAAAAACGAAAAATACTGTATTGCCTGTATAGATTATTCAGGATTAATAAATGAACGTTAAATCATTATGGAAGCTAATTTTAATATTAGCGATCCCCTGTATTATTGGTTTGATTCCTGCCCCTGCGGGATTAAGTGAACTAGCGTGGGTGCTGTTTGGTATTTATCTTTCGGCCATTGTCGGACTGGTGATTAAACCGTTTCCTGAACCGGTGGTGCTATTGATTGCCGTTGCCGCCTCTATGGTAGTTGTCGGTAATTTAGGCCATGGCGTACTGAAGACCAGCAGCGTACTGAGCGGTTATGCTTCCGGTACGACATGGCTGGTTTTCTCCGCATTTACGTTAAGTGCTGCTTTTGTGACGACGGGGCTGGGTAAGCGCATTGCTTATATTCTGATCGGTAAAATTGGTAACACCACGCTTGGCCTTGGCTATGTGACCGTATTCCTTGATCTGGTGTTAGCTCCGGCAACACCGTCAAATACCGCGCGAGCGGGAGGAATTGTATTGCCCATTATCAATAGCGTGGCGGTGGCGCTGGGCTCTGAGCCAGATAAGAGCCCGCGCCGTGTCGGCCACTACCTGATGATGACGGTCTATATGGTTACCAAAACGACCAGCTATATGTTTTTTACTGCGATGGCAGGAAACATTCTGGCGTTGAAGATGATCAATGATATCTGTCATTTACAACTGAGCTGGGGGGGATGGGCACTCGCAGCAGCTTTGCCTGGACTGGTTATGCTGTTGGTAACGCCTTTAGTTATCTATTTTATGTATCCACCTGAAATTAAAAAGGTTGATAACAAAACTATTGCTAAAGCCGGGCTTCAGGATTTAGGGCCAATGAAAGGGCGCGAAAAAATGCTGCTGGGTATCTTCGTCCTTGCGTTATTGGGATGGATTTTCAGTAAAAGCCTTAGCGTTGATGAATCAACGGTAGCGATTGTCGTAATGGGTATGATGCTTTTGTTAGGCGTGGTTACCTGGGATGATGTGGTTAAAAATAAGGGCGGCTGGAATACCTTAATCTGGTATGGCGGTATTATCGGGTTAAGTTCGTTATTATCGAAAGTGAAATTCTTTGACTGGTTAGCTGAACTGTTCAAAAACAATCTCGACTTTGGTAATCACGGCAATGTGGCGTTCTTCGTTATTTTGTTCCTGAGCATTATCGTTCGATATTTCTTTGCCTCAGGCAGTGCATATATTGTGGCAATGATGCCGGTATTTGCCATGCTGGCGAATGTCTCCGGCGCACCATTGATGTTAACCGCGCTGGCATTACTCTTCTCTAACTCCTATGGCGGAATGGTCACCCATTATGGCGGTGCCGCAGGTCCGGTTATTTTTGGCGTTGGCTATAACGATATTAAATCGTGGTGGCTGGTGGGGGGCATGCTGACCTTACTGACCTTTATTGTCCATATCACCCTGGGCGTGTGGTGGTGGAGCATGTTGATTAACTGGAACATGCTGTAAACCATAAGCCAGATTCAAATTATTAATTGACTGCGCACTAATATAAGTACGGGATTACGGAGTATCAAATGATTACGTTGTATGAAAAAGGAGTTTATCTCTCCGATAATAATGAAGTTGTAGCTGAGAGTTCTTTGCCTGGGTATATCTGCAAAGAGGATGCGAAAAAAAGAACTATAGCGTGGTCGATTCTCTCCGCACATAATACGTCCGGTGATATGAATAAGCTTAAAATTAAGTTTGATTCATTAGCCTCACACGATATTACCTTTGTCGGTATTATTCAGACTGCAAAAGCCTCTGGCATGGAACGTTTTCCGCTGCCGTATGTTCTGACTAACTGCCATAACTCATTATGTGCAGTAGGGGGAACTATTAATGGTGACGATCATATGTTTGGTCTGTCTGCGGCACAGCGTTACGGCGGAATCTTTGTGCCGCCACATATTGCTGTTATCCATCAATACATGCGTGAAATGATGGCGGGCGGCGGCAAAATGATCCTTGGCTCAGACAGCCATACACGTTACGGCGCATTGGGTACGATGGCGGTAGGAGAGGGGGGCGGTGAGCTGGTCAAGCAGTTGCTAAACGACACCTGGGACATTGATTATCCTGACGTCGTTGCCGTTTATCTGACCGGGAAACCCCCAGCAGGTGTTGGTCCACAGGATGTGGCGTTAGCGATCATTGGCGCGGTATTTAAAAATGGCTACGTCAAAAATAAGGTCATGGAGTTTGTCGGCCCTGGCATCCGCCATCTCTCAACAGATTTTCGCAACAGCGTTGATGTGATGACCACTGAAACCACCTGTTTGAGCTCCGTCTGGCAAACGGATGATGAAACTCGTAGTTGGCTGGCATTACATGGACGTGAGCAAGACTATCGCCAGCTAAGTCCGCAGCCGATGGCCTGGTATGACGGTTGTATTTATGTTGATTTGAGTGCGATTAAGCCGATGATTGCGCTGCCATTCCATCCAAGTAATGTCTATGAGATTGATACTCTCAATGAGAATCTGACGGATATTCTCCGGGAGATTGAAGTTGAATCTGCACGTATCGCGCAGGGTAAAGCCAGCTTCTCGTTGTTGGATAAAGTAGAAAATGGCCGCTTAAAAGTACAGCAGGGGATCATTGCTGGATGCTCGGGCGGCAACTATGAAAACGTGATTGCTGCGGCGCAGGCATTACGTGGTCAATCCTGCGGTAATGATGCTTTCTCGCTTGCTGTATACCCCTCGTCACAACCGGTGTTTATGGATTTAGCACAGAAAGGTGTCGTTACAGATTTACTGGGCGCGGGGGCTGTCATCAGAACCGCATTCTGCGGTCCATGCTTTGGCGCGGGCGATACGCCAATCAACAATGGTCTTAGCATCCGCCATACCACGCGCAACTTCCCTAACCGTGAAGGCTCGAAACCGGGCAATGGTCAAATGTCAGCCGTTGCGCTGATGGATGCGCGATCAATTGCGGCTACGGCAGCCAACGGTGGATTCCTCACTGCTGCGACGGATCTGGATTGCTGGGATACGGTGCCAGACTATGCGTTTAATCCTGCACCTTATAAGAGTCGCGTATACCAGGGATTCGTGAAAGGGGCTACGCAGCAACCACTCATTTACGGCCCGAACATTAAAGACTGGCCGGAACTGGGCGCATTAACGGAAAATATTCTGCTGAAAGTGGCCTCGAAGATCCTTGATGATGTGACAACAACGGATGAGCTTATCCCGTCAGGTGAAACCTCGTCGTATCGCTCTAATCCACTAGGACTGGCGGAATTTACGCTGTCTCGACGAGATCCTGGGTATGTGGGAAGAAGTAAAGCGACGTCGGAGCTGGAAAAAAGGCGCGTGGAGGGGGGCGATGTCAGCGAACTGGCGTCAGTTTTCGAACGCATCCAACAGATTGCCGGTCAGGAAAATGTGCAACCGTTGGATACTGAGATTGGTAGCATGATTTACGCCGTCAAACCTGGCGATGGCTCGGCGCGCGAGCAGGCGGCGAGCTGTCAGCGAGTGATTGGTGGCCTGGCAAATATTGCCCAGGAATATGCCACCAAGCGTTACCGTTCCAACGTTATCAACTGGGGTATGCTACCGCTCCAGATGGCAGAGCAACCTTCATTTGAAGTGGGTGACTATATCTATATTCCCGGTATTCGCCGCGCGTTAGATGAGTGCAGTAAAGAAATCGAAGCGTATGTGCTTCACGATGATGGTGCGGTGAGTGAAATCAGTGTGTATATGGAAAGTCTGACCGCAGAAGAGCGTGAAATTATTAAGGCAGGGAGTTTGATTAACTTTAATAAGTCGCGTTTGGTGTAACACTAATTGTATGCCGGAGAGGGCGATTTTCGTCGCCATCCGGCACATTGCCCGGCAGAGCATGAATCTGCCGGGTTTACATCAGAGAATGACGTTTACTGCTTAGGTTCAGCAACCACTTTGCTACCGATACCGCGGTTGTTGTATTCCCACATACGGTTGAAGTTGGTGTCGTTCAGGTTACGCTGGATTTCACCTTTGTCATCTTCCGCACCGGTATTACCGGCAAACGGGCGTTTTGCGATAACGCTGTCAGCCCATGGTTTTGCCATGTTAAAGCCTTCGTTAATCACGCTGTCACGAATCACGACCTGACCGTTAGTGTTGGAATCGACATCCAGCGAGCGGCCTAACTGCGCCACGCCATCGCCACTTGCCGTGAAGCGACTATTAATCGCCAGGAAACCGTAGTAGATGTTTGACAGGGTAGCCGGTGCGAATACATAGGCTTCCTGCTGGGTACGGGAGTTCACTACGCGGAAATCGGTGTTATCGAACACTACGGCACCGCGACCGGAAACGATATCCACATCGCCTTCAATGTAGCTGTTGGTAACCAGCGTACGCGGCTGACGATCGTTTTCCAGACGGTTTTGTACGCCGCTATTGGTCACGAAGAAGGTATTCTGGCGGCCCAGGATATTGACCTTGTTGATCTGCACTTTATCGCCATCGGTACGCAGTGCAACGGCCGGGTGGTTACCCGCATCAACGCTGTCACCCAGGTTGTTTTCGATGGTCAGATTCTGCAATTGCAGACCGTTATTTTGCGACCAGACGACAGCAGAACACATCACACCAATATTTGTGCCACGTTTGTTCTGGCAATTATCAAACATATACCACGCAGGTTTACCCGGCATATATTTACCGGCTGGGTTCACCGTACGACGCCAGTCCGCGGTGCTCATGTCACCGTCAATGGCCTGGCCAATTTTCACATCAAGCGGTTTTTCGCCCATACCGTACAGCGTCAGGCTACCTGTTGCTGCCGGAATATATACCGTGCCCTGGTACTCGCCTGGCATAATCGCGATGTACTGACGTTTGTTAGTACGTTTGATGATTGCTGCATCAACAGCGGCTTGAATGCTGGTATGGGTGACGCCCTGAGTCCCTGCCGGGCCAACGACGAAGTCAGGCTGTGCAGGCAGAGAAATAGAAGAAGGGCTCCACGGCGCGGTGTTTGGCGTCAGTGCGGAAAAATAGTGCGCAGCAACGAAGTTTTTCGCTTCATTGGCCGACAGGATCGGGCGCGAAGAGGTGCCTGGCGCGGTCTGATCGGAAGGAATTTGATCGGGCGGCGTAGAGCTACAGGCGGTCAGCGTCACGCCAAAAGCCATAGCCAGCGCCAGACGGGAAACTGATGATATGTTCACAGGTTGCTCCGGGCTTTGAAAAGTTATCCATTGAAGCCTGCTTTTTTATACTAAGTTGAGCGAAACGGGAAGGTTAAAAGGTAAAAAGTTGTTTTTATCACCACAAAGCCCGGCGCGGAGAGTCCTTATATCACAAATACATAACAATTACGGTCCTTCAGGTTGACAACATCCCTATAATCAAAAATAAATGTCTATACAACCTATGACAAGTGGTGAGTCGAATGCAGCAATTCTTCCCTGATGATGTTATCTGGCGCAATGTTCGTCTGGCGACTATGGACCCTGAACGTGGTACCCCATATGGGCTGTTGGATGGTCACGCGCTGATCGTCCGCCAGGGCAAGATTCGCGATATCGTCCCGGAATCATCGTTATATCTCACGCATGACAATACTTTTGATATGCAGGGCAGGCTGATTACGCCTGGCCTGATTGATTGCCATACGCATCTGGTCTTTGGCGGAAACCGCGCAGGTGAGTGGGAGCAGCGGCTAAATGGTGTCTCCTACCAGCAGATAAGCGCTCAGGGTGGGGGGATCAATGCCACCGTATCGGCGACCCGCAGCGCCACGGATGAACAACTCTTACACGTAGCTCATCAGCGGATGGAACAGCTGATCAAAGAAGGTGTTACGCTGCTGGAAATAAAATCCGGCTACGGCCTGGATTTGACGACAGAAGAGAAAATATTGCGCGTGGTGGCAGCGCTGGCGGCAGAGAGTATCGTTGAAATCAGCCCGACGCTGTTGGCCGCGCATGCAACTCCAGCGGAATACCGGGATGATCCTGACGGCTATATTACGCTGGTGTGTGAGACCATTTTGCCGCAATTGTGGGAACAAGGGCTGTTTGAGACCGTCGATCTGTTCTGTGAAAGCGTTGGTTTTTCGTTGGCGCAGAGCGAGCGGGTGTTTCAGGCTGCGCAGGCGCTGGGCATCCCGATTAAAGGTCATGTCGAACAACTGTCATTGCTTGGCGGCGCACAGTTGGTAAGCCGCTACCACGGGCTATCCGCCGATCATATTGAATACCTTGATGAAGCGGGTGTAGCGGCGATGAGCCAAAGCGGTACGGTCGGCGTGCTGCTGCCCGGCGCATTCTATTTCCTCAAAGAGCAGCAGCGCCCACCGGTAGCGTTGCTGCGTCAATATCAGGTACCGATGGCGGTAGCGACAGATTTTAACCCCGGTACCAGTCCGTTTATCAGCCTGCACTGGGCGATGAATATGGCCTGTGTTCAGTTTGGCCTGACGCCGGAAGAAGCATGGGCGGGCGTAACCCGTCATGCGGCCCGGGCACTGGGGCGTCATGCCACCCACGGTCAATTGAAGGCCGGGTTTGTGGCCGATTTTGTGGTGTGGGATGCAACCCTCCCGGTCGAGATCCTGTATGAACCCGGGCGTAACCCACTCTACCAACGCGTATTCAAAGGACAAATAGCATGACTAACTGGCAACCAGCTTCAGCTGCGCTGTGGCAGGGACGTGATGACCGCGCCGAATCGCCGAATGCGCTGCGCCTGTTTCAGACTATCACCCTGAGCCAGACGTTTAGCCCAGAAATGTACCGCGAGCAGATAGCGTTACTCGGGTTTGCCTGCGACGAAGGCGTTAAACGCAATCAGGGGCGCACGGGCGCCGCGGGAGCGTCCGATGTGTTGCGAAAGGCGTTGGCGAATTTAGCCAGTCATGATGGGCACAATCGACTGGTGGATCTGGGAAATATTGTGGCGCAGGCTCCCGATCTTGAGGGCGCGCAGCAGGCGTTACGCAATGCGGTACAGCGCTGTCAGCACGAGAACATGCGTACCTTTGTTTTGGGCGGGGGACACGAAACTGCCTTTGCGCACGGCGCGGGCGTACTGGATGCGTTCCCGCAGGCGAAAGTGGGGATAGTCAACTTCGATGCGCATCTCGATTTGCGCAAAGCTGAACAAGCTACATCCGGTACGCCATTTCGCCAGTTGGCGCAGCTTTGCGATGAACAGCAGCGTGAATTTCACTATGCCTGTATCGGAGTCAGTCGGGCGGCAAACACCCAGGCGCTTTGGGATGAGGCCCAGCGGCTCGGTGTTACCGTGGTGGAGGATCTGCATTGCGATACGGCGCAGGCGCAGTTAGCGCAGTTCATTGCCAATCTGGATGTCATCTATCTGACAATCGACCTCGACGTGCTGCCGGTGTGGGAAATGCCCGGCGTGTCGGCCCCCGCCGCGCTTGGCGTACCGTTGGCGACGCTGCTGAGACTGATTGAGCCTCTGTGTCGTAGCGGTAAACTCCTGGCGGTGGATATGGTTGAATTTAATCCACGCTTTGACGATGATGGCAGAGCAGCACGCGTGGCGGCGCGATTAGGCTGGCAAATCGCCCACTGGTGGCACTGATATACCTGATGGCGTTGCGCTTATCAGGCTCGGGTAATGCCTGTAAATTCTACCCACTCACATTTTCAGCTTAAGGAAGGCTCACGCATGCTCCCATCCCGTTCTGCTCCGGCTCCTTTTTACGAAAAGGTCAAACAGGAGATCAGCGAAAAAATTGCCAGCGGTATCTGGCAGCCTCACGATCGCATTCCGTCTGAGGCAGAGCTGGTGGCTCAGTATGGTTTCAGCCGCATGACCATCAACCGGGCGCTACGTGAGTTAACGGATGAAGGTTTACTGGTGCGTTTGCAGGGCGTGGGGACGTTTGTCGCCGAGCCCAAAGGTCAGTCCGCGCTGTTTGAAATCCGCAGCATCGCGGATGAAATCAACGCCCGTCAGCATCAGCACCGGTGCGAAGTGCTGACGCTGGAAAAAACCCAGGCCAACGCGCAGCAGGCTTTGGTGTTAAACGTCAAAGAAGGCACCTCCATTTTTCACTCTGTCATGGTTCATTACGAGAACGATCTGCCGGTACAGATTGAAGATCGCTGTGTGAATGCCGAAATTGTGCCGGAGTATCTGGCGCAGGATTACAGCCAGACTACACCGCACGCATACCTGTCGTTGATAGCCCCTTTAACGGAAGGTGAGCATATTGTTGAAGCGGTACGTGCCAGCGCTGAAGAGTGCGCGCTGCTGAATATCAAAGAACACGATCCCTGCCTGCTGATCCGCCGTAAAACCTGGTCTGCGTCATCCATTGTCTCTCATGCCCGTTTGCTGTTCCCGGGTTCTCGCTATCGCCTGCAAGGACGGTTTATGTCCTGATACAGGACATGAAAACCGTGATTGCTGACGCAATATAATAAAAATGTATCTTAATTGTTAAAATGACCCTTGCTGCAGCTTGTATAGACAAGTATATGTTACTTATCTATCCGACGTTCGCGAGGAGTTTTCTGTCATGTCCCATAGCAAATATCGTCAGCAGGATATTCGTGCCCCACGCGGCACCACCTTAACGGCCAAAAGCTGGCTGACCGAAGCGCCGCTGCGTATGTTAATGAATAATCTGGATCCCGATGTGGCGGAAAATCCGCATGAGCTGGTGGTATACGGTGGGATTGGCCGCGCCGCGCGGGACTGGGAATGTTATGACGCCATCGTCAACGCGCTGACCAAACTGGAGACCGATGAAACTCTGCTGGTCCAGTCTGGTAAACCGGTAGGCGTATTCAAAACTCACGACAACGCACCGCGCGTGCTGATTGCCAACTCCAACCTGGTGCCACATTGGGCTACCTGGGAACACTTCAACGAACTGGACGCCAAAGGGCTGGCGATGTACGGCCAGATGACCGCCGGGAGCTGGATCTACATCGGCAGCCAGGGCATCGTGCAGGGGACTTATGAAACCTTCGTTGAGGCCGGGCGTCAGCATTATCAGGGTAACCTCAGCGGACGCTGGGTGCTGACCGCCGGGCTGGGCGGCATGGGCGGAGCACAACCGCTAGCCGCTACACTTGCGGGTGCGTGTTCGCTGAACATTGAATGCCAGCAAAGCCGAATTGATTTCCGACTGCGTACCCGTTACGTCGACGAGCAGGCGACATCGCTTGACGATGCGCTGGCGCGTATCGACAAATACACCCGCGAGGGTAAAGCCGTCTCCATTGCGCTGTGTGCTAATGCCGCCGACGTTGTGCCGGAACTGGTGAAGCGCGGTGTGCGCCCGGATATGGTCACCGACCAGACCAGCGCCCACGATCCGCTGCATGGTTATCTGCCGTGCGGCTGGAGTTGGGAAGAGTATCAGGCAAAAGCGGTGTCCGATCCCCAGGGCACGGTGCAGGCGGCGAAACGTTCAATGGCAACGCACGTTGAGGCGATGCTGGCGTTTAGCAAAATGGGCGTGCCGACGTTTGATTACGGCAACAACATTCGCCAGATGGCCAAAGAGATGGGCGTGGAAAATGCCTTTGATTTCCCGGGATTCGTACCTGCTTATATTCGCCCCCTGTTCTGTCGCGGCATAGGCCCGTTCCGTTGGGTGGCGCTGTCGGGCGATCCGCAGGATATTTATAAGACAGATGCCAAAGTGAAAGAGATCGTGGCTGATGATAAGCACCTTCATCACTGGCTGGATATGGCGCGTGAGCGGATTAACTTCCAGGGCTTACCAGCGCGTATCTGCTGGGTCGGCCTGGAGTGGCGACAAAAGCTGGGGCTGGCGTTTAATGAAATGGTGCGCTGCGGTGAAGTATCCGCGCCGATTGTTATTGGCCGTGATCATCTGGACTCCGGTTCTGTTGCCAGCCCAAACCGCGAAACAGAAGCTATGCGCGACGGTTCAGACGCCGTATCCGACTGGCCGCTGTTGAACGCGCTGCTTAACACCGCCAGCGGAGCAACCTGGGTGTCGCTTCATCATGGCGGCGGGGTTGGCATGGGCTTCTCTCAGCATGCCGGGATGGTGATTGTTTGCGATGGTACCGATGAGGCCGCGGCGCGCATCGCCCGGGTATTACATAACGATCCGGCTACCGGGGTGATGCGCCACGCCGACGCCGGGTATGACATTGCGGTGGAGTGCGCCGTTGAAGAAGGGCTGAATTTGCCAATGATTGCTGCGACGCAGGAGAAACGCTGATATGAACACCATGACACTCACCCCGGGCCATCTGAGTTTTACCCAGCTTCGTGAAATCTGGCAGCAGCCGGTCAAACTGAACCTGGATGCCGGGGCGATTGATGCAATCAATGCCAGCGTCGCCTGCGTCAATAATATTGTCGCTGAAGGCCGTACGGCGTATGGCATTAATACCGGCTTTGGCCTGTTGGCTCAGACCCGTATCGCCACGGAAGATTTGCAGAATTTACAGCGTTCGCTGGTGCTTTCCCATGCGGCAGGCGTTGGCGAGGCGCTGGATGACGCAATGGTTCGCCTGATTATGGTGCTGAAAATCAACAGCCTGGCGCGTGGTTTTTCCGGCATTCGTTTGAGCGTGATTGAAGCGCTGATTGCGCTGGTGAATGCCGAGGTGTATCCACTGATCCCGGCGAAAGGGTCGGTGGGCGCATCGGGCGACCTGGCGCCGCTGGCACATATGTCGTTGACGCTATTGGGCGAAGGTAAAGCGCGCTGGCAGGGGGAATGGCTCCCGGCTACCGACGCGCTGAAAAAGGCCGGACTGGAGCCGATCACGCTGGAGGCGAAAGAGGGGCTGGCGCTGCTCAACGGCACTCAGGCTTCCACCGCCTTTGCACTGCGCGGGTTAATTGAAGCTCAGGAACTGTTTGCGTCTGCGACGGTGTGCGGGGCGCTGACCACAGAAGCCGTGCTGGGCTCCCGTCGTCCGTTTGACGCCCGTATTCATGCCGCGCGAGGGCAGCGTGGGCAGATTGATGCCGCAACGCTATACCGTCATGTGTTGACCGACTCTAGCGCGCTTTCGCAGTCGCATCATAACTGTGAAAAGGTGCAGGACCCGTATTCTCTGCGCTGTCAGCCACAGGTGATGGGGGCGTGTCTGACACAAATGCGCCAGGTGATGGATGTTCTGCTGGTTGAAGCCAACGCGGTTTCCGACAACCCGCTGGTGTTTGCCGAAGAGGGCGATGTGATTTCCGGCGGCAACTTCCATGCTGAACCGGTGGCGATGGCGGCAGATAATCTGGCGCTGGCAATTGCGGAAATTGGCTCGTTATCAGAGCGGCGCATTGCGCTGATGATGGACAAACATATGTCGCAGTTGCCGCCGTTCCTGGTGAAAAACGGTGGGGTTAACTCCGGCTTTATGATTGCTCAGGTAACCGCCGCCGCGCTGGCGAGCGAGAACAAAGCGCTGGCGCATCCGCACAGCGTGGACAGCTTGCCGACATCCGCCAACCAGGAAGATCATGTTTCTATGGCTCCGGCGGCGGGACGCAGACTGTGGGAGATGGCAGCAAATACGCGCGGCGTGATTGCCGTGGAGTGGCTGGCGGCGTGTCAGGGGATTGACCTGCGTGAAGGGTTAACCTCCAGTCCGTTGCTGGAGCAGGCGCGACAAGCGCTGCGCGAGCAGGTTGCACACTACACGCAGGATCGCTTTTTTGCCCCGGATATTGAGTGCGCGACCGAGCTGTTAGCGCAAGGAACGTTGCTGCAATTGCTGCCTGAATTTCTGTAGAAAATTGCCTGATATCGACGCTGACGCGTCTTATCAGGCCTACGGTCTGCTTTGTAGGCCGGATGAGGCGAAGCCGACATCCGGCACAACACAGCTTAGCTAAACATCGCCGTAATCGAGGCGCTGGCGAGCGAGTGGAAATGGACGTTAAATCCAACCATCGCGCCGCTGGCACCTTCATCGACATCAATACGCTCCACATCCAGGGCGTGAACCGTAAAGATATAGCGGTGGGTTTCACCCTTCGGCGGCGCAGCGCCGCCATAACCGGCTTTACCAAAATCTGTACGGGTCTGAATCACCCCATCCGGCAGTGCAACCAGCCCGGAGCCGGATCCTTGTGGGAGTACGCGGGTATCAGCCGGCAGATTTACCACCACCCAATGCCACCAGCCGGAGCCGGTTGGCGCATCAGGATCAAAGCAGGTCACGACAAAGCTTTTGGTTCCTGCGGGTACGTCATCCCACGCCAGGTGGGGGGAAATATTATCCCCGTCATAGCCCATGCCGTTAAAGACGTGGCGATGCCCAAGCTTATCGCCATCGCGCAGATCGTTACTGATTAGTTTCATGCTGACTCCTCTCGTTAGCCAAAAAGTGTAGCCAGAAACCGTAGAGCTTACCGCTGATTAATCGCTAAAAAATGTTGCATTGCGCACAGCCTCGTTCACGGCCTGCGTCAGGCGACGTAACTGATCGGGCTGGATAATGTACGGCGGCATCAGGTAGATGAGCTTGCCAAACGGTCTTATCCACACGCCCTGTTCGACAAAGAACTTCTGTAACGCTGCCATATTCACCGGATGCGTGGTTTCGATGACGCCGATGGCGCCGAGCACGCGTACGTCCGCGACCCAACTGCAGTCCGCCGCCGGGGCGAGTTCTGCCCGCAGCTGCGCTTCAATGGCCGCTACCTGCGCGCGCCACTCGCCGGTTTCGATTAACGACAGGCTGGCGGAGGCGACGGCGCAGGCCAACGGATTGCCCATAAAGGTCGGGCCGTGCATGAAGCATCCGGCTTCACCGTTGCTGATGGTTTCCGCAACCTGGCGGGTGGTGAGGGTTGCAGAAAGGGTCATTGTTCCGCCGGTTAACGCTTTGCCCAGGCATAAAATGTCCGGAGTGATGTCGGCATGCTCGCAGGCAAAAAGCTTGCCTGTACGACCAAATCCGGTGGCGATTTCATCGGCAATCAGCAGTATCCCTTCACGGTCGCACATCTTACGGATGCGTTTTAACCATTCGGGATGATACATGCGCATACCGCCAGCGCCCTGTACGATTGGCTCTAGGATCACCGCCGCAATTTCGTGGCGATGCGCGGCCATCAGACGGGCAAAAGGCACCATATCCAGTTCGTCCCACTCGCCGCCCATGCGGCTTTGTGGGGCTGGGGCAAACAGGTTCTCCGGCAGGTATCCCTTCCACAGACTGTGCATTGAGTTGTCAGGATCGCAGACCGACATCGCGCCGAAGGTATCACCATGGTAACCATTACGAAATGTCAGGAAACGCTGGCGGGATTCGCCTTTAGCCTGCCAGTATTGCAGTGCCATTTTCATTGCAACTTCTACGGCGACCGACCCTGAATCTGCGAGAAAAACGCACTCCAGCGCCTCTGGGGTCATCGCCACCAACTGGCGGCACAGCGCAATGGCCGGGGCATGGGTAATGCCGCCAAACATCACATGCGACATGGCATCAATTTGCGTTTTCATCGCGGCGTTCAGCTGCGGGTGATTGTAACCGTGGATTGCCGCCCACCAGGATGACATGCCGTCAATCAGCTTCTCACCGCTGGCTAAGGTCAGTTCGCAACCTTCGGCACGCGCCACCGGATAAACCGGCAACGGGGAGGTCATGGAGGTGTATGGGTGCCAGATATGGCGTTGGTCAAACGCAAGATCGTCCGTTGTCATAATCGACTTGTAAACCAAATTAAAAAGATTTAGGTTTACGAGTCTACACCAAACTAACAACGAAACGTATACCAATATGGCTCATTCTTCTCGCTGGACAATGTCGCAAGTCACCGAATTATTTGAAAAACCGCTGTTGGATCTGCTGTTTGAAGCGCAGCAGGTTCATCGCCAGCATTTCGACCCGCAGCAGGTACAAGTTAGTACGCTGCTGTCGATTAAGACCGGTGCTTGCCCGGAAGATTGCAAATACTGCCCGCAAAGCTCCCGCTATAAAACCGGTCTGGAAACAGAACGGTTAATGGAAGTTGAACAGGTACTGGACTCGGCACGTAAGGCGAAGCAGGCCGGTTCAACGCGGTTTTGCATGGGCGCGGCGTGGAAGAACCCGCATGAGCGCGATATGCCGTACCTGGAACAAATGGTTCAGGGCGTGAAAGAACTGGGGCTGGAAGCCTGTATGACGCTGGGCACGCTGGACGAATCTCAGGCCCAGCGCCTGGCCAATGCGGGTCTGGACTACTACAACCACAACCTCGACACCTCGCCGGAATTTTACGGCAATATCATCACCACCCGCTCGTACCAGGAGCGCCTGGATACGCTGGATAAAGTGCGCGAGGCGGGCATTAAAGTTTGCTCCGGCGGGATTGTTGGGCTGGGCGAAACGGTGACCGACCGCGCGGGTCTGCTGCTGCAATTAGCGAATCTGCCGACGCCGCCGGAAAGTGTGCCGATCAACATGCTGGTGAAAGTGAAGGGCACGCCGCTTGCCGATAACGACGACGTAGATGCTTTTGATTTTATTCGTACTATCGCCGTGGCGCGTATCATGATGCCGACCTCATACGTGCGTCTTTCTGCCGGGCGCGAGCAGATGAACGAACAAACCCAGGCGATGTGCTTTATGGCCGGGGCCAACTCGATTTTCTACGGCTGCAAACTGCTGACCACCCCGAACCCGAACGAAGATAAGGATTTGCTGTTATTTCGCAAGCTGGGTCTTAACCCGCAGCAAACGGCGGTACTGGCGGGCGATAACGAACAGCAACAACGTCTGGAGCAGGCGCTGCGTACCCCGGATACCGACGATTACTACAACGCGGCAACCGTATGACCTGGCAGCAAAAAATTGACGATGCGCTAACAGCGCGTCGTCGTGCTGATGCGTTGCGTCAGCGCTATGCGGTGATGCAGGGTGCCGGGCGCTGGCTGCAGGCCGACGGTCGCCAGTATCTGAATTTCTCCAGCAACGACTACCTCGGCTTAAGCCACCATCCGCAGATTATCTGCGCGTGGCAGCAGGGCGCTGAGCATTTTGGCGTCGGCAGTGGCGGCTCGGGCCATGTCAGCGGTTATTCCGTTGCTCATCAGGCGCTGGAAGAAGACCTGGCGCAGTGGCTCGGCTATTCCCGGGCGCTGTTGTTCATCTCTGGTTTTGCCGCCAATCAGGCGGTCATTGCCGCACTGATGGGAAAAGATGACAAGATTGTTGCCGACAGGCTCAGCCATGCCTCGCTGCTGGAGGCTGCCAGTCTTAGCCCTGCCGTGTTACGTCGCTTTACTCATAACGACTCGCAACATCTGGAGCGTCTGCTGACAGCCCCCTGTCCGGGGCAGCAGCTGGTGGTCACCGAAGGCGTGTTCAGCATGGATGGCGACAGCGCGCCGCTGGCAGAAATCCACGCGGTGGCGAAACGGCAGGGCGCGTGGCTGCTGGTGGATGATGCGCATGGGATTGGCGTAAGCGGTGAGGAAGGGCGTGGTTCGTGCTCCCGACAGCAGGTGAAACCTGAGCTGTTGGTGGTGACATTTGGCAAAGGGTTCGGCGTCAGCGGTGCGGCGATCCTGTGTTCTGATAGCGTGGCCGATTATCTGCTGCAGTTTGCCCGTCATCTGATCTACAGCACCAGCATGCCGCCAGCCCAGGCTCAGGCCTTGCGCGCCGCGCTGGCGGTGATCCGCAGCCGCGAAGGCGATGAGCGCAGAGAAAAGCTGGCGATGCTGATCCAGCGTTTTCGCGCAGGGGTGAATACTACGGATTTGACGCTGGCACATTCAGACAGCGCTATTCAACCGCTGATCGTTGGCGACAATCATAAAGCCTTGCAACTGGCACAGACGTTACGGCAACAGGGGTGCTGGGTGACGGCGATTCGTCCACCGACGGTGCCGGTTGGGACGGCCAGGCTGCGGATTACGCTGACCCAGGCGCATGAAGTCCAGGATATCGACAACTTACTGGAGGTGCTGCATGGCGCAGGTCAATAAGCAGGCGATTGCCGCTGCGTTTGGTCGCGCGGCCACGCACTATGAGCAACATGCGGAGCTTCAGCGTCAGAGCGCCGATGCGCTACTGGCACAACTCAATGGCCGGGCGTTCTCACGGGTTTTGGACGCGGGCTGTGGGCCTGGGCGTATGAGTCGTTACTGGCGGGAGCAGGGGAGCGAGGTCTGTGCGCTGGATCTGTCGGCGCAAATGCTTACGCAAGCGCAGCGTCACGATGTCGCCCATCACTATCTGCTGGCGGATATCGAAGCCATTCCGCAGGCCGCTGCCACTTTCGATCTGGCCTGGAGCAATCTGGCCGTGCAGTGGTGCAACGACCTGCGCGGCGCGTTACGCGAGCTATACCGGGTGGTGCGTCCTGGCGGGGCGGTGGCGTTTAGTACGCTGGCGCAAGGGTCGATGCCGGAACTTCGTCAGGCGTGGAGAGCGGTTGATGACCGGGAGCATGCCAACCGTTTTTTGCCCGTGGAGCAACTGGAAAACGCTCTGTGCGGCTGGGACGTTGAATACCAGTCTCATGCCGTCACGCTGTGGTTTGATGATGCACTGAGCGCCATGCGCTCGCTAAAGGGCATTGGCGCGACGCATTTGCATGATGGACGCGAGCAGCGTGTGCTGACCCGCTCGCAGTTGCGCCAGTTACAGCTCGCCTGGCCCTGTCAGCAGGGTAAATATCCGCTGACCTATCATCTTTTTTTGGGAGTGATTCAACGTGACTAACACATATTTTGTCACCGGGACGGACACCGAAGTAGGTAAAACTATCGCCAGCTGTGCGTTGCTTCAGGCTGCGGGACAGTTGGGGTTGCGAACAGTCGGCTATAAGCCGGTGGCGTCAGGCAGTGAAATGACGGCTGAAGGTCTACGAAACAGCGATGCGCTGGCTCTACAGCGCAACAGCGTTGTGGCAGTGGATTATGCGGCCATCAATCCGTATACCTTCGCCGAACCTACCTCACCGCATATCATCAGTGCTGACGAAGGACGCCCCATTCAGGCTTCAGTGATGTCTGCGGGTTTACGCTTGCTTGAAGAACAAGCTGACTGGGTATTGGTGGAAGGCGCAGGCGGATGGTTTACGCCACTTTCACCAACGCTGAGTTTTTCTGACTGGGTAAAAGCGGAACAACTGCCGGTGATTCTGGTGGTTGGTGTTAAGCTCGGTTGTATCAACCATGCCATTTTGACCGCCCAGGCGGTGCAGCAGGCCGGGCTGGCGCTCGCCGGATGGGTTGCCAATGATGTGATGCCACCTGGCAAGCGTCATGCTGAATATATGGCGACGCTAAAGCGTGCGCTTGCGGCTCCGCTACTGGGGGAAATACCCTGGCTGGCAGAAGAGCCGGAACGAGCATCGACAGGTCGTTATATCGATCTTAGCGCTTTGTCTCCGGCATCCACCAGTCGTTGATTAGCGGGTCGCTGAATTGTGTTATTTGTCCTTGAGCCACGTTGCGTCCACGATGTAACAAGCAATAGCAGTCGGCGACCCGACGAATGAACGGCAGGCTCTGCTCCGCGAGCATAATGGCGATGCCAAGCTCCTGGCTTAGCCTCACAATCAGATTCCCCAGTTTGTGGATATACGCCTGGCCACTTCCTCGCGTCGGCTCATCGAGAATCAGCAGGCGCGGGCGAGTGACCAGCGCACTGGCGAGTGCAAGCTGGTGCTGATTTTCCTCTGACAATGCCACCCCTTTGGCCTGACGCAGTACAAACAGCTGCGGAAACAGGCGGTAAATATCGCTGCTGTTCATCGCTTCGCTTTCCTCGACCGCCTGGCGCGCAATGTGCAGATTTTCCTCTACCGTCAGCTGCGAAAAAATTCGCCGTTCCTGTGATACACAGTTAATACCCAGCGCAATGCGCTTTGCCGCCGGAATCTGAAGCAGATCGCAAGGTGGTGCGCCAGCCTGATGCCAGAACATGGTTCCGCTCTCAATCGGTAAATTGCCGATGATGCAATTGGCCAGCGTGGTTTTTCCCATCCCTGGAAGACCCAGCACGGCGGTACATTTACCGGGCAACAGGTCGAGATCGACATCCCAAAGCGAGTGTTGATTACCGTAATAGTGATTCACTGCACGAAGACTCAACATAGATTTCTCCCTCATGATGATATCCGCCTTGCGGGCTGATGGTCGGGAGAAAACTGCAAATCTCTTGCCAGAAGCGGAATTAGGGGAAAATACAGCAGAATAGCGTATTGAGCGGGTTGCGGTATCCGGCTTGTTGTGGATGAGCGCCGCAGTGTGCACATTGTCAGTGCCTGGTGGCGTTGTGATGGTGCAGGCAGGAAAATGATGAAAATGCGAGCAAGATCTCGGCCATCCCAGGTCGCTTCGTTAGCTGATAAATATCAAAAAATAGCGATAATTTTTTTTTATCCCACCAGAAAAGATCATCAGGACGTTTTTGCCAGGCTACAGTCCGTACGGGCTGGAGGCAGTTATCCACTATTCCTGTGGATAACCTTGTGTATTAGAGTTAGAAAACACAAGGTAAGCGAGAGAAGACGCGGCCTGCGACTAAATTGATGCGAAAGACGGCTTGAGATAATAGTCATTAAATTACAGTGTGTTAGATAAATGCAATGGCTGTCGCAGAAGTGTCATGTGTTGCCACAAAACTTTCATCGGGTAGCTTGACAAATGTTAAAAAAGTCATTGGTTTGGGGATAACACATTTTTGCTGGTGTTTTATCTTGCCTGCGGACAAATTTTAGCCTGTAGTCACGGCCATTTTGCTGGCGTAACAGAAATATTCTGGCGCGTTACTGTTTTTTCATCCAGTATATTTTACTGGCAAAATATACTGCTGCGAGTAAAATTACACACCTGCCCGCCCATTGCTTCAGGTAGCTGCTCATGAGTAAACCGTTCAAACTAAATTCCGCTTTTAAACCCTCTGGCGATCAGCCTGAGGCGATACGTCGCCTGGAAGAAGGTCTGGAGGATGGTCTGGCGCATCAGACGTTGCTGGGGGTGACGGGGTCGGGGAAAACATTCACCATCGCGAACGTGATTGCGGACCTACAGCGCCCTACCATGGTGCTGGCCCCCAATAAGACGCTTGCCGCGCAGTTGTACGGTGAGATGAAAGAGTTCTTCCCGGATAACGCGGTGGAGTATTTCGTCTCCTACTACGACTATTATCAGCCGGAAGCCTACGTGCCAAGTTCTGACACCTTCATCGAGAAGGATGCTTCGGTTAACGAACACATTGAGCAGATGCGTCTGTCAGCAACCAAAGCGTTGCTTGAGCGACGGGATGTCGTCGTCGTGGCGTCGGTTTCCGCGATTTATGGTCTGGGTGACCCGGATCTATACCTAAAAATGATGCTGCACCTGACGGTGGGGATGATTATCGACCAGCGCGCGATCCTGCGTCGTCTGGCGGAGCTGCAATATACCCGTAACGATCA
Organism: Citrobacter sp. Cpo012; assembly: GCF_030333015.1. Classification (NCBI taxonomy): domain Bacteria; kingdom Pseudomonadati; phylum Pseudomonadota; class Gammaproteobacteria; order Enterobacterales; family Enterobacteriaceae; genus Citrobacter; species Citrobacter sp. Cpo012. Next base: position 204,933 of record NZ_JAOWGR010000043.1, on the reverse strand, counting down.
GGCATTCCAGCGCGGGACCTTCCGCGTGCGCGGTGAAGTGATCGACATATTCCCGGCGGAATCTGACGACATCGCGTTGCGCGTGGAACTGTTTGATGAAGAGGTCGAACGTTTGTCGCTGTTTGACCCGCTTACCGGGCAGGTCGAATCCACTATTTCGCGCTTTACCATCTATCCCAAAACGCACTACGTGACGCCGCGCGAACGTATTGTACAGGCGATGGAAGAAATTAAAGTTGAGTTGGCAGAGCGGCGAAAAGTCCTGTTGGCAAATAACAAACTGCTGGAAGAACAGCGCTTAAGTCAGCGTACCCAGTTCGATCTGGAAATGATGAACGAGCTGGGTTACTGCTCGGGGATTGAAAACTATTCCCGCTATCTGTCCGGGCGTGGTCCGGGCGAGCCGCCGCCGACGCTGTTTGATTACCTGCCTGCCGATGGCCTGCTGGTGGTGGATGAATCTCACGTGACTATCCCGCAAATTGGCGGCATGTATCGCGGTGACCGGGCGCGTAAAGAAACCCTGGTCGAATACGGATTCCGTCTGCCGTCTGCGCTGGATAACCGTCCGCTTAAATTTGAAGAGTTTGAAGCGCTGGCCCCGCAAACCATCTACGTTTCGGCGACGCCGGGCAACTATGAGCTGGAGAAATCCGGTGATGATGTGGTCGATCAGGTAGTAAGACCGACCGGCCTGCTGGATCCGGTCATTGAGGTGCGCCCGGTGGCGACGCAGGTTGACGATCTGCTATCTGAGATCCGCACCCGTGCGGCGATTAACGAACGTGTGCTGGTCACCACGCTCACCAAACGGATGGCGGAAGACCTCACAGAATACCTAGAAGAACACGGCGAACGGGTGCGTTATCTGCACTCTGACATCGATACCGTGGAACGTATGGAAATCATTCGTGACCTGCGTCTGGGCGAGTTTGACGTGCTGGTGGGTATCAACCTGTTACGTGAAGGTCTGGACATGCCTGAGGTCTCCCTGGTGGCGATTCTGGACGCAGACAAAGAAGGGTTCCTGCGTTCTGAACGGTCACTTATTCAGACCATCGGTCGTGCGGCGCGTAACATCAACGGTAAGGCGATTCTTTACGGTGATAAAATTACCGCCTCTATGGCTAAAGCGATTGGTGAAACCGAACGTCGTCGTGAGAAGCAGCAGCTCTATAACGAAGAACACGGTATTACGCCGCAGGGGCTGAACAAGAAAGTGGTCGATATTCTGGCGCTGGGGCAGAATATTGCGAAGACCAAAGCGAAAGGCAAAGGGAAGTCACGCGCAGGCGCGAAGTCTGAGGTTGTCGAACTGGATATGACGCCAAAAGCGCTGCAGCAGAAGATTCACGAGCTGGAAGGGCAGATGATGCAACACGCGCAGAATCTCGAGTTTGAAGAGGCCGCGACAATCCGTGACCAGTTGCATCAGTTGCGCGAGTTGTTTATTGCGGCATCGTAAGGCGGTGTCGGATGCGGGGTAAACCCTTATCCGACCTACGGGGTAGATAGCGTACGTAGGCCGGATGCCGGAGCAATTCGTTTTGTAGGCCTGATAAGCGCAGCGCATCAGGCATTGTTTGATGCCGGAGCAATTCGATTTGTAGGCCTGATATGCGTAGCGCATCAGGCATTGTTTGATGCCGGAGCAAATCGTTTTGTAGGCCTGATAAGCGAAGCGCATCAGGCATTGTTTGATGCCGGAGCAATTCGTTTTGTAGGCCTGATAAGCGAAGCGCATCAGGCAAATCCGTTCAGCCCAGCGCCTGCACCGCTTTCTCCAGCGCACTATGCAATAGCTGGCGGTCATGACGGTAGGGAATATCGCTGGCTTCCAGCACTTCCTGGATCACAACGCGGTCGGTAACGGCGGAAGCATCCACTTTCGGCCCCACAACCACCGCATCAATCACTTTCTTCCCTACGTACTGTTCAATAATGGCCAGCTTATCGCTAAGCGTCAGGCTGGCTGCTGGCAGGCTTAATTCGCGTCCAAGATTGCCTATGTAGACCATCGGAGCCGGTGTGCGACGTAATGCCTGTGACATTTCATCGAGTAAAAGAATCGGCATCAGGCTGGTGTAAAAACTGCCGGGGCCTATCAAAATTAAATCCGCTTCAGCGATAGCCTCAACGGCCTCCCGTGTAGTCGGGACTTTTGGCGAAAGCATCAGTTCCTGAGGTGGGACGGTGAGCTGATCGATATTCACTTCGCCATAAACTTCGTGTCCCTGGTCATCAATGGCCATCAGATCCACCGGCAGCTCCGACATCGGAATTAAATGTGCGTCAACTTTCAGCAGGCTACGAATTAAATTGATAGCTTCCAGAGGCCGCACGCTGAGGTGATCGAGCGCCTTTAACATCAGATTTCCGAGGTTATGCCCGGAAAGTTCGCCATTACCGCCAAAACGATACTCAAACATAGCGGATGCAACGCTGGGTTGGGTAATTAACTGGTTCAGACAGTTACGCATGTCTCCCCAGGCAATCCCTCCTTCAGAGCGACGAATACGACCTGTCGACCCGCCGTTATCGGTGGTGGTGACGATACCCGTCAGGCGGGAACCTAATGGGGAAAGAGAGGAGAGAACGCGTCCTAATCCATGCCCTCCGCCGAGAGCGACAACGCGGTCCAGATCTGCCAGCGTGCGAGTGCGCATATATTTTCCTGATATCAATTGATCGGCGCTACAGTAACGTAAATAGCGTGTTTTCAGCAATTATCCAGTCGGCATCTGCCGTAATTTTTTTCTGCGATCTACTCCTTTCTGACGACACTCACCTGATGGCAAGATGATGTATATCAATGCAAAACTGTGATTTTTGCTTATTCTGTAGCGAAATTGCACGATCATGTCGCTATATACATATTTATACAGCGAAAGTGTACATGGCAAAAGCGCCATTTACACGCTAGTATCGGCATAACCACAAAGTACTCTTAAAAATTTGAGTTGCCGTAAGCCAACGCATCTGCAACTCGAAGTATGATGAGTATAAACACTCTAGCCTCTGCACCTGGGTCAAATGATACGGTGCTTTGGCCGTGACAAGACTTGAAAAAGTTTGTCACCAGGGCGCAGGAAGAAATGACTACGTCTCCCGTATTTGGAAAGGTGTACATGGGCTCTCAACTTACCGATGCTTTTGCACGTAAGTTTTACTACTTACGTTTGTCGATTACCGATGTGTGTAACTTTCGTTGCACCTACTGCCTGCCGGATGGCTATAAGCCCGGCGGGGTCACCAATAACGGCTTTTTAACCGTTGATGAAATTCGCCGTGTCACGCGTGCGTTCGCCAGTCTGGGAACGGAAAAAGTGCGTCTGACGGGGGGCGAACCTTCACTGCGTCGCGACTTCACTGACATTATCGCCGCCGTGCGCGAAAACGACGCCATTCGCCAGATTGCGGTAACCACCAATGGTTATCGTCTGGCGCGCGATGCCGCCGCCTGGCGCGATGCCGGACTGACCGCGCTCAACGTCAGCGTCGACAGCCTCGACGCCCGTCAGTTTCACGCCATTACCGGACAGGACAAGTTTCAGCAGGTGATGGCAGGCATTGATGCCGCCTTTGATGCCGGTTTTGAAAAAGTGAAAGTCAACACCGTGCTGATGCGCGACGTAAACCATCATCAACTGGACACCTTCCTGGCGTGGATCCAACCTCGACCAATCCAACTGCGTTTTATTGAACTGATGGAAACGGGCGAGGGCAGCTCTCTCTTCCGTAAACACCATATTTCCGGACAGGTACTGCGCGATGAGCTGCTGCGTCGCGGCTGGATCCACCAGATCCGACAGCGTAGCGACGGCCCGGCTCAGGTTTTCTGTCATCCTGATTATGTTGGCGAAATTGGTCTGATCATGCCTTATGAGAAAGACTTCTGCGCCACCTGTAATCGTCTGCGCGTTTCCTCTGTCGGCAAGCTTCATCTGTGTTTATTTGGTGAAGGCGGCGTAAGCCTGCGTGATTTGCTGGAAGACGATGCTCAGCAACCGGCGCTGGAAGAACGTATTTCAGCCGCGCTGCTGGAGAAAAAGCAGACCCATTTCCTGCATCAGAACAATACCGGTATTACGCAAAACTTATCTTACATTGGCGGCTGATCGCTAAAAGGAGTTTTTCATGAGTCAGGTAAGCGCTGAATTTATCCCGACACGCATTGCTATTCTTACTGTTTCTAACCGTCGCGGCGAAGAAGATGACACCTCCGGCCATTATCTGCGTGACTCGGCGCAAGAAGCGGGTCATCAGATTGTCGATAAGGCGATTGTCAAAGAGAACCGCTACGCCATCCGCGCCCAGGTTTCTGCCTGGATTGCCAGTGACGATGTACAGGTGGTGCTCATTACCGGTGGCACTGGCTTAACCGAAGGGGACCAGGCGCCGGAAGCGCTGCAACCGCTGTTCGACAGAGAAGTCGAAGGGTTTGGCGAAGTATTCCGTATGCTGTCGTTTGAAGAGATTGGCACCGCGACGCTGCAATCCCGCGCGATTGCCGGGGTGGCCAATAAAACGCTGATTTTTGCCATGCCGGGTTCGACCAAAGCGTGTCGTACTGCCTGGGAAAATATCATTGCGCCGCAGCTTGATGCCCGTACGCGTCCGTGTAATTTCCACCCACATTTGAAGAAATAAGTATGTCGCAACTGACTCATATTAACGCCGCTGGCGAAGCGCATATGGTGGATGTCTCCGCCAAAGCGGAAACCGTACGCGAGGCGCGTGCAGAAGCATTTGTAACCATGCGTAGCGAAACGCTGGCGATGATCATCGACGGCAGTCACCATAAGGGTGATGTTTTCGCCACGGCGCGTATTGCCGGTATTCAGGCTGCCAAACGGACCTGGGATCTTATCCCACTGTGTCACCCACTGATGTTGAGCAAGGTCGAAGTCAATTTGCACGCCGAGCCGGAGCACAATCGCGTACGTATTGAAACGCTGTGTCGCCTGACCGGTAAAACCGGCGTTGAAATGGAAGCGTTAACGGCAGCCTCCGTGGCGGCGTTGACCATCTACGATATGTGCAAAGCGGTGCAAAAGGATATGGTGATTGGTCCGGTGCGTTTGCTGGCAAAAAGCGGCGGCAAATCGGGTGATTTTAAGGTGGATGCGCATGATTAAGGTTCTTTTCTTTGCTCAGGTACGGGAACTGGTGAACACCGATGCGTTAGAAGTTGCCGCCGAGTTTGCAACGGTAGAAGCGCTGCGCAAGCATCTGGCGGCGCAAAGCGATCGCTGGGCGCTGGCGCTGGAAGACGGCAAGCTGCTGGCGGCGGTGAATCAGACGCTGGTCAGTTTTGACCATCCTCTTAACGCGGGTGATGAAGTCGCTTTCTTCCCGCCGGTAACCGGAGGCTAAAATGGCTGAAACGCGAATTGTTGTTGGCCATGCGCCGTTCAGCGTCGGGGATGAGTATCCCTGGCTGACAGAGCGCGATGAAGACGGCGCGGTAGTCACTTTCACCGGTAAAGTGCGCAATCACAATCTCGGTGACAGCGTTAAGGCGTTAACGCTGGAACACTATCCGGGAATGACCGAAAAAGCGCTGGCGGAGATTGTCGACGAAGCGCGTTCGCGCTGGCTGCTGGGTCGGGTGACGGTGATCCATCGCATTGGCGAACTGTGGCCGGGTGACGAGATCGTTTTTGTTGGCGTGACCAGCGCGCATCGCAGCAGCGCGTTTGATGCCGGGCAGTTCATTATGGATTACCTGAAAACCCGCGCGCCGTTCTGGAAGCGCGAGGCCACGCCGGAAGGTGAGCGCTGGGTTGACGCCCGCGACAGTGATAAGCTAGCAGCAAAACGCTGGTAGAGTACAATTGTTGTAGGCTCATACTGATTCAGGAGATTGTCATGGACCGATTCCCACGATCCGATTCTATTGTACAGGCCCGTTCCGGCCTGCAAACGTATATGGCGCAGGTGTACGGCTGGATGACCTGCGGACTATTGCTGACGGCGTTTATCGCCTGGTATGCGGCAAATACGCCCGCGGTGATGATGTTTGTCTTCTCCAGCAAAATCACCTTCTTTGGCCTGATCATCGCTCAACTGGCGCTGGTGTTTGTTCTGTCCGGCATGGTGCAAAGGCTGAGCGCGGGTATGGCGACCACTCTGTTTATGCTCTATTCGGCATTAACCGGGTTGACGCTATCAAGCATCTTTATTGTCTATACCTACTCGTCTATCGCCAGCACCTTCGTGGTCACTGGCGGGATGTTCGGGATCATGAGTTTGTATGGCTACACCACCAAGCGCGATCTGAGCGGCTTCGGCAATATGCTGTTTATGGCGCTGATCGGTATTGTGCTGGCTTCGCTGGTTAACTTCTGGCTGAAGAGCGAAGCGCTGATGTGGGCGGTGACCTATATCGGGGTGATAGTGTTTGTCGGTCTGACCGCCTATGACACGCAGAAGCTGAAAAATATCGGTGAGCAGATCGACCTGCGAGACAGCTCCAATCTGCGTAAATACGCGATTCTTGGGGCCTTAACGCTGTATCTGGACTTCATCAACCTGTTCCTGATGCTGCTGCGTATTTTCGGCAATCGTCGTTAATTGTCTGTTGCCGGATGGCGCTGCGCTTATCCGGCCTACAGTTGTGTATCGAAAGTAGGCCGGATAAGGCGTTAAGCCGCATCCGGCACTATAAGCACCATCATTTCGCCATCGCCTTCTCGTTTTTTACCCGCAGCTTTTTCGCCCGACTCTCCAACAGCAAATAACACATCAGCGCCAGCAGTAGCGGAATAAAATAGTACAGCACGCGATACGCGAGCAGGGCAGCAATGATCGTGCCCTGAGACGTATTCTCTCCCGCCAGCAGCGCCATAAACACCGCCTCCAGCACGCCGATCCCTGCCGGAATATGCACAATAACCCCGGCAATACTGCTTACCAGCAGCACGCCAAGCACGAAGAAATAGTTAATATTCTGACCCAGCAACAACCAGATAATCGCCCCCATAACCATCCAGTTAGTCCCGGATATCGCCATCTGCGCGAGGGCAAATTTCCAGGAGGGGAGCACCAGCTTTTGGCCCTTGATGGTGATGTGACGATGTTTAGCGAAGGTGCAAAACCACAGATAAACAACAATAATCAGCAGCAGCGCTATGCCTAAAATGCGCAATGTGCCTTCATCGATATACCAGTGAGCGGGCAGTTCGACGACGCCGAAGGTGAATATAAAACCGCCCAGCAGAATATAGCCCAGCCAGTTAGTGGTAATGCTCAGCGAAAAAATCCGCGTTATTGTGCCCCCCGGCAACCCGAGACGCGAGTAGAGCCGATATCGCATCCCAATACCGCCCACCCAGGTGCTTAACGTCAGGTTGAACGCGTAACAGATAAACGACACCAGCATGACCTGGCGTTTTGCCAGCTTGTGCCCACTGTAGTAGCGCCCGAGCAGGTCATAACAGCCGTAAAGTAAATAACTGACGATCACCAACCCTACGGCACTGAGCAGGGCAATCCGATTATAATCGCGGATTACCGTCCACACTTCCTGCCAGTTGACCTTGCTGGCATAAACGACCAGCAACACGATCACCGCAATAAAAAAAAGCCATGTGAGGATCTTTTTCACTGACCGCCAGCGTCGGTGGTTTTTTGCCATCAGGTTTTCCCTCCTGCATCCTCAGTTTGTATACGGTCCTGAGTTTCCAGAGCGGGCTGCGCGGGCGGCTCTACCTCGGCCAGGTGCGGGGTATGCGCCGGAAGCCAGCCGACCAGCGCCGGGAAGTGGCGTAAAAAGTGGAAGGCCAGCACGCTCTTAGTCAGGTTCCACCAGGTGCGTTTTGGCAGCATGGATTCATCAACCCGCTTGCAGTCCTGCGCAATAATAGGGTTCAGGTTGTCGCGCAGGGTCTGGTTAAACGTGCGGTCATGAATAATCAGATTCGCTTCCAGATTCAGCGACAGGCTCAGCGGATCAAGATTGCTGGAGCCAACCGTCGCCCAGTGATCGTCCATCAGCGCCACTTTGCCATGCAGAGGTTTACGGCGGTATTCGTAGACATGGACGCCACCTTTAACCAGATAGTTGTACAGTAGGCGGGCACCCACTTTCACAATCGGCATATCCGGTTCACCCTGCACAATGAGTTTTACCCGAACGCCGCGTCGTGCTGCTTTACGCAGGGCATGCAGCAGGCGATAACCGGGAAAGAAATAGGCATTGGCAATGATCACTTCCCGTCGGGCCTGGGTCAGCATTTTAAGATAGTGGCGTTCAATATCATCGCGATGCTCTTCGTTATCGCGCCAGACGAACAGCGCCTGCGCTTCTCCGGGGCGATGATTGTCAATTGCCCGGTGATGACGTCGCCACCAGCGTCGTACGGCGCTTTGCCCGGGCAGGTTTTCCAGTACAAAGTTCAGAATGTCAGCAACGACTGGACCTTCAACGCGCACGGCGTAATCCTGCTTGGCCTCCGGGCCGTAATCCGACATATGTTCAGCGGAGTAATTGATGCCGCCGACAAAGGCAACACGGTCATCAATGACCACTATTTTTCGATGCATACGGCGAAAGAGATTGGTGCGCATTCCAAAAAGACGCGGACGCGGATCGTAGTAGCGGAAAACAACACCGGCTACGGTCAGCTCTTCAACAAAACTGTCGCTCAGATCCGGCGAGCCGTAGCCATCCAGCAGCACCTCTGCTTTGATTCCTCGTCGGGCGGCTTCGAGCAACGCGGCATGCAGCTGTTTTCCTACCGCATCTTCAAACCAGATAAAAGTCTCAAGGATAATTTTTTGCTGTGCCTGCTCAATGGCGTCAAATACGGCGGGGTAGAATTGATCGCCGTTTTCCAGCAGTTGAATTTGATTGCCTTCACGCCAGCCATATTTCATAAATGAATCTCCGCACTCAGAGGGGCATGATCGGACAAATGTCGCCAGTGACGCAGCGCAAGCGTCGTTGGGGTACTGGCATTCGCGTTTTTCACATAGATCCTGTCCAGGCGCAGCAGGGGAAACTGCACCGGAAACGTTCGCGCCGGGCGACCGTGGGCGCGGGTAAAAATCTCGTCAAGGCCAGCTTTGGCTTTCAACGGGCGATTGGCCGTTTGCCGCCAGTCGTTAAAATCTCCAGCAATCACCACGGGCTCCGCGTTGGGCAGGGCGTTAACCCAGTCTGCCAGCATCGAGAGCTGAGCCTGGCGGTGAGCTTCACGTAGGCCGAGATGCACACACATCACATGAATGGGGAGGGAGAGCATTGGCGGTACGATGCGGCAGTAAAGGACTCCGCGCTTTTCACTCGCACCGACTGACACATCACGATTTTCATAATGCTCAATGGGATACCGCGACAGCACTGCATTACCGTGATGTCCCTGCGGGTACACGGCGTTACGCCCGTAGGCGAAATCGCTCCACATCGTGTCCGCCAGAAATTCGTAGTGGCTGGTATCCGGCCAGTTCTCAATGTGCAGCGAATGCGCTTCGTGCGCCCCCATGACTTCCTGCAGACACACTATGTCTGCGCCGACGGTTCTGACGGCTTCCCGTAGCTCAGGCAAAATAAAACGCCGGTTGAAGGCGGTGAACCCTTTGTGAGTATTAATGGTGAGCACATTGAATGAAAATTGAACTCCCGATCCGCTCATGAGCCTCCCGATGGCGTCACTTCCTAAATAAAATAGTGTAGTCGTCGTCACAAAAAGATGCGGTGTTGCGGAATTTTCCGTAAAGTCCGGTACTCTGAACAATTAGTCGAAAATCCTTCAGGAGAATAGCCATGAGGTGGCAACAACGTGTTCGTGTCGCAACGGGTCTAAGTTGCTGGCAGATAGTGTTGCATTTACTGGTAGTGGCGTTGCTGCTAATGGGCTGGATGAGCGGCAGACTGGTGCATGTCGGCCTGGGATTGTGCGTCGTGTACGGCGTTACCGTTTTATTGATGCTTGCATTGCAACGTCACCACGAACAGCGCTGGCGCGACGTGGCTGATGTGCTGGAAGAGTTGACCACGACGTGGTATTTCGGTGCCGCAATGATTGTGCTGTGGCTGCTGTCACGCGTGCTGCAAAACAACGTTTTGCTGGCACTGGCGGGGCTGGTCATCCTTGCCGGACCCGCCGTGGTCTCGCTGCTGGCGAAAGACAAAAAGCTACATAACCTTGCGTCTAAACATCGCATACGCCGCTGATCCGGTCGTGGCCGCTATCACTAACAGCGGCCACAAGCTTCCCCAGACAATCTGCAGACTCGCATCTTTCAGGTAAATCTGTTTCGTGATGTCCGTAAAATGGCGGATCGGGTTTATCCACGTCAGATTCTGCAACCAGACCGGCATGTTTTCTACCGGTGAGACATAGCCCGAGAGTAAAATCGCCGGCATCATAAACACAAACACCCCGATAAACGCCTGCTGCTGGGTGGCGCACAATGACGAAATCAGCAGACCAAAGCCGACCAGCGACAGCCCGTAAATCACCATTGTGAAATAGAACAGCCCCAATGAACCGGCAAACGGGATGTGATAAGCCCAGATGCCGATCGCCAGCACAATGGTGGCCTGAAAAGTAGCCACAATTAGCGCGGGCACAGCTTTACCGATAAAAATCTGCCAGGTGGTAAGCGGGGAAACCAGCAGTTGATCCAGTGTGCCTTGCTCGCGCTCGCGGGCAACCGAGAGCGAGGTGACGATCATTACGCCGATGGTGGTGATCATGGCGATCAGCGACGGAACCACAAACCATTTGTAATCCAGATTCGGGTTATACCAGTTACGCACCACCAGCTCGCTGTTGTTCGGTTTCGGCTTGCCGTCCATCAGCTCCTGCTGATACTCCTTAACGATTTGTTGCAGGTAATTCGCGGCAATTTGCGCGCTGTTGGAGTTACGTCCGTCGAGGATAATCTGCATGGGAGCCTGCTGGAAGGTATCCAGATTACGCGAAAAATTGGCCGGGAAACGCACCAACAGCAGGGCTTTTTGCGTGTCGATGGTGGGCTGGATCTCCTGCGGACTTTTCAACAGCAGAACATGCGTAAAGGCGCTGGCGCGGGCGAAGCGCTGGGTTAGCTCAACCGAATGTTTACCGTTGTCTTCGTTATAGATAGCGATAGTGGCGTTGGTGACTTCCAGCGTTGCCGCGAACGGGAACAGGATAACCTGAATCAGCACCGGTAAAATCAGAATGGCTCGCGTCTGCGGTTCGCGTAACAGCGATTGCAGCTCTTTGCGAATTAATGTCCATAAGCGATGAAACATGCCTGTCCTCTCAGTCCAGTTTGTAGGCCTGATAAGCTAAGCGCATCAGGCATAATGCCGGATGGCGACGTGAACGCCTTATCCGGCCTACGGCTACAATTATCCATACACGAATTTAATCCAGCCGACGTTTGGTTTTAAGCCACGTCAGGCCGATAAACATCACCGCCGAAGCGATTAAAAACAGCACGTTGATAATCAGCACCACCGGAATATTTCCCGCCAGAAACAGGCTTTGCAGGGTACTGACGAAATAACGTGCCGGAATAATGTAGGTTACCGCCCGGATGATCGCGGGCATGCTGTCTATCTGGAAGATAAAACCCGACAGCATAATCGAGGGCAGGAAGGCGGCGTTCAGAGCGACCTGCGCGGCGTTAAACTGGTTGCGGGTGATGGTGGAAATAAGCAACCCCATACCGAGTGTACTGAGCAGAAACAGGCTGGTAATGAAAAACAGGATCAGCAACGAGCCGCGGTAGGGCACGCCAAGAATAAACACCGACACCAGCATACACAGCAGCATCGCCAGCATGCCCAGAAAGTAATACGGGATCAGTTTGCACAGTAGGAGTTCGACGCGGGTGACTTCTGTCGACAGCAGCGCTTCCATGGTGCCGCGCTCCCATTCGCGCGCCACCACTAATGAGGTGAGGATGGCGCCAATCACCGTCATGATGATGGTTACCGCTCCGGGAATAATAAAGTGCTGGCTGATGGCCGCCGGGTTAAACCAGTAGCGGGTTTGTACGTCGATCAAAGGTTTGAACGATTCCCCACGATCTTCTGCCCGCTGTTGCTGCCAGATTTGCCAGATGCCTTCGACATAACCCTGCACAAAGTTGGCGGTATTCGGTTCGCTGCCGTCGGTGATCACCTGGATCGGGGCGACATCGTTAGGTCGCGCCATCTGCTGGGCAAAATCCACTGGGATCACCACCAGACCGCGAATGCGCCCGGCCTGCATTTTCTCAATCAGTTCCTGGCGATTATCGCTGATGGTGGCGTCAATATACGGCGAACCGGTCATGGTATGGGTAAAATCCAGCGCCTCTTCACTCTGCTGTTCGAGCAAAATCCCTACCCGCAGCTTGCTGGAGTCGAGGTTGATCCCATAGCCGAAGATAAACAGCAGCAGCAGCGGGATCACCACAGCAATCAGCCAACTGCTGGGATCGCGGACGATCTGGCGCGTCTCTTTCACGCACAGCGCGCGGACGCGACGCCAGGAGAGAGCGGAGTTACTCATGCGTATGCTCCTTATCCCAGTCATTGATTAGCGTGATGAACGCCTGTTCCATGGTCGGGTCCGGCGTGTCGCTGTCGGCAGCCTGAGCCTTCAGGTCGTCTGGCGTACCGCTGGCAATCAGTTTGCCGCGATACACCAGCCCGATGCGATCGCAGTATTCTGCCTCATCCATAAAGTGGGTGGTCACCATCACCGTGACGCCTTTTTCCACCATGCTATTGATATGCAACCAGAACTCACGACGGGTGAGGGGATCGACCCCGGAAGTGGGTTCATCAAGGAACAGAATGTCGGGTTCATGCATCAGCGAGCAGGCCAGCGCCAGACGCTGCTTAAATCCCAGCGGCAGTTCATCGGTGGCGTGGGATGCGATACTCTTCAGGCCAAATGCCTCGCTCATACGATCGATTTTCTCTTTCTGCGCCCGACCGCGCAGGCCGTAGACGCCGGAGAAAAAGCGCAGATTCTGTTCAACCGTCAGGTTACCGTACAGGGAGAATTTCTGCGCCATATAGCCCAGATGCTGACGCGCTTTACCGGAGCTGACTTTCAGGTCCATATCCAGCACCAGCGCTTTGCCGGAAGTGGGGACCAGCAGGCCGCACATCATTTTAAAGGTGGTGGATTTGCCAGCGCCGTTGGGTCCTAACAGACCAAAAATCTCGCCGCGCTGCACGGCAAAGTCTACGTGGTCGGTAGCGGCAAAATCGCCAAATTTCTTGGTCAGCGCTTTGGCTTCGATCACCGTTTCGCCAGGCGTGCCTTCCACGGTATGCAGGATAGTGCCCAGTGGGGACTCCGATGTTCCGGCTCCGCCGAGTAAATCGATAAAGGCATCTTCGAAGCGGGGGGCTGTTTCGTTGATGGTTATCTCCGGCATGCCGTCAGCGTTTTGGATCTGCTGAGCCGTAGCCTCTTTTTTCAGGATTAAACGGACGGATTTCCCCTGAATCATTCCGTCGCTGACCAGCAGCAGCTTTAACGCGCGTTGCAGCAGTCGGCGGTTGTTTTCCTGCGGACTGCTCATCAGGAAGCTGCGACCCGCCATGGTTTGCGTAAGCTGAGTAGGATCGCCTTGGTATAACAGCTCACCTTCGTTCATCAGCAGCACATCACGGCATTGCTCTGCTTCATCCAGATACGACGTACTCCAGAGGATCAGCATGCCGTCCCCGGCCAGCTCGTGGACCATTTGCCACAGTTCGCGACGGGAAATAGGGTCGACACCCACGCCTGGCTCATCCAGCAGCAACACTTTAGGTTCGCCAACCAGCGTACAGGCAAGCCCGAGCTTCTGTTTCATGCCACCGGAAAGCTTGCCAGCCAGTCGTCCGGTAAATGGTCCCAGCGAGGTGAATTCCAGGAGTCGGGCAAAGGTTTTTTCTCGCGCTTCACCGGTGACGCTGCGTAAGTCGGCATAGAGATTGAGGTTCTCCATGACGGTTAAATCTTCGTACAGACCAAATTTCTGCGGCATATAGCCCAGCACCGCATGTAGTGCGCTGTCGTCTTTGATGGGGTCAAAACCAATCACTTCAGCACTTCCGGCATCAGGTTTTAATAATCCCGCCAGCATTCGCATCAACGTAGTTTTGCCCGCGCCGTCCGGCCCGACAAGCCCGGTCACGTAGCCTGCATGAACGGTACAGTCGAGCGGGGCGACGGCCGGTTTTTCCATTCCGGCAAAGTTTTTCGTCAGCCCTTTAAGCGTAATGACGGCGTCATTCATGCCGTGCCTCATCGCCAAACTTTATCGTTACCGGCATTCCCTGACGCAGCGCATCGTCCGCGTCGGTCACCACAATTCGCAGGCGATAAACCAGGTCGGTACGCAGGTCAGGAGTCTCGACCGTTTTCGGGGTAAATTCGGCGGTAGGAGAAACGAAGCCGATTTTGCCGTGATACGGTTTGTCCGGGCGGCCATCGGTATAGAGCAGGATCTCACGTCCTGGCTGCGCCTGGCTCAGATTTCGTTCGTCAACGTAAGCACGAACCCAAACCGGACGCGTGAGCGACAGCGTCAGTACCGTGCCCCCTTCGTTCAGCATGCTGCCGGGTTCAACTGCACGGGTGAGAAGCGTGCCGTCAGACGGCGAGGTCAGCGTGGTGTCATGCAAATTAAGCTCTGCCTGTGCCAGCTCGGCCTGAGCTTGTTCGAGCGTGGCTTTTGCCTGCTCGATGTCCTGCACACGATTACCGCTGCGATATTGCGTGAGTTTATCCTGCGCGGATTTCAGCGAAGCTAACGCCTGATCGCGAGATGAACGGGCGTTTTCCAGATCGTTGGCTGAAATGGTGCGGCTTTTCCACAATCCGACCTGCCGATTGTAAAAGTTCTGCGCGTAATCATAGGCGGCCTGCGCCTGCTTGACTGCCGCCGCGGTTTGCGCGATCTCTTCTTCGCGATACCCTGCCAGCATCAGATCGTATTGCGCCTGTGCGGCGGCTACATTGGCTTTTGCCTGCATCAATGCGTTTTCATACGGTGCGCGGTCCAGTTCACCCAGCACTTGGCCGGCGGTAATCGCATCGCCTTCGTCAACCGCCAGCGAGGCCAGCCTGCCGCCGACACGAAAACTCAGGTTGACGCTACGGATATCGACATTGCCGTACAGTGTTAAACCATTATCTTGCCGACTTTGATACCACCACGTTCCACCGGCAATCACGGCAACGAGGGCCGCGATAACCAGCCCGAGAACGACAGGTTTTTTCATGACTCCAGACTCCTTTGCGTTAAACCTTGCAGAATAAGATCGATGTGACAGGTGATCGTTTGGTCAATCAGAGCGGTTTTATCCTCATCAAATTGTGACCAGCCCGTACGCAACAGAATGGTTTCTTTCCCCAGACGAAAAGCCAGCACCTCGCCGAGTATGGCGTGGGTGTGCAGAATCATTTGGGTATCATTGGCATCGCCGCCCGTATAGGCGGCAATCAGGCGCGTCAGATGTGTATGCAGCGGATTGATAACCTGGTCGTGCACCAGTTGATAAGCCGCGGTGGGGGAAAGCTGTTCGCGCGAGATAAATTTGCTCAGGTTAACGGTGTCGTCCTGAGTTAACAGCATGATCATATTTTTGCAGGCGCGCAGGATCAGTTCGCGCATCGCGCCACGGTCCGGCTTAGGCTGGGCGAATAAACGCTCGGCCTCTTCAGCGTGCGGGCGAAACTGTGCACCGATAAAATCCGCAATCCACTGGGCGCAGGCGAGATATAAATCCTCTTTTGAGCCAAAATAGTAGGTGATAGCCGCAATGTTTTGCCCGGCCTGTGCAGCGATATCGCGCGTCGTGGCGTGCAGACCATACTCACCGAATTGCGCCAATGCGGCGGCAATGAGCTGGTTCTTCGCCTGTTCACCTTTGGTTGTCATGGTGGGTGTATTCATGGCACGACTCTGATCTTAATCAATCGATTGATTAAGATTATGACTGATGTGCAGCCTTGTCCAGTCCGGAGCGTTATTTTCCAGTGAAGGGATAATTTATGCGGCACATCACAAAAACTGCTACACTCCGCCCCTTCATGACATTGTGGTTTTTGTCATCTCTATTGTATGTATCTCCCTGAAAACGACACCGGTAACGGTCAGGGCGGTTCGGAGTTGTTATGTCTTTTGATTCCCTTGGTTTAAACCCTGAAATTTTACGTGCCGTTGCCGAGCAGGGTTACCGTGAACCTACCCCTATTCAGCAGCAGGCTATTCCTGCCGTGCTGGAAGGCCGCGATCTGATGGCCAGCGCCCAGACCGGTACGGGGAAAACGGCAGGTTTTACCTTGCCGCTGTTGCAGCACCTGATCACCAATCAGCCGCATGGTAAAAGCCGTCGTCCGGTTCGTGCGCTGATCCTCACGCCAACCCGCGAACTGGCGGCCCAGATTGGCGAAAACGTCCGTGATTACAGTAAGTATCTGAATATTCGCTCGCTGGTGGTCTTCGGCGGCGTCAGCATTAACCCGCAGATGATGAAGCTGCGTGGCGGCGTAGATGTGCTGATTGCCACTCCGGGTCGTTTGCTCGATCTGGAACACCAGAATGCGGTGAAACTGGATCAGGTTGAGATCCTGGTACTGGATGAAGCTGACCGCATGCTGGATATGGGCTTTATTCACGATATTCGTCGCGTTCTGGCAAAACTGCCGGCAAAACGTCAGAACCTGCTGTTCTCGGCAACGTTCTCTGATGACATTAAATCGCTGGCCGAAAAACTGTTGCACAACCCGCTGGAAATCGAAGTGGCGCGTCGTAATACCGCGTCAGAGCAGGTTACTCAGCACGTTCATTTCGTTGATAAAAAACGTAAACGCGAACTACTGTCGCAGATGATTGGTCAGGGCAACTGGCAGCAGGTGCTGGTGTTTACCCGTACCAAACATGGCGCGAACCATCTGGCAGAGCAGCTGAATAAAGACGGCATCCGCAGTGCGGCTATCCACGGTAATAAATCTCAGGGTGCGCGTACGCGTGCGCTGGCTGATTTTAAATCCGGTGATATTCGCGTGCTGGTAGCGACCGACATTGCCGCGCGAGGTCTGGACATTGAAGAGTTACCGCACGTGGTGAACTACGAGCTGCCAAACGTCCCGGAAGACTACGTGCACCGCATTGGTCGTACCGGTCGTGCGGCCGCTACCGGCGAAGCGTTGTCTCTGGTGTGCGTCGATGAACACAAGCTGTTGCGTGACATCGAGAAGTTGCTGAAAAAAGAGATCCCGCGTATTGCAACGCCAGGCTATGAGCCAGACCCGTCCATTAAAGCTGAGCCGATCCAGAACGGTCGTCAGCAGCGTGGCGGCGGCGGTGGTCGCGGGCAGGGCGGAGCAGGGCGTGGACAGCAGCCGCGTCGTCAGGATGGCGGAGCGCCAAAAGCGAAGCCGCGTAATGGCGAAGGCAAACCGGCAGGTGATAAACCTCGTCCACCGCGCCGTCCGCGCAAACCGTCTGCAGCGCAGTAATTGCGAGCCCGGCCGAAAGGTCGGGCTTTTCTTTTTGCGACACGGGATAGAAAGTGCCACAATAGTGGCTGTTTATACAGTACTTCAGGTTTTCTCATGGCACTAACGGCTGCGTTAAAAGCGCAAATCGCCGCCTGGTATAAGGCGCTTCAGGAACAGATCCCCGACTTTATCCCCCGTGCGCCGCAGCGGCAGATGATTGCTGACGTCGCGAAAACGCTCTCCGGGGAAGAAGGGCGGCATCTGGCGATTGAAGCACCGACCGGAGTGGGGAAAACCCTGTCGTATCTGATTCCCGGTATTGCCATCGCGCGTGAAGAACAAAAAACGCTGGTGGTCAGTACCGCCAACGTCGCTTTGCAGGACCAGATCTACAGCAAAGATTTACCGTTGCTGCGCAAAATTATCCCCGACCTGCGTTTTACCGCTGCGTTTGGTCGCGGACGCTATGTCTGCCCGCGTAACTTAGCAGCGCTGGCCAGCACTGAACCCAATCAGCAGGATCTGCTGGCTTTTCTCGACGATGACCTGACGCCCAACAACCAGGAAGAACAAAAGCGCTGTGCCAGGCTAAAAGGCGATCTCGACAGCTACAAGTGGGACGGGCTGCGCGACCACACCGATATTGCTATCGACGATGGACTCTGGCAGCGTCTGAGCACCGATAAAGCCAGCTGTCTGAATCGCAACTGTCACTACTATCGTGAATGCCCTTTTTTTGTCGCCCGCCGGGAGATTCAGGAAGCTGAAGTGGTCGTGGCTAATCATGCGCTGGTAATGGCGGCCATGGAAAGCGAAGCCGTTTTGCCGGAGCCGAAAAACCTACTGCTGGTACTTGATGAAGGCCACCATTTGCCGGATGTCGCGCGCGATGCGCTGGAGATGAGCGCAGAAATCAGCGCCCCCTGGTATCGACTTCAGTTGGATCTATTTTGCAAATTAGTGGCTACCTGCCTGGAGCAGTTTCGCCCGAAGACCACGCCGCCACTGGCAAATGCCGAGCGTCTGAACGGTCACTGTGAGGAACTGTATGAGCTGATTTCATCGCTCAATAACATTCTTAATCTGTATATGCCCGCTACCCAGGAGGCAGAACACCGCTTCGCGATGGGCGAATTGCCTACGGAAGTGATGGAGATTTGTCAGCGTCTGGCAAAGCTAACAGAAATGCTGCGCGGTCTGGCGGAACTGTTCCTCAACGATCTCAGCGAAAAAACCGGCACTCACGATATCGTGCGTCTGCATCGGGTTATTTTGCAGATGAACCGGGCGCTGGGCATGTTTGAGGCGCAAAGCAAACTGTGGCGGCTGGCATCGCTCGCGCAGTCGTCAGGCGCACCGGTGAGTAAATGGGCGACGCGCGAGGTGCGTGACGGGCAGATCCACGTCTGGTTCCACTGCGTGGGGATCCGTGTGAGCGATCAGCTCGAACGACTGCTGTGGCGTAGCGTCCCGCATATTATTGTCACTTCCGCAACGCTGCGCTCGCTCAACAGCTTCTCGCGTTTGCAGGAGATGAGCGGTCTGAAAGAAAAAGCAGGGGACAGGTTTGTCGCGCTGGATTCACCGTTTAATCACGTTGAACAGGGCAAAATCGTCATTCCGCAGATGCGCTACGAACCGTTAATTGATAACGAAGAGCAGCATATCGCGGAAATGGCCGCCTATTTTCGCGAACAGCTGGAGAGTAAAAAGCATCAGGGCATGCTGGTACTCTTTGCCAGCGGTCGCGCGATGCAGCGTTTTCTTGAGCATGTTACCGATCTGCGCCTGCTGTTGCTGGTGCAGGGCGATCAGCCGCGCTACCGTCTGGTGGAGTTGCACCGCAAACGGGTGACCAACGGCGAGCGCAGTGTGCTGGTTGGGCTGCAATCTTTTGCTGAAGGTCTGGACTTGAAAGGCGACCTGCTGACTCAGGTGCATATTCACAAAATTGCTTTTCCGCCTATCGACAGCCCGGTGGTGATCACCGAGGGCGAGTGGTTGAAAAGCCTGAACCGCTACCCCTTCGAGGTGCAGAGCCTGCCTGCGGCGTCGTTCAATTTGATCCAGCAGGTTGGGCGACTCATCCGTAGCCATGGCTGCTGGGGAGAAGTGGTTATTTATGACAAGCGTTTATTGACCAAAAGCTATGGCAAGCGTTTACTGAACGCGTTACCCATATTTCCGATAGAGCAACCTGCTGTGCCAGACGTTATAGTAAAACCAAAAGAAAAAGCGAAACCCACGCGCCGCCGTCGGCGTTAACGATGCGAGCAACAGGCAAGGAGTTATCGATGGATTACCGCAAAATCATTAAAGAGATTGGGCGAGGAAAAAATCACGCGCGTGACCTGGATAAGGATACTGCTCGCGGACTGTATACCCATATGATGAACGGCGACGTACCTGACCTTGAGATGGGCGGGGTACTGATTGCGCTACGTATCAAGGGCGAAGGTGAAGCGGAGATGCTGGGCTTTTACGAAGCGATGCAAAACCACACCATTCGCCTGACTCCGCCGGTAACCAAACCCATGCCGATTGTCATTCCCAGCTACAATGGCGCGCGCAAGCAGGCGAATTTGACTCCGCTGCTGGCGATTTTACTGCATAAACTCGGTTTTCCGGTGGTGGTGCACGGCGTCAGCGAGGATCCAACCCGCGTACTGACTGAAACCATTTTCGAACTTATGGGGATTACGCCAACGCTGCATGCCGGGCAGGCGCAGGCAAAGCTGGATGGTCATGAGCCGGTGTTCATCCCGGTGAGCGCGCTGTGCCCTCCGCTGGAGAAACAGCTGGCGATGCGCTGGCGCATGGGGGTGCGTAACAGTGCGCACACGCTGGCTAAATTAGCCACGCCGTTTGCTGAAGATGCCGCGCTGCGTCTTTCCAGCGTGTCCCACCCGGAATATGTTTCGCGCGTGGCGAAGTTCTTCGGCGATATCGGTGGGCGCGGCTTGTTGATGCATGGTACCGAGGGCGAAGTGTATGCCAACCCGCAGCGCTGCCCGCAGATAAGCCTGATAGATTCATCCGGTGTGCGAGTGCTACAAGACCGACAGAGCGAGATGCCTGACGAGCCGGTACCGCTACCGGTAGCAAAAGATCCGGAAACCACCGCGCGCTGGATTGAGCGTTGTCTGGCTGGCAGTGAGCCTGTTCCGGCATCGTTGAAAATCCAGATGGCCTGCTGCCTGGTGGCAACCGGTGAGTCCGCCTCACTGGCTGAAGGACTTGCCCGCGTCGAGCAAAGTTTCTAAACCATTTGTTATCCCGACGGGCCTGTTGCCTGGCCCGTCGGTTCTCTCTTTTCGGCAATGTGAAATTTCTGCACGTTTATTGACCTCCAGCGCACCGTGGCGCAGCATAGTTTGTTGAAAAATAAGAAACACAACAAACACGCGACACAACAGGAGATAACAATGAACAGTGGACATCGCTTCCATGTGCCAACGCTGCACGCCTTTATCCAGGCCGTTTTTCATCAGATGGGAAGCAATGATCAGGAGGCGCGGCTGGTGGCCGACCATCTGATAGCCTCTAACCTCGCCGGTCACGACTCCCATGGCATCGGTATGATCCCAAGCTATATTCGTTCATTCTCGCAGGGGCATCTGCAGATCAACCGTCATGCCAAAGTGGTAAAAGATGCGGGGGCGGTGATTACGCTTGACGGCGACTGCGCGTTTGGTCAGGTGGCGGCGCACGAGGCAATCACGCTTGGAATCGAAAAAGCGCGTCAGTACGGAATCGCCGCCGTGGCATTACATAATTCGCACCATATCGGCCGTATTGGCTACTGGGCGGAGCAATGTGCGGCGGTAGGTTTTGTCTCGGTGCATTTTGTGAATGTGGTGGGGATCCCGATGGTCGCACCGTTTCATGGGCGCGATAGCCGTTTTGGCACCAATCCTTTCTGCGTCGTATTCCCGCGTAAAAATACCTTCCCACTGTTGCTGGACTATGCAACCAGCGCCATCGCGTTTGGCAAAACCCGTGTGGCATGGCATAAGGGCGAGCCGGTGGCTCCAGGATGCCTGATTGATGTGGCGGGTGTTCCCACTACCGATCCTGCGGTAATGCAGGTTTCTCCGCTGGGGTCGTTGCTGACCTTTGCCGAGCACAAGGGGTATGCGCTGGCGGCGATGTGCGAAATTATGGGCGGTGCGCTTTCTGGCGGTAAAACCACACATGAAGAGAGCCTGCAGACCAGCGCGGACGCCATCATTAACTGTATGACCACCATCATTATGAATCCACAACTGTTCGGCGCGCCGGACTGCGACAACCAGGTCGCGGCATTTGCTGAGTGGGTGAAAGCGTCCCCGCATGCTGAAGATGCCCCGATCCTGTTGCCTGGGGAGTGGGAGGTGAACACTCGCGAGGAACGGCTGGAACACGGTATTCCGCTGGATGCCGGAAGTTGGCAAGCGATTTGTGAGGCGGCACTGCAAATTGGGATGCCAGACGCCGTGTTGCAGGAATTCTGCCAACGGCTGAAACAATAGGCAAAAAAAAGCCCGTCCAGTGGCGGACGGGCAAACAAAGGGTAACAAACAGGGTCAATGAGGGTTGGAGCATTGGGTCGTACAGGTAATCTTTCGGTTATTTATAGATAACCGCGGTGCCGCTCATTTTGTCTTTGCCGATAGCGGAAGTGATGCTGTACCCAGTTGCGCCAGCAGCATTCGCTTTCTCAGCCAGTTTGGCTTCCAGGCCGTCCAGCGTAGTGGCGCCGTCAGCAGATACCACACCAATTTTGTTCATGTTTTGCGCCTGAGTAGAGGAAACCGGCTCGGCAGCGAAAACGCCAAATGACAGGGTGGACAGGGCGATGGCAGCAACAGCAAATTTGATATTTTTCATGATTAAT
Source organism: Citrobacter sp. Cpo012 (assembly GCF_030333015.1). Lineage (NCBI taxonomy): Bacteria > Pseudomonadati > Pseudomonadota > Gammaproteobacteria > Enterobacterales > Enterobacteriaceae > Citrobacter > Citrobacter sp. Cpo012. The sequence goes on along the minus strand of NZ_JAOWGR010000043.1, from coordinate 182,619 downwards.
CTCTCGCAGGGTTGTTCTGTTAGTCAGTGTTCTTTAAGAAGACGTTGTTCCGTCGATGTGATAAGTATCACGTTTTTTTTGGTGAGAGAAAATCGAATAGAATTGACGACATCAATCAAAAAAATTGAATGACAAATAACTTATTGAATATTAATAAATTCGAGTAAGGGATTTACAGTTCTTGTCATTGCGCTTTACAGAGAAGGCGACAACGGCACATTTTGCTACACAGGGTGCAAAAAAGCGTGCTCGTAAAGGAAATCGTATGCGCTGAAACTTTTGGTAAAGATAAGTCAACGTAGCTGGCTGTCTTTCGAACCCCTGCGATTATATCCTGAAAATGCTGAGTTATGTGAATCTTTATCCTGTTGGCAGGTGATGCATAAGCGTACCCCTGGCACGGCCTCACGTCTGGCCTGAGGGATAGGATTGCCGCATTCTTCGCATTCATACAGACTTTCCCCCGTCGGTAACTCACCGCGAGCGCGGGCAACAGCATCTTCAATAGTATTGTTGATCTGTTCGTTAACCGCGTCGTCATTTGCCCATCCGGATGCCATGTGTACCTCCTGCTGATGTCTACAGACTAAGTATAGCGAAGGTGATGGTTGAAAAACGACCACGCGCCAGCAGTATCAGATTTCAGACCATTCGCGCAGCAGGTTATGGTAGAGATTGAGTAATGACAGGATCTCGCTGCTCTCCCCATGGCGAGCCTTCAGGGATTGAATGTTTTTATCCAGTTCAAAAAGCATGGCGCGATTTTTGTCGTCACGGACCATCGACTGTATCCACATAAAAGACGCCACACGAACGCCATGGGTCACTGGCGTAACGCAATGTAGGCTGCTGGAAGGGTAAAGCACCAGATCGCCTGCCGGAAGCTTCACCGCATGCTGGCCGTAAGTATCATTGACCAGCAGTTCTCCCCCTTCATAATCATTCGGGTTACTCAGGAATAAAGTTGCGGAAAGGTCTGTGCGCATCCAGCCGTTTTGCGGATGGCTACGCACCGCACCGTCAACGTGAAAACCGTAGGTCTCGTTGTCCTGGTAGCGATTAAACAGCGGTGTGGAGAGCGTTTTCGGTAGTGCTGCGGCGAAGAAAAGCGCGCTGTTATTTACCGCAGTCTGTACCGCCTGTTGTAAAACGCCGTAGCGTTCACTTTGCGTATTCACCTGCTGGTTGTTTTTAACCTGCGCCCCCTGAGCGCCGGTGGTTGCGCGGCCATCAACCCAGTCGGCAGCGTCCAGTTGTTCGCGAAACCAGGCTACATCCTGCGCCGACAGAACGCCGGGAATGTGGTACATCATCAGTGTTTCTCCTGAAAGTGGGGCTTACGCCCCACGCGATGGATTAGAAATGCATATTGGCGGTGAGCAGGAAAGTTCTTGGCTCGCCCGGATGATAGCGGTATCCACTCTTGTTTATGGAAGATACATAATCGGTGTCGAACAGGTTATAGACGTTTAGCTGGAAATCGAGATTGCGATTCACGCGATAGCCCAGTTTGGCGTCAGCGACCCAGTAACCTTCAGTGTAGGATGGCGTACCCACCGCACCGTCGGAACCGCGATGCATACTGCCCACGTAGCGAGCGCCTGCGCCAACGGAGATATCATCGGTAGCCTGATACTGGTTCCACAGCGTGAATGCATGTTCCGGTGTATATGGCAGGGAAGAGGATCCATCTTGAGCAACGTTTTTACCGCTGTGGATGGTCGCGCGTTGCTGGGTGTAACCCCCAATAATCTGCCATGCGGGAGTGATGTTACCTGCTACCGAGAGCTCGTAGCCTTCAACGCGTTTCTCTCCGTACTGGGAATAGGTACCGTCGTCGTTCTGCTCAACTTCATTCTCAATATCTGTGCGGAAAATCGCGGCGGTTAACAGCAGGCGCTTATCCAGCACCTCCCATTTGGTGCCGATCTCGCTGGTTTTCGCTTTCTGCGGTTTGAAATCGGTACGGTTCGCACTGTTACCGCTGCCGCCCTGAGCAAGAGCAAAGTTGCTGCCGCCCGGCGGTTGCTGAGAAACGGCATAGTTGATGTACACGTTACCGTTATCGGTCAGGTGATACAGCGCGCCAGCTTTCCAGTTCACCAGATTGCCTGATTTGGCAGTATCTACAGTGGTGACCGGGGAACCTTTAGCCACGCCTGTCGGGCACGCGACTGCGCCGCGACCGGAAGCGCCGCAAGCGGTGGCGCTGTCATATTCAGTCCGGTAATTGTCGAGGCGAATACCACCGTTCAGCTCGAATTCACGGGTAATTTGTAGCGTATCAAAAGCGTATACACCGAAGGTGTCTGTTTGCCCGTTAGCGTTGGCGCCGTTACGAGATAATCCGCCGATATTCACATTGCTGTCGGGGTGATAGATATTCACCGGTGGTGGGGTGATCGGCGCCACGCCATAGTTGGTTTGTGTTTCGCGCGTCAGCTCCACGCCGGTGCTGATGTCGTGACCGATGGAGCCCGTGTAGAACGTTGAGGTCAGGTTGGTCTGGTTGGTCAAGATCTTATTGCTGACATCCTTGGTATTTGCCAGGCGTGACCAGGTCCAGCTGTCGACGCTGCTGGTGGGTTGGGTGATGTTAGACGCGCCGCCCATCACCGCCGTCATCAGATAATCCTGTTTAATGCGCGACCAGCGGGTGGTGTTGCGAATAGTGGTGCTGTCGTTCAGGTCATGTTCAAAACGCATCGTCGCGGTATCGGTTGTCGAATCGTCATAATCCGAGTTGGTACCGTAGAAATTATGCGTGTCCACTTTGCCTGAATGATTCAGTGCAGAAGTCCCCGCAGAAGGTGCGGAGTATCCCGGCAGGCCAATGGTAGGGATGCCGCCATCCGGTGTGTTGTGTTGGGTGACATGCAGATAGTTCAGGTACAGTCGGTTCTCAGTCCCTAAGCCAAAAGCGAGAGAGGGGGCCACACCGTAACGTTCATTCTTAACATTATCGCGACCAGCATCATGCGTTTTTTCACCCATCAGGTTTAAACGTGCGGCGGTGGTCTCGCCGATGACCTGGTTAATGTCCAGCGTACCACGGCGGAACCAGGCGCTACCGACGCTGGCCGATGCATCGATTCCTGAGTCGGTGCGTGGCTGTTTGCTGATCATATTGATAGAGCCAGTCGGTGCGCTACGTCCATAGTCGGTACCGGAAGGACCTTTGATTACTTCCACCTGTTCGGTATTGAAGGTGTCGCGCGTGACGCTGCCAATATCACGGATACCGTCGATATAAATACTGTTCGAGGTATCCGCACCACGCATGTAAACCGCGTCACCGGTGCTGGAGTTACCGTTCTCACCGGCGAAAAATGCGCCAACGCCCGGGACGTTTTTCAGCGCGTCGGTCAGATTTGTTGCGCCTTGATCCTTAATCACCTGCTCAGAAATCACCGTCATGGTGCGGGTTGTATCCGCCACCGGACGGGAGAATTTAGGGTCGGCAGACTGTGTTGGGGCGTACAGCGAAGGTTTGGCCGCTTCAACGATCAGAGTGTCTTCTTGTTTTTTATCCTGGTCGTCCGCAGCGACAGCCTGAGCTATAGGGGACAGGCCAATGCACAGACCGGCAAAAAAAGTCAGTGAGTGAAAGCTACTGGACGGCAAGTTGCGATTTTTATCCATGTTAATGAGTGACTTATTATTTTTTGAGTGGACGGTTTCACTCGCGCGAAGGGACATCTCTATGGATGTTATACCCTGCAGGCCTCGCGGAAATGAATGTGTAATTGATAATGATTTTGATAAGCATTACTAATCAGTGCGACGTTTTAGCATTCATTAATTCAAAAATAAATACATTTATTTACATTGGATTCAAAATGCCAACATATTGATTACAAATTGAACTGCAATGAAGTGAACAGCGCGCAGAAAACTGCATTCGGGATGAATGCAGTTGGGCTGAGAAGGGGTTACTTATAGATGGTTGCGGTGCCGTACATCTGATTTTTACCGCCTGCAGAATTAACGACAAAGCCTTTTGCGCCTTGCTCTTTCGCTTTCTCCGCCAGCTTGTCTTCCAGGTCGCTCAGATTAGAGGCGCCGGTAGCGGATACGGTGCCGGAAGCATGTAGCTGACCGGTTGCAGGGCTAGTGTTGGGCTGTGCAGCAAAGGAGGCAAATGTCATGCCGGAAAGTACGGTAGCAGCAAGTAATGTGAGGCATTTCTTCATGGTGATGTCCTCTGAAAAACAACAGGTGTGCCTGATAAGTTTAGGTCGTCAGCGGATGACATTTACCGCAAAAAATTGGTGATGAACTGTCTGTTTTTTGAACAATCAGCAAGGCATCAAACAGGTGTAAAAAATCAAATTTCCTTGTTGTGTGTGTTTACCGCGTGGCGTTATGCGGGTATCTTACGCCGCTGTTAAAAGGAGAATGCTATGTCTGCCCAGAAACCGGGATTACACCCACGCAACCGCCACAATGGCCGTTATGATCTTGCGACTTTATGCCAGGTTACGCCCGAGCTGACGCAATTTCTCACCCTCACGCCCGGCGGTGAGCAGAGTGTTGATTTCGCGAATCCGCAGGCAGTAAAGGCGCTCAATAAAGCACTGCTGGCGCATTTTTATGCGGTAAAAAACTGGGATATTCCAGATGGTTTTCTGTGCCCGCCGGTGCCTGGTCGTGCTGACTACATACACCATTTGGCCGACCTGTTGGGTGAAACCAGCGGAACCATTCCGGCAAATGCGAGCGTGCTGGACGTGGGAGTGGGGGCAAACTGTATTTATCCACTGATCGGCGTGCATGAATATGGCTGGCGATTCACGGGTAGTGAAACCAGTAGCGAAGCGTTTAACAGCGCTCAGGCGATCGTCAACGCCAATCCGGGATTAACCCGTGCTATTCGTCTGCGTCGCCAGAAAGATGCAACGGCAATCTTCAACGGCATCATTCACAAAAATGAGCAGTATGAAGCCACATTGTGCAACCCGCCATTTCATGATTCTGCGGCATCAGCCCGTGCCGGAAGCGAGCGCAAACGCCGTAATCTGGGACAGGACAAAGACGATGCGCTGAACTTTGGCGGACAGCAGCAGGAGCTGTGGTGTGAAGGCGGTGAAGTGGCGTTCATCAAGAAAATGATTGCTGAAAGCCAGGCCTTTGGTCGCCAGGTGATGTGGTTCACCACGCTGGTGTCGCGCGGTGAGAACTTGCCTCCGCTGTATCATGCATTAACGGATGCGGGCGCGGTGAAAGTGGTCAAGAAAGAGATGGCCCAGGGACAAAAGCAGAGCCGCTTTATTGCCTGGACCTTTATGGATAACGATCAGCGTCGTCGTTTTATGGCGCGTAAACGCTAAAGCGTTGGCTCGGTTGGCGGTAGCGGTTCGCTTGCCGCCGACGCAGGGCCATTCCCTGGTGCAGGTAACACTTGATACGTCTGTACCGGGGCGCGTATGTTTGCCAGATCGAAGTATTTCTTCACCTGGCTGTCGAGCGCAAAACGTACCGTCCACTGCTTCAGCGGCAAGGTGGTAAACGAGACCCGTAGCGTGAATGCCGTATTGGTTAATCCTACAATCCCGGCAAACGACGGCTCGCCGATAATCAACCCGCGAATATCATCTTTTTCCATCACCGCAGCAACCGCGTCTTTCAACGCCTGATTTGCTTTATCCGCATCCTCATGGCGGTCTACGTCGTAATTGGCGACGACCGATCCAATTCCACGCACAAAGTTGGCGAAGGTCGTAATCGATGACCAGGGAATGATATGGTACGCCCCGGTGTCCTGACGCACGCCCACAGAACGAATGGACATTCGTTCAACCGTACCGGTGAGTGGACCGATGGTCACCAGGTCGCCGGTGTTCATGCCATTTTCAAACTGAATAAAAATCCCGGTAATAATATCTTTTACCAGCGTTTGCGAGCCGAAAGAGATTGCCAGCCCCAGCGCCCCGGCCCCGGCCAGCAATGGGGCGATATTAACGCCAATTTCCGACAGCACAATCATGATGGTGATCGTGCTGATGATCACCGCCAGCGCGTTGCGAAACAGCGTCAACAGGGTGCGGGTACGAGCGCTGGGTAGCGGACGGCCGTGGATATCGGAGGCCAGACGATTTTCAATCAGGCTGGCAAGGATCGTCCAGCCGATGGCGGAGAAGAATAAAATCAGCGCGATACGGATCAGAATATCCACCGTTTTTTCTCCTGCGCCGTAATGCAGCCAGTTCCAGAAGTCGAACAGTCCCCAGGCATTCAATAGCAGCATCACCGCAACGCACACCGTCAGGATCCTGGCCACGCTTAACGCCGTCGACAGCCAGCCATTCAGCCGCTTTTGGAGTTCCGGATAGCTGCGCTGGGTGTGTGGCGAAAGGGTAATAGTTTTGGCTATCCAGCGGGAAAACATGCCGGAAACAAAGGCGGCAATTCCAATGATTACCAGGCTGCGCAGCGTAGCGCCCATCATGAATTTCAGGCTGTTGCCCGGATCAAACAGCGAAAAGAAAAACAGCACAATGAAGTAGGCGCTGGCCAGCCAGTGCCATACCAATGCAAAGGCGCGGATAAACAGGCTGAAAAAAGCTAACGATCTTTCTGCCAGATTCTGTAAATGCAGCGTTATCTCTTTCTTATTTCTGAAAATCAGGTACAGCGCCCATAGCGTGATACACAGCATGATGATGACGTTGGCCATCGCGCCGACCTGCACATTGACCTGATTGGAGATAATGGGAACGGCAACTATAAGCCCGTAACCAATCAAACTGCTTAATGAACTCAAACGCCGATTCCAGTAGCGCGCACCGGCATCCTGAATGTTAAACGGGCGCAGTTCGGCCACCGTTGGGCAAAATATCAGACGCAGAATGGCTTTGAAGAATTCAATCAGGGCAAAGGCATTGAGAAACAGGCTTTGCTGAAAGGCGATGGTGCGACTGCCGGCGTTCATTCTGTCGCTCAGTATCTGCCCGACAAACAATGTCAGCGCCAGCAGAAGCAAATCAATAATGAATGCGCCGACGATCATCGCCGGAAGCTGCAGCCAGTTGCTGCGTTCGCGGTTTTTCCGCCGCGCCCATTGCCCCATTTTGCGATACAGCGGCAGCGCGCACAGGCGGATCAGCCAGTAAAACCCGAACACTGACGCCGCCAGCATTAAAAAATGAGTCAGGGCATTGGTGAACGTTTGCGGGTTAAAGGTCTTGTGCGGTGCATCGGTAATATTGCGATAAAGCTGGGCAAAGCGGCTGGAGAGCGCCTCACCGTAGTGTCGGGTGACATCGGTGACGTTTTCCAGCACCGTTTTTTCTTCCGTTAACGTGGGTGGGACAATGGTTGGCACCGGTTCGGCTGGAGGAGTTGTCGCCACTTTGCGTAACTGATCGATCAGTTCTTTCCGCGAGGTGTCATTTTCCAGCACATCAGCCAGTGCGCCGTAAGCCGCTTTCTTCTGTTCAACATCTGGCTCCTTTGCTGGGGCGGTTTGTGCGTTGGTTGACGTTGGCGTGGTGACGCCAGGTATCGTCACTGCCTGAGTCGGAAGACTCAACAGACAAACAAAGATGAACAGGATCCAGCGCATGACTCCTCCCATGAGAAAATAAATTCAAAAGGATAAGTATAGATGTCAGGGCGGGAGGGAATTGAAATGAGAGGATTCTGGTGAAAAACCTCCCTTCGGGCGAAGGGAGGTTGAGCTATCAGGAAACGTGCTGCAAGAATTCCTGTAAGCGTTGGCTGGGTGGATTTTCAATCAGGGCCTGCGGATTACCGTCTTCGGCAATTCGTCCCTTATCAATGAAAATCAGGCGTGAAGCCACTTTTTCGGCAAAGCCAATTTCGTGGGTCACAATCACCATGGTCATCCCTTCTTCCGCCAGGTCCTGCATAACTTTCAGAACTTCATGGCGCAGTTCCGGGTCGAGTGCTGAGGTTGGCTCATCAAATAGCATCATTTTCGGTTTTACTGCCAGCGCACGGGCGATAGCCACACGCTGTTGTTGACCGCCGGACAGTTCAGAAGGGTAGTGATGTGCACGTTCGGCCAGACCCACTTTTGCCAGCAGCTCTTTCGCCAGTTTCTCGGCCTGTTCTTTATTCGCCCCGCGTACGCGCTGCGGTCCGAACATGACGTTTTCTAGTGCCGTCAGATGTGGGAACAGGTAGAACTGCTGAAATACCATTCCGGCTTCCTGACGGATTAAGCGCTCGTCTACCTTCGGATCGTTTACTTTCAGACCATCGACGATCAGATCGCCGGAGGTTATCTCTTCCAGCTTGTTAATGCAGCGCAGCAGGGTAGATTTACCGGATCCTGACGGCCCGATAATCACCACGACTTCACCCTGCTGAATGTTCAGGTCAATATTGTGCAGCACCTGGGTTGGACCAAAGTGCTTAGAAACGTTTTTAAATTCAATCACAGGATTTTCATCCTTCTTTCCAGACGACGCAGAATGAAGCTCAGCACCAGCGTAATGATCAGATAGAACACCGCAACGGCGCTCCAGATTTCCAGTGCGCGGAAGTTACCGGCAATGATTTCCTGGCCCTGACGGGTCAGTTCAGCGACGCCAATGACAATAAACAGCGAGGTATCTTTAATGCTGATGATCCACTGGTTGCCCAGCGGCGGCAGCATACGACGCAGTGCGAGGGGTAAAATAACGTGGCGGATAGTCTCTGTGCGTGAAAGTCCAAGCGCCAAACCGGCTTCGCTGAACCCTTTATGGATTGAGAGCACCGCACCGCGGGTGATTTCCGCAATATAGGCCCCGGAGTTGATCATGATGGTGACAACGGCGGCGCTAAAGGGGTCAATGCGTAAATCGTTAAATGCCATTGGCAGAGCGAAGTAAATAAACATTACCTGCACAACGATTGGCGTACCGCGAATGACTTCGATAAACACCAGCGCTACGTGGTTGGCGATCCAACCGCCGAAAGTGCGCGCAAACCCTGCTGCAAGTCCGATTATCAGACCGCCAGCCAGACCGAGGACCGAGATCCACAGGGTCATTTTGGCGCCTTCAATCAAAAGCGGGATGGCGGGCCAGATGGCACTCCAGTCAAACTGCATATGTCGTTCCTGTTACCGTGGTGTAAATATTCAAATGCCCGTTTTGCCGGATGTGCTGTGCTTATCCGGCCTACAGGTCTCAAAAATCCAGGCGTAGGCCCGGTAAGCATCACGCTACCGGGCAACGCTGCCGGTTATTATTTAGGTTCAGTACCGAACCATTTTTTGTAGATTTCGTTGTAAGTACCGTTTTCTTTCAGCGTTTTCAGTGCGCCGTTCACTTTCTCACGCAGGTCGTCGCTGCCTTTCGGGAAGGCGATACCGTACTGCTGGGCTTCCAGCGATTCGCCTACAGCTTTGAACTGACCATTGCCTGCTGTTTTGATGAAGTAAAGAATGTTTGGTGTGTCGTGCAGTACAGCGTCTGCGCGGTTGGTGCCCAGTTCCATATATGCGTTATCGATATTCGGGAACTGACGCAGGTCTTTGGTTTTGATATTCGCTTTCGCGTAATCAACGGAACCGGTGCCGCTCTTAACTGCAACGACTTTACCATCCAGATCTTTTACGCTTTTGACGTCGTTGTTATTCGCTTTCACCATCACTAACAGACCGCTTTTGTAGTAGCCGTCGGAGAAGTCGATCGCTTTTTTACGCTCTTCGGTGATGGTGATACCTGCCAGTGCCAGGTCGATATTTTTGGTTTGCAGAGCCGGGATGATGCCGCTGAAATCCATCGGTTTCAGTTCATAATCCAGCTTCAGTTCTTTGGCCACGGCAGCCCACAGATCCACATCAAAACCAACGTATTTGTCACCCTGTTTGAATTCGAACGGTACAAACGCGGTGTCGGTTGCGACAACCAGTTTCTTATCTGCGGCATGGGAGGACACCGCAAAAGCCAGGGTAAGTGCAGCCAGTGAAACTTTTAATACAGACTTCATAGGATTTCCTTTTATATCCACGGGGCGATCCCCTGCGAGAACATATGGCTTAATGAAAAAATCGTGCCAATTTTGCAACTCATTGTTTTAACAAGAGGGTGTCTCGTTTCTCTGCACAATAAGTAGGGCATAGCGAATAATCTGCACTGTTTTGGGGCACTTATTTGGTGCGAACCAGTCACGGTGCAAACGGTATGACTATTTAGCGTAAAAATTGTTGATAAAACAATCTTTCGTTAACGATTGTGTGAGGTGATTATTACAAATAATTTACTTTGGAGTGACGAATGATCAATGTTATGCACCATAGATGTGCAAAACCCCCGCCGGAGCGAGGGTTATATAGGTAATTCTTATGTCTGCTGTTACTCAATGTTGGCTTCGATAAACCACAGGAATTTATCGAGGTCGCGAGAAGCTGCGGTAAAGATATCCGCGGTATCTTCGTCTTTTGCTTCGCTGATAGCTTTACGTACGCTGTTTGCAACTACGGCATAACGTTCGGCCAGCTCTTTTAAGTGGTCCTGTACGCTATGGATATCCAGCGGGTAACTTTTCAGAGGCGTTTTGCTGTTAATAACCTGAGTTGTGCCCAGTGCCACACCGCCCAACTGTACGGCGCGTTCAGCCATGGTGTCGAGGTGATCGGTCAGAGCTGTACGGAAGCCATCCAGCATTTCATGTACTGCAATGAAGTTTGCACCGCGCATGTTCCAGTGAGCCTGTTTGGTGATCAATGACAGGTCAATGAACTGGATTACTTGCTGATTCAGCAGTTCTACGGTCGCTTTCTTTTCGCTATCAGACACATCGTTGCGGGTATAAAGGAGGGCGGATGCTTTTGTTTTTACCAGTTTCGCGGTACTCATATTTTCATATCCTCTTGATATTTATGTCCCAACTCTTCAACGGAATTAAGTATAGCGCTAAATTTGGATTTTTGTTTCCGGTGTTGCCTATCACTTTAATAGTGAAGACGAGGGTGAATATAAAATATCAAATAAAATCAATGTGATGATGGTTTTGTTACTTGCGTGGTGTTATTTTTATGTTAATTTTAAGATTAAATGAAATATGCGGATGAGAAAATTATATTTATTAGAATTATTATCACGCAGATTTACAATTGGATATTCTGCATGATTATGCAAACCATGCAGAATAATACGTGGTTAATTCACGTCGACTTGTTTTATTTGTGGCTCTTTACGAATAGTGAGCGTAGAGCCCATTGATGCGACAATAATGGCGCCCAGAGCGAGCGTCTGGATAAGCGTCAGCGTTTCACCGAGGAAGATCATTCCGGAAACCGCTGCCAGCGCGGGTTCCATGCTCATCAATGTACCGAAAGTACGCGTAGGCAGGCGCGTCAACGCAATCATCTCCAGTGAATAGGGAAGCGCAGTAGAGAGGACTGCAATGGCCAGACCTAACGGCAGTATGGACCAGTGCCACAGGGCATCTCCGGCCTGGAGTGCGCCGATTGGTACAAATACCAGAGCTGCAATGAATGACCCTACTGCGACGGTTGCCGGACCGTGTTCCGCCCCGGCTCGCTGCCCGGTAAGAATATAGATGGCCCAGCAGGCGCCAGCCCCCAGCGCCAGCGCTGCGCCGGTTAAATCTACGTGAGAAACGTCCTGACCCAGAGGCAGCAGGAACCAGAGCCCGAGTACTGCCAACGCAACCCAAATGAAATCCACCGGGCGTCGGGATGAAAACAGCGCTACCGCGAGCGGGCCGGTAAATTCCAGCGCCACGGCGATTCCCAGTGGGACGGTTTGGATAGACAGGTAGAAAAGATAGTTCATCCCGCCCAGAGACAGGCCATAAAACAGTAGCGGCAGGCGTTGTTCTTTGGCGAATCGTAAACGCCAGGGCTTAAAGAAAGCGATAAGAATGAGCGTACCCAGCGCAAGGCGCAGCGCGGTAACGCCCGGCGCACCGACGAGTGGGAACAACGATTTTGCCAGTGATGCTCCGCTTTGAATGGAGGACATAGCAATAAGCAAAACCAAAATAGGCAACCAGACTGGCGCTTTACGTGACAACCCCGGCATCCTTTCTCCTGTCAAATGATGATTACACGTCTCCATCTGTGCCACGCTTCAGCATTGTTCCGACGCAGATGATTTTATGTATAGAAAAGTAAAACAGCGAGTGTAATGGAATTACGCTCAACTGGTTGAGTATTCGTTGAAAAAAAAATTGCTCAGTTCCGTACAATGGCATGAAAATGATGGATTAATAATCTGTGTGATTAGGAATGTTCTGGATGAATGTGCCATATTGTGCGCGCAATAATGGTATTTTCAGTTGAAAAAGTGATGTTAATTGAAAGAGATAGCGGGTTTTTGAAATGTTCTGTTACATGAAAGACCCCATTAGACATCGCGAATCGCAAAGAGTTTCCCATCAATTTTTGGTATATTTAAAACTTAAGATTTACTTGAAGCACATTTGAGGTGGTTATGAAAAAAATTGCATGTCTTTCAGCACTGGCCGCTGTTCTGGCTTTCTCCGCAGGTACTGCTGTAGCTGCTACTTCTACCGTTACCGGTGGTTACGCTCAGAGCGATGCTCAGGGCGCAGCGAACAAAATGAACGGTTTCAACCTGAAGTATCGCTACGAGCAGGACAACAACCCGCTGGGTGTTATCGGTTCCTTCACTTACACTGAAAAAGATCGTACCGATGCTTCTGGCGACTACAACAAAACCCAGTACTACGGCATCACTGCTGGTCCGGCTTACCGTCTGAACGACTGGGCAAGCATCTACGGTGTAGTGGGTGTTGGTTACGGTAAATTCCAGAACGCAGCATCTCCGGCTGACAACCACAGCACCAGCGACTACGGTTTCTCTTACGGTGCTGGTCTGCAGTTCAACCCGATCGAAAACGTTGCTCTGGACTTCTCCTACGAGCAGAGCCGTATTCGTAGCGTTGACGTTGGCACCTGGATTGCTGGCGTGGGTTACCGCTTCTAATCACTTCGGTGATATGAAAAATCCGCCTCTTGGGGCGGATTTTTTTTGCGTGTAATGCAGGAAGGAATGTCGTTGTAGGCCTGATAAGCGCAGCGCATCAGGCATCGGTAGCAAAATGCCTTATCCGGCCGACAACGTATTATTTGGTTGAGAAAATATCGGTACCCAGATGGTTGTAGTCCACCTTCTGCAGTTTGAAGTTGGTGATGTACACCGGCCCGGCTTTTTTCTCTGAGATAAAGCGGTAGCTGTTGGTGATTTCCTTTGCGCTGATCCCTGTCCACTGCGAGAAAAAACTGAGGAAATCATTGGCGGAGCGACGGGCTTTAATCACCCGATGCGCTTTATCATCGCTCGACAGCACCATGAAAGGCACCTGGAAATTCTGCTGGAACTGATCGTCATGCGCCAGGTACTGCACCTCTTTTCCCCGCTCTTTAAACGCGAGGCCATGATCGGAGAAATAGACCATCGAGAAGCTATTACCGCTGTTACGTAACTGCTCGTAAAGCTGGCGCAGCAGGTTATCCGTCTGTGTCATTGTGTACAGATAACAAGATGTCTCTTTTGACTGGACGAAAGTCTCGTATTTACCCTGTGTTCGGTCACAGGCCTGCGGATGCGAGCCCATTAAATGCAGCACGATGAGCTGTGGCTGGGTGCGCTCGGTTGCCAGCACCTGGGCAGTCATCTTCAACAGCGCTTCGTCACGGGTGTTTTTATCCGCTTCGAAGTCACCGCTTTTGAGGAACTGAACCTCATCAGCGCGCTTCGCAATGCTGGCGATGGCCGTATCGTATTCACCAATCTGTCCCTGATTGGAAAACCACCATGTCTGAAAGCCCGCGCGGTTAGCCAGGGTGACAAAGTTATCCTGGAACTGGGGTTTATTATCCACTACCCGATTAAGCGTTAAGCCGAGCGATTTTTGCGTTGAACCGCTGGCCGCAATGTAATCCGCGAAGATATAGCCGTTAACGGAGCTGGCAAACGGGGTGTTATCCCAGTGGCCGCCAAACGCCCCTAACGCATCGCGGCGGGCGCTTTCGCCGATCACCACGACGTAGGTGTGATACTTCGGTTTAACGGCGGTTACCGTCCAGCTGTCTTTTACGCTCGACAGTTTCGCCATACGCTCTTGTTCGTCGAGCACTTCGTTGTTATTGACGATAACGTCCTTGGCGAAACGGAAAACCGGATAACCGGTATCTTTCAGCTTAAACACGCCGCCCCAGGCCAGGTTTTGTACCGGGGTAACAAAGAATGCGACAACGCTAAACAGCAAACAAATGCTGTCGAACTTATTCCAGCTGCGCTGCTGCACATCTTTTTTACGGCGTACGGCGATAACGCCAAGGGCAAAAATAAACACTCCAACCAGATAACTGTACCAGGGGAAGATGGTCAGGATCTCGGTTGACTCTTCCATATTGGTTGAGTGCAGCGCCAGTAAGGTATTGAAGTTCGGTGAGCCGTAAGCCTGGCCGAACGGAAAGTACATTGCCGCAATGAGTGAGCAAATGCCAATCAGTGCCTTCTGCGCGCGCGGCGCGCTACGCCACAGCAGCATCAATATACATGTGAAAGCAACGCTATAGAGCAGGCTAAGCGGATAGCCCAGAGCAAGGTTTATTAGCAGAGACTGTAAGAAATAGAGGCCAGTCCACGGACTAATAGCCCGACTGCGAGCAATGATTGAATCTTTGAGGGTTAAATTCATACGCCACTAATACAAAAACGCCATGTGCTTACCCTGGCGCTAAGGGTCATTGCCTGCCTGAGAGAGCGAGAAGAGGGATAGGGTCCGCATCCGCGAGCCGCAATATACGCAGGGCTGCGAAAAGATAGAGTGTGCGCAAGAGAAGGTCAACTACTACAAAGAAATTGTTTTGCGAGGGACGTGGCAAAACTGACAAAAAGAAGGGTTATTGAGACGAAAACCACCACCGTACCCGAATGACGGCAGGAAAATGAAGCGGCGTACCGCGACGCCGCATTATTTTTCTGAAGGTTTATCCTGCTCTGGTTTGCTGTTAATCATGTCACACAGCATAGAGATCAGCATCAACCGTACTTTAAAGGGAGAGTGACTAAACACGCGTATGCACCTCTTAAATTCATTCATGTAAACCTCCTGACTTCACAATCCCATCAGTCCTTGAGGGATGTCTTTATTATATACAGATATAGCACAGGCTATATTATATAGCTATTGCTAAAACGTTAATTTTTTGTGCCCACGCAACTCTGGTTTACAATGAGCGCTCTCTAATCAGATGCCGTTAACGCGTCACAGTAACGAGGAAGCAGAATGAGTCGTCGCGCAGGTATGCCAACAACAAAAAAAGTGACGCAATTGGTGAATGTCGAAGAACACGTTGAAGGGTTTCGTCAGGTCCGGGAGGCGCATCGCCGCGAACTGATTGATGACTACGTAGAGCTGATTTCCGATCTCATTATTGAGGTGGGTGAAGCGCGCCAGGTGGATATGGCCGCGCGACTTGGGGTTTCCCAGCCGACGGTTGCTAAAATGCTTAAGCGCCTTGCTTCAGTCGGATTGATTGAAATGATCCCGTGGCGTGGGGTGTTTTTAACCGCAGAAGGTGAACGACTAGCCCAGGAGAGCCGGGAACGTCATCAGATTGTGGAAAATTTCCTGTTGATGTTAGGCATCAGCCCGGAAATTGCCCGTCGCGACGCGGAGGGGATGGAGCATCACGTCAGTAAGGAAACGCTGGAGGCTTTTAGCCGGTTTACGCAACAGCAAGGAACTGGCTCTGAATGAGTTTTCCTTTATTACGTGCCTTACAGCGCGATCGTTTTTTCCAGCTGTTAATCATCGTTGGGGTTGTACTGAGTCTGTTCACGCCATTTACGCCCCGGTCCTGGCCAGGGGCAATTGACTGGCACACGATTATCACGCTTAGCGGGCTGATGTTACTGACCAAAGGCGTGGAGCTAAGCGGTTATTTCGATGTGTTAGGGCGCAAGATGACCCGCCGCTTCAAAACAGAGCGCCAGCTGGCGATATTTATGGTGCTGGCGGCGGCGTTGTTGTCGACGTTTCTGACCAACGACGTTGCATTGTTTATTGTTGTTCCGCTGACCATCACCCTGAAAAAATTATGTGCCATTCCGGTGAATCGCCTGATTATCTTTGAGGCGCTGGCGGTAAACGCCGGATCGTTGCTCACGCCAATAGGTAATCCGCAAAACATTCTGATGTGGGGACGCTCAGGCTTATCGTTTACCGCGTTTACCTGGCAAATGGCGCCGCTTGCGGGGGCCATGATGCTGACGCTGGTGGTGCTGTGCTGGTTCAGTTTCCCGCATAAAGCGTTGCACTATCATACCGGTACGCGCGCGCCTGACTGGCAACCACGCCTGGTATGGAGTTGTCTGGCGCTGTATATCATCTTCCTGGCGGCGCTGGAGTTAAAGCAAGAGCTGTGGGGTCTGGCTATTGTGGCGGCAGGGTTCATGGTACTGGCGCGTCGCGTGATCCTCAGCGTGGACTGGACGTTGCTGTTAGTATTTATGGCGATGTTCATTGATGTGCATTTGCTGACGCAGCTCCCGGCCTTGCAGGGGATTTCCCACCAGATTGGCACGCTCTCAGCACCGGGACTTTGGTTAACGGCTATTGGTCTGTCGCAGTTTATCAGTAATGTGCCCAGTACGATTTTGCTGCTGAACTATGTCCCGCCGACGCTGCTGCTGGCCTGGGCGGTTAATGTGGGCGGCTTTGGTCTGTTGCCGGGATCGCTGGCGAATCTCATTGCGTTACGGATGGCAAACGACCGACGGATCTGGTGGCGTTTTCATTGGTATTCGGTACCGATGCTGATATGGGCGGCGCTGGTGGGGTATGGTTTGCTGCTGTTGATGTAATTGATGTGATGTGCCGGATGGCGGCTGGCGCCTAATCCGGCCTACTGCGTTGGTAGGCCCGATAAGCGTAGCGCCATCGGGCATATATAGCAGATTAGTTCAAACGAACCGGCATACCTGAACGGTTCTGTACCGCCTGCTCAACGACGGCTTGATCGACGTCAGACTGGCCGGTGATGCTGGTAATGCTCTTGGTCAGGGTAATCGGTACGATTTCTCCGCCTTCGAACTGTGCTTCAGTCGTAGACAGTGGGTTATGTACTTCGATGTAACGGCTGCCGTCTGGTTCGGTAGTGGCTTTTACCGGCTCATCAATAAACTGTACGCGGGTGCCGACTGGCACATTTTCAAACAGGAATTTGATGTCGTCGTTACGCAGACGCACGCAACCGTGGCTGACGCGTAAGCCTACGCCGAAGTTAGCATTGGTGCCGTGGATGGCATACAGGCGACCGATATACAGCGCGTACAGTCCCATCGGGTTATCCGGACCTGCCGGAACAACGGCTGGCAGCGGCTCGCCCGCAGCGCGGTATTCCGCATGCATTTTCGCCGTTGGCGTCCAGGTTGGGCCTGCTTTTTTACGTTCTACTTTGGTTGTCCAGTTGATTGGCGTGTCTTTGCCCAGCTGGCCGATACCGATCGGCAGAACAATTACGGTGTTGGTGCCTTTCGGGTAGTAGTACAGACGCATTTCAGCGCTGTTGATAACAATACCTTCATGCACGGTATCCGGCAGGATCAACTGCTGAGGAATGTTCAGCACGGTGCCGCCTTTCGGCAGGAAGGTATCCACGCCCGGGTTGGCTTCCAGCATGTTAGACAGACCCATCTGATACTCTGCCGCAAAATACTCCAGCGGTTGGGTGTTGCCTTCAGGAATAGTAATGACCTGGTTTTGGCCAATCAAACGGCTACCATCAGTCGGCAGCGGGTACGTGACGGCTGAAGCGGTATTACAAAAACCAACTATTGCGAGTGCCGCCGCGAAAAGCGTTGTTAATTTCATATTCATATTCATGTATGCGAGATTCAGTGCCAGGCAGGCTAGTGGGTTGAGATTTATGTAGTGTTGGGCACGCATTATATGTGCAATCTGAGCAACAAGGAATTCGGATGTGTACTAAATCACATTTTTTTCCTTTTGGTTTCACTTTTCCCCTTCCGCATGAAGACGCGATCTTCTTGTAGACTTATGGCATAATAAGCGGTTTGTCACATATTTCTTTCTCTTTCAGGATACGCCAGTGTTAGTTTCCAGCAACGTCACCATGCAGTTCGGCAGTAAGCCGCTGTTTGAAAATATTTCCGTCAAATTTGGCGGCGGCAACCGTTACGGCCTGATTGGCGCGAACGGTAGCGGTAAATCCACTTTTATGAAAATTCTCGGCGGCGATCTCGAACCGACGCTGGGCAACGTTTCCCTCGATCCTAACGAGCGCATTGGTAAGCTGCGCCAGGATCAGTTCGCCTTTGAAGAGTTCACCGTGCTCGACACCGTGATCATGGGTCACGCTGAACTGTGGGAAGTGAAGCAGGAGCGCGATCGCATTTATGCTCTGGCCGAGATGAGCGAAGAAGACGGCTATAAAGTTGCTGACCTCGAAGTTCAGTATGGCGAAATGGACGGCTACTCTGCGGAAGCGCGTGCGGGTGAACTGCTGCTGGGCGTAGGTATTCCGGTAGAACAGCATTACGGCCCGATGAGCGAAGTCGCACCCGGCTGGAAGCTGCGTGTGCTTCTGGCGCAGGCGCTGTTCTCTAACCCGGACATTCTGCTGCTCGACGAACCAACGAACAACCTGGATATCGACACCATCCGCTGGCTGGAGCAGACGCTGAACGAGCGTGACAGCACCATGATCATCATTTCGCACGACCGTCACTTCCTGAACATGGTCTGTACGCACATGGCGGATCTGGACTACGGCGAACTGCGTGTTTATCCGGGTAACTACGACGAATACATGACGGCGGCAACCCAGGCGCGTGAACGTCTGCTGGCCGATAACGCCAAGAAGAAAGCACAGATTGCCGATCTGCAATCCTTCGTCAGCCGCTTTAGCGCCAACGCGTCTAAATCTCGACAGGCGACTTCTCGTGCGCGTCAGATTGATAAGATTAAGCTCGACGAAGTGAAAGCGTCCAGCCGTCAGAACCCGTTCATCCGCTTCGAACAGGATAAGAAACTGTTCCGTAACGCGCTGGAAGTGGAAGCGCTGGCGAAAGGTTTTGATGAAGGCCCGCTGTTTAAAAACTTCAACCTCCTGCTGGAAGTAGGGGAGAAGGTTGCCATCATTGGTGCCAACGGCGTGGGTAAATCCACTATGCTGAAAACGTTGGTTGGCGACTTACAGCCGGACAACGGTACCGTTAAGTGGTCTGAAAACGCCCAGGTCGGTTACTACGCGCAGGATCATGAATACGAGTTCGAAAACGATCTGACCGTTTTCGAATGGATGAGTCAGTGGAAGCAGGAAGGCGATGATGAGCAGGTAGTACGCAGCTTCCTTGGCCGTCTGCTGTTCAGCCAGGACGATATCAAGAAACCTGCGAAAGTCCTCTCCGGTGGTGAAAAAGGACGCATGCTGTTCGGTAAGCTGATGATGCAGAAACCGAATATCCTGGTTATGGATGAACCGACCAACCACCTGGATATGGAGTCTATCGAGTCGCTGAACATGGCGCTGGAAATGTACCAGGGCACGCTGATCTTCGTTTCTCATGACCGTGAGTTCGTCAGCTCGCTGGCAACCCGCGTGATTGAAATTACGCCGGAACGCGTAATCGACTTCACCGGTAACTACGAAGATTACCTGCGTAGTAAAGGCGTCGAATAAGTCTCCCGTCGTTCTCGTGTTACAGGTGTGATGGTTGCACCTGTAACACGAGATACTTAGGGATAAGGGGATATAAAATTAAACAATCCCCAGCGCGCGTTTACCGTGGATATTCAAATCCTCCAGCGTGAAGCGTCCTTCCCAGTTAGTTTCATAATCCTCCCGTGGAAAATCACCCGGCGACGCACCTTTTTCCAGCGCGGCCTTCACTTTGTGGGCGTAGGCCAGATTCTTTTCGCACATCGGTGCGGCAGGAATGTACATCACGTTACCCCAACCCTGCTGATTTTCCACCGGTGCGACGGAGTGAATCACATCACAATGCCACCAGACGGAGTCTCCGGCGTCCAGTTGTGGAATGCTGGTTAACGCTTCAATCAGCAGCGGATGCCATTGCGTGGAAATCGGCAGCACCCGGCCGGGCGCGACGCCGCAAAGTTCATCTTCTGGCACATCGTCAAGCAATGGGCGTAACAGTACATACGCCATCGCTTCAGGGATCGGGACCACATGCAACAATCCCTGACCTGGCAGCATATCGGACAGTGCAGTCCAGCCCTGGAAGGTACGGAAGACCGAACATTTGGTGGTGTTATCCACCGTGTACTCTTCTACCTCGGTGCGATGCGCCGCCTGCCATGGATCATAATCTTCCAGCTTGCCATTGAAAACATGAGCAAAGACCTGCTGATACGCCGGAAGAAGCCAGCGCTCCAGCGCGCCGGAATCCGTATGGGCGCCCAGCCCTTTGGACGTCGTTCCCGGCGGGCGACGGCGTATCCGGTCAGGGTAGATAACGCTGACATCCGGGTTAAACCATTGCTTACCTGCGCTTGAAAATGTCCAAAGACGATTAAGGAACGACTGTGCATTGGCCATTTCTTCACTCTGGCGGGCCTGCATCTGCGCCTGGGACCAGTAGATGGGGTAGATTTCAGGCCGTGATGCGCTCAGAGTACCGAAGAAATTATCGCCGGGTCCTTTATAGACGTCGTCAAAGTGGTTGCGGTCCAGATAGTCCAGCATTGAGCTGTCCCATCCGAGAGCCTGTTCGCGAGGGAAATGACCTTTAATGACTGCGCATCCGCGACGCTTAATATCTTCACGCTGCTCTGCACTTACGTGGCCCGCTTTGATATCTGCATAAGATATCACTGGCCACACTGGGGCACCTTGCGCTTTGAGGGCGTTGATTTCCGCCACGCGGGTGGCGATAGCATCGCTCAACTGATTGAAGATTAACTGAACATCCCCAAGCTGTGCCCGCAGTTGCTGTTTCATCTGCCGGATTGCCGCTTTGTGATCGGCGGGCAGCGTGTCGCTGGTAAAAGTAAAAGCCATATCCACCTCGCATTAACTTTCATTCGAAACTCAACTAACTTACAGATGATAATATAAGTTAAAATTTAGTTAACGCAAGTTTAAAACTTGATGGAGTGAGCAAAATAGAAAAAGAGTGAAAACCGGGATGAGGGATACCCCGGTTGGCAGGATTAGACGTTAAAAGGGGAGGTGTTATCCAGCACAGCCTGAATTACGTTCAGCGCGCCCTGATGGTTATTGTCGTCGGTCTGATAGCGAGCAATCGCTTTGATATTCTCTGCCGCGTTGGCCATGGCGAAAGAGTAGTGCGCCATTTTCAGCATTTCCGCGTCGTTTCCGCTATCGCCAATGGCGACTACGTTTTGCGGTGACAGGTTCCAGCGTTTAAGCAGGCGGCTGATCCCGTTGGCTTTATGTAAGCCCGGAATGATCAG
Organism: Citrobacter sp. Cpo012; assembly: GCF_030333015.1. Taxonomy (NCBI): domain Bacteria; kingdom Pseudomonadati; phylum Pseudomonadota; class Gammaproteobacteria; order Enterobacterales; family Enterobacteriaceae; genus Citrobacter; species Citrobacter sp. Cpo012. Next base: position 161,199 of record NZ_JAOWGR010000043.1, on the reverse strand, counting down.
ATCGATAAACCCGAAGCCGCTGGTGACGGGCTTCATAATGCCGTCCAGCGCAGCATGCAGGTGATCGATAACCAATGGGATTTGTTGGTCCGGTAAATTTAGCGAGAACTTGAACAGCACATCATCGATATCCTGATAATCCTTTACGGGTTTCAGGCGATGGTAGTGTTTTGACATCAATGCGACAAAGGACTCCGGCGCATTTTCGCTAACGTAAGCGCTTTGCAGCCCACAAGCCACAAAGTTGAGCTGCTTATCTTTTAGTAGTTCACCAATAACAATGCGTGATTCGTGACGGGTGAGCTCGCCGTGAAACAGCTGCTTGCCATGCTCATAAACCAGCGCGCCATTCTCAGCGACAAACGATATTTCGTCTTTAAGCTCCGGGAAAAAGGAGATCAACTGGTAATACTGGTTGCCGCTGGCCACGACAAATTCGATATTTCGTTTTTTCAGTTCCTGATACTGCGCCATAAAACGTGCACGATCGTATTTCTTGGCGTCGTCGAGAAAAGTTCCGTCCATATCGGTGACGATAACTTTGATGGTCATAAAGATAGGCTCCTGGCGATTACTGCAACCAGAAACATTCTAATAACAATGTGACCTGTAGCACAAATTTAATTTCGAATGAAAGTAAAAAGCCGGGTGGTAGCTTCGCCTTACCCGGCTACGGGGAGAATCGTTGTAGGCCGGATAAGCGTCAGCGCATCCGGCAATGGGGAGGTTAGCGTGCCGGATGGCGGTGTGGAATCTCATCCGGCCGGCAATATTGTTTACAGCATATGCTCAGTACGCGCGATGATGTCGTCTTGCGCATCCGGAGAAAGCGCAGTGAAGAAGGCGGAATAGCCTGCGACACGCACCACCAGGTCACGATATTGATCCGGGTGTTTTTTGGCTTCCAGCAGCGTTTCACGGGAGACAATGTTGTACTGAATATGCCAGCCTTTGTGCTCTTCGAAGAAGGTACGCAGCAGGATCATCAGCTTTTGCTTATCGGATTCATTTTCCAGCGTGGCCGGGTTGAGCTTCTGATTTAACAGCACGCCGCCGAGAATCGAACCGGTCGGCAGTTTACCCACCGAACCAATTACCGCCGTTGGGCCGAGATGGTCCGTACCGGAAGCCGGGCTTGCGCCTTCTGCCAGCGGAGTGTGTGCTTTACGGCCATCCGGCGTTGCCATCGTTGCTGCGCCGAACGGCACGTTTGCCGAAATAGACGAGGTCCCGGCGTAGTAATTGCCGCCAACCGGGCCACGTCCGTAACGCGGATTATGATACTGTTTCAGTTCATTGATATAGGTCTGATAAGCGCGGGCCAGTAGCGTATCAACGCTATCGTCATCGTTGCCGTATTTCGGCGCGCCGTTGATCAGTCGTTGGCGTAACTGCTCATGGGTCAGACCGTCAAAATCATCGGCCAGCGCAGCGGCCAGCTGTTGTTGACCAATAGCGCCCTGTTCAAAGACCAGTTTCTTCACTGCTGCCAGGCTGTTACCGAGGTTGGCAATACCCACCTGCAAACCCGATACCCAGTCATACTTCGCGCCGCCTTGCTTAATGCTTTTCGCCCGTTCAATGCAGTCGTCTACCAGCGCGGAACACAGAATATCGTGCACGTTCTCTTCCAGCATGGTGTCGACGACATACTCAATTTCTATGGATTTACGCGTGTAGTAGCGGATCTGCGTATCCCAGGCATCCATCACTTCGTCGAAATTGTTGAAGTTACCAGCCGAGAGCGCTTTTTCCTGTGGCAGAAAGACTTTGCCACTGGTGGCATCGCGCCCACCTTCCAGTGCCGCCAGCATCACGCGGGCAAAGTTAATAAAGCTCATGCCGGTGCAACGGTAGCCCCATTTCCCGCCGACTGCGGTTTCGATACACCCAATGGCCGCATAGTCATAGGCATCCTGCGGTTCAATGCCCAACTTAATGAATTCCGGTATGACGATTTCATCGTTGTTAAAGGCAGGCATCCCGAAGCCGCAGCGGATCACCTGCACGCAGGCATCAAGGAAGTCATTACTCATCCCCGCGTGATAACGCACGCTCAGGTTTGGCTGAGTAGAACGCAGACGGCCGCAGGACTCCAGAATCGCGTAGGAGAGCGGGTTGACGGCATCCATCGGCTGGCCGTTGACCAGGTTTTGACCACCAATGGTCACGTTCTGATACAGCGGGCTACCCGCTGAGGCCTTCGAATGGGAGCCGGAACGGATTTTGTTCACTTCCAGCAGTTTCAGCCAGCAGCTGTGCAACAGTTCAATAGCGTGCTCACGATCCAGACTCTGGTTCAACTCGACGTCGCGACGATAGAACGGGTAGAGGTATTGATCCATACGACCAAACGACACCGAGTGACCGTTTGATTCAATTTGCAGGATCAGCTGGATGAAATAGCACAACTGCAATGCCTGCCAGAACGTTTTTGGCGGCTCATGGGCGATCACATCGCAGTTTTCCGCCATGGTCAGCAGTTCATCTCGACGGCTGGTGCGGGTTTCCGTGGACGCCATTTTACGCGCCAGCGCGGCAAAGCGCTCAATGTGAAGGCTGACGGCTTCCAGCACGATATCAATCGCTTTCAGGAACTGATCGCCATGGAGGTCTTCCAGACATGTCAGATTGATGCGGGAGCGACGTTCATCGACTTTGTGACGCAGGCCGTCGAGACCTTTTTCCAGCAGCAGCGGGAAGTTTACCGCCAGGTGTGCGTCGCCGGAGGTCATGTTACCTTCGGCTTTGATAATGCCGGTTTCCAGCAGCCCTTTCTGCTCATCAGTGAACATCCCGTAGCAGCGATCCTGCACGGTCTGACCACGCCACCATGGGCACACCTCATGCAATACACGTTTGTTCTCTTCGCTTACCGCAAAGCCTGCGCCCGGTCTGTCGGCGAGGTCGTCGATCTCTTTTTCAATCCAGGAGACGGTGTATTCCGGGAAAATAGGCGCGGCACGCACTTCGCTTGCCTGGTTACCAATGATCAGTTCGTCATGTTTGATCCAGATGGTGCGTTCCGCCAGATGATGAGCTAGTGCCAGTGCACGACGTACCGGGATAGGCTTATCCAGGTGTTGCTGATACATCTCGGTATAGTGCTGGGCGCGCTCGGTACAAACCGGTGGTTTCACGATGTGGATCAGGGCCGTTTTATGCGCTTTGATACGGTCGCTGAGTGTGTCCAGTTTCAGAGTGGTCATGGCGATTATCCTCGTAGGGTCGCGGTTAAACCTTTAAGGCTGGCGTACTGCTGGGCAAATTCGAGCAGTGCTGGCGCATCAAGCGGTTTATCCGGTGCGTTGTAGGGTTGACTGAGTAAGTGGTATTTGTTGATGCCCAGGGTGTGGTAGGGCAAGAAATGGATCTCACCGACGTGAAGCTCATCTGCGGCAAAATCGGTAATGGCCTGAATAGCGGCTTCGTCTGCGTTGAATCCCTGAATCAGCGGTACGCGGATAATCATTTTTTTACCGGCGGCAGCCAGTTTTTTTAGATTTTCCAGTACGCGAGAGGCACTGCCATCGGTCCATTGTTTAAACGGCGCATCTGCAACGTGTTTTAGATCTGCCAGAAACAGATCGACGTCAGGTAATGATGGTTCAATATACTTCCACGGGACATGCAAACAGGTTTCCACCGCGGTATGAATGCCTGCGTCGTGGCTGGCTTTGAGCAAAGCAGCTGCCAGCTCTGGCTGCATAAACGGTTCACCGCCGGACAGGGTGAGGCCTCCGCCACTGCGGTCGTAAAACGGTTTATCTCGCAATACGGTGGCCATGATATCGTCCACGCTTTTTACCTCTCCGCAGACGGTTAACGCCTGAGTCGGACAGCAGTCGGTCAGTACGGTGAGTGCGTCATCGGTCAGTTTTTCGCGATGAATAAGTAATCCGCCCAGCGCCCGTTCAATCACCGCGGGTGCAGCCTGAGCACAGAGATCGCAACCGTCGAGGCACAAACGCGCGTCATAAAGCAGGTCCTGCGTGCGGGCGCGGCTTTCCGGATTCTGGCACCACCGACAGCCCAGGGAGCATCCCTTAAGGAACACCACGGTACGAATACCGGGGCCATCATGCGTGGAGTAGCGCTGGATATTGAAAATCATAAGCGACCTCTTTTCTTTCGTATAAAGATTAAATTACTTTCGAATGAAAGTTATATTGACATGCGTCAACTAACAGTGAGGTTTCGCCGTGCTACCTTTTATTCATGCTAATTATTCGTTTGAGGAAAGGTTATGGAACTCTATTTAGATACGTCTGATGTTGATGCGGTAAAAGCTCTGGCGCGCATTTTCCCGCTGGCAGGGGTGACCACTAACCCGAGCATTGTGGCGGCAGGGAACCAGACGCTGGAAGTACTACTGCCGCAACTGCAGGAAGCGATGGGAGGGCAAGGGCGTCTGTTTGCTCAGGTGATGGCGACCACCGCCGAAGGGATGGTCAGCGATGCGCGTAAGCTGCGGGCAATCATTGCTGATATCGTGGTCAAAGTGCCGGTGACAGCAGAAGGTCTGGCGGCTATAAAATTGCTGAAAGAAGAAGGGATCCCGACGTTGGGTACTGCGGTATACGGTGCAGCTCAAGGGTTATTGGCTGCTCTGGCGGGTGCGGAATACGTTGCGCCATACGTTAACCGCGTGGATGCGCAAGGAGGGGATGGCATTCAGACGGTGACCGACCTGCAGACGTTACTGAAAATGCATGCCCCGCACGCCAAAGTACTGGCAGCCAGTTTTAAAACACCGCGTCAGGCGCTGGATTGTCTGCTGGCGGGCTGCGAGTCCATCACGCTACCGCTGGACGTTGCTCAGCAGATGATTAGCTCTCCGGCGGTTGATGCTGCCGTCGCGAAGTTTGAGCACGACTGGCAGAGTGCATTTGGACGCACGTCGATCTGATGCTGTTGCCGGGTGGTGCTAACGCTTACCCGGCCTACGTTCGAGCCGTTGTAGGTCGGGTAAGGCGAAGCCGCCACCCGACTTTTTTACTGCCCGCAAACCTCACACCCCGGGTTGCGCATCAGCTTCATTTCGCGAAACTGGCAGGTCATGGCATCGTACATGACGATTTTTCCGGATGCCGGTTTACCGTAGTTTGCCAGTAGCTTAATGGCTTCCATCGCCTGTAACGATCCGATCACGCCGATCAGCGGGGCCATCACTCCGGCTTCTACGCAGGTCAGGGCATTTTCACCGAACAGACGACTCAGGCAACGGTAGCAGGGCTCACCGTCCTGGTATGTAAATACGGTAATTTGTCCTTCCATGCGAATAGCTGCACCGGAAACCAGCGGGACTCTGGCGGCAAAACATCCGGCATTCAACTGATTGCGGATGCTGACGTTATCCGTACAGTCCAGCACCAAATCGTGTTCGGCAATAAGCGCGTGAATCTCGCTATCGTCAAGCAGCGCATTCACCGGCGTAATGGCGATATAAGGGTTAATCCGCGCTAGCGCGTCACGGGCGGATAGCACTTTGGGTTGCCCGACGGTTGCATCGCTGTGCAGCGTCTGGCGTTGGAGGTTCGACACGGAGACCGTGTCAAAGTCGAGCAGGGTTAAATGCCCGACGCCAGCGCCCGCAAGGTACTGGGTTGCTGCGCATCCCAGCCCCCCCAGACCAACGACCAGTACCCGCGCATCTTTGAGCGCTTCCTGACCTTCGAAATCGAAGCCGCGCAGAATGATTTGCCGGTTATAGCGCATCATCTCCTGGTCGCTGAGTTCCGCCATTACAGGCCTCCAAACAGTGCGTTAAACGGCTCGACCTCAACCCATTCTCCGGCCTCAACGTTACCGCGATCGCGCTCCAGCACGATAAAGCAGTTGCCCTGGCTAAAGGAGCTAAAAATATGCGAGCCCTGGTGTCCGGTAGTGGTGACTTCCAGTTCGCCTTCCGCGGTACGCTGCAATACACCGCGCTGAAAATCCAGACGCCCTGGCGTTTTCTTCAGGCGTGAGGCGGTGCGCACGCGCTGGCGCGCAGGCAACCCACAGGCGGTGTTTCCGCTGAGTTTCGCCAGCAGCGGTTGCACCAGCTGATAAAAGGTGAGGGCCGCAGAAACCGGATTACCCGGCAGGCCGCAAAACCAGCTGTTGCTCAGTTTACCAAACGCGAACGGTTTACCCGGTTTGATGGCCAGCTTCCAGAAGGCAATTTCTCCCAGCTCTTCCAGAATGGTTTTGGTGTAATCCGCTTCGCCTACCGAAACGCCGCCAGAGCTGATGACGACGTCGGCCTGGCTGTCGGCTTCGATAAATGCGGCTCGCAGCGCGTTGGGATCGTCGCGAATAATTCCTAAGTTGATCACTTCGCAGCCCAGCTGCTGCAGCATCAGGTGAACGGTCAGACGGTTTGTGTCATAAATCTGCCCGTCGCCCAGCGGTTGACCCGGCAGTTGCAGCTCATCACCGGTGGAGAACAACGCCACGCGAACTTTGCGAACGACCGGTACTTCGGCAATGCCGAGCGAGGCCAGAACAGGAAGCTCGGCGGTTGTCAGACGAGTTCCGGTAGGGAATACCACCGCGCCGTTTGCTATATCTTCACCGCGCAGACGAATATTTTGTCCGCTGCGGACCTCGGCGGTAAAACGCACACCGTCGTCAGTTTGTTCCGTTTGCTCCTGCATCACCACCGCTTCACAACCGGCAGGCACCGGGGCACCGGTCATAATGCGGATGCAGGTTCCCGCAGGCCACTCGCCGTGGAATGGTTGACCAGCAAAGGCTTTGCCAGCCACCGCAAGAGGCTGGTCTGATTGTAAATCGGCTAATCGCACCGCATAGCCATCCATTGCCGAGTTATCGAATCCCGGCACATCAATCGGGGAGATGACGTCGGTGGCCAGAATGCGGCCAAAGCATTGAACCAGCGGCAGCGTTTCGACGGCGGTGAGTGGGGTAATACGCGAAAGCATCTGAGAGAGAGCCGTTTCAAGCGGCATCAGTCCGGCGGTAAATTCCATGAGAAGACTCCTGCGGGGCAAAATCGAATCCGCTCATTATGTCAGAAAATGGACGCGGACAGTATGCTACCTCAGGCTTAGGATCCGATCTGAGACAGGTTTTCTGCCAGAGAATAGCGCTACAGGAAAAATGCAGTATAGACTCATTATTTCTGCTTTTTTCCAGGAGGCTAAATGGCTGCGACTATCCCGAATTCAATTCGACAACAGGTGAATGCCGCCAGTGCACTTATTGCGCGGATTATAGAGGGCGACCTGGTTGCTGTTCATTTGTATGGCTCTGCTGTTGAAGGTGGCTTAAAGCCCCAAAGCGATATCGATTTACTGGTTACCATTAGGCAGCCACTGAATACCCGGCAAAGAAAAGATCTGATGCAGGGTTTTCTGGAAATATCAGCACCGCCTGGCAGCGTTGATAGCTATCGGGCGCTGGAAGTGACCATTGTGGTCTATTCACAACTTGTGCCGTGGCGATTCCCACCGTCAAGAGAAATGCAATTTGGCGAATGGTTGCGTGACGATATTCGCGCGGGAATTGTTGAACCGAGACAGGTGGATCCTGATCTTTCGATCCTGCTGACCCAGGCCCGGCGCGCCAGCGTAGCGTTGTTCGGTGAACCCGCTGAGACGTTTTTCAACGTCATCCCTTTTAGCGATGTCGTGCAAACGTTTCGGCATATCCTTGATATGTGGCAGAAACCGGGCGATTTAGAGGGTGACGAGCGAAATATCATCCTTACTCTGGCGCGTATTTGGTACAGCGTAGTTACGGGCAATATTGTCGCTAAAGATGAAGCTGCCTCTTGGCTTATACCGCAATTACCCGATGAGTATGCTGATACGCTGCAAGCCGCACGTGCGGAATACCTGGGGTTAACCAAAAAGAACTGGGCTGCGTCTATGCCATCTGTTGAACGCTTTGTGTTTTATGCAAAAAAACAGATTGCCGATCGGCTTGAATAATATATTCAACGATGTTGGAAGATACTCTTTCTGTTTAACTCATCTAAATAACCTGATGGGATGGGGCGTGAGGTACGGGCCTTTACCTTTACATGACGTCTGCATCTTTCTATATTCAAAAATCGAATCAATAAGTCACAGAAATTCTGATATTTATAACCCCGGTACCTGCCACCTGATGGACGAAAAAAATGGGTAAAGCAGTCATTGCAATTCACGGCGGCGCAGGGGCTATCACCCGTTCGCAGCTGAGCCAGGAGCAAGAGTTGCGTTATATACAGGCGCTGTCGGATATCGTTGAAACCGGCCAGCGGATGCTTGAAGACGGTCGTAGCGCACTGGATGTGGTGACCGAAGCCGTGCGCTTACTGGAAGAGTGTCCGTTGTTTAATGCCGGAATTGGCGCGGTGTATACCCGTGATGAAACCCATGAACTGGATGCCTGCGTGATGGACGGTAACACGCTTAATGCGGGAGCCGTCGCAGGAGTCAGCCATTTACGCAATCCGATTCTCGCGGCGCGCCTGGTAATGGAACACAGCCCACACGTCATGATGATAGGTGAAGGGGCTGAAAACTTTGCCATTGCGCAGGGTATGGAGCGCGTATCAGCGGATATTTTCTCGACGCCAGAACGCTATGCTCAACTACTGGCGGCGCGAACAGCGGGTGAAACGGTACTGGACCATAGCGCGAGCCCGCTGGATGAAAACAACAAAATGGGTACCGTGGGGGCGGTCGCGTTAGATATGTTTGGCAATCTGGCGGCCGCAACATCGACCGGGGGGATGACCAACAAATTACCTGGGCGGGTGGGTGACAGTCCGTTGGTCGGCGCAGGCTGTTATGCCAATAACGCAAGTGTGGCAGTCTCCTGCACCGGAACCGGGGAAGTCTTTATTCGTGCGCTGGCGGCCTATGACATTGCGGCGTTGATGGACTATGGCGGCCTGAGTTTATCCGAAGCGTGTGAACGCGTAGTGATGGAAAAATTACCGGCGCTTGGCGGCAGTGGCGGTTTAATTGCTATCGATCATGAGGGCAATGTCGCCTTGCCGTTTAATAGCGAAGGCATGTACCGCGCCTGGGGATATGCAGGCGATACGCCAACCACCGGTATTTATCGGGAAAAAGGAGATAGCGTTGCCACACAGTGATGAGCTTGATGCCAGCGACGTGCTGGCAGTCAGCAATCTGAATATTGCCTTTGAACAGGAACAGCAACGTGTCAGCGCAGTGCGTAATCTGTCATTTCGCCTGAAGCGTGGCGAAACGCTGGCGATTGTTGGTGAGTCCGGTTCAGGAAAGTCGGTAACGGCCTTGTCGCTGATGCATCTGATTGAACAAGCAGGCGGCGAGGTAAGCTGCGATGAAATGCTGCTGCGACGCCGCAACCGGCAGGTTATTGAGCTGGGTGAACAGAGCGCATCACAAATGCGTCACGTGCGCGGTGCGGATATCGCGATGATCTTCCAGGAGCCTATGACATCGCTCAATCCGGTGTTTACCGTGGGCGAGCAAATTGCTGAGTCTATACGCTTGCACCAGGGCGCCAGCCATGAAGAGGCGATGGTAGAAGCGAAGCGGATGCTCGATCAGGTGCGTATCCCCGAGGCGAAGGCGATTTTATCGCGTTATCCACACCAGCTTTCCGGCGGTATGCGCCAGCGGGTGATGATTGCCATGGCACTGTCGTGTCGCCCTGCGGTTTTAATTGCCGATGAGCCGACGACCGCGCTGGATGTCACCATTCAGGCGCAGATCCTGCAACTGATAAAAGTGTTGCAGCAGGATATGTCGATGGGAGTGATCTTCATTACCCACGATATGGGCGTTGTGGCGGATATTGCTGACCGCGTGCTGGTGATGTATCAGGGCGAGGCGGTAGAAACCGGCAGCGTTGAACAAATTTTTCACGCTCCCCAGCATCCCTATACCAAAGCGCTGTTGGCAGCCGTGCCGCAGCTTGGGGCGATGAACGGGCATGAGCTTCCGCGCCGTTTCCCGCTCATTTCATTGCACGATCCCAGTCATGTCGAACCGCAAACCGAGCAGGACACCGTGGTTGAAGGCGAGCCTATCCTACGGGTACGCAATCTGGTGACGCGTTTTCCTCTGCGCAGCGGTATTCTAAATCGCGTGACTCGCGAGGTGCATGCAGTGGAAAACGTCAGCTTTGACCTGTGGCCGGGAGAAACGCTCTCACTGGTGGGGGAGTCGGGCTGCGGGAAATCCACCACCGGGCGGGCGCTGCTGCGCCTGGTTGAGTCTCAGCGTGGGGAAATCATTTTCAACGGACAGCGTATTGATACCCTTGCTGCCAGCAAGTTGCAGCCGCTGCGTCGGGATATTCAGTTTATCTTCCAGGATCCGTATGCTTCGCTCGATCCGCGCCAGACCGTGGGATATTCCATTCTGGAGCCGCTACGGGTACATGGGTTATTGCAGGGCGATGCGGGGTCAAAACGGGTTGCATGGTTGTTGGAACGTGTAGGCTTGCTACCTGAGCATGCCTGGCGCTATCCGCACGAGTTTTCCGGCGGTCAGCGTCAGCGTATCTGTATTGCACGGGCATTGGCGCTCAATCCCAAAGTGATTATTGCCGATGAATCTGTCTCGGCGCTGGATGTTTCAATTCGTGGGCAAATCATCAACCTGATGCTCGACCTGCAGCGAGAATTGGGGATCGCATATCTGTTTATTTCCCACGATATGGCGGTAGTGGAACGGATCAGTCACCGTGTGGCGGTAATGTATCTGGGGCAGATCGTTGAGATAGGCACTCGTCGGGCGGTGTTTGAAAATCCGCAACATCCGTACACTCGCAAGCTGATGGCGGCGGTTCCGGTCGCCGATCCATCCCATCACCGTCCCCAGCGCGTGCTGTTGTCGGACGATATCCCCAGCAATATTCGTAAACGTGGCGAAGAGATTTCCCCCGTATCACTCCAGTTAGTTGGTCCGGGGCATTATGTTGCGCGTCCGCTACCAGAAAATGCGCTTTCGCGTTTATAACAGGCAGGCAGGGTTTAAGGAGAATAACATGACAAAAATTGTTGCTCGAAAATGGCTGGTTGCTGTGGGAGTGGTCTCTGCACTGGCCGCATCGCCTGGCTGGGCCGCCAAAGATGTAGTGGTAGCCGTGGGGTCCAATTTCACGACGCTCGACCCCTATGACGCGAATGACACGTTGTCGCAGGCGGTAGCGAAGTCGTTTTATCAGGGGTTGTTTGGCCTTGATAAAGAGATGAAACTGAAAAATGTGCTCGCGGAGAGTTATACGGTTTCTGATGATGGGCTGACCTATACCCTTAAGCTGCGCCAGGGCGTGAAGTTTCAGGATGGAACCGACTTCAATGCCGATGCGGTAAAAGCTAACCTCGATCGGGCCAGTAACCCGGAAAACCATCTGAAACGTTACAACCTGTATAAGAATATCGATAAAACCGAAGTCGTCGATCCGTCGACGGTGAAGATTACGCTGAAACAGCCGTTCTCTGCCTTTATCAATATTCTGGCGCACCCGGCAACGGCGATGATTTCTCCCGCCGCGCTGGAGAAATACGGTAAGGAGATCGGTTTCCATCCTGTGGGGACCGGGCCGTACCAGCTTGATACCTGGAATCAGACGGATTTTGTGAAGGTTAAGAAGTTCGCGGGCTACTGGCAGCAAGGGCTGCCAAAGCTGGATACGATTACCTGGCGTCCGGTGACCGACAACAACACGCGTGCGGCCATGCTGCAAACTGGGGAAGCGCAGTTTGCCTTCCCGATCCCATACGAGCAGGCGTCGCTGTTGGCGAAGAACAAAAACCTGGAACTGGTGGCCAGTCCGTCTATTATGCAGCGTTACATCAGCATGAACGTCACGCAAAAACCGTTCGACAACCCGAAGGTGCGTGAAGCGCTGAATTATGCCATCAACCGCCAGGCGCTGGTGAAAGTGGCTTTTGCTGGTTACGCAACGCCGGCAACCGGCGTTCTCCCCCCGTCGATAGCCTATGCACAAAGCTATACGCCATGGCCATACGACCCGGCGAAAGCGCGCGAACTGCTGAAAGAAGCAGGTTATCCGAACGGCTTTACCACTACGCTATGGTCATCGCATAACCACAGTACCGCGCAGAAAGTGCTGCAATTTACCCAGCAGCAGCTGGCGCAGGTGGGCATTAAGGCTCAGGTTACAGCGATGGATGCCGGTCAGCGCGCCGCGGAAGTTGAAGGGAAAGCGCAGAAAGAGAGCGGGGTACGGATGTTCTACACCGGCTGGTCTGCTTCTACGGGCGAAGCTGACTGGGCGCTGTCACCGCTGTTTGCATCACAAAACTGGCCGCCGACACTCTTTAATACGGCGTTCTACAGCAATAAACAGGTGGACAGTGATTTAGCGGCAGCCTTGCTAACTAACGATCCGGCGCAGAAAGCGAAGCTGTACAAAGACGCGCAGGATATTATCTGGAAAGAGTCGCCGTGGATCCCGCTGGTGGTGGAAAAACTGATTTCGGCGCACAGTACCCGGTTGACCGGGTTCTGGATTATGCCGGATACCGGATTTAGTTTTGATGATGCGGATTTAAAATAAGCTATGCATTCGGCCCCTTAGCACAGGGGCCGACGAAGGGAGCCTGATGCTTAACTATGTTTTCAAGCGCCTGCTGGGGTTGATTCCAACTCTGTTGATTGTTGCGGTGCTGGTATTTTTATTTGTTCACCTGCTACCCGGCGATCCGGCCCGGCTGATTGCCGGACCGGAAGCTGACGCCGAGGTTATTGAACTGGTGCGCAAGCAGCTGGGTCTGGACCAGCCGCTGCATGTTCAGTTCTGGCATTACATGACCAACGTGTTGCAAGGCGATTTTGGCACCTCGATGGTTTCTCGTCGCCCGGTATCTGAAGAGATAGCCAGTCGTTTTATGCCATCACTATGGCTGACTATTGCCAGTATGGCGTGGGCGGTATTGTTTGGTATGACGGCGGGGATCATTGCTGCCGTATGGCGCAATCGTTGGCCGGACAGATTAAGCATGACGCTGGCGGTCACCGGGATCTCGTTCCCGGCGTTTGCGCTTGGCATGCTGCTGATGCAGATATTCTCCGTTGAGCTCGGTTGGTTGCCTACCGTGGGCGCAGACACCTGGCTGCACTACATCCTCCCGTCTATTACGCTGGGCGCGGCGGTGGCTGCGGTGTTAGCCCGATTTACTCGCGCCTCGTTTGTTGATGTGCTTAGCGAAGATTATATGCGCACCGCGCGGGCTAAAGGGGTGAGTGAAACCTGGGTGGTGTTAAAACATGGTCTGCGTAATGCGATGATCCCGGTGGTCACCATGATGGGACTACAGTTTGGCTTTTTGCTTGGTGGATCAATCGTGGTTGAGAAGGTGTTCAACTGGCCCGGGCTTGGGCGACTGTTGGTGGACTCCGTCGAAATGCGCGACTACCCGGTGATTCAGGCCGAGGTACTGTTGTTTTCTCTGGAATTTATTCTTATTAACTTAGTGGTGGATGTGCTCTACGCTGCCATTAATCCGGCTATCAGGTACAAGTAAGGATGCGATTTTTTAACTGGCGCCGACAGGCGATTTTAAATGCGATGCCCCTTGTTAAGCCAGAGCAGATACGCACACCGTGGCATGAGTTCTGGCGTCGGTTCCGTCGACAGCACATGGCGATGGTCGCTGGGCTGTTTGTATTGCTCCTGATCGTGGTAGCGATTTTTGCCCGCTGGCTGACGCCATTTGATGCCGAGAATTACTTCGATTATGACCGTTTGAATGATGGGCCGTCGATGCTGCACTGGTTTGGCGTTGACTCACTGGGACGGGATATCTTTAGCCGCGTGCTGGTTGGTGCGCAAATCTCGCTGGCGGCAGGAGTCTTTGCCGTATTTATTGGCGCGGCGATTGGTACGGTACTGGGGCTGCTGGCGGGATACTACGAAGGCTGGTGGGATCGACTGATCATGCGAATCTGCGATGTGCTGTTCGCCTTTCCGGGGATATTGCTGGCGATAGCCGTGGTCGCCGTGCTGGGCAGCGGTATTGCTAACGTGATCATTGCCGTAGCCATTTTCTCCATTCCAGCCTTCGCGCGCCTGGTGCGTGGGAATACGCTGGTGCTGAAGCAACAGACGTTTATTGAGTCTGCGCGCAGTATTGGTGCCAGCGATGCGACCATCATCTTCAACCATATTCTGCCTGGAACGGTCTCATCGATCGTGGTCTTTTTTACCATGCGAATTGGCACGTCGATCATCTCTGCCGCAAGCCTGTCATTTCTGGGATTAGGCGCACAGCCGCCGACGCCGGAGTGGGGGGCAATGCTTAATGAAGCGCGCGCTGATATGGTGATCGCGCCGCACGTGGCGATTTTCCCGGCGGTAGCGATATTCCTGACGGTGCTGGCGTTTAACTTACTGGGAGATGGTCTGCGCGACGCGCTGGACCCGAAGATAAAAGGATAAACCGTAGGCCTGATAAGACGCTTCAGCGTCGCCATCAGGCATTGCCGGATGCGGCATAAATGCCTTATCCGGCCTACGTTGGGTTACGCTAATTAAACGCGGGTGCCCCACAGATCGTATTCATCTGCGTTTTCGACCTTCACGCGGATGATATCGCCAGGTTTCACCTTGGTTTCACCATTCAGGTATACCGCGCCGTCGATTTCTGGAGCATCAGCCATGCTACGACCAATTGCGCCTTCTTCGTCAACTTCATCAACGATAACCAGAATCTCGCGGCCCACTTTCTCCTGCAAACGTTCAGCAGAGATCTGCTGCTGCAATTGCATAAAGCGGTTCCAGCGTTCTTCTTTCACCTCTTCCGGGATTTGATCCGGCAGGTCATTAGCGCCAGCGCCTTCTACCGGGCTGTATTTAAAGCAGCCCACGCGATCCAGACGCGCTTCCTTCAGGAAGTCGAGTAACATCTGGAAGTCTTCTTCCGTTTCACCCGGGAAACCAACAATGAAAGTGGATCGCAACGTCAGTTCAGGGCAGATTTCACGCCACTGCTTGATGCGCGCCAGCTGTCTGTCCACGGAGCCCGGGCGTTTCATCAGTTTAAGAATACGCGGGCTGGCATGCTGTAACGGGATGTCCAGATACGGCAGGATTTTGCCTTCCGCCATCAGCGGGATCACATCATCAACGTGCGGGTAAGGGTAGACGTAATGCAGACGCGTCCAGATCCCCAGTTTTGATAACTGTTCGCACAGATCAACCATGCTGGTTTTGACCGGCTCGCCGTTATGGAAACCGGTACGATGCTTCACATCTACACCGTACGCAGAGGTATCCTGAGAGATTACCAGAATCTCTTTCACGCCCGCATCGACCAGACGCTTGGCTTCGCTAAGGACGTCGCCAATCGGACGGCTCACCAGATCGCCGCGCATGGATGGAATAATGCAGAACGTGCAGCGGTGGTTACAGCCCTCGGAAATCTTCAGATAGGCGTAATGGCGAGGAGTCAGCTTAACGCCCTGCTCAGGAACCAGACTCTGGAACGGGTTGTGTTTTGGTTTTGGCACATAGTGGTGAACGTGCTCCAGAACCTGTTCATAGCTATGCGGCCCGGTGATTTCCAGTACCTTCGGGTGGACTTCACGGATCTGATCGACTTTCGCGCCCAGACAGCCGGTGACGATCACCTTACCGTTCTCGTTCAGCGCTTCGCCAATTGCTTCCAGGGACTCCTGAACCGCACTGTCGATAAAGCCGCAGGTATTAACGATAACCATATCCGCGTCGTCGTAGCTTGGCACAACATCATAGCCTTCGGTACGAAGTTCGGTCAGGATGCGCTCAGAATCGACGAGGTTTTTCGGACAACCTAGTGATATAAAACCAATTTTTGCCATTTTCTTATACTGTACATTGCTCGTAATCGGGGGATTATACAGATGCCTTCACGGTACATCTATATCTGATCAGCATAAGACGGAGAGAATAAAGAGCGATACCTATAAAGAGTAGATCGGTCAGTGAAAGGTGTTTAGTGAGTCTAATTCCGGCTTTAAGTGCCGCTTCTTGGCTATAGACAGTCATTATCGTAAATTTTATCTCGTCGAGCGTTACTAATGAGGTTAAATTTGAAAGATATTGTTTTGAAGTCGAAACTTGAAATGGCTAAAACTCTTTATGCTAATGGTGTGAGTTTATATTATATCTCACTTGCCACAGGCTTAAGTTGGCGTGTATTAATGACAGAATTAACGTTCATCGCCAGTCATGAAAATATTCGACAAAAAGCTAACGCTCACGTACCCAAACTTTAAATAATTCACCTGTCTATTACCATCCTACAAAATTTGAAAGGTAACGTTAATATGTATATTTCGCCACTTCCGGTCGCCACGGACTCTGATGTTGATAAACTTAGAGATGATATTGCTAATAAACTTTTATTCACTATTGGCAAAGATCCCGCAATCGCCACGAAACGGGAGTGGCTTAATGCGACGTTATATGCGGTACGCGATCGGATGGTCGAGCGCTGGCACCGTTCTAATCGGGCGCAATTCTCTCAGGATGCGCGCCAGGTATATTATCTGTCGATGGAATTTTTAATTGGTCGTACGCTATCCAATGCATTGCTCTCTTTAGGTATTTATGACGAAGTCAGAAGCGCGCTGGAGGCAATGGGGCTTGAACTGGAAGAACTGATTGACGAAGAAAACGATCCCGGATTAGGTAATGGTGGTCTCGGTCGTCTGGCGGCCTGCTTCCTTGATTCACTGGCGACGCTTGGGTTGCCGGGATGTGGATACGGTATTCGTTATAACTACGGTATGTTCAAACAAAATATCGTTAACGGTGTACAAAAAGAGTCGCTCGATTATTGGCTGGAATACGGTAATCCCTGGGAGTTTAAACGTCATAATACGCATTATAAAGTACGTTTTGGCGGGCGTGTTCAACAGGAAGGGAATAAAACCCGCTGGCTTGAAACCGAGGATATTCTGGCCGTGGCACATGATCAAATTATTTCAGGTTATGCGACGGACACGACTAATACGTTACGCTTGTGGAACGTGCAGGTGAATAGCGAAGTTAATGCGGGCAAACTGAATCAGCAGGCCGACTTTGCTACTGAAGTGGAAAACAAATACCACTTCGATCGTATCTCGCGGGTTTTGTACCCTGATGATTCCACCGATGCGGGGCGTGAATTGCGTTTACGCCAGGCCTATTTCCTGGCCTCGGCGACGATCCAGGATATTCTGAGTCGTCATTATCAGTTGCACAAAACATACGACAATCTGGCCGATAAAATTGCGATTCACCTTAATGATACGCATCCGGTACTGGCGATCCCTGAGTTGATGCGTTTATTGGTTGATCATCATCAGTTTAGCTGGGATAACGCGTTTGACGTGACCTGTCAGATTTTTTCTTATACCAACCATACGTTGATGAGTGAGGCGCTGGAGACCTGGCCAGTAGAAATGCTAAGTCGAATTTTGCCGCGCCATTTGCAGATTATTTTTGAGATTAACGATCGTTTTCTGAAGACATTACAGGAACGTTATCGTAATGACAGCGATCTACTAAAACGTGTGTCGTTAATTGATGAGTCCAATGGTCGTGTGGTGCGTATGGCCTGGCTGGCGGTAGTTGTCAGTCATAAGGTAAACGGCGTGTCGGCATTGCACTCAAAACTGATGACCGAATCACTGTTTGCAGACTTCGCGCGTATATTTCCCTTGCGTTTCACCAACGTAACCAATGGTGTGACTGCGCGTCGTTGGTTGGCGCTGGCGAATCCACCGCTTGCCAAAGTGCTGGACGAAAATATCGGTGACAGCTGGCGGACTAAATTAATGCAGTTGGGCGAGCTGAAGCAGTTTATAGATTATCCGTCGGTGAATGAAGCAGTGCATCGTGCGAAACGTAAAAATAAGCAGCGGCTGGCGCACCATATTGCCACCCACTATGGCGTGGTGGTGAATCCTGATGCGCTGTTTGATGTGCAGGTGAAACGCATCCACGAGTACAAGCGGCAACTCATGAATGTGCTCCACGTTATTACACGCTATAACCGGATTAAAGCCGCGCCGGATGCCAACTGGGTACCGCGAGTGAATATCTTTGCCGGAAAAGCAGCCTCCTCTTATCACATGGCAAAACAAATTATTCGCTTGATTAACGATGTGGCGCAGTTAGTCAATAACGATCCGCAGATCGGCGGCAAACTGAAAGTAGTATTTATTCCGGATTACAGCGTCAGTCTCGCTCAGCTAATTATTCCGGCAGCCGATCTGTCAGAGCAAATTTCCCTGGCCGGGACGGAAGCCTCCGGGACCAGCAATATGAAATTCGGTATGAATGGTGCGCTCACTATCGGTACGCTCGACGGTGCGAATATCGAAATGCGCGAATACGTTGGGGAAGATAACATCTTTATCTTTGGCAATACGGCTAATCAGGTTGAAACTCTGCGACGTGATGGCTATGACCCGAGGCACATCTTTGAAAAGGATGAGGAACTTCATCAGGTGCTGACGCAAATCGGTACAGGGGTGTTCAGTCCGCAGGAGCCAGGGCGTTATAGAGACGTGTTGGATTCATTGATTAACTTCGGCGACTACTATCAGGTATTGGCAGATTATCGCAGCTATGTAGATTGTCAGGATGCGGTGGATGAGTTGTATCGTACTCCCCGGGAGTGGACGACAAAAACCATGCATAATATTGCTAACATGGGGTATTTCTCGTCGGACAGAACGGTTCAGGAATATGCCGACCATATCTGGCGCATAGCAAAAATACGCGTGTAGCCAGTATTTCTAACGCTCAGCCTCTCTGGTTTTCATAACAGGGAGGCTGTTTGCAAATCAGCCAGAATAGGTGAGAGGATTTTGTGGGTATTGCTTTCTTTGCGCGATGAGGCAAACACGCTAAATTGTGGCAAGGGAAACGGAGTGTTTATTTTTTTTAGTCCATACAGCTGAGCGTGTGTTTCAAATACCTTTTCCGGGATCACCCCTAAACAATGGGTATTGGACACAATCGTCAGAATCGCCGTAAACGATGAGGTAAGCAGGCAGCGTTCTCCGGTTCTGAATTTTTTATCCACAATACTGCGATGATAAATGATTTTCTCATTCTTAGTATTGTAACCGACCAGGTTAGCGTTTCTGAATTGCGCTTCACTGATGGTGTTACCATATAAAGAATTATTCTGCGAGGCCGCCAGTACCAGGCGCATATCGCATATTTTCTGGCATGAAAGACTTGCTGACTCTACGGCAAAGGTAGAAAAAACAGCATCTGCCTGACGCATATTCAGCAGTTCAATAATACTCTGTTCATTCAGGTCGGCGGTAAGGTGCAGGAGGCTGATATCGGCGTCAGTCTCGATTATTCTGGCGGTGACATCTGGAATAACGATAGGGGAAATAAAAGATTCCGTATAAAGCGTTAACCTTTTTTTGGCGGCAGGCGTGGAAAGCGGCATCAGCGTTGATAGCTTATCGATAATTGGGATTGTATTATCATACAGTTCATCAGAATAGACTGTCGGTAACAGGGCATTCCCGCTACGGACAAAAAGATTATCACCCATCATTTCGCGCAGTTTTCTTAATGACTGGCTGACGGCGGAAGGTGAGATGTTCAGCATGTCAGCGACTCTGGAAATGCTACCCACGCTATAGATCAAACAGAAAATGGTCAGCAGATTGAGATCTATTTTTGATAGTGTGCGTATTTTTTCTGCATCATTTGCTTTCGACATAGACCCCTCATCATCAACACCATGGCAGTAACCACATCAGGTATAGCAAAAAAAGTCAGGCGAGTCAGACACAGAGCGCCTTCGATAAGCGTAAAGAATGAAGTTGTAACATTGTAAATTATGTTAATCAATTGGGCTTTATTGATGTAGGACATCTATTTGTTCAAAAAACAACCATACTATTAAGTTGCACCATAGTTGGAAAGAGGAGGAACAAAGTATGGTTGTTGACAGACTGAGAACCGATCTTCTCAACAAATTGATAAACGCCCGTATCGAACTTGCCGCTTATCTGCAGTTGAGAAAAGCGAAAGGCTACATGTCAGTTAGCGAGAGCGATCGCCTGCGTGATGTTTTTTTTGCACTGAATCGTGAATTACACGAGCAATCACAGCTTCACGGTATGCATCTTGATCAGGAAGAGTGGAATGCCCTTCATCGTGCTGAAGGGGCGTTAGCCGCCGCTGCTGTTTGTCTTATGAGTGGACATCACGATTGTCCAACGTTTATCGCCGTTAACGCAGAGAAACTGGAAAACTGCCTGACAACGCTGACGCTAAGTATCCAGAGTTTGCAATCTTACCCAACGCTGGAACACGTCTGAATCAGGGGGAGGGCGCTCCCCCTTTTCGTCAAGGTTATGTAAATGTAGCGGGATAATTCCCCTTGCTGGCTACGCTTTATGCAGAGCCATTAAGGAGGTGTTATGCGTCGACTCTTTCTCTGTGCTATTCCACTTGCGCTATTTTCCACTTATGCCGCCGCGGTAAAAGTGGAAGTGCTGCAAACTAAACTCGATCACCCATGGTCACTGGCTTTTTTACCCGATAACCGCGGTATGCTCATTACGCTCAAAGGTGGACAGCTTCGACTCTGGCAGCCTGATAAAGGGCTTTCCGACCCGCTGACCGGCGTACCCAAAGTTTGGGCAAATGGTCAGGGAGGACTGCTTGATGTGGCGTTAGCACCGGATTTTGCACAATCTCGCCGGGTATGGCTAAGCTTCGCTGAAGCCGACCGCGAAGGCAAAGCGGGCACCGCGGTAGGCTACGGGCGATTGAGTGACGATCTCAAACATCTGCAAGGATTTCAGACCGTTTTTCGCCAACAGCCAAAGCTTTCCACCGGGAACCATTTTGGTGGACGTCTGGTATTTGATGGTAACGGTTATCTGTTTATTGGCCTGGGGGAGAATAATCAACGCGCTACCGCCCAGGACCTGGATAAATTGCAGGGCAAATTAGTCCGACTGACCGACGAGGGAAAAATTCCGCCGGATAATCCGTTTGTGAACATGGCGGGAGCGCGGGCAGAGATTTGGTCGTATGGCATCCGCAACCCGCAGGGGATGGCGATGAATCCGTGGAGTGATGTGCTGTGGCTCAATGAGCATGGTCCACGCGGAGGCGATGAAATCAATATCCCCGAGAAAGGGAAAAACTACGGCTGGCCTATCGCGACCTGGGGTGTTAACTACAGTGGTTTGAAAATTCCCGAAGCAAAAGGTCAAATTGTTGCTGGCACGGAACAACCCATCTTTTACTGGGAAAAGTCGCCGGCGGTTAGTGGTATGGCTTTTTACAATAGCGATACCTTCCCGCAGTGGCGGCAGAAGTTGTTCATCGGCGCGTTGAAAGATAAAGAAGTGATCGTGCTGAGCATTAAGGGGAATACGGTCACTGAGGATGGTCGTCTGTTGCAGGAAAGGGGGCAGCGGATCCGTGATGTGCGCGTCGGACCAGACGGTTATTTGTACGTGTTAACCGACGAGTCCGACGGGGAATTACTGAAAGTGAGTCCCTGATTTGGTTAGCTGACCGGGATCATCACGATTTTTTGAAACGCCGGTCGCTCGGTCAGTTGTTGATACCAGCGTTCCAGATGCGGGCGCGGGGTCCAGCTCAGACCAACGTTGAACAGGTTATAGATGAACGGTGCAACAGCGATATCCGCCGTGCCAAATTCAGCCCCGGAGAACCATGGCTGGTCTGCCAGCGCGTTATCCAGAATGGCAAACAGGTTATCGCAAACTTGCTTACTTGCCTCAATGGCCGCCATATCGCGCTGATCGGCAGGTGTTCTGACCAGACCAAATAAGATAACCCGATGCGCAGGGCTTAGCGTCTGATTTGCCCAGTCCATCCATTTTTCACCGACTGCGCGCGCGGCCGGGGCGTCAATCCACAAACGTTTTTGTCCGTACTGAGCGGCCAGATAGCGGACAATGGTATTGGATTCCCACAGAACAACGTCTGTTTCATCATCGCGTAGCAGCGGGACCAGTCCGTTCGGGTTCAGTGCCAGATAGTCGGCATCGCGGTTACCGCCATGCTGCCCGCCCGCCAGAATTTGGTTATACGGCAGTTCCAGTTCCTCGAGCGTCCACAATACTTTTTTTACGTTGGTCGAGTTATTGCGACCCCACAGTGTAATCATAGTAACCCCGCAAATTAATTGAGCAGCTTTATGGCTGCAGATGCCATCTGACTAGCTCACATGGTGGGGTAAACCTAATATTTACGCAACAAAGTCTAAAAAAATCGTGCCAGGAGCAGCGCACCGCGGCGTTATTGCATAAACTTTAAAAACTTTACCAACTTACGGTTTCTTTAAGCTCGTTAGTGCGTTATTACTCACCGCACTTATTTTACACGTCATCCATCAGACTTTTTCTGCATGGGTTGGTCGAGGTCGCTTGGCCGGTTTTGTGTAAACACGGTGTGGTATGACGTGGTTTTTTGGAATGGATACTCGGGTGGCATTTATGACGCAATACTTCTCTTCACTTCGCAGCTTTGCTGCAGGTTCTGCACTCTTAATCCTTTTGGCGCCGACCGTACAGGCGGCGGAGCAACCGACGGCCCCGCCGAGCGTGGACGCGCGTGCGTGGATTCTGATGGATTACGCCAGTGGTAAGGTGCTGGCGGAAGGTAATGCTGATGAGAAACTGGATCCTGCCAGTCTGACCAAAATCATGACCAGCTATGTGGTTGGGCAGGCGCTGAAGGCCGGAAAAATTAACCTCAACGACATGGTCACCGTGGGCAAAGACGCCTGGGCGACCGGTAATCCAGCCCTGCGCGGTTCGTCGGTCATGTTCCTCAAGCCCGGCGATCAGGTCGCGGTATCCGATCTGAATAAAGGCGTTATCATTCAGTCAGGTAACGATGCCTGTATTGCACTCGCTGATTACGTTGCCGGTAGCCAGGAATCCTTTATTGGTCTGATGAACGGCTATGCGAAAAAACTGGGGCTGACCAACACGACTTTCCAGACGGTACACGGCCTGGATGCGGCAGGACAGTTCAGTACCGCGCGTGATATGGCGTTGCTCGGGAAGGCGTTAATCCACGATGTGCCGGAAGAGTACGCTATTCACAAAGAGAAAGAATTTACCTTCAATAAAATACGTCAACCGAACCGCAACCGTCTGTTGTGGAGCACCAACCTGAACGTGGACGGTATGAAAACCGGGACCACTGCCGGGGCGGGATACAACCTGGTGGCCTCTGCGACCCAGGGCGATATGCGCCTGATCTCCGTGGTGCTGGGAGCAAAAACCGACCGCATTCGTTTCAATGAGTCAGAAAAACTGCTGACCTGGGGTTTCCGTTTCTTTGAAACCGTTACGCCGATCAAGCCGGATGCGACTTTCGTCACCCAGCGCGTCTGGTTTGGCGATAAGAGTGAAGTGAATTTGGGTGCCGGAGAAGGGGGTTCTGTGACCATTCCGCGTGGCCAGCTCAAAAACCTGAAGGCCAGCTTTACCCTGACTGAACCACAGCTAACTGCACCGCTGAAGAAAGGTCAGGTTGTGGGCACTATCGACTTCCAGTTGAACGGAAAATCCATTGAGCAGCGTCCGTTGATGGTGATGGAAGATGTGGAAGAGGGTGGTTTCTTTAGCCGCATGTGGGACTTTGTGATGATGAAATTCCACCAGTGGTTTGGTGGTTGGTTCTCTTAATCTTATCTATTGCCGGATGGCGCAATCGCCGTCCGGCAATATCTGTTAGTACTTCAGCGTGATACGTTGCGCTTTAGCGTAC
The DNA here is from genome assembly GCF_030333015.1 of Citrobacter sp. Cpo012. Lineage (NCBI taxonomy): Bacteria > Pseudomonadati > Pseudomonadota > Gammaproteobacteria > Enterobacterales > Enterobacteriaceae > Citrobacter > Citrobacter sp. Cpo012. The sequence goes on along the minus strand of NZ_JAOWGR010000043.1, from coordinate 137,466 downwards.
TCAACAAACTCATCGTCAGGGCGGTTATCACTGATGATGGTATCAAAGCGTTTCAATTCCCCCATCCTCGCAGGTCGCACCTTGCCAAACTTGCTGTGATCGACCACCAGCACGTGATGCTGCGCCATCGACATCGCCCAGTGCTTCACCGGCAGTTCTTCCAGATTAAAACAGGTCGCGCCTTTTTCGATGTGAACACCTGCTGCGGAATAAAAGGCGATATCCGGACAGAGGTTGTTCAGCGTTTCCTGGAAATCGAGCGGTTTAAAAATCGCGTTACTGGCATGGAATTCACCACCACACAGAATGACGCGGCACTGCGGTTTTTCCTGCAGCACCAGAAACGTATTCAACGAGTAGCAGATTGCAGTGAAGGGCAGTTCATTGTCGATCGCTTCAATGATCCACGGCGTGGTCGTACCGCAATCGAAAAAGATGGTCTGATGCGCCTGCACGAGACTCGCCGCCTGCTGGGCAGCGCGACGCTTTTCATCAACCAGACGGGATTTTTGATCGCTGATTAAATAGTGGTTAGCGCTGCGGGGTTCCAGAACAATATAGCCCCCGAGCAGCACGACGGGAGCATCATGATTATTCAGGTCGCGACGAATGGTCATCTCAGATACGCCCAGCAACGTCGCGGCTTCTTTGAGGTGTAATTTATCGCTGCGTTTCAGCGCCTGCAGTAATTGACCAATACGCTCGTCGCGTCGAGTTTCCATAATTCCCCTGGAGAATAGAATAAGTGCTCAGTTTCGCGCTTAATACTACTCTTTTTACCGCGGGTTAGTCACGTACCCAACCTTTACGGATGGGGAGAGCGAAGCAGGTGCGATAGCACGTCTGCAAGCCGAGGTACAAGGTTGTGCCGAACCGTTGCCAGATCATCTGGGCGCTCAGACAGCCGATCAACCCGGCCAGTAATCCACCCAGCATATCCATCGGCCAGTGAACGCCAAGGTAAACACGTGACCAGGCAATCGCCACGGCGACAACCATCAGCAGAGCACCCGTCCACAAGCGATGCCAGAACAGGAAGGCCAGAGCAAAGGTAAAGATAACCGTACCGTGGTCGCTCGGGAAAGAGTCATCTGCCGCATGGTGCAGGAAGTTATAGCCGATGTGGTTAACGAACGGACGATCGTGGGGGAAAAGATGCCCCATCAGCCAAGAAATCGTCAGACCGACTACCAACGCAATGGCCATTTTGATGACCAACTGGCGCTGGAGCGAAACCTGACCACGAGGTCCCCAAAGCCAGAGCACAACGGCTAACAGCGGCACAATGCTGATCAGATCTTTGGCAATGAAAATGGCGAGCGAAATTGCCCATTGCGCAGAGTCGGGTGTTGCATTGATCAGGTAAAAAAGCGAATTGTTCAGATTTTCCAGCATAACGTCCAGACTCAGTGTAATCGTTAAATAGACCCATTTGGGGAGAGCATAAAATTGCTTTCACGGGATAAAAAGCGGTCTTGTCTTATTTGCCTGTTAAATGACGATTTTTAAGACAATTAATGAGACTTATTGAGCATGATAGCGGTCTCAACTTAAATTAACCTTAAAGCAAAATGTTCTTGAGCAAATGAGTGTAAAAATGTGCGCATTTTGCTTTCAAATCACATAATTCACTATCACCAGTACGGCGCATTTATTACACTTTGCGCGATTTTTCTATAGTTAAGAGATTGCATGCAGAACCGTTTATCTTCAGGCGTCCGTTTGGGGCGTCAGGCATTACTTTTCCCGCTCTGTCTGGTGCTTTACGAATTCTCCACTTATATCGGCAACGATATGATCCAGCCCGGAATGTTGGCGGTGGTGGCGCAATATAACGCCGGATTAGATTGGGTACCTACGTCCATGACCGCCTATCTGGCAGGCGGCATGTTTTTGCAGTGGTTGTTAGGACCGCTGTCGGACCGTATTGGTCGTCGTCCGGTAATGTTAACCGGTGTGATCTGGTTCATCGTTACCTGCCTTGCAACCCTGCTTGCACAGAATATTGAGCAATTTACCTTCCTGCGTTTTTTACAGGGGATAAGCCTGTGCTTTATTGGTGCAGTGGGTTACGCCGCCATTCAGGAATCCTTTGAAGAAGCGGTCTGCATAAAAATTACCGCGCTGATGGCAAACGTGGCGCTGATTGCGCCACTGCTGGGTCCGTTGGTAGGCGCAGCCTGGGTACATGTTCTGCCGTGGGAAGGGATGTTTATCCTGTTTGCTGCTCTGGCGGCCATCTCCTTTTTTGGTCTGCAACGCGCGATGCCGGAAACGGCAACCCGGCTTGGTGAAAAGCTGTCCATTAAAGAGTTGGGCAAGGATTATAAGCTGGTGCTGAGGAACGTGCGCTTCGTTGCAGGCGCACTGGCGTTGGGTTTTGTCAGCCTGCCGTTACTGGCGTGGATTGCGCAGTCCCCGATTATTATCATCAGTGGTGAACATCTCAGCAGCTACGAATATGGTCTGTTGCAGGTGCCGATTTTTGGCGCGTTGATTGCTGGTAACCTGGTGCTGGCGCGTCTGACTTCGCGAAAAACCGTGCGTTCGCTAATTATCATGGGCGGCTGGCCAATCGCCGTTGGCCTGATTATTGCCGCTGCGGCCACGGTGGTGTCATCCCATGCATATCTATGGATGACGGCGGGTTTGAGTATCTATGCGTTTGGCATTGGCGTGGCGAATGCGGGGCTGGTGCGCCTGACGCTGTTTGCCAGCGAAATAAGTAAGGGTACTGTTTCTGCCGCAATGGGTATGTTGCAGATGCTGATTTTTACCGTCGGTATTGAGCTGAGTAAACACGCGTATCTGCTGGGAGGGAACGGCTTGTTCAGCCTGTTCAATCTGGCAAGCGGCGTACTGTGGCTGATTTTGATGGTTATCTTCCTGAAAGATAAACGGGTAGGGAATTCCCGGGAAGGTTAAGGTCCGGATTTCCGCAATCCAGCGCAGATAAGCATAATGACGCCGATAAATTCATCATTATGTTGATAATAGAATCACGCTGTAGGCCGGATAAGCGAAGCGCCATCCGGCCTACAGCAAATTGCCGGATGGTGGCGTAAACGCCTTATCCGGCCTACCGCTCACCAAAGATCTTAACTGACCAGTATTACGGTTGTCTGGGCCTGGCGACAACTTAGTGGTGGTCGTCAATCTGATGTTCGATAACCATCCCTTCACCGACGCTTGCCACATGTCGCGCATAAGGATGTGCGCGATAGACAGGGGCCGGAGCAGGCGCTGGAGCAACATATACCGTTTGTGGTGCGGTCGTTACGCTGACCGCCTGCGGGACGCTGACGGAAGAGGGCACTACCACCACTTTATAACCGCTGGGGACATCAACGGTAACGCTCTGTGCAAATGTGGTCCCCGCAAAGCCCAGCAACAATGTTGCCATCAGTACACTTTTCTTCATGATCCGCTCGCCTGAAATATTCACTGGAAGTAATAATCCAGCGGGTTAATTTGAGGCGGATTATGAATAGATCATGCCATCATTTTGTTGCCGTCTGTGCTGAGCCGTTAATGCGTAAACGGTGCTTCATTCCTTAACACGCGGTCAATAATATCCAGAACGCCCTCTTCGTTGTTCGAGCCTGCGCGATATTTTGCCGCCTCGATCACCGGCTCATGGGCGTTGGCCATTGCAAAACTAAATCCTGCCTGGCGCAGCATCTCAATATCATTTCCGCCATCGCCAAATACAACAACTTCATTGTCGTTAATATTCCAGCGTTGTTGCAGCAGGCGCAGACCGTTAGCTTTATGCACGCCGGGAATTATTAAGTCGATGCTGCCGTAGCCGGTATGCACTGGTACCATAATATCGCCAATCGCCTCGTGGAGATCGGCCTGTACCTTTGGAATTCGGTCGTCGGAAATATTCAGCCCGAACTTGAAGAAAACGTCGTTGAGGTTGTCAAAATCATCTACAAATTCAAGACGATGATAATACATGGCGGAAACGTTCTTATGCTCATCGCTGTACTGTTTCAACGTATAGGCGCTGTTTTTACCACAGGCAATAATGTCGATATCGGCGCGGGTCAGCAGATGCTCTACGATGGCATGGAAATCGTCTTTAGCCAGTTCGCCGTTAAAGACATCTTCTCCTTCACTGACCACCCAACCACCGTTTTCGGCGACAAATGAGATTTCATTGGCCAGTTCGGGGAAAAAGGAAATCAACTGATAATATTGGTTGCCGCTGGCGACTACAAAGCGGATCCCTTGTTCTTTCATCTGGCGATATTGCGCCATAAAGCGCTCACGGTTATAGGTTTTTTGGTCGCTTAAAAATGTGCCGTCCATGTCGACCGCAATTAGTTTGATACTCATTAGCTGTTCTCCATCACCGTGGTATTTTTGAGATCCGGTTTCGCTACCGCTTTCGCGACGACGGCGGCGACAAGCACCAGCGCCAGCACCACTAACATAGCGCTGCGCAGGCCATAGTGTTCACCCAGATAGCCCAGAAGCGGCGGTCCAACAAGGAACGCCAGGTAACCGGTGGTCGCCACGACGCTGACGCGGGTTGGGGCATCGGGGCCGGTGTCGCTGGCGGCTGAAATGGTCAGCGGGAAGCCGAGCGATGCGCCGAGTCCCCACAGAATAACGGACACACCCGCCACCCAGGAGCTGTCGACAAAAATAATCAGGCTAATCCCGAGAGCGCCCATCAGCGCACTGGCGCGCACCACCGCAACGCGGCTGTAACGGTCGATGAACCAGCCGCCGGTAAATCGCCCAACGGTCATACCCAGCGTAAAACCGGCATAAATCAGCGAGCCTGATGTCGGGCTAAATCCATGTCCGTCCACCATTAACAGTGGAAGCCAGTCGTTGGCGGAACCTTCAGCAAATGCCATCGCCAGCACAACAACGCCGATCAGCAATAGCTGGATATCACGATAAAAAGGCAGTCCTTTTTCACCGGAGTGAGAACCATCAGCAGCATTTTTGCCCGTGCCGTCAGGAATAGCTTTGATGGCGATGAAAATTGGTGTGATAGCAACCATCGCTGCCAGCAGAATATGCGCGGTAGCCGGGACGCTGAAGGCTGTAAGCATCATTCCAACCCCAGCCCCTGCCAGCGTTCCCAGGCTGTAAAAACCGTGCATCATCGGTAGCACGGTTTTGTTCATTTCGCGCTCAACTGCCGCACCTTCGACGTTGATGGCAACTTCTGCCGCACCAAAGCTGGCGCCAAATACGCCCAGGCCAAACGCGAAAAGCCATGCGGAATGCAGCCAGAGCGCTACGCTGAGGATCGCCATTCCGAGGACTGCACAAGACATGGTGGTGCGAATCACCTTACGCGTGCCAAATCGTTTCACCAGCCAGGCCGAACAAAGTATGCCACTCATCGAACCAATAGAGAGCCCAAACAACACCGCACCCATTTCGGCAGTGGAGATGGAGAGGATATCTCTGATGGCAGGGGTACGCGTTGCCCAGGAGGCCATTAATAATCCTGGTAAAAAGAAGAACGTGAACAGCGCGCAGGTGCGACGTCTTAAGGCTTTGCGTGATGAGATGCCAGTCATGAATTCGAGCCAAAGAAAAGAGGGAAGGAGACAACATTAGCAAGACTGTGTACATTTGTACACAAATGCAAGAAGAGGAAATGTAGTGCGACGTGCAAACGATCCGCAGCGGCGGGAAAAAATAGTTCAGGCGACTCTGGATGCAGTAATAGCCCATGGTATTCATGGGGTTACACACCGTAAAATCGCTATGATCGCCGAGGTACCACTGGGTTCTATGACCTATTACTTTTCGGGAATCGATGAGCTTTTGATGGAGGCATTTGGCCGTTTTACTGACAGGATGATGCTGCAGTATCAGGACTTTTTTGCCGATGTTAAGGATGCGTCGCAGGCTTGCCATGCCATTACCGATATGATTTACGGCTCTCAGGTCACAACGCCTGATAATATGGAGCTCATGTATCAGCTGTATGCTTTTGCCAGCCGTAAACCAGCGTTGAAAACGGTGATGCAGAACTGGATGCTACGCAGCCAACAAACGCTGGAGCAGTGGTTTGACCCGGTTACGGCGCGGGCGCTGGATGCGTTTATTGAAGGAATGACGCTGCATTTTGTCACGGACAAAAAACCGCTGCAGCGAGAAGATATCTTGCTGATGGTGGAGCGTATTGCAGGGATACCCGCGACAGTCAGCTGTGCGTAGCGCCTCCGGTAATATTCACCACCGTCGCGGTCATGGCGCTGGCATGGTCTGAAGCAAGAAAGGTCATGACCTCAGCGATTTGTGCAAGCGTAGGCAGGCGCGCGAGCATGGTACTTTGCGCCGCACCCCCTAACCATTGATCGACGGTTAAACCCATTGACTGTGCTTTAGCGGAGAAAATTTCTCCGGTATAGGAGCCAGCTGCAACAGCATCCACAATCGCATGCGAGCGCACGCCGACGACCCGGATATTTGCCGGTCCTACCTCGCTGGCGAACGCTTTAATAAAAGCCTCTGTTCCTGCACAACCAACAATATGACCCAGATGACCAGGCATCGCCATCGGGGCCGCGGGGGCAACAACGCTGAGAATGACGCCCGCACGATTGCCGCCCATGTGCGGCGTTACGGCTTTTGCGATATTGAACTGCGCCGAGAGGAAAGGGGTTATACCGCTCATAAACTCAGAGAGGGATAATGCGTTAATGTGTTTGCCCTGTTCGTGCATAAATCCCGTTGCGTTAACCACCACATCTATTCCACCGGTTTGCTGCGCAAGGCGGGTAACTTCCTTCGATGCGTTGTGCTCGTCGAGTACATTGGTGATAAAGGTTTCGACTGTACCACCTGCCGTTCCGATAATACTGGCCGTCCGATCAAGTTTTTCCTGGCTGCGAGCGCCCAGACATATATGGGCTCCTTCGCGCGCCATGGCCTGCGCAACCGCACTACCAATAGCCCCGCTGCCACCAAAAATTACTGCGACTTTTCCAGTAAGCAACATGACTAACCCCCATCCCCGATAAAGCACCGTTTTAAAGTATGTGCCATAACCGGCATGCTGCAAATTTGGGAGGAGTTTCAGAGGTGGAAGGCGATGAGCGCAAATTTCAGGCAACAAAAAACCCATCAACCTTGAACCAAAACGGCGGGGTTGATGGGCTCCACAAATTGGGGACATCAAAGAAAAGCAGTGGCAATAGTTATGACTGACGCCTTGAAGAAAAGTTCTGCTTACCTGCAAAAAATTTTTCAATTAAAGGAAAATTTCAGCGCTAACCAAGGCCAGGCCAGACAATGACGATGAGTGTCCCCGCTAATGTCAGCAGAACGTTGGCAATCGCGTAGGTCCCGGCATAACCTAACGCAGGGATGTTGCTGCGTGCGGTGTCGCTGATGATTTCCATTGCCGGAGCACAGGTACGTGCGCCCATCATGGCACCAAACAGCAGGGCACGGTTCATGCGCAATACGTAAGCACCAAACAAGAAACAGATGACAACCGGAACCAGGCTGACTACCAGACCGGCAATCAACATTTGACCACCGACCGCGCCCAGGCCATTGCCAATGCCGCTGCCCGCGCTTAAACCGACGCCTGCCATGAATACCATCAGGCCAAACTCTTTCACCATATTCAGCGCACCCTGTGGGATATAGCCAAATGTGGGGTGGTTGGCTCGCAGGAAGCCCAGCATGATCCCGGCGAACAGCAGTCCAGCCGCATTCCCAATGCCGAAGCTGAAATTACTGAACTGGAAGGTGATCATCCCGATCATCAGACCGATGATAAAGAAGGCGCAGAAGGCCAGCAGATCGGTCACCTGACTGTGAATGGAAATGAAGCCGATACGATCGGCAATGGTTTTCACGCGACGAGCATCACCGCTGACCTGCAACACGTCGCCTTTATTGAGTACGACGTTGTCATCAATAGGCATTTCAATCTGGCTACGGATCACGCGGTTCAGGAAACAACCATGGTCGGTTAGTTTCAACTGGGCCAGGCGACGACCAACGGCATTGTGGTTTTTCACCACAATTTCTTCAGTGACGATGCGCATATCGAGCAGATCGCGATCGAACACCTCTTTACCGTTACGGAAGCTGGGATCGAGGCGAGCATGGGCGTCCGGATAACCCACCAGGGCTATCTCATCGCCCATTTGCAACACCGCATCACCATCCGGGTTGGCCAGAATGCCGTTGCGACGGATGCGTTCAATGTAACAACCGGTCTGGCGATAAATACCCAGTTCGCGCAGATTTTTACCATCGGCCCATGCCACCAACTCAGGGCCAACGCGATAGGCGCGGATCACCGGGAGGTACACTTTACGGTTGGCGTCGGTGTCCAGACCTCGTTCACGCGCGATTTGTTGGGCGCTGGTTTGCAGGTCCTGATGCTGGAGTTTCGGCAAATAGCGCGCACCAACAATCAGACTGACCAGACCAATCAAATAGGTGAGGGCGTAACCCAGGCTCAGGTTATCGAGAGTGCTTGAAAGTTGTGTCCCTGTCATTCCTGAATGGCGCAAGGTATCACCCGCGCCGACCAGCACCGGCGTTGAGGTCATCGAGCCAGCCAGCATACCCGCCGTCAGGCCGATATCCCAGCCAAATAGCTTACCCAGCCCCAGCGCGATCAGCATTGCGCTACCGACCATCACCAGGGCAAGCATTAGATAATTTTTCCCATCGCGAAAAAAAATCGAAAAAAAGTTGGGACCGGCTTCGACGCCGACGCAAAAAATAAACAGCATAAAGCCGAGATTTAATGCATCGGTGTTAATACTAAAGTGCTGCTGACCTAATAATAGGGAGACCACTAAAACGCCAATGGAATTACCGAGTTGGACTGAACCCAGACGTAATTTGCCCAGACACAGGCCCAGAGCCAGGACCACAAATAATAACAGGATGTAATTCCCATTTAACAAATCTGCGACGTTTATATTCACGGAGACTAACTTCTTGTTTACTAGTAAGCTATTGAAAGAAATGGCAATTTACGCTAATGTTTTTGCCAGAAATTAAGGGGCGATAGCATCGTACACAGCCCCGAATAATGCAGCATAACAATATATGCGGTTAGTTTAATCTCATTACGTATCAACGGCTATAAGAATCGTGTGGGTGTGTTTTTGGCATGGAATGCCGAGTTACTTTATCTGACTGGACGCCTGCGGGCGAAAAGAGTGTTCGATAGAGAATGTGTCAGGAGGAACGATTGAAACATAAGCAAAGTTGGGCGAGTGCGGTCTGCTGCTTTGTGCTCTTTATTGTGGTGTGTCTTTCATTAACGCTGAACGTGAAAGGGGCATTCAGAGCGGCAGGGCATCCTGAGGTCGGATTGTTGTTTTTTATCTTACCGGGTGCTGCAGCAAGCTTTTTTTCCCATCGTCGGGAAGTGCTCAAACCCCTGCTTGGTGCAATGTTGGCGGCGCCGTGCTGCCTGTTACTGATGCGGTTCGTTTTTATGCCGACGCGTTCATTGTGGCAAGAGCTGGCGTGGTTGTTTAGTGCGGTGTTTTGGTGCGCGCTTGGCGCATTATGTTTTTTATTTATCAGTAGCTTATTCAATCAGCATCAACGGCGGAAAAAGAACTGATGACGCCCTCAAGGTGAGGGCGTAGAAACCGCTATCAGGCGAACAGATTCATGTTCTCTTTTGCCCAAGCTTCAAAATCCGTGCAGCCGCCGATGTGTTTTTGATCGACAAAAATCTGCGGAACGGTTTCAACTGGCTTACCTACCGTCTTTTCCAGATCTGCTTTGGTAATTCCTTCAGCATGGATATCAATGTAGCGGAAGTTAAAATCTTCATGCTCACTGCTTAATTTTTCTGCTAATTCTTTTGCGCGCACGCAATACGGGCACCCTGGGCGACCAAAAATAACGGCAAACATCTCTTTCTCCTCGAACTTATCAGGCCGGATGGCAATAATGGTTATGATGCCGCGATTTGTGACGGATGGAAAGCAGGTTCAGCCTGTTGCTTTGATATCCTCAAGCTATATCTGTTAAACACGGCAAGCCGGAACGTTTTATAATGGAAGCCATTTCGCCGGGAGGCCGCGTATGCGCACAATTGGTGTATTACCCAAAAGCGTATTGATGCTGGAAATAATTGGGATGGTTTTGTTATCGCTGGCGCTGCTATCGCTTAACGATTACCTCACCTTGCCCGCACCGCTTAACAGCCCGTTAGCCTGCGTGGTGATGATATTTCTGGGCGTACTGCTGATGCTCCCTGCTGCGGTGGCGTTGATGTGGCGTGTTGCTCAACTGCTGGCACCGCAACTGATGTCTCGCACACCCGGTGATTCAACTGATTCAGACAGAGACAAAAGAGATGACTCCAACCATTGATTTACTCCGCAGCCACCGTTCCATTCGCCATTTTACTGATGATGCCATTTCGGATGCACAGCGTGAGGCGATTATTGCCGCCGCTCAGGGAACGTCAAGCTCCAGTTTTCTACAGTGCACGACGATCGTTCGCATAACGGATAAATCCTTGCGTGAATCACTGGCTACCTTATCTGGCGGTCAAAAGCATGTGGCACAGGCCGCTGAGTTCTGGGTGTTTTGCGCTGATTTTAACCGTCATTTGCAGATTTGCCCTGACGCGCAACTTGGGCTGGCGGAACAGCTGCTGCTGGGTGTGGTTGATACTGCAATGATGGCGCAAAATGCATTGACGGCGGCAGAGTCGCTGGGACTTGGCGGCGTGTTTATTGGCGGTTTGCGTAACAATATTGAGCCGGTCACCGAACTGCTGAAGCTTCCGCAACATGTTCTGCCGCTCTTTGGATTGTGCCTCGGCTGGCCTGCGGATAACCCGGATATCAAGCCGCGCCTGCCCGCGTCGCTTGTGGTGCAAGAAAACCAATACCAGCCACTCAACAGTGATGTGTTGGCGCAATATGATGAGCAGCTCGCGCAGTACTATCTGACCCGAGGCAGCAATACCCGCCGCGACACCTGGAGCGATCATATTCGCCGTACCATCATTAAAGAAAGTCGCCCCTTTATCCTGGAATATTTGCATAAACAGGGATGGGCTACGCGCTAAAGATTTTAACCCAGTGTATGATACGCCAGCTTTTACCAGGTCATTCAGAGAGGTGCAGGGTGAAAATTGCCATTTTGTCCCGGGACGGAACGCTCTATTCTTGTAAACGCCTGCGTGAAGCGGCGATGCAGCGCGGTCACCTGGTTGAAGTTATCGATCCCCTTTCTTGCTATATGAACATCAGCCCGGCGGCATCCTCTATTCATTACAAGGGCCGTCAGCTTCCTCATTTCGATGCGGTGATCCCGCGGATTGGTTCCGCGATTACCTTTTATGGGACGGCGGCGCTGCGCCAGTTTGAGATGCTGGGTAGCTATCCGTTGAATGAATCGGTAGCGATTACGCGAGCGCGCGATAAGCTGCGTTCGCTACAGCTGCTGGCGCGTCAGGGAATTGATTTACCCATTACCGGAATTGCTCACTCTCCGGACGATACCAGCGACATGATTGACATGGTTGGCGGTGCGCCGTTGGTGGTGAAACTGGTTGAAGGCACCCAGGGTATTGGCGTGGTGCTGGCGGAAACGCGGCAGGCTGCAGAAAGCGTGGTAGATGCCTTTCGTGGGGTGAATGCCCATATCCTGGTTCAGGAATATATCAAAGAAGCGAAGGGTCGCGATATCCGCTGTTTCGTGGTGGGCGATGAAGTAGTGGCCGCCATTGAACGACGGGCTAAAGAGGGCGATTTTCGTTCTAATCTCCATCGCGGTGGGGTGGCGACTATTGCGAGTATCACGCCGCGCGAAAGAGAAATTGCGCTCAAAGCCGCCCGGACGATGGGCCTGGACGTTGCAGGCGTTGATATTCTGCGTGCTGATCGAGGGCCACTGGTCATGGAGGTCAACGCGTCTCCGGGGCTGGAAGGCGTGGAGAAAACCACCGGAATAGACATTGCCGCGAAAATGATCCAGTGGATCGAGCGCCATGCTACTCCTGAATTTTGTCTTAAAATCGGCGGCTAAGCGCAATATCGATTGCGATCGTGGTATGACACGCTCTTTTTGCGTAAGCTGTGCCGGTATTTTTTTCATCAATAGAGGTCGCACATTATTATGACATCACTGGTCGTTCCCACTCTGGATACGTTGCGTCAATGGCTCGACGACCTGGGCATGAGTTTTTTTGAATGCGATACCTGTCAGGCGCTGCACTTGCCACACATGCAGAATTTTGACGGCATCTTTGATGCAAAAGTTGATTTGGTCGATAACGTCATTCTGTTTTCTGCGATGGCGGAAGTCAGACCTTCTGCATTGCTGCCACTGGCAGCCGATCTGTCTGCGATCAATGCCAGTTCACTGACGGTGAAAGCTTTTCTGGATATGCAGGATGATAATCTGCCAAAGCTGGTGGTTTGCCAGTCTTTATCCGTTACGCCGGGCGTAACGTTTGAGCAGTTTGAATATTTTGTTCGCCAGAGCGAAGAGCAAATATCGATGGTGATCCTCGAAGCCGGAGCGCATCAGCTGTTATTTAATGCTGAAGAAGATGCGCAAAACAGCACCGCTGAAATTCATTTCCTCCATTAATTCTTCCTGAATCTGGACATATATCGCGCAGCCGCTGCCAGAGCGGTTGCGTATTGCCTGTTTTTATTCTGCATTTAACCTTTCATTAAAGAATTATTCACCTCGATTCAGCGCCTTCCGCTTTATGTCATAGACAATTCCTGCATAAAAAATTGATAAAAGACGTTTTTTAATCTGGGCTATATCCACAATTCCTGGCTAAAGTTATTCTTGCGAAGCTTACCAACGTCATCATTTAAACAACCCCTTGTGACCTGACCTGTGGCCACAATGTGTGTTGAATGCATCGGCGGATGCCAGCGAGCAACAGCGGCATGAGGAGAGGTCTCTCTTTTCATCGGTGCCGCATGAAAGAATATGCACGTTTCTTGCATATCATTAGAGTGTGACATTTTTGTTCGTTTGTTAACGAACTTTCAGAAGGAAAGAGATTATGACCGCCTTAAATAAAAAATGGTTATCAGGCCTGGTTGCGGGTGCTCTGATGGCCATCTCTGCCGGCACGCTCGCTGCTGAACAAAAAACGCTGCATATATATAACTGGTCTGATTATATCGCCCCGGACACGGTGGCTAATTTTGAAAAAGAGACCGGAATTAAAGTTATCTATGACGTATTTGATTCCAATGAAGTACTGGAAGGTAAGCTCATGGCTGGCAGCACCGGCTTTGATCTTGTCGTTCCTTCTGCCAGCTTCCTTGAGCGTCAACTGACTGCGGGCGTATTCCAGCCGCTGGATAAGAGCAAATTGCCGGGCTGGAAAAATCTTGATCCTGAACTGCTGAAGTTGGTGGGTAAACACGATCCGGACAACAAGTTCGCGATGCCGTATATGTGGGCTACGACCGGTATTGGCTATAACGTGGATAAAGTCAAAGCGGTGCTGGGGCCGGATGCGCCGGTTGATAGCTGGGATTTGATCCTCAAGCCAGAAAATCTGGAAAAACTCAAAAGCTGCGGCGTCTCTTTCCTCGATGCGCCCGAAGAGGTGTTTGCCACGGTGCTGAACTATTTGGGTAAAGACCCAAACAGTACCAAAGCGGATGATTACACCGGGCCAGCAACCGATCTGCTGTTGAAGCTGCGCCCAAATATTCGCTACTTCCACTCTTCGCAATATATCAACGACCTGGCAAACGGTGATACCTGCGTCGCGATTGGCTGGGCAGGGGACGTATGGCAAGCGGCAAACCGTGCGAAAGAAGCGAAAAATGGCGTCAATATCTCCTTCTCAATTCCTAAAGAAGGTGCAATGGCGTTCTTTGACGTATTCGCGATGCCTGCCGATGCGAAAAACAAAGATGAAGCCTATCAGTTCCTCAATTACCTGCTGCGCCCTGATGTGATTGCGCATATCTCCGACCACGTGTTTTATGCCAATGCCAACAAAGAAGCGACGGCTCTGGTCAGCCCTGAAGTTCGTGACAACCCGGGCATTTACCCGCCTGCGGATGTTCGCGCCAAGCTGTTCACACTGAAAGTACAGGATCCGAAGATCGATCGTGTACGTACCCGCGCATGGACGAAGGTAAAAAGCGGGAAATAAACCGATGTTTGGGACATGACCCGGCAGGATTTTTGCCTGCCGGGCAGCGTTGAGCCCGGACACATATAACCCGGCAATACGCACCTTTATGGTGCGTTATTTGCACCGTTTCTTTGTTTTATGCCGGAGAGCACCTGAGTGAATGATGCAACCCCACGCCCACAAGCGAAAATCCGCAAAGCGCTGACCCCGCTGCTTGAAATTCGCAATCTGACCAAGTCATTTGACGGTCAGCACGCCGTTGATGACGTCAATCTTACTATCTACAAAGGTGAAATATTTGCTCTGCTCGGCGCGTCCGGCTGTGGCAAATCGACTCTGCTACGGATGCTGGCGGGATTTGAACTGCCGACTACTGGGCAAATCATGCTTGATGGCGTCGATTTAGCGCATGTCCCGCCTTATCTGCGTCCGATTAATATGATGTTTCAGTCCTATGCTCTGTTTCCGCACATGACTGTCGAGCAGAACATTGCCTTTGGCCTCAAGCAGGACAAACTGCCGAAGGCTGAAATCGCCAGTCGGGTGAATGAGATGCTGGGACTCGTGCATATGCAGGAGTTCGCCAAACGCAAGCCGCATCAGCTTTCTGGCGGCCAGCGTCAGCGTGTGGCACTGGCGCGTAGTCTGGCGAAACGGCCAAAACTGCTGCTGCTGGATGAGCCGATGGGAGCGCTGGATAAAAAACTCCGAGACCGCATGCAACTGGAAGTGGTGGATATCCTTGAACGCGTCGGCGTGACCTGCGTGATGGTGACACACGATCAGGAAGAAGCCATGACGATGGCGGGCCGTATCGCGATCATGAACCGTGGCAAATTTGTCCAGATCGGCGAGCCGGAAGAGATCTACGAGCATCCGACTACGCGCTACAGCGCAGAGTTTATCGGTTCGGTAAACGTTTTTGAGGGACTGCTAAAAGAACGCCAGGAAGATGGTCTGGTGATTGAGTCTCCTGGACTGGTGCATCCGCTGAAAGTGGACGCCGATGCGTCTATTGTCGATAACGTCCCGGTATACGTTGCGCTGCGCCCGGAGAAAATCATGCTCTGCGAAGCCCCTCCGCCAGAGGGTTATAACTTCGCGGTAGGCGAATTGGTGCACATTGCCTATCTGGGCGATTTGTCGGTGTACCACGTACGTTTGAAAAGCGGCCAGATGTTGAGCGCCCAGCTACAAAATGAGCATCGTTATCGCAAGGGATTACCAACCTGGGGTGACGAAGTCCGTTTATGTTGGGATGCGGACAGCTGTGTGGTGTTGACGGTTTAAGGAGCGAAGATGAGTACACTTGAACCTCCGGCACGCGTGGATAAAGCAGGGCGATTCACGCTGTTTATGTCGCGGCTGCAAATGAAGCACGGGCGCAAGCTGGTGATCGCGCTGCCGTATGTGTGGCTGCTGCTCCTGTTTCTGCTGCCTTTTCTGATCGTCTTCAAGATCAGTTTGGCTGAAATGGCGCGCGCTATTCCTCCCTATACGGACCTCGTTTCATGGGCTGACGATCAGCTATCCATCACGCTCAACTTAGCCAACTTCCTGCAGTTAACGGACGATCCGCTCTATTTCGATGCCTACATGCAATCGTTACAGGTGGCGGGAATTTCGACAATCTGTTGCCTGCTGCTGGGATACCCGCTGGCATGGGCCGTCGCGCACAGTAAACCCTCAACGCGTAATATTCTGCTGTTGCTGGTGATCCTGCCGTCCTGGACCTCGTTTTTAATTCGCGTATATGCCTGGATGGGGATCCTGAAAAACAACGGCGTGCTGAACAACTTCCTGATGTGGCTGGGTGTCATCGACCAACCGTTGACGATTTTGCACACCAATCTGGCGGTCTACATCGGTATTGTTTACGCCTATTTGCCCTTTATGGTGCTGCCGATTTATACCGCGCTGACCCGTATTGATTACTCGCTGGTGGAAGCTGCGCTGGATTTAGGTGCCCGGCCGCTGAAGACCTTCTTTAGCGTGATTGTACCGTTGACCAAGGGCGGCATTATCGCCGGGTCAATGCTGGTATTTATTCCGGCTGTTGGCGAGTTTGTGATCCCGGAACTGTTGGGCGGCCCGGATAGCATCATGATTGGCCGTGTGCTTTGGCAAGAGTTTTTCAATAACCGCGACTGGCCGGTGGCTTCTGCTGTCGCCATTATTATGCTGCTGTTACTGATTGTGCCAATCATGTGGTTCCATAAATATCAGCAAAAAAGCGTGGGGGAACACGGATGAATAACTTACCGGTCGTTCGCTCGCCGTGGCGTATTTTTATCCTGGTAGTGGGCTTTACCTTCCTGTATGCGCCGATGCTGATGTTGGTTATCTATTCGTTTAACAGCTCGAAGCTGGTGACGGTCTGGGCGGGGTGGTCAACACGTTGGTATGGCGAGCTTTTCCACGATAGCGCGATGATAAGCGCCGTCGGCATGAGTTTAACGATTGCTGCAGGTGCTGCGACGATGGCGGCAATCCTTGGCACCATCGCCGCCGTGGTAATGGTGCGCTTTGGTCGTTTTCGTGGTTCGAATGGTTTCGCCTTTATGATTACCGCGCCGCTGGTCATGCCGGATGTTATTACCGGTTTGTCGCTGCTGCTGCTGTTTGTTGCGTTGGCTCACGCCATCGGCTGGCCAGCGGATCGCGGCATGCTGACCATATGGCTGGCGCACGTCACTTTCTGTACGGCGTACGTAGCGGTGGTGATTTCTTCACGTTTGCGCGAACTGGATCACTCCATTGAGGAAGCGGCGATGGATCTCGGCGCCACGCCGCTGAAGGTCTTTTTCGTCATCACCCTGCCGATGATTATGCCGGCGGTGATTTCCGGATGGTTATTAGCCTTCACGCTGTCACTCGATGATCTGGTTATTGCCAGCTTTGTCTCTGGTCCTGGCGCCACAACGTTACCGATGTTGGTGTTCTCCAGCGTACGTATGGGGGTAAACCCGGAGATCAACGCCCTGGCGACGCTGATCCTTGGTGTGGTAGGAATTATCGGATTTATCGCGTGGTATCTGATGGCGCGAACAGAAAAACAACGGATCCGCGATATCCAACGTGCAAGACGCGGCTGAAAAAACTAAAATCTGCCAACCTGTCTATACGGCGCAGCTGTGGTGGTTGCGCCGTTTTCATGGAAGACGACGCGTTGGGATTTTTTAAGAAATCATCCACATCACATGCTCGCTTAAACGTCCCTGCTTTGGTGCAGGTGGCGGCGCTGGCTATTATCATGATCCGCTGTCTCGATCTGTTGATGATTTTTAATACGCTTGGGTTTCGTGGAACCAGTGAGTTTATTCATCGCAGTGTGCAGACCTGGAATTTGACGCTGGTGTTTCTGGGCAGTCTGGTGCTGCTATTTATCGAAATTTACTGCGCATTTTCGCTGGTAAAAGGACGGAACTGGGCACGCTGGATCTATCTGTTGACCCAGATTATCGCCAGCGTCTATCTGTGGGCGGCTTCGCTGGGCTACGGATATCCAGAACTGTTCAGCATTGCGGGGGAGTCCAGACGCGAAATCCTGCATACGCTGGTGATGCAAAAACTGCCGGATATGCTGGTATTGCTGCTGCTGTTTGTTCCTGCGTCCAGCAGGCGGTTCTTCCGTTTGCAATAACGTGTATAATCTTGGCCCCCGGTTAATTTGTAGGTCTTTGTATGCAGTGCGCACTATATGACGCCGAACGCTGCCGCTCCTGTCAGTGGATAACACAGCCTGTCGCCGATCAACTCTTCGAAAAAACAGCCGATCTGCAGAATCTGCTGGCCGAGTATCCGGTCGGAGAATGGTGCGCGCCGGTCAGTGGTCCGGAAAGCGCGTTTCGTAATAAAGCCAAAATGGTGGTCAGCGGCAGCGTGGAAAAACCGCTGCTGGGAATGCTGCATCGTGACGGTACGCCTGAGGATTTGTGCGACTGTCCGCTCTATCCTGAGTCTTTTGCGCCCGTATTTGCCGCGCTTAAGCCGTTTATCGCTCGGGCGGGGCTGACGCCCTATAACGTGGCGCGCAAACGCGGGGAGCTGAAATATCTGCTGTTAACGGAAAGCCGATACGACGGCGGTATGATGCTGCGTTTTGTCCTGCGTTCTGACGCAAAACTGGCACAACTGCGCGCGGCACTACCCTGGTTGCAGGCACAACTCCCACAGTTAAAAGTGATCACTGCCAATATTCAGCCGGTGCATATGGCGATTATGGAAGGGGAGACAGAAATCTTCCTGACGGAACAACAGGCGCTGGCGGAACGCTTTAACGATGTACCGTTGTGGATCCGCCCGCAGAGTTTCTTCCAGACCAATCCGGTGGTAGCGGGGCAATTATATGCCACGGCGCGTGACTGGGTGCGTCAGCTTCCGGTTAATCACATGTGGGATTTGTTTTGCGGCGTCGGGGGTTTTGGTCTGCACTGTGCTACACCGCAAATGAAACTGACGGGGATTGAAATCGCGCCAGAAGCGATTACCTGCGCGAAGCAGTCAGCGCAGGAGCTTGGGTTGCAGAATCTGCATTTTCAGGCGCTGGATTCAACCCAGTTTGCTACCGCTCAGGGCGAAGTACCTGACCTGGTGCTGGTGAATCCGCCGCGTCGCGGGATTGGAAAGCCGCTGTGCGATTTTCTCTCCCGCATGGCACCGCGTTATATCGTTTATTCCAGCTGTAATGCGCAAACCATGGCGAAGGATATTCGTGAGTTGCCCGGGTATCGCATTGAACGCGTCCAACTTTTCGATATGTTCCCACACACCGCGCACTATGAAGTGCTAACGCTGCTCAGCCGACAATAACTGCCATGCCTGATGGCGCTTCGCTTATCAGGCCTACGGAGATATTCAGGGCTGTAGCAATGTAGGCCGGATAAGGCGCTTGCGCCGCATCCGGCAAATGCAACATGCGAAAAAAAAGCCCGTACTTTCGTACGAGCTCTTCTTAAAATATGGCGGTGAGGCGGGGATTCGAACCCCGGATACGTTGCCGTATACACACTTTCCAGGCGTGCTCCTTCAGCCACTCGGACACCTCACCATATTGTATTGCTGCCTGACCGCTTGGGGGGCAACGGGGCGCTACTATAGGGAGTTGTGCTAAAACGGTCAAGCAGAATTTACGTGTTAACTCTCGTTTGGTTACGCAATATACATATTCCTCCGCCCAGGCAGGCGCGGAGGAAAGGATTAGCGCTGAGAGTCCAGTTTTTCGCCGCTGGTCACGACTTCCTGAGCTTTGCTGTAGCTTTCGATCAGCAACTGATAAGCCGGGAAGACTTTGGTATACACCTCCGCCCATTCGGCGGCGTCTTCACGGTTCCAAGTGCCCTGAATTTCAGAAGCGACTGCGGCGGTATCCATCGGCACGACGCCAGCCTGAACAACACGAGCCAGGGTGATTTCCTGCGCCATTTTGCTGTAAGTACCGGAAGCGTCGATCACAGCGAAAACCTTATAGCCTTCCGCAACCGCGCTGATAGCCGGGAAAGCCATGCACACGCTGGTAATTGTACCGGCGATAATCAGCGTTTTACGACCCGTTGCTTTGACCGCTTTCACGAAGTCTTCGTTATCCCAGGCGTTGATTTCGCCTTTACGCGCCACGTATTGGGCATGCGGCGCATTGGCGTGGATCTCAGGGATCAGCGGGCCGTTAGGTCCCTGCGGTACGGATGCCGTGGTAATCACCGGCATCTTCGCCAGAGTCGCCATTTTAGCCAGCGCGGCGGCACGCGCACGCAGTTCTGGCATTGGCATGTCGCCGACGGTCTGGAACAGCCCGCTCTGATGATCGATAAGCAGCATGACGGAATCATTCACATCGATGACCGGACGTGAACCATTAAAGTTTGCAGGACTGGACATATTCTTCTCCTTCGATTCAGATTTGGCCAAAGCGGCCGGTGTTAAAATCGCGTACGGCTTCAGCGATTTCTTGTTTCGTGTTCATTACAAACGGACCGTAACCTACAATCGGCTCGTTCAACGGTTCTCCAGAAAGCAGCAGCACGCTGGCGTCGCTGGAGGCTTCAATATGCAGCGTTTTCCCCTGCTGGCTCAGCACCACCAGTTGCGCTTCGCTGGCAGACGTAGTGCCGTTTACGGTGATATTCCCTTTCAATACCACCAGGGCAGTGCTCCATCCTTCCGGCTGGGACAACGTGAGCTGATGATTACGTTGCACACGCATATCCCAGACGTTCAGCGGCGAGAAGGTATGTGCCGGGCCTTTTGTATCCTGATAGCTGCCCGCAATCACACGAACGCTCCCTGCTTCATCTGACAGAGTGACAGTGGGGATCACATCGCTGCTGATGCCCTGGTAACCCGGAACGGCCATTTTGTCTTTTGCTGGCAGATTGACCCACAGCTGTACCATTTCCAGTTCGCCACCCTGACGGGTAAATTCAGGTGAATGGAACTCTTCGTGTAATATTCCTGCTCCTGCGGTCATCCACTGCACGTCACCGGGGCCGATAATGCCGCCGCGACCGGTTGAATCACGGTGTTCAACTTCGCCGCTGTAAACGATGGTCACCGTCTCAAAACCACGGTGAGGGTGTTCACCTACGCCGCGTTTTTCGTTACCCGGCGTAAACGTATGTGGGCCGGCGTAATCCAGCAGCAGGAACGGACTTAGCTGTTCAGCATGAGACTGGTAAGAAAACATCGAGCGAACCGGAAATCCATCGCCAACCCAGTGTGGGCGAGGTGCGGTGTAGACGCCTGTTACTTGTTTCATATGTGTCTCCTCTGTGGCGTTATCTTGATGTGAATAAGCTTATATTCATGACAGCGAGCTGAGTAGTAGCTAAAATAGTCCTCACTGTCTCATAAATAGGACAATTAGATGACAAAGCCGGATCTCAATGATTTTGCATGGTTTGTACATGTTGTAGAGGAAGGGGGATTCGCGGCGGCGGGTCGGGCGCTTGATGAACCGAAATCAAAACTAAGCCGACGGATAGCGCAACTGGAAGAGACGCTGGGAGTTCGACTGATTCAGCGAACCACCCGCCAGTTTAACGTGACGGAAGTTGGGCAAACCTTTTACGAACACTGTAAGGCGATGCTGGTGGAAGCGCAGGCAGCGCAGGATGCGATTGCCGCGTTACAGGTTGAACCGCGTGGCGTGGTGAAGTTGACGTGTCCGGTCACGCTGCTGCATGTGCATATCGGGCCAATGCTTGCCCGTTTTATGGCGCGTTATCCCGACGTATCAGTGCAACTGGAGGCCACTAACCGCCGCGTGGACGTGGTTGGAGAGGGTTTGGACGTGGCGATTCGCGTCAGGCCCCGACCATTTGAGGATAGCGACCTGGTGATGCGTGTGCTGGCGGACAGGGGACATCGTTTGTATGCCAGCCCGCAGTTAATCGAGCAAATGGGAACGCTACATTCTCCGGCGGAGCTGACGCGTTGGCCGGGCCTGAGTCTGGCGACGGGTAAACATGTGCATCGTTGGGAGTTATTCGGGCCGCAGGGCGCACGTGCGGAGGTGCATTTCACGCCGCGTATGATCACCACCGATATGCTGGCGTTACGTGAAGCCGCAGTTGCCGGTGTGGGGGTAGTTCAACTTCCACAGCTGATGGTAAAAGATCAAGTAGCCGCGGGTGAACTGGTGGCATTGCTCGACGGCTGGGAACCGAAGCGAGAAATAATTCACGCAGTCTTTCCATCACGCAGGGGATTATTGCCGTCAGTACGCACATTAGTGGATTTCTTAACGGAAGAATATGCGCGGATGATTGAGGATTAAATAACTGACCTTGGCCCACAAAAAAGGCCGGTTAAACCGACCTTTTATTATCTGGACGCCATTCGGGCGTTAAAAACAATCAGCGACTACGGAAGACAATGCGGCCTTTGCTCAGGTCGTACGGGGTCAGCTCAACAGTCACTTTGTCGCCCGTCAGGATGCGGATATAGTTTTTACGCATTTTACCGGAGATGTGTGCAGTAACCACGTGACCGTTTTCTAACTCTACGCGGAACATGGTATTAGGTAACGTATCGAGAACGGTACCCTGCATTTCAATATTGTCTTCTTTGGCCATCTAATCCTCTGGGGTATCACTACCGTAATTTGAACCGGCAAGATAATGCCGAAGTTCTTTTAATAAGTAAAGATTTGTGCGTTTAAAACACAGCAAATCGGGTTTGGCGCATTACTCTAACCACACGGCAAAGCCGCACTTAAAGCGCAACGTGTAAGGGAACGAGGAGATAAACGATAGGCGTTGCCTGACGCGAACTGTTCCTTAACGGCGGCGGGGTAATGGGCTAAACCAACTCTGCGCGACAATTATAACACCCCGACAAAAAATGTGCCGAAAACATTCACCCCTGAGGCGAAAATAACGTCCTGGGAACCCAGAAATGGCTCGGTAGCCGCTGCTGGCGCAGTCTGCTCAGGTGTTCAAGGTACTCCCGACGTGGGGTTTCGACGGCGCCCAGCGAAGCTGTGTGGCTATTTAATACCTGGCAGTCGATTAATTTTCCGCCCTGACGGATAAATTCAGCGCAAAAAACAAGCAGTGCGGTTTTGGACGCATTTTCCTGACGGCTGAACATTGATTCGCCACAAAATAGCGTACCTTGCGCCACGCCATACATACCGCCCACTAATTCATTTTGTCGCCATACTTCAATGGAGTGCGCATGGCCCAGCTCGTGCAGGCGATGGTAGGCGTCCACTACATCATGCGTTATCCAGGTGCCTTCTTCCCGGTCGTTCGCGCAGCCTTCAATCACCTGACCGAACGCGTAATTGAGCGTCACGCGATAAGGCGAGTTTTTATGAAAACGTTTCATGCTGCGGCTGAGATGAAATTTCTCGGGCCAAAGAATGGCGCGTGGATCGGGCGACCACCAAAGGATGGGGTCGCCAGGTGAAAACCACGGGAAAATTCCGCGCTGGTAGGCCATTAACAGTCGAGCTGGACTGAGATCGCCGCCAAGCGCCAACAAACCGTTAGGCTCGCGTAAAGCGCCTTCCGGTGAAGGGAAGGCTATAGAATGGCGGGACAATTGCACCAGGCGCATGACAGCGAAACTCCACTACGCGAGTTTGATCGTTCAATAATAGCTTACAGACGTTGCTTAAACTGGTAATAACGCCCCTGCCGGGCTAGCAAATCTGCGTGATTACCTTGCTCAATAATGTGTCCGTTGTCCATCACTATTATTTGATCAAAACGTGACAAGCCGCGCAGACGATGTGTCACCATCAGTACGGTTTTATCGCGCATGACATCGCCAATTAATTCAAGCATTTGGCTTTCTGTTGTGGCATCAAGCCCTTCGGTCGGTTCATCCAGCAGCATCAGTGGGGCATCGTGCAATAAGGCGCGGGCGATAGCCAGACGACGGAGTTCGCCGCCAGAAAGCTGACGACCGCCTTCGCCTAACCAGGCATTGAGTCCATCCCCCTCTAGCAGTTTGTCCAGGCCGACGCGGCACAGCATTGCGGATAATGTGTCATCACTGGCGTGCGGTGCTGCCAGCAGCAGGTTATCGCGAAGCGTCGCGCTGAACAGGTGCACGCGCTGTGGCACGACGCTGATGCTCTGGCGCAGCGTGGTTTCACTGAGGGCTGAAATCGGCTGCTCATTAATCAGAATTTCGCCGTGCTGCGGATCCCATGCGCGGGTCAGCAATTGTAGTAACGTTGACTTACCGCAGCCGGTGCGACCGAGAATCGCAATGTGTTCACCGGGCTGAGCCTGCAGCGAAAGGGTGTCGAGCGCTTTTTGTGTTTGCCCCGGATAGCTGAATGAAACATCGTGTAGCGTGAGAGTGACCTGCTCAGAAACTGGAGAACCGGTATCCGGGAAGGTGACTTCTGGCTGTTGTTCGGTCAGTTCGGTGATGCGCAGCGCAGAGGCAATAACCTGTCCGAGATGCTGAAACGCCCCGGTGACGGGTGCTAAAGCTTCAAACGCGGCCAGCGCACAGAAGACAAACAGCGCGATCAGTGCGCCAGGTTGAGTATTGCCACCCACGCCGCCTGAGGCCATCCATAACATTACAACCACTGCCAGTGCGCCGACTAACAGCATGACCGCCTGTGATAGCGCCGTTAATTCAGACTGACGTCGTTGGGCTTCATGCCACTGCAACTCGGTGGCTTCCATTTGGGCGCGGTAACGTTCACTGGCGCCAAAGATGGTCAGTTCAGCCTGGCCCTGCAGCCAGGATGTTAACTGCTGACGATACTGCCCACGTAAATGCGTCAAGCTTTGCCCGGTGCTTTTACCTGCCTGATAAAAGAGTGGGGGCAAGATAAATAAGGTCAGCAGCATAATACCGCCGAGAGTGATAGCCAGCGTGAAATCGAGAACGCTTAGCCCCAGCGTGACCACCATGATGACGACAAAAGCACCCACAAGCGGGGAGAGCACGCGCAAATAGAGATGATCGAGCGTGTCGACATCTGCCACCACGCGGTTAAGCAATTCACCTTGTCCATAACGGGACAGGCCAGCAGGGGAGAGCGGCAGCAGTTTGCTGAAGGTATAAATACGCAAATGTTGCAGCACGCGGAACGTCGCGTCGTGGCTGACCAGCCGCTCGAAATAGCGGCCCGCGGTTCGGGTGATTGCCGCACCGCGCACCCCGGCAGCAGGGAGCATATAGTTAAAACTGTAAATCCCGGTGACACCCACCACAGCAGAAGCCGACAGGAACCAGCCGGAAAGCGTCAGCAAACCAATACTTGCCAGCAGTGTGACGATCGCCAGAACGATCCCCAGGGTTAACATCCATTTGTGACGTTTATACAGCGTCAGATAAGGTAGCAAAGCGCGCATTTAGATGTCCTCCTGACGATGAGCCAGTAATGTCGCAAACGCCCCGTTGGCTGCGCTAAGTTCGGCATAAGTGCCTTGTTCAACGATCTGTCCGTCCTGCATCACCCAGATAACGTCCCAGTCGGCAAGATCTTCAAGTTGGTGTGTCACCATCAGCGTGGTCTGGCGGCGTGATGCTGCTTTCAATGCCTGCATCACGCGTTGTTCGCTATGTGCATCAAGGCTGGCGGCGGGCTCGTCAAGCAGCAACAACTGACATGGATTGAGTAAGGCGCGAGCCACGGCAACGCGCTGCGCTTGTCCGACAGAAAGTCGAGCAGCCTGATCGCCTACTGGTGTATCCACACCCTGTGGCAGAAGTGGTAAAAACTCACTGACCCAGGCGCTGTCGAGTGCGGCTTGCAGCTGTTCTTCGCTGGCATCGGGGCGAGCGAGCAGCACGTTATCGCGTAACGTGGCGGCAGGGAGCTGCGGATTTTGTCCAACCCAGGACAGCTGTTTGCGCCAGCAATCAGGCGACAGGTCGCGCAGCTCAAAGCCGTTAATCCGCAGCGATCCCTGATAAGAGAGAAAACCGGACAGGACATTGAGCAACGAACTTTTGCCGGAGCCGCTGCGGCCAACCAGCACAGCGCGTTGGCCCGCTGGCAGGGTAAAGTTGAGCGGACCTGCAAGCACTTTACCTTCCGGCGAGGTGATGACTAGATCTTCTGCTTCAATTGAAACTGCGTCTTTTGTAGTCAGCTCAATATCGCCACGCTCAGGATGTGCAAGCGGGGTTTCCATGAAGGTTTTCAGACTGTCTGCTGCACCAACGGCTTGTGCTTTGGCGTGATAAAACGTGCCCAGATCGCGCAGGGGTTGGAAAAATTCCGGCGCCAGAATGAGCGCCAGGAAGCCAGCAGCCAATGTGACGCCCGTCCCGTAGTGGCCAAAATCGAGTTCACCGAGGTAGGAAAAACCGAAGTAAACCGCGACCAGTGCGATGGACAGGGAGGTAAAGAACTCAAGGACACCGGATGACAGAAACGCCAGGCGCAGGACTTCCATGGTGCGCTGGCGGAAATCCTGTGACGCTGCGCGGATGCTTTCTGTTTCAGCTTCACCGCGGCCAAAGATTCTTAGCGTTTCCATGCCCCGCAGGCGATCGAGGAAATGGCCACTGAGGCGAGCAAGAGCCTGAAAGTTGCGGCGGTTAGCATCGGCTGCACCCATACCAACCATCGCCATAAACAACGGGATCAGCGGGGCAGTTCCAAGCAGAATAAGGGCGGCTACCCAGTTTGACGGGAATACCGCCGCCACGATCAATAAGGGGACGCATACGGCCAGCGCCATTTGCGGCAGATAACGTGCATAGTAATCATGCATGTCATCAATCTGTTCCAGGATTAGCGTAGCCCAGCTCCCGGCTGGTTTGCCTTGTATCCAGGCGGGACCTGCTTGTTGCAGACGGTCAAGCACCTGTCGGCGAATCTCAAAGCGGATATGTTGGCCAGCATGAAACCCGACACGTTCGCGTAACCAGACGACCCATGCCCGCAGGATGAAAATCAATACCAGCACAATGAAAGGGAGCAGAAGCGCCTCTCTGGGGATATTGTCCATGATCATATGGTCGAGAATTCGGGCCATGAGCCAGGCCTGAGCGACAATTAACAGGCCGCTCACGAACCCCAACAGGCGTGAAATGTTCAGCCATCGTTGGGAAATTACACTTTGCTGTTTTAACCAGCGGGTCAGCTCTTTTTGACGGGTTTTATTCATTGCACGCTTAGCAGGTGAGTTATTGGAATTTTTGGGCAGGACAATGTTACAACGAGGCAAAAATAAAGGCGACTTATAGTCGCCTTTTTTACTTTTGTTACTGATTTGTAAAACTTATTTGCAAGCGTCTGCCAGACCGTCGAGATAACGCTCTGCGTCAAGCGCAGCCATACAACCGGTGCCTGCTGAAGTGATCGCCTGGCGATAAATATGGTCCATCACGTCACCGGCGGCGAATACACCCGGAATGCTGGTTTGGGTGGCGTTACCATGAATACCGGACTGAACTTTGATGTAGCCATTTTCCAGTTCAAGCTGACCGTCAAAAATGGCGGTATTCGGGCTGTGACCGATAGCGACAAACAACCCTGCAACGTCAAGTGACTCGACGTTGTCAGTGTTTTGCGTATCGCGCAGGCGCAGTCCGGTTACGCCCATTTGATCGCCGGTCACTTCTTCCAGTGTGCGGTGGGTATGCAGCACGATGTTGCCGTTTTCGACTTTATCCATCAAACGCTTGATCAGGATTTTTTCGGCGCGGAAGCTGTCGCGACGGTGAATCAAATGCACTTCAGATGCGATATTCGCCAGGTACAGCGCTTCTTCAACAGCGGTGTTGCCGCCGCCGATCACCGCAACTTTTTGGTTACGGTAGAAGAAACCGTCGCAGGTCGCGCAGGCGGAAACGCCACGGCCTTTGAAGGCTTCTTCTGAAGGCAGACCCAGGTAGCGTGCTGACGCACCGGTGGCGATGATCAGTGCGTCACAGGTGTATTCACCGCTGTCGCCGGTCAGACGGAAAGGGCGGTTTTGCAGATCAACTTTGCTGATATGATCAAAAATAATTTCAGTTTCAAATTTGGTCGCATGTTCGTGCATGCGTTCCATCAGCAATGGGCCTGTGAGATCGTGCGGATCGCCAGGCCAGTTCTCCACTTCTGTTGTTGTGGTCAACTGACCACCTTTTTCCATACCGGTAATCAGTACCGGTTGCAGGTTCGCGCGTGCAGCGTAGACCGCAGCGGTATACCCCGCAGGGCCAGAGCCCAGAATAAGAAGTTTACTGTGTTTGGTTGCGCCCATGAGATCCCCATAGTTGTTAGCAGGCAATGAGCAGGATTGTAGGGAATTTACAGGCGTAAAAAAAGAGTATGGCGATTTTGTTAACAATATGTGTAATAGCGGGAACCGATGAACGGCAGAATTAGTCGTAATACTATAACGATTTCTACTTAAAATCGGTCAGTTATAAGGTGATAAAATGACGATTTTCCATCACTGCGAATGAATAACTGGCATGTTGTACTAAAAATCGATGTTTTGCTTTGACAATCCCCTGCTGTTTTGCGAAAACATTCAAGGAAGAAAAAAACTGTGTCATGTATGTGCTGCATAATCATGCATGTAGATACCATGTTTACCGTGTTAGCGAAATCTACGCATGGTGTGGACAGATGCCATTCGTGATGTCGATAGCCGCCGACAGGCAACGGTCTTCTCACCATAAACCCAGACATTGCGAACCGAAAATCCCTCTGGGTTGCGGTTTATTTTGATGGGTAGCGACTCTGAACAGTGATGTTGGTAGAGTCAGGCAGGAGTAGGGAAGGAATACAGAGAGACAATAATAATGGTAGATAGTAAGAAGCGCCCTGGCAAAGATCTCGACCGTATCGATCGTAACATTCTTAATGAGCTGCAAAAGGATGGGCGTATTTCTAACGTCGAGCTTTCTAAACGTGTGGGACTTTCACCAACGCCCTGCCTTGAGCGTGTGCGTCGGTTGGAAAGACAGGGTTTTATTCAGGGCTATACAGCGCTGTTAAACCCGCATTATCTGGATGCATCACTTCTGGTTTTTGTTGAGATTACTCTGAATCGTGGCGCCCCGGATGTGTTTGAACAATTTAACTCTGCAGTACAAAAACTTGAAGAAATTCAAGAGTGTCATTTGGTTTCCGGTGATTTCGACTATTTGCTGAAAACACGCGTACCGGATATGTCGGCATACCGTAAGCTGTTGGGGGAAACCCTGCTGCGTCTGCCTGGCGTGAATGACACACGTACTTATGTAGTAATGGAAGAAGTCAAACAGAGCAATCGTCTGGTAATTAAGACGCGCTAACACGGAACAGGTGCAAAATCGACGCAGTTTGATTACACTCCTGTTAATCCATACAGCAACAGTGCCGGGGCAACCCGGTGCTGTTGTCCGTTTTAGCATCGGGCAGGAAAAGCCCGAAACCTGGAGAGCCGTTTTTGAGCCAGGAATACACTGAAGACAAAGACGTCACATTGACGAAGTTAAGCAGCGGGCGCCGACTTCTGGAAGCGCTACTGATCCTTATTGCCCTTTTTGCCGTCTGGTTGATGGCTGCCTTACTCAGCTTTAACCCTTCGGATCCCAGTTGGTCGCAAACCGCGTGGCATGAGCCTATCCATAATCTGGGTGGAATACCTGGAGCATGGCTGGCGGATACGCTGTTCTTTATTTTTGGCGTCATGGCCTACACCATCCCCGTCATCATTGTCGGTGGCTGCTGGTTTGCCTGGCGACATCAGGCCAGCGACGAATACGTCGATTATTTTGCCGTCTCGCTGCGCATTATTGGCGTTCTGGCGCTGATTCTCACTTCCTGCGGGCTGGCCGCAATTAACGCCGATGACATCTGGTATTTCGCCTCTGGCGGCGTGATCGGCAGTCTGCTCAGCACCACGCTACAACCATTGCTGCACAGCAGCGGCGGCACGCTGACGTTGTTGTGCATTTGGGCAGCGGGATTAACACTGTTCACCGGTTGGTCATGGGTGAGCATTGCGGAAAAACTGGGCGGCTGGTTACTCAATATCCTGACGTTTGCCAGCAACCGTACCCGCCGCGACGATACCTGGGTCGATGACGAAGAATATGAAGACGAAGAAGAGTCTGTCGACGCCGCTGATGGCAAACCCCATGAATCGCGCCGAGCTCGTATCCTGCGCGGTGCGTTAGCGCGCCGTAAACGTCTGGCGGAGAAATTTACCAACCCGCTTGGTCGTCATACCGATGCGGCGCTGTTTTCCGGCAAACGCATGGATGATGAAGACGAAATTGAATACAGCGCCCGTGGCGTGGTTGCCGATCCTAATGATGTGCTGTTTTCCGGTAATCGCGCGACGCTGCCTGAATATGACGAACTTGATCCACTGCTTAACGGCCACTCGGTGACCGAGCCTGTGGCTGCAGCAGCTGCAGCTACAACAGCCGCTCAGGCCTGGAGCGCACCGGTCGATCCGTTACTGCAAACGTCACCCGTGACCAACACTGTTATGGAGCAACCGGTCCCAACTGTGGCCTGGCAACCCGTGCCTGGCCCGCAAACCGGTGATGCCGCGATTGCACCAGCGCCTGAAGGTTATCCGCAGCCAGCCCAGTACGCGCAACCTCCGGTGCAGCAGCCGTATGAGCCATGGCAACAACCGGTTGTGGAGCAGAGTCCGCAGCCGCAATATTACGCACAGCAGCCCGTTGAACCTGTTTATACGCAGCCTGTCGCGCCGCAGCCGGAAGCTGTTTATCAGCCGGAGCCCGTGCTGCAACCTGTCTATCAACAGGATCCGACCTCTCAACAGAACACCGCATTCCAGCAGCCTGGTTATCAGCCGGAGCCTGTGCAGCAACCTGTTTATCAGCAGGATCCAACTTTTCAACAGAGCACTACGTTCCAGCAGCCTGTGGTTGAACAACCAACAGTGGTGGAACCTGAGCCGGTGGTTGAAGAAGTTAAACCGACTCGTCCGCCGCTCTATTACTTTGAAGAAGTCGAAGAGAAACGTGCGCGTGAGCGTGAGCAACTGGCCGCATGGTATCAGCCGATTCCAGAACCTGCTCAGGAGCCTGAGCGTGTTAAGCCGTCTACGCCATCTATGCCGACGCCTGCATCCATACCACCCGTTGAGTCTGTTGCTGCCGTTGCACCGCTGGCCGCTGGCGTAAAAAGCGCCGCGTTAGGGGCAGGTGCCGCTGCCGCAGCACCTGTCTTTAGCCTTGCAGGCAGCGGTACGCCGCGTCCGCAGGTGAAAGAGGGCATTGGCCCGCAGTTGCCGCGTCCGAATCGTGTGCGCGTGCCTACTCGTCGTGAACTGGCTTCATATGGCATAAAACTGCCGTCACAGCGTATGGCTGAAGAGAAAGCGCGCGAAGAGCAGCTTGATACAGATGCGTACAGTGACGATGAAATGGATGCAATGCAGCAGGACGAGCTGGCACGTCAGTTCGCTCAGTCGCAGCAGCATCGTTATGGCGAAGAGTATCAGGACGATACCCACCAGACTGATGACGAAGATTCAGCCGCAGAAGCGGAACTGGCTCGCCAGTTTGCTTCTTCTCAGCAGCAGCGTTATTCCGGTGAACAGCCTGTCGGAGCGAATCCGTTCTCCCTCGATGACTTTGAATTTTCGCCAATGAAAACACTGGTGGATGAGGGTCCGCATGAGCCGCTGTTTACGCCTGGCGTAATGCCGGAGCCCGCGGCGCAGTACCAGGAACCAGTTGCGCCGCAGCAGCATTATCAGCAACCGGCGCAGCCAGTTGCACCGCAACAGCACTATCAGCAACCGGCACAGCCAGTTGCACCACAGCAGCATTATCAGCAACCAGCGCAGCCAGTTGCACCGCAGCAGCACTACCAGCAACCGGTGCAGCCAGTTGCATCGCAGCAGCATTATCAGCAGCCAGCGCAGCCTGCTACACCGCCGCCGCAGGATAGTCTGATCCATCCGCTGCTGATGCGTAATGGGGATAGTCGTCCGGCGCACCGTCCAAGCACGCCGCTGCCATCGTTAGATCTGCTCACGCCGCCGCCGAGCGAAGTTGAGCCGATAGATACGTTCGCACTGGAACAAATGGCACGTCTGGTGGAAGCGCGTCTGGCGGATTTCCGCATTAAAGCCGATGTGGTGAACTATTCTCCTGGCCCGGTGATTACCCGCTTTGAGCTTAATCTGGCTCCAGGGGTTAAAGCAGCGCGTATTTCTAACCTGTCACGAGATCTGGCGCGTTCATTGTCGACCGCGGCGGTACGTGTGGTCGAGGTTATTCCAGGCAAACCGTATGTCGGACTGGAGTTACCGAACAAAAAACGTCAAACCGTCTATCTGCGAGAAGTGCTGGATAACGCTAAATTCCGTGATAACTCATCTCCGCTGACTGTGGTGCTGGGCAAAGATATTGCGGGCGAACCGGTGGTGGCCGATCTGGCTAAAATGCCGCACCTGCTGGTGGCAGGGACAACCGGTTCCGGTAAGTCTGTTGGGGTGAACGCCATGATCCTCAGCATGCTGTACAAAGCGCAGCCGGAAGACGTTCGCTTTATCATGATTGACCCGAAAATGCTGGAACTTTCTGTTTATGAAGGTATTCCACATCTGCTGACTGAAGTTGTGACCGACATGAAAGATGCCGCCAATGCCTTGCGTTGGAGCGTCAATGAAATGGAACGTCGCTACAAACTGATGTCGGCGCTTGGCGTGCGTAACCTTGCCGGTTATAACGATAAGATTGCTGAAGCCGCCCGTATGGGACGTCCGATTCCAGACCCATACTGGAAGCCGGGCGACAGCATGGATGTTCAGCATCCGGTGCTGGAAAAACTGCCGTATATCGTGGTGTTGGTGGATGAATTCGCTGACCTGATGATGACCGTTGGCAAAAAGGTGGAAGAACTGATTGCTCGTCTGGCGCAAAAAGCGCGTGCGGCGGGTATCCACCTGGTGCTGGCAACCCAGCGACCGTCAGTTGACGTTATCACCGGTCTGATTAAAGCGAACATCCCGACGCGTATCGCATTTACAGTGTCGAGTAAAATTGACTCGCGTACCATCCTTGACCAGGGCGGCGCGGAATCGCTGTTGGGTATGGGTGACATGCTTTATTCTGCACCAAACTCGACGATCCCTGTGCGTGTACACGGCGCCTTTGTACGCGATGAAGAAGTTCACGCGGTGGTTCAGGACTGGAAAGCGCGTGGCCGTCCACAATACGTTGATGGCATTACCTCTGACAGCGAAAGCGAAGGTGGCGGTGGCGGCTTTGATGGTGGCGAAGAACTGGATCCGCTGTTCGATCAGGCGGTGAACTTTGTTACTCAGAAACGCAAAGCCTCAATCTCCGGCGTCCAGCGTCAGTTCCGTATCGGTTACAACCGAGCGGCGCGCATCATCGAACAGATGGAAGCGCAGGGAATAGTCAGCGAACAAGGGCATAATGGTAATCGTGAAGTGCTGGCTCCGCCGCCCTTCGAATGATTGCAAAGTTAAGTAATTCAGTATTTTCTACTTTCCTCATGCTGATTTTTGGCCTGAAATGGATAGCAGAGGGATCTCCCCGTTGGGAGTGACGTATTTTGAGGAATAACGATGAAAAGAATCGCAATCACCTGTGCATTACTGTCTAGCTTTGTGGTGAGCAGCGTCTGGGCTGATGCTGCCAGCGACCTGAAAAGCCGTCTGGATAAAGTCAGTAGCTTCCATGCCAGCTTTACTCAGAGGGTCACGGACGGTAGCGGCGCGGCGGTGCAGGAAGGTCAGGGCGACTTATGGGTTAAACGCCCTAATCTGTTTAACTGGCATATGACGCAGCCTGACGAGAGCATTCTGGTTTCCGATGGTAAAACGCTGTGGTTCTTTAACCCGTTTGTTGAGCAGGCGACTGCGACCTGGTTGAAAGACGCTACGGGCAACACGCCGTTTATGCTGATTGCGCGTAACCAGGCCAGCGACTGGCAACAGTACAACATTAAGCAAAACGGCGATGATTTCGTGCTGACGCCAAAAACCAGCAGCGGTAACCTGAAGCAGTTTACTATCAATGTTGGGCGGGACGGGACTATCCATCAGTTCAGTGCCGTTGAGCAAGACGATCAGCGCAGCAGCTATCAGCTGAAATCTCAGCAGAATGGTGCGATTGAACCTTCGAAATTCACCTTTACCCCGCCGCAAGGTGTAACGGTTGACGATCAACGTAAGTAGAGGCGTGTGAGTGAGCAATCTGTCGCTCGACTTTTCTGATAATACCTTTCAGCCACTGGCCGCACGTATGCGGCCAGAAAATTTAGCGCAGTACATCGGCCAGCAGCATCTGCTGGCTGCGGGTAAACCCTTGCCGCGCGCCATCGAGGCCGGGCACCTGCACTCTATGATTTTATGGGGTCCGCCGGGGACGGGGAAAACCACGCTAGCCGAAGTTATTGCCCGTTACGCTAACGCCGATGTTGAACGAATTTCGGCGGTCACGTCTGGTGTAAAAGAAATTCGTGAAGCGATTGAGCGGGCGCGTCAGAATCGTAACGCGGGTCGACGTACGATCCTGTTCGTGGACGAAGTTCACCGTTTTAATAAAAGCCAACAGGATGCGTTTTTACCGCATATTGAAGACGGTACCATCACGTTTATTGGCGCCACCACTGAAAATCCCTCGTTTGAACTGAACTCGGCACTGTTGTCGCGGGCGCGTGTTTATTTACTGAAATCGTTAACCACCGACGATATTGAACAGGTGCTGGACCAGGCGATGTCAGATAAAGCCCGGGGTTACGGTGGTCAGGATATCGTACTGCCGCCAGAGACGCGTCGGGCGATTGCCGAACTGGTGAATGGCGACGCGCGGCGAGCGCTGAATACGCTGGAAATGATGGCCGATATGGCCGAAGTTGATGATTCCGGTAAGCGCGTATTGAAATCAGAATTGCTCACTGAAATTGCCGGTGAACGCAGCGCACGCTTTGATAATAAAGGTGATCGTTTTTACGATCTCATCTCCGCATTACACAAATCGGTTCGCGGCAGCGCCCCGGATGCGGCGCTTTATTGGTATGCGCGCATCATTAGTGCAGGCGGTGACCCGCTGTATGTTGCCCGTCGCTGTCTGGCCATTGCCTCTGAAGATGTCGGCAATGCCGACCCTCGCGCCATGCAGGTGGCAATTTCCGCATGGGACTGCTTTACCCGCGTGGGACCCGCGGAAGGCGAACGGGCGATTGCACAGGCTATTGTTTATCTGGCCTGCGCGCCGAAAAGTAATGCGGTTTACACCGCCTTTAAAGCCGCGCTGGCTGATGCCCGCGAACGTCCGGATTACGACGTGCCGGTCCACCTGCGTAATGCGCCAACTAAGCTGATGAAAGAAATGGGCTATGGTCAGGAGTATCGTTACGCCCATGATGAACCAAATGCCTATGCCGCCGGAGAAGAGTACTTCCCGCAGGAAATGGCACAAACGCGCTATTATCACCCCACAAACAGAGGTCTTGAAGGCAAGATTGGCGAAAAGCTCGCCTGGCTCGCCGGACAGGATCAAAATAGCCCTATAAAACGCTACCGTTAGTGTTATCGTTGCGGTAATGTTGTCTCTGTATCCCTGTGACCGCAGGCTGTGGTCACTTTCTCCTATTTTAATTCGATAAGCACAGGATAAGCATGCTCGATCCCAATCTGCTGCGTAATGAGCCAGACGCAGTCGCAGAAAAACTGGCAAGCCGGGGCTTTAAGCTGGATGTAGATAAGCTGCGCGCTCTTGAAGAGCGTCGTAAAGTTCTGCAGGTACAAACTGAAAACCTGCAGGCAGAGCGTAACTCTCGATCGAAATCCATCGGCCAGGCAAAAGCGCGCGGGGAAGATATCGAGTCTTTACGTCTGGAAGTGAACAAACTGGGCGAAGAGCTGGATGCCGCGAAAGCTGAACTTGATACCTTACAGGCCGAGATCCGCGACATTGCGCTGACCATTCCTAACCTGCCAGCGGACGACGTTCCGGTGGGTAAAGATGAAAATGACAACGTTGAAGTCAGCCGTTGGGGTACGCCGCGTGAGTTTGATTTCGAAGTGCGCGATCACGTTACCCTGGGTGAAATGCACACGGGTCTTGATTTTGCCGCTGCGGTTAAGCTGACCGGCTCTCGTTTCGTCGTGATGAAAGGGCAGATCGCGCGCATGCACCGTGCGCTGTCTCAGTTCATGCTGGATCTGCATACCGAACAGCATGGTTACAGCGAAAACTACGTTCCGTATCTGGTTAACCATGACACGCTGTACGGAACAGGGCAACTGCCGAAATTTGCTGGCGATCTGTTCCACACCCGTCCGCTGGATGAAGAAGCTGACAGCAGCAACTATGCGCTGATCCCAACGGCAGAAGTTCCGCTGACCAACCTGGTTCGCGACGAAATCATTGACGAAGATGCGCTGCCGATCAAAATGACCGCGCATACGCCGTGCTTCCGTTCTGAAGCAGGTTCTTACGGTCGTGATACCCGTGGTCTGATCCGTATGCATCAGTTCGATAAAGTTGAAATGGTGCAGATCGTTCGCCCGGAAGACTCTATGGACGCGCTGGAAGAGATGACCGGCCATGCCGAGAAGGTTCTTCAGCTGCTGGGCCTGCCGTACCGTAAGATCATCCTGTGCACAGGCGACATGGGCTTCGGCGCATGCAAAACGTACGATCTGGAAGTGTGGATCCCGGCGCAGAACACCTATCGCGAAATCTCCTCTTGCTCCAACGTGTGGGATTTCCAGGCTCGTCGTATGCAGGCGCGTTGCCGCAGCAAATCCGACAAAAAGACCCGTTTAGTACATACGCTGAACGGTTCCGGTCTGGCGGTTGGACGTACGCTGGTTGCGGTGATGGAAAACTATCAGCAGGCTGATGGCCGTATTCAGGTTCCGGAAGTGTTACGTCCGTACATGAATGGCCTGGAGTTTATCGGCTAAGCTACCTTTCTTTGCTAAAAAAGCGCCTCAGGGCGCTTTTTTTATGCCCGTTTGACGTCGGACAATAACGCCTACCTCCATAGGAGTAATACTGCCTTCGAATGAAAGTCAGTATTTATCTCTGTCTTTTCGCAAATTCAGTATCTACCAGTCTGTATATCGATATTAACGCTATATAAAAATATATATAACGAGTATTTCTCTTTTGTTTATTGTGAGCAGCAGAGTGAGCCACTATGAAAACTAAGATCCCCGATGCCATGCTGGCAGCTGAGGTTAGTCGCCGAGGTTTGGTGAAAACGACGGCGATAGGCGGACTGGCGGTGGCCAGTAGCGCGTTTACCCTGCCATTTACCCGTATTGCAAATGCTGCAGAAGCCCTTAATCCGACACAGGCCAATGAGAAAGTCATCTGGAGCGCGTGTACGGTGAACTGTGGTAGCCGCTGTCCTCTGCGTATGCACGTGGTAGACGGTGAAATAAAGTATGTTGAAACCGACAACACCGGTGATGACAACTATGACGGCTTGCACCAGGTACGCGCCTGTCTGCGTGGTCGCTCCATGCGTCGTCGCGTTTATAATCCCGACCGGCTGAAATATCCGATGAAACGCGTCGGCAAACGTGGAGAAGGCAAATTTGAGCGCATCAGTTGGGATGAAGCCTACGACATCATTGCCAGCAATATGCAGCGTCTTATTAAAGACTACGGCAACGAGTCTATCTACCTGAACTACGGCACGGGTACGCTGGGCGGCACCCTGACACGTTCCTGGCCGCCAGGCAAAACGCTGGTAGCACGTCTGATGAACTGCTGTGGCGGCTACCTGAACCACTACGGTGACTACTCTTCAGCGCAAATCGCTGCCGGGTTGAACTACACCTACGGCGGCTGGGCAGACGGTAACAGCCCGTCCGACATTGAAAACAGCAAGCTGGTGGTTCTGTTCGGGAATAACCCAGGTGAAACCCGTATGAGCGGGGGTGGGGTAACCTATTACCTTGAACAGGCGCGACAGAAATCCAATGCCCGCATGATTATTATCGATCCTCGCTACACGGATACCGGTGCGGGTCGTGAAGATGAATGGATCCCGATCCGCCCAGGTACCGATGCGGCGCTGGTGAATGGTCTGGCGTATGTGCTGATCACCGAAAACATGGTCGATCAACCGTTCCTTGATAAATACTGCGTGGGTTACGACGAGAAAACCTTACCGGCCGACGCACCGAAAAACGGTCACTATAAGGCGTATATTCTTGGGCAGGGCAAAGACGGTATCGCCAAGACCCCGGAATGGGCAGCGCAAATTACCGGTATTCCTGCTGATCGAATCGTCAAACTGGCACGTGAAATCGGTAGCGCTAAACCGGCATATATCAGTCAGGGGTGGGGACCGCAGCGCCATGCTAACGGTGAAATAGCGACTCGTGCCATTTCTATGCTGGCAATCCTTACCGGTAACGTTGGGATTAACGGCGGCAACAGCGGGGCGCGTGAGGGCTCATACAGTTTGCCGTTTGAACGTATGCCTACGCTGGAAAACCCAGTCGAAACCAGCATCTCTATGTTTATGTGGACGGACGCCATTGAGCGAGGTCCGGAGATGACGGCACTGCGTGACGGTGTTCGTGGCAAAGATAAGCTCGATGTTCCGATTAAGATGATCTGGAACTATGCCGGTAACTGTCTGATTAACCAGCACTCTGATATCAACCGCACACATGAAATCCTACAGGATGATAAGAAGTGCGAGATGATCGTTGTCATCGACTGTCATATGACCTCCTCGGCGAAATACGCGGATATTTTGCTGCCGGACTGCACCGCTTCGGAGCAGATGGACTTCGCACTGGATGCCTCCTGCGGAAATATGTCGTATGTGATTTTCACCGATCAGGCGATCAAACCACGCTTCGAATGCAAGACTATCTACCAGATGACCAGTGAGCTAGCGAAACGCCTTGGTGTTGAGCAGCAGTTTACAGAAGGTCGTACTCAGGAAGAGTGGATGCGTCATCTGTACGAGCAGTCGCGCAAAGCCATTCCTGAACTGCCAACGTTTGAAGAATTCCGCAAGCAGGGGATCTTTAAACAGCGCGACCCGCAGGGACATCACGTGGCCTACAAGGCGTTCCGTGAGGATCCTAACGCCAATCCGCTGACCACGCCGTCAGGTAAGATCGAAATTTATTCGCAGCAGCTTGCCGAGATCGCGTCAACCTGGGAGCTGCCGGAAGGTGATGTGATTGATCCACTGCCGATTTATACCCCAGGTTTTGAGAGCTTAAACGATCCGCTGGTGGAGAAATTCCCTCTGCAGTTGACCGGCTTCCACTATAAGTCTCGCGTCCACTCGACCTATGGCAACGTGGATGTTCTGAAAGCATCCTGCCGTCAGGAAATGTGGATCAACCCGATGGATGCACAGCGACGCGGCATTAACAACGGCGACAAGGTGCGCATCTTTAACGATCGTGGTGAAGTGCACATCGAGGCGAAAGTAACGCCGCGTATGATGCCTGGCGTGGTGGCATTGGGCGAAGGGGCGTGGTATGACCCGGACGCAAAACGCGTGGACCAGGGCGGTTGTATTAACGTCCTGACGACCCAGCGTCCGTCTCCTCTCGCGAAGGGGAACCCATCACACACGAACCTTGTTCAGGTTGAAAAGGTGTAAGGAGTAACCGATGACAACCCAGTATGGATTTTTTATTGATTCCAGCCGTTGCACCGGTTGCAAAACCTGCGAACTGGCGTGCAAAGATTTCAAAAATTTAACCCCTGAAGTCAGCTTCCGCCGCATTTATGAGTACGCCGGCGGTGACTGGCAGGAAGACAACGGCGTCTGGCATCAGAACGTCTTTGCCTATTACCTCTCCATTGCGTGTAACCACTGTGAAGACCCGGCCTGTACCAAAGTGTGTCCGAGCGGTGCGATGCACAAACGTGAAGATGGCTTTGTCGTTGTTGATGAAGATGTGTGCATCGGCTGCCGCTATTGCCACATGGCCTGTCCTTACGGCGCACCACAGTACAATGCTGACAAAGGGCACATGACCAAATGCGATGGCTGCCATGAGCGCGTCGCTGAAGGTAAGAAACCTATTTGCGTCGAGTCCTGTCCACTGCGTGCGCTGGATTTTGGCCCAATTGATGAACTGCGCAAAAAACACGGTACTTTGGCTGCGGTTGCGCCATTGCCGGGCGCGCACTTTACCAAACCGAGCATTGTCATCAAACCTAACGCCAATAGCCGCCCGACCGGGGATACCACAGGTTATCTGGCTAATCCGAAGGAGGTGTAAGATGGGAAGTGGATGGCATGAATGGCCGCTGATGATCTTCACGGTCTTCGGACAGTGTGTGGTTGGCGGTTTTATTGTTCTGGCGCTGGCGTTGATGAAAGGGGG
Source organism: Citrobacter sp. Cpo012 (assembly GCF_030333015.1). NCBI lineage: Bacteria > Pseudomonadati > Pseudomonadota > Gammaproteobacteria > Enterobacterales > Enterobacteriaceae > Citrobacter > Citrobacter sp. Cpo012. The sequence goes on along the minus strand of NZ_JAOWGR010000043.1, from coordinate 97,599 downwards.
CTTACGCCCAGAATCGCAGCAACGCGTAATTACCTGCATGTTTGGGTTGTGGGTATTAATGGGCATTGGTTTTATTGCTTCCATGCTCCATTTGGGCTCACCGATGCGCGCCTTTAACTCACTCAATCGCGTTGGATCATCTGCGTTGAGTAACGAAATTGCCAGCGGCTCACTCTTCTTTGCCGTTGGCGGTATCGGCTGGCTGCTGGCTATGTTGAAGAAAATGTCGCCCGCATTACGCAATCTGTGGTTAGTTGTCACCATGGTGCTGGGTGTGGTTTTTGTCTGGATGATGGTGCGCGTGTATAACACCATCGATACTGTACCGACCTGGTACAGCGTCTGGACACCGCTGGGCTTCTTCCTGACGATGTTTATGGGCGGTCCGCTGCTGGGATATCTGTTACTGAGAATTGCTGGCGTGGATGGTTGGGCGATGCGCCTGCTGCCGGCTATATCAGTGCTTGCTCTGGTCGTGAGTGCCATCATGTCGGTAATGCAGGGGACTGAACTGGCGACAATCCACAGTTCGATTCAACAGGCCTCTGCGCTGGTTCCGGATTACGGTTCGCTGATGGCGTGGCGGATCGTGGCGCTGGCGTTAGCGTTGTGCTGCTGGATAGTACCGCAAGTGAAGGGTTACCAGCCTGCCGTTCCGTTGCTTTCTGTCGCGTTTATTCTGCTGTTAGTCGGCGAGCTGATTGGTCGTGGCGTGTTCTACGGGCTGCATATGACCGTCGGTATGGCGGTGGCGAGTTAATCCATAATACGCCGGATGGCGCCTCGTGCTTTATCAAGCCTACAATATCCGTAGGCCTTAAAGCTGCGCGCTATCCGGCTACATGTCAGGTCAGGGTTTTGCCCCAGTCTTTACTTCTGCTTAGTTAACGTGTCATAGCTGGTCATCAGATTGCGATAACCCGGAATGTGATTAGAGAACAACGTCGCCAGACCTTCGATATCGTTGCGCCAGTCGCGGTGCAGTTCGCATGCTACTCCGAACCATGTCATCAATTGAGCGCCTGCTTGAGACATCCGATCCCATGCTGAATGGCGGGTAATTTCATTAAACGTGCCTGAAGCATCGGTGACAACAAAGACGTCAAAACCTTCTTCAATAGCCGAGAGCGCTGGGAAAGCGACGCAAACTTCCGTCACGACACCAGCGATAATCAGCTGCTTTTTGCCGGTCGCTTTTACTGCTTTCACGAAATCTTCGTTATCCCATGCGTTAATGTTTCCTGGGCGAGCAATGTAGGGCGCATCCGGAAATTGAGCTTTCAGTTCCGGTACCAGCGGTCCGTTTGGTCCTGTCTCAAAACTGGTTGTCAGAATGGTTGGGAGGTTGAAGTATTTTGCTAAGTCACCGAGCGCAAGCACGTTGTTTTTAAATTTATCGGGATCGATATCCCGAACCAGGGAGAGCAGGCCAGCCTGATGGTCGACCAGCAGTACTGCCGCATTGTCTTTATCAAGTCTTACGTAAGGTTTAGTCATGGTATTTCTCCTGTTCAGTATCAGTGGGGGAAATTTGATGAGTTTAAGTCTACGAAAAGAACGATATTTGGATTAGATAGATAAATAAGAACTCACTGTTCTATTTTGAAGACAATGCAGCTCAGCATCCCGCATAGAGTTTAGTAAGAAATAAAAGTAAGGGGAGTCCATGAAATTTTTCGACTGAACGTAACGCGAGATTTTTGTTTTAGATCAATAAAAACAAGCAGATGTGTTTTTGTATTTTTTATCTATTCACATTAAGAATCAGTAATGCAAATCGATCGACCAGAAAGCGCCTCAGCCCTCTGATTCCGCCGATTGACAATGTTTTTAGCAGTGGCATGATGCGCATGAAATTTGAACTTCCTCACGGTTTTTATTCATGTCCACCTATACCCGTCCCGTCATGCTATTGCTGTGCGGGCTACTTCTGTTGACCCTGGCGATCGCCGTGTTAAACACGCTCGTCCCGCTTTGGCTCGCCCATGAAAATCTGCCTACCTGGCAGGTAGGCATGGTGAGCTCGTCTTACTTTACCGGTAATCTGGTAGGGACGTTGCTGACAGGGTATTTAATAAAACACCTTGGTTTTAACCGCAGCTATTACATCGCCTCGCTTATTTTTGCCGCGGGCTGTGTCGGGCTGGGGATTATGGTGGGATTCTGGAGCTGGATGACATGGCGTTTTATCGCCGGTGTCGGTTGCGCCATGATCTGGGTGGTCGTGGAAAGCGCGCTGATGTGCAGCGGGACGTCCCGTAATCGCGGACGGTTACTTGCCGCCTATATGATGATCTATTACGTGGGTACTTTTTTAGGCCAACTGCTGGTCAGTAAAGTATCAACAGAATTGATGAACGTCCTGCCGTGGGTGACGGGTACTATCCTGGCGGGTGTTTTACCACTGCTCTTTACGCGCATTGCTAATCAGCAGGGTGATGAACAGCAGTCTACGCCTATTGTCTCCATGCTGAGGTTGCGTCAGGCGCGCCTAGGCGTTAATGGCTGCATTATTTCCGGGATCGTGCTGGGGTCTTTGTATGGCCTGATGCCGCTGTATCTCAACCATCAGGGGGTGAGCAACGCCAGCATTGGTTTCTGGATGGCGGTTCTGGTAAGCGCCGGTATTCTGGGGCAATGGCCGATTGGCCGTCTGGCGGATAAGCTGGGACGTCTGCTGGTTTTACGCGTCCAGGTCTTCGTGGTGATCGTCGGGAGTATCGCCATGCTGAACCAGGCGGCGATGGCGCCCGCGTTGTTTATGTTGGGTGCGGCAGGCTTTACCCTCTATCCGGTCGCGATGGCCTGGGCCTGTGAAAAGGTGGAACATCATCAGCTGGTCGCCATGAATCAGGCATTGCTATTGAGCTATACCGTGGGCAGTCTGCTGGGACCTTCGTTTACTGCGATGCTGATGCAGAATTATTCAGATAGCTTGCTGTTTATCATGATCGCCAGCGTATCGTTTATTTATTTACTAATGCTGCTGCGTAAGACGGGCCATACGCCCAATTCTATTGCGCACATTTGACCTGATTTAACAGAATATGAACAGGTTCCCATACATACTGTTTATGTATGCTTTATGGGAACCTGCATTATTTAATCGCACACGTCTGTCCTGAAAATAAAGTGTGCAGAAGGTTATAGTTTTACATCCTGCCGTTTCCGCTCGCTCATTTTACCGCGCATAATCCCACGCCTCATATATTGATAATCAAAAAGCTTCCACAAAGGATTGCGTATGGCTGGTGTGCAGGAAAAACAATTGCGATGGTACAACATTGCATTAATGTCATTTATTACCGTCTGGGGTTTTGGCAACGTCGTTAACAACTATGCTAATCAGGGATTGGTTGTTGTCTCCTCCTGGATATTTATTTTCGCGCTCTATTTTATTCCTTATGCGTTGATCGTCGGGCAGCTTGGCTCAACCTTTAAAGAGGGTAAAGGCGGCGTCAGTACCTGGATTAAACATACCATGGGGCCAGGGTTGGCCTATCTTGCTGCCTGGACCTATTGGGTTGTTCATATACCTTATCTGGCGCAAAAACCGCAGGCTATTCTGATTGCGCTGGGATGGGCGCTGAAGGGCGATGGTTCGTTGATTAAAGAGTACACCGTCGTGGCGTTGCAGGGGCTGACGCTGGCGCTGTTTGTCTTTTTCATGTGGGTTGCGTCCCGTGGCATGAAGTCACTGAAAATTGTTGGGTCAGTTGCAGGCATCGCGATGTTTGTGATGTCCATTTTGTATGTCGTGATGGCGGTAACCGCGCCTGCAATTACGGATGTGCAAATAGCGACAACCAATATCACCTGGGAATCGTTTATCCCGCACATCGATTTTACCTACATTACTACGATCTCCATGCTGGTATTTGCCGTGGGCGGTGCGGAGAAAATTTCGCCATACGTTAATCAGACACGTAATCCGGGCAAAGAATTTCCAAAAGGGATGCTCGTTCTGGCTGTTATGGTAGCGGTATGCGCGATTCTCGGGTCGCTGGCTATGGGAATGATGTTTGACTCCCGGCATATTCCAGATGACCTGATGACGAATGGTCAATATTACGCCTTCCAGAAATTGGGTGAGTATTATGGTATGGGTAATTCGCTGATGGTTATTTACGCGATTGCCAATACGCTGGGACAGATTGCGGCATTGGTATTTTCTATTGATGCACCGCTTAAAGTTCTGCTGGGGGATGCTGATCGTAAATATATTCCCGAGAGCCTGTGTAAAACCAACGCTTCCGGTACGCCGGTAAATGGTTATATTCTGACGCTGGTGCTGGTGGCGATTTTGATTATGTTGCCAACACTGGGAATTGGCGACATGAACAACCTGTATAAATGGCTATTGAATCTTAACTCTGTCGTGATGCCATTGCGTTATTTATGGGTGTTTGTGGCGTTCATTGCCGTTATTCGCCTGGCGCAAAAATATAAATCGGAATATGTCTTTATTCGCAACCGCTCGCTTGCGATGACCGTGGGGATCTGGTGCTTTGCCTTTACCGCATTTGCCTGTCTGACCGGGATTTTCCCGAAAATGGAAGCCTTTACCCCTGAGTGGACATTCCAGCTCACGCTGAATATCGTGACGCCATTTGTGCTGGTTGGACTGGGATTGATTTTCCCGCTACTGGCGAGAAGAGGACGCTAAAGACAAGTGTGGCAGAAGAGCAGGAGATAGTGATGCTATCTCCTGCTTTGCCTCTCAAAACAACGGGGACAGTTCTTTTGGGATGGCATACTGTTTGCCATCATAACGCAGTACCCAACTGGCTTTCCCCGGTTTATCCTTTGATGCGCATTGCTCGTTGGCGTCTGTATAGGCCGTTGATTCCACGTTTTTCTCGTTTACCCGAATATCGAAGTATCCATTATGTGAATCAGGCGCAAGGGCAAGGGTGCGTTTAATATCGTGGAATGTTCCCACACAGTTCCCGTCCCATTCACCGGTGCTATTCTCAAGTACGATTCCGTTTAATACCGCCCGTAGTTGATTATTTTCAATAACAAACAGCGATAGCGCATCTTCACTAAAAGGATTTACACGGGAACTGCCGGTGCGGGCGACTCGTAAGCCAAATGCGGTCTGATCTGGGGTAACTTTCCAGCGCGCAGTATCCAACGCCAGACCGGTAATTTGAATGGCATCGTCATTCATACGTTCGGGCAGGCGTAGCCGCTGTTTTACGTCGAGGTTTGTGGAATCCAGTACCAGAAGCTCCAGATCGCCAATGCGATCGTAATCGCTATATTGTTGTGCCATCAGCGGAATCGCCGCTAGGGTCAGTTCCGGGTGGGCTGGCCAGACACGGCAAATTGCGCTTTGCGGTGAGTTACCTGTGATATCGATAACCTGATTATGTTGTGTGAGTAGCTTGCCTTCCGCTGTCGGTTTTGCATCTGGCCACGCATGTTGCACAATGGCGTTGATATCACAGTTGCTGGCGGCATTTACGTATTGGGCAGATAACAGCAACATGCCAGAAATGAATAACCGCATGGCGTCCTTTCCTTTAATTCGAGTGGTTGTCGCTTAGATAGCAAAACGGCTGCCGTTCAGGGCAGCCGTTTCGTGGTGGCTAAAACTCAATACATCACTTTATGTCCATATTGCTCGAGAATGCCCTTCACGCGCTCCATGGTCTCTTTCTTCGGTGGTTTGACGCCATCCAGTTTGTACTCTTCGCCCATTGCCACCCATTTGTGTTTGCCCAGCTCGTGGTAAGGCAGCAGCTCGATTTTTTCAACGTTACCCATATCGCGGGTAAATTCGCCGAGGCGGTGTGCGGAGTCATCGTCATCAGACCAGCCAGGTACGACAACATAGCGGATCCACACTTTGATGTCTTTATTTGACAGGTAACGCGCGAACTCCAGCGTACGATGGTTAGATACGCCGACCAGATTCTGATGGATTTCATCGTTCATCTGTTTGAGATCGAGCATGACCAGATCGGTGACTTCCAGCAGCTCATCGATCACCGGATCGTAGCGGCGAACAAAACCGTTGGTATCCAGACAGGTATGAATACCTTCTTTTTTACAGGCGCGGAACCAGTCACGTACGAATTCAGCTTGCAGGATAGCTTCGCCGCCAGACGCCGTCACGCCGCCGCCGGATGCGTTCATAAAGTGGCGATAGGTCACCACCTCTTTCATTAATTCGTCGACGGTGACTTCTTTACCGCCGTGTGTATCCCACGTGTCACGGTTATGGCAATACAGGCAGCGCATCAGGCAGCCCTGAAAGAAGGTAATAAAGCGGATGCCCGGGCCATCAACAGTGCCACAGGATTCAAAGGAGTGAATGCGACCAATAACTGACATTGCGGTGTTTCTCCAGGTGTGGCCCATCCGGGGCCAGTGTTAGTGCACAGTTATTAACTGTGTCGAGTCTGTTTTGGCTGCTATCCATACTTTTCGTCTTTCAAGATGCATCTTTGTTAGCTTCCTTCGCTCACCCCAGTCACGTACTTCTGTACGCTCCAGGGGATTCACTCCGTTGCCGCCTCAATGCAACTCGAAATCCATCGAGTATATAAGTATAGATAGCTGACAAAGCAGGCTATTAAAAAGGCCCCACTTACGTGGAGCCTTTATTGTACGCTTTTTAAAGTACGATTTCAGTCAAAACCAATTACATGGTCTGAGTGAAGGTACGAGTAATAACGTCCTGCTGCTGTTCTTTAGTCAGGGAGTTAAAACGTACTGCGTAGCCAGAAACGCGGATGGTCAGCTGCGGATATTTTTCCGGATGTTCCATCGCATCCAGTAGCATTTCGCGGTTCATGACGTTCACGTTCAGGTGCTGACCACCTTCGATGGACGCTTCGTGGTGGAAGTAACCATCCATCAGACCAGCCAGGTTGGTCTTACGAACTTCGTCGTCTTTACCCAGTGCGTTCGGAACGATAGAGAAGGTGTAAGAAATACCATCTTTAGCGTAAGCAAACGGCAGTTTAGCAACGGAGGTCAGAGAGGCAACAGCACCTTTCTGGTCACGACCGTGCATTGGGTTAGCACCCGGTCCGAACGGCGCGCCAGCACGACGACCATCTGGGGTGTTACCAGTTTTCTTACCATAAACCACGTTAGAGGTGATGGTCAGAACAGACTGAGTCGGGATAGCGTTACGATAAGTAGTCAGTTTCTGAATTTTCTTCATGAAACGTTCTACCAGGTCAACCGCCATGTCATCAACGCGAGAGTCGTTGTTACCAAACTGCGGGTATTCGCCTTCGATTTCGAAGTCGATAGCCAGACCGTCTTCGTCACGAATCGGTTTAACTTTCGCATATTTGATTGCAGACAGGGAGTCAGCAGCAACGGACAGACCAGCGATACCACACGCCATGGTGCGGATAACGTCACGGTCGTGCAGCGCCATCAGAGAGGCTTCGTAGCTGTACTTGTCGTGCATGTAGTGGATAACGTTCAGCGCGGTGACGTACTGTTTAGCCAGCCAATCCATGAAGTGATCCATGCGATCCATAACTTCGTCGAAGTTCAGAACGTCGCCTTTGATCGGTTCAGATTTAGGACCAACCTGCATTTTCAGTTTTTCATCAACGCCACCGTTGATTGCGTACAGCATGGTTTTCGCCAGGTTTGCACGCGCACCGAAGAACTGCATTTGTTTACCAACAACCATCGGGCTTACGCAGCAAGCGATAGCGTAGTCGTCGTTGTTGAAGTCCGGACGCATCAGGTCATCGTTCTCGTACTGCAGAGAAGAGGTGTCGATGGACACTTTAGCGGCGAATTTCTTGAAGTTCAGAGGCAGTTTTTCAGACCACAGAACAGTGATGTTCGGCTCCGGAGAAGGACCCATGGTGTACAGGGTGTTCAGGAAGCGGAAGCTGTTTTTGGTAACCAGAGTACGGCCATCAACGCCCATACCACCGATTGATTCAGTTGCCCAAATCGGGTCACCGGAGAACAGTTCATCATATTCAGGAGTACGCAGGAAGCGAACCATACGCAGTTTCATGACCAGGTGGTCGATCATTTCCTGTGCGTCTTGCTCGGTAATTTTGCCTGCTTTCAGGTCACGTTCGATGTAAGCATCCAGGAAGGTGGATACGCGACCGAAGGACATTGCTGCACCGTTCTGAGATTTAACTGCGGCCAGGTAGCCGAAGTAAGTCCACTGGATAGCTTCCTGAGCGTTGGTAGCCGGACCAGAGATATCGCAGCCATATTTAGCAGCCATTTCTTTGATCTGACCCAGAGCGCGGTGCTGTTCAGCGATTTCTTCACGCAGACGGATAGTTGCTTCCAGGTTTACGCCGTTTTCCAGATCGGACTGCAGAGAGACGAACTGAGCGTATTTGTCTTTCATCAGGTAGTCGATACCGTACAGCGCAACGCGACGGTAGTCACCGATGATACGGCCACGGCCATACGCATCTGGCAGACCAGTCAGAACACCGGATTTACGGCAGTTCAGAATGTCTTTGGTGTAAACATCGAATACGCCCTGGTTGTGGGTTTTGCGGTATTCGGTGAAGATTTTTTTCAGCATCGGGTCCAGTTCGCGATTGTACGCTTTGCAGGAACCTTCAACCATTTTGATGCCGCCAAACGGAATGATCGCACGTTTCAGCGGAGCTTCAGTCTGCAGACCAACAATCTTCTCGAGCGCTTTGTTGATGTAGCCAGCGTCGTGAGAAGTGATGGTAGAAGCAACGGAGGTGTCAAAGTCAACAGGCGCGTGAGTGCGGTTTTCCTGTTTAACGCCTTCCATAACGCTGTCCCACAGTGCAGTGGTCGCATCAGTTGCGCCAGCCAGGAAGGACTCGTCACCCTCATACGGAGTGTAGTTTTTCTGAATGAAGTCACGTACGTTTACTTCATTCTGCCAATCACCTTTGGTAAAACCTTCCCAGGCTGTGGCTAACTTTTCATTAAGCTCGGACATGTAACACCTACCTTCTTAAGTGGATTTTTTATTTACTGCGTGTAATGGGCATCAACAGATTAATGATGATCGTTACCACGCAGATAAATGACCCAGTATGTCAACCCGACCAACAAACCGCCGCCGATAATGTTACCGATCGTAACCGGAATCAGGTTATCGGTGATGAAATTCATCACGGTCAGGTGAGAAAAATTCTCCGGAGAAGACCCAACTGCGGTCCAGAATTCCGGGGTGGCGAAATCGCGTATTACAATACCCATAGGGATCATAAACATGTTTGCGATACTGTGCTCAAAACCGCTGGCAACAAACATTGCTACCGGTAATACCATGATAAACGCTTTGTCCATCAGGCTGCGGCCCGAGTAGCTCATCCATACGGCCAGACACACCATCAGGTTAGCCAGGATACCAAGGCTCACTGCCTCAACAAAAGTATGGTGCACTTTGTGGTCGGCTGTTTGCAGAACGTTGAGCCCCCATGCGCCGTTGGCGGTCATATACTCGCCAGAAAGCCACATGAGTAACACAAAGATCAGGGCGCCAATCAGGTTGCCGACATAAACGTTAAGCCAGTTTTTCGCTAACTGACCCCAGGTAATACGACCACTGGCTTTAGCAACGACGATCAGTACGGTTGAAGTGAAGAGGTCTGCACCGCAGACAACACAAAGGATCAGCCCCAGGGAAAAGCAGATACCACCTACTAATTTCGCCATGCCGAAAGGCATAGTACCAGTGCCGGTTGTGGCGGTGATATAGAAAACAAAGGCAATTGAAATGAATACACCGGCAGTAATTGCCAGATAGAACGTCTTAAGCGGATGTTTCGTTGCTTTATAGACGCCTGCTTCTTCGGCAACTTTGGCCATTGCAGCAGGTAGAATAAGATCAAAAGGGTTGTCAGCTTTCACACTAACTCTCTCTTTATTAAGTCGGCGACGAGATACTAACAAAGCATTATAGATGAGAATTTGATATAGATCATATCTCGCCTGGCTTATAGGCCCGTAAGACGCATGGTTTTTATGCGATTACGGTGTAACATGTTGATTATCCATATAAAAATAAATTTTAAAAATTATAAAGTGAGTTGAATTTTTTCTTTCAGCCTCCTATGGGACGGTTAATTAAAATGGAGTAATTGAGATAAAAAACCACATTAATAAGCTAATTTTTTTAATATCAACTACTAATATTTAACCTTGTTTTTACATTTATTTTTTGGTTTGACCAAAATAAAAAACGGGGCGCTTTAAGCGCCCCGTAATATAGCTCAGACAATACATTTAGCCTACTCGAGGCAAGTCGTTTGTCACTATTTTGACCAGTGTGCCGCTTTCGCACGTTGCAATTTCTCATAGGCTTTCAGCAGAGACTGATGTGCCGGGAATGCGTGCAGATCGCTGTCTACTGGCTGAAGTCCATAAAACGGCGCTTCACCACTCAGTGCTGCACTTGCCGCTTCAACCGCCTCAGCGCCGTACATGCGGACGAATGCGTTCAGATACTGCAGCGGCTGACGGTCTTCTTCCTGAGACAGCAGCAACAATGTTTGCAGGCAGCGATAGTAGTTTGCACGTTCCGCGCTAAAGACGGAGGCGTTAAATTCCATCGTCCATTCGGTCCACACCAGGGCCTGCTCCAGATCGCCACCGGCCAGCGCCAGCATCACTTTAAGCTCGCCAATACGCAGGGTGTACCAACCGTTATCCGCACCGGTCGCCAGACCGAGCAGCTCGCGCACGCGGGTGAAGTCGTCAAAACCTTCTTCATCCAACTGTTCAATCAGATTGAGGTAGTCTTCTTTATCCCACTCACTGCCTGGCAGAGAGAGAATGGTTTCACGCAGATGGGTGCCCATAGCGTTGTTGGCTAACCACAGGTCTTCAGCCGGATAGATGTCAGACATTCCCGGAACAATAATGCGGCACGCGTAAACGCCCAGGTGCTCATAGTCAGCGATATACACTTCTTTATCTTCAGCATTGAAGGTGGCCATCAGGGTGGCGAACTCTTCTTCCGTGGTGCCGGAGAAATTCCAGTCAACGAACGGATAGTCGGCATCCTGCTTGAACAGATCCCAGGAGATCAGACCGCTGGAATCGATGAAGTGAGTTTCAAGGTTGGTATGTTCTGCCACTTCCTCATCGTCGAAGGTCGGTGGGGTGAAGACATCAAGATCCTTCAGACCACGGCCCTGCAGCAGTTCAGTCACGGTACGCTCCAGCGCAACGCCGAAATCCGGGTGTGCGCCGAAGGAGGCAAAGCAGGTACCGTTGGCCGGGTTGAACAGGACAACGCAAATCACCGGATACTTGCCGCCCAGCGAGCCATCGTAGGCAAAAATTGGGAAACCTTCCGCTTCCAGTGTGGCGATGGACTCCACCACTGCCGGATAGCGCGCCATCACCTCGGCCGGGATTTCCGGCAGGCTGATGCTTTCGGCGATAATACGGTTCTTCACATGGCGCTCAAAGACTTCAGACAGGCCCTGAACGCGAGCTTCGTTAGGTGTGTTACCCGCAGACATGCCGTTAGAAACATACAGGTTGCCGATAATATTCATCGGAATGTAGACGGTCTGGTTATCAGACTGGCGGGTAAACGGCAGGCCACAGACGCCACGCTCTTCATTACCAGACTGTAGATCGATAAGCATGCTGCCGGTCAGTTCGTTATCTGGATCGTAAAATGCACGCAGACGCGCATCCAGTAAACCTTCTGGAACATCGTCTTCTTCAGTCAGCGGGAACCATTTTTCGTTCGGGTAATGTACGAAGGGGCCATTGGCGATAGTTTCGCCCAGCCAGAAATCTGCAAAGAAGTAGTTAGTCGACAGACGCTCAAAGTATTCGCCCAGCGCAGAAGCCAGCGCCGCTTTTTTTGTCGCGCCTTTACCGTTGGTGAAGCACAGCGCGCATTCTTTGTCGCGAATATGTACAGACCAGACGTTAGGGACGGGATTCAACCACGAAGCTTCTTCAATTTGAAAACCGAGGTCGAGCAATTTTTGCTGGAAGCGAGCGATGGAGTCTTCCAGAGCGGCATCTTTGCCGGGGATAAATGTTTGCGTCATGAAAATCACTTTTGTCGTACGGAAAGCGCGCAATGATACGGGGTTTCAATGAACGGCGCTATCGTCGCCGGAGCCCATGCGTAAATAAAAGCATTGGCTATGCTTTCTTACAGCCAATCACGTTTAGAGCATATTAATGAAAGCTTTCGATTTACACCGTATGGCGCTTGATAAGGTGCCCATGGATTTTCTGGGGGAAGTTGCGCTACGCAGCCTTTACACCTTTATATTGGTTTTTCTGTTTTTAAAAATCACCGGACGTCGTGGCGTACGCCAGATGTCGCTTTTTGAAGTCCTTATCATCCTTACGCTGGGTTCCGCCGCGGGAGACGTGGCGTTTTATGACGATGTTCCGATGCTGCCGGTGCTGGTGGTCTTTATTACTCTTGCTGTGCTGTATCGGCTGGTAATGTGGCTAATGGCGCATAGTGAAAAAATGGAGGACCTGCTGGAGGGCAAACCCGTCGTGATCATTGAAGACGGCGAGCTGGCATGGTCAAAGCTCAATAGCGCCAATATGACGGAATTTGAATTCTTTATGGAACTGCGTTTGAACGGCGTGGAGCAATTGGGACAAGTGAAACTGGCTATTCTGGAGACGAATGGGCAAATCAGCGTCTACTTCTTTGCCGATGAAGACGTAAAGCCGGGGCTCAGTATTCTGCCTAAACGTTGTACGCAACGATTTAAAGTAATACCTGAAGCAGGGGACTATGCCTGCATACGTTGTAGCGAAGTGGTGCAAATGAAGGCCGGAGATCATCAATTATGTCCGCGCTGTGCAAATCCAGAATGGTCGAAGGCCAGCCGGGCAAAACGGGTTACCTGACAGCAAAAATCTCGGTTTTTACCCGTCAATCCGATAGATTCTGTTGTGTGACCGATGACACATTTTTACCCTTGCCAGTTTTACCCATTGCGGCGCGTGTCACTGAATGATAAAACCGATATCCACAGGAATAACTTATACCAATGTCTGTCACCGGATTATCGTCAATGACAGGATGTTGATTGGACAACAACACAACGTGGTGAGGGGAAATGGCTCAGGTCTTCAATTTTAGTTCAGGTCCGGCAATGTTACCGGCAGAAGTACTTAAACTGGCTCAACAGGATCTTTGTGACTGGAACGGTCTTGGCACGTCAGTGATGGAAATTAGCCACCGTGGCAAAGAATTCATCCAGGTCGCAGAGGAAGCGGAGCAGGATTTTCGCGATCTTCTCAGCATCCCCTCCAACTATAAAGTGTTGTTCTGCCATGGCGGTGGTCGCGGGCAGTTCGCGGGTATCCCGTTAAATATTCTGGGCGATAAAACCACCGCGGATTACGTCGATGCCGGTTATTGGGCCGCCAGCGCAATTAAAGAAGCGAAAAAATACTGCACGCCAAACGTTATTGATGCCAAAGTCACCGTGGACGGCCTGCGTGCTGTTAAGCCGATGAGTGAATGGCAACTTTCTGATAACGCGGCATACCTGCACTATTGCCCGAACGAAACCATCGATGGCATTGCGATCGATGAAACGCCGAATTTTGCCAGCAACGTTGTGGTCACGGCGGATCTGTCCTCTACCATTCTTTCCGCACCGCTTGACGTTAACCGTTATGGCGTAATTTATGCCGGGGCACAGAAAAATATCGGCCCGGCCGGTCTGACGATTGTCATCGTCCGTGAAGATTTGCTGGGTAAAGCTCATGTCTCATGCCCGTCAATCCTCGACTATACCGTGCTGAATGACAACGATTCCATGTTCAATACGCCGCCAACCTTTGCCTGGTATCTGTCTGGCCTGGTCTTTAAATGGCTGAAAAAGCAGGGCGGTGTTAATGCGATGGATAAAATTAACCAGCAAAAAGCGGAATTGCTCTACGGCGTAATCGATAACAGCGATTTCTACCGTAACGATGTAGCGAAATCCAACCGTTCACGCATGAACGTACCGTTCCAGTTGGCTGATAGCGCATTGGATAAACTGTTCCTGGAAGAGTCTTTTGCTGCGGGCCTGCACGCGCTGAAAGGGCATCGTGTGGTCGGCGGTATGCGTGCGTCCATCTACAATGCCATGCCGCTTGAAGGTGTTAAAGCACTGACCGATTTCATGGTCGATTTCGAACGCCGCCGAGGCTAATCTGCTGTACTTTTCATCCCCACAGCCCGTCTGTGGGGTTTTTATGTCTGTTTTTTGAGAGTCGAGTTTCATGGAATCCCTGACGTTACAACCCATTGCGCGGGTGGATGGCACCATCAATCTGCCTGGATCCAAAAGTGTTTCTAACCGCGCTTTGCTGCTGGCTGCATTAGCCAATGGCACCACTGTCCTGACCAATCTGCTGGACAGCGATGATGTTCGCCATATGCTCAATGCTCTGAATGCGTTAGGGATTAGCTATACCCTTTCTGCCGATCGTACCCGCTGCGAGATAGTTGGCAATGGCGGTGCGTTGCACGCAGAAGGTGCAGTTGAGCTGTTCCTTGGCAACGCCGGAACCGCAATGCGCCCGCTGGCCGCAGCGTTATGTCTGGGCAGCAATGACATCGTGCTGACGGGCGAACCGCGCATGAAAGAGCGCCCGATTGGCCATCTGGTTGATGCGCTGCGCCAGGGCGGAGCCAAAATTGACTATCTGGAGCAGGAAAACTATCCCCCTTTACGTCTGCGTGGTGGCTTTACCGGAGGCCAGGTTGAGGTAGACGGTAGCGTTTCCAGCCAGTTCCTCACTGCGTTGCTGATGACTGCGCCGCTGGCGCCGCAGGATACGACGATCGCAATTAAAGGTGACCTGGTATCCAAACCTTACATTGATATCACACTGAACCTGATGAAAACGTTTGGTGTTGAAATTGAAAATCAAAACTACCAGCGCTTTGTCGTGAAGGGGCAGCAGCAGTATCAGTCACCGGGTGCATACCTGGTTGAAGGTGATGCTTCTTCCGCTTCCTATTTCCTCGCGGCAGGTGCTATTAAAGGCGGTACGGTAAAAGTTACCGGGATTGGCCGCAACAGCATGCAGGGTGATATTCGTTTTGCCGATGTACTGGAGAAAATGGGCGCAACCATTACATGGGGCGACGATTTTATTGCCTGTACTCACGGCGAGTTGAACGCAGTGGATATGGATATGAACCATATTCCTGATGCGGCGATGACCATTGCAACGGCGGCGCTGTTCGCTAAAGGCACCACGACATTACGTAATATCTACAACTGGCGCGTCAAGGAGACCGATCGTCTGTTCGCGATGGCGACGGAGTTACGCAAAGTGGGCGCGGAAGTGGAAGAGGGGCATGACTTTATCCGCATCACCCCGCCTGCAACATTGCAATTTGCGGACATCGCGACCTACAACGATCACCGCATGGCGATGTGTTTCTCGCTGGTGGCGCTGTCTGACACGCCGGTGACCATTCTTGACCCAAAATGTACCGCCAAAACCTTCCCGGATTATTTCGAACAGTTGGCTCGTATTAGTACATCTGCCTGATTTTATTGCCGCACTTTCGGGTGCGGCACATTCTGACATCTCCGATTGCCTATTTATTCTACACTCAGCTTCAATGATTCTGCATTTTTCACACAAAGATAACGATCGTTGGCGTTGGCGCGTATAATGCGCGGCGTTCACGTTAATGTACGCCCGTTTAAGGAGAAAAAGATGACGGCAATTGCCCCGGTTATTACCATTGATGGCCCAAGTGGTGCAGGTAAAGGCACCTTGTGCAAGGCAATGGCGGAAGCATTGCAGTGGCATCTGTTAGATTCAGGCGCGATCTACCGCGTACTGGCGCTCGCAGCGTTACATCACCATGTTGATGTCACATCTGAAGATGCTCTGGTACCGCTTGCCTCACACCTTGATGTGCGTTTTATCTCAACAGACGGCAACCTGGAAGTCATTCTTGAAGGTGAAGATGTCAGCGGTGAAATACGTACTCAGGAAGTAGCGAATGCCGCCTCTCAGGTTGCGGCGTTTCCCCGCGTGCGTGAAGCGTTATTACGTCGTCAACGCGCATTTCGCGAATCCCCAGGTCTGATTGCTGATGGACGTGATATGGGCACCGTGGTGTTCCCAGATGCGCCGGTGAAAATTTTTCTGGACGCCTCCTCGCAAGAACGTGCGCATAGACGTATGCTACAGTTGCAGGAGAAGGGCTTTAGTGTTAACTTTGAACGCCTTTTGGCCGAGATCGAAGAACGCGATTATCGCGATCGTAATCGTGCTGTAGCGCCGCTGGTTCCCGCTGCTGATGCTTTAGTTTTGGATTCAACCCGATTAAGCATTGAGCAAGTGATTGAAAAAGCGTTACAATACGCGCGCCAAAAACTGGCTCTCGCTTAAGTGCGACCGAATTTGCAGTACCCCCGTTGCAATGGATTGACAGCGGGTATGTTAAACAACCCCATCCGGCATGGAGCCAGGTGGACGTTAAATATGAAACCTGAAGATTAAACATGACTGAATCTTTTGCTCAACTGTTTGAAGAATCCTTAAAAGAAATCGAAACCCGTCCGGGTTCCATCGTTCGTGGTGTTGTTGTTGCTATCGACAAAGACGTAGTACTGGTTGACGCTGGTCTGAAATCTGAGTCCGCCATTCCGGCAGAGCAGTTCAAAAACGCCCAGGGCGAGCTGGAAATCCAGGTTGGTGACGAAGTTGACGTTGCTCTGGATGCAGTAGAAGACGGCTTCGGTGAAACCCTGCTGTCCCGTGAAAAAGCTAAACGTCACGAAGCTTGGATCACGCTGGAAAAAGCTTACGAAGAAGCTGCAACCGTTACTGGTGTTATCAATGGCAAAGTCAAGGGTGGCTTCACTGTTGAGCTGAATGGTATTCGCGCGTTCCTGCCGGGTTCCCTGGTAGACGTTCGTCCGGTCCGCGACACGCTGCACCTGGAAGGCAAAGAGCTTGAATTCAAAGTAATCAAGCTGGATCAGAAGCGTAACAACGTTGTTGTTTCCCGTCGTGCCGTTATCGAATCCGAAAACAGCGCAGAACGCGATCAGCTGCTGGAAAACCTGCAGGAAGGCATGGAAGTTAAAGGTATCGTTAAGAACCTCACTGACTACGGTGCATTCGTTGATCTGGGTGGCGTTGACGGCCTGCTGCACATCACCGACATGGCATGGAAACGCGTTAAGCATCCGAGCGAAATCGTAAACGTTGGCGACGAAATCACTGTTAAAGTGCTGAAGTTCGACCGCGAGCGTACTCGTGTATCTCTGGGCCTGAAACAGCTGGGCGAAGATCCATGGGTAGCTATCGCTAAGCGTTATCCGGAAGGTACCAAACTGACTGGTCGCGTGACCAACCTGACCGACTACGGCTGCTTCGTTGAAATCGAAGAAGGCGTTGAAGGCCTGGTTCACGTTTCCGAAATGGATTGGACCAACAAAAACATCCACCCGTCCAAAGTTGTTAACGTTGGCGATGTAGTGGAAGTTATGGTTCTGGATATCGACGAAGAACGTCGTCGTATCTCCCTGGGTCTGAAGCAGTGCAAAAACAACCCATGGCAGCAGTTCGCGGAAACCCACAACAAGGGTGACCGTGTTGAAGGTAAAATCAAGTCTATCACTGACTTCGGTATCTTCATCGGCCTGGACGGCGGCATCGACGGCCTGGTTCACCTGTCTGACATCTCCTGGAACGTTGCAGGCGAAGAAGCAGTTCGTGAATACAAAAAAGGCGACGAAATCGCAGCAGTTGTTCTGCAGGTTGACGCAGAGCGTGAGCGTATCTCTCTGGGCGTTAAACAGCTCGCAGAAGATCCGTTCAACAACTGGGTTGCACTGAACAAGAAAGGCGCAATCGTAAACGGTAAAGTCACTGCAGTTGACGCTAAAGGCGCAACCGTAGAACTGGCTGACGGCGTTGAAGGTTACCTGCGCGCTTCTGAAGCTTCACGTGACCGCGTTGAAGATGCAACTCTGGTTCTGAGCGTAGGCGACGACGTTGAAGCTAAATTCACCGGCGTTGATCGTAAGAACCGTGCAATCAGCCTGTCTGTTCGTGCTAAAGACGAAGCTGATGAGAAAGATGCAATCGCAACTGTTAACAAACAGGAAGATGCTAACTTCTCTAACAACGCAATGGCTGAAGCTTTCAAAGCAGCTAAAGGCGAGTAATATCGAGTGCTCTAAATCCTTTGTGCTGTTAACTGCACAAAGGGTGACGAGTAGCTTGACAGATTACAGGATTCGTCCTGTAATCAATGACAAAGGGCGGCTACGGCCGCCCTTAATCAATGCAGCAGCTAATTATGCCTTTAAGGAACCGGAGGAATCATGACCAAGTCAGAATTGATTGAAAGACTTGCAACCCAGCAACCTCATATTCCCGCGAAAGCGGTTGAAGATGCAGTTAAAGAGATGCTGGAACATATGGCCTCGACTCTTGCGCAGGGCGAGCGTATTGAAATCCGCGGTTTCGGCAGCTTCTCTTTGCATTACCGCGCACCACGCACCGGACGTAATCCGAAGACCGGCGATAAAGTGGATCTGGAAGGGAAATACGTTCCGCACTTTAAACCAGGTAAAGAACTGCGCGATCGCGCCAATATTTACGGTTAAGTTTTTAGCGAGACTTAACGCCGAGAAAAGCACCCAAATGGGTGCTTTTTTCATTTCTGTCCACCTATCCTGGAATCCTCATCCCAGTTAATTTGTACGTTACAACCATCACTAAATGTCTGCGGAACTCAGGTCGTATAACGATAAATTGATGCCAGACAACCGTCGAAGAGTACTGCACACTCCCTGTAACAGGGAGGTGATTGATGAAAATAACAACGGTGAGTACCTGCGCATTACTCGGCATTCTCCCACTCATGCTATTACCTATGCTGCCAGGCATGTTGTGTATCGGCATTGTATTTTGTCTGGCATGTCTGCTCTGTTTTCTCCCCTACAAATATATGCGTTCCGCCGGACTAACCCTGCTGTTTTTTCTTTGGGGAATCCTGGCCGCGAAAGAGGCTATGTGGGCCGGTAATACGCTGCCTGCGAAAACCCAGCAAGCCATTGTGCGGATAACCGGAACTGACAATATGACAACGCACTACGGCCAGATCACTCACCTTCAGGGGAAACGAATCTTTCCTGCGCAAGGAATCGTCTTGTACGGGCAGTATTTACCCGGTGATGTTTGTGCGGGTCAGACATGGGCGATGACGTTGAAAGTCCGCGCTGTACACGGTCAATTAAACGAAGGCGGATTTGATAGCCAGCGTTACGCATTGGCGCAGCATCAACCGCTGACGGGACGATTCTTGCAGGCTTCGGTAATCACACCACAATGTAGTTTGCGTTCGCGGTATCTCGCCTCGCTGAAAACGGCACTCACCGACTTTCCCTGGCAGCAGGTCATACTGGGTCTGGGAATGGGAGAGCGCTTGTCTGTGTCACAAGAGGTGAAAACGATTATGCGTGATACCGGCACGGCTCATTTGATGGCTATCTCCGGGCTGCATATTGCGTTTGCAGCATTACTGGCCGCAGGATTGATTCGTGCTGGACAGTTTTTTATGCCAACAAGGTGGATTTGCTGGCAGATGCCATTAGTGGGTGGGATTGTCTGCGCCACATTTTATGCCTGGCTGACGGGGCTGCAACCCCCGGCATTACGAACGGTTGTTGCGCTGCTAGTCTGGGGGGCGCTGAGACTTAGCGGCAGGCAGTGGAGTGGATGGTCGGTCTGGATCTGCTGTCTGGCAGCCATCGTGGTGGTGGATCCTGTTGCTGTTCTTTCGCAAAGCCTATGGTTGTCTGCATCCGCCGTTGCGGCACTGCTGTTCTGGTACCAATGGGTACCGCTCCCGGACTGGCCGCTGTCGCGTGCTGGACGTCAATTTCTGGCGCTGGCTCATCTGCAATTGGGTATTACGCTTCTGCTTTTTCCCGTGCAAATCGCAATGTTTCACGGTTTTAGTCTGACCTCGTTTCTGGCTAATTTGTTTGCCGTCCCTTTGGTCACGTTTGTTTCCGTACCCTTGATATTAGCAGGCATGATCATGCATTTAGCCGGGACGGTGATGGTTGAATCAAGCCTGTGGTATCTAGCGGATCGTTCTCTGGCGCTGCTATTTTGGGGGCTCAGAAGTCTGCCTCAAGGGTGGATCAATATTGATGCTCGCTGGCAATGGTTGGCATTTTTACCCGGAATGATGATTATCGCATGGCGACTAAATATCTTGCGTACGCTACCGGTGCTCTGTTTCTCTGTGCTCCTTTTGCTGAGTGGGCCGCTTTGGCGTGCACCGCGTACTGATGTGTGGCAAGTGCATATGCTGGATGTCGGGCAGGGGCTGGCGATGGTGATCGCGCGAAATGGGAAAGCGCTGCTTTACGATACCGGTCTGGCATGGCCCGAAGGCGATAGCGCACAACAGCTGATTATTCCCTGGTTGCGTTGGCATAATCTGGAGCCAGAAGGAATTATTTTAAGCCATGAGCACATGGATCACCGCGGCGGGTTGCACTCCTTACAACAAGCCTGGCCGTCGCTATGGGTAAGAAGTCCGCTGAGCTGGAAAGGTCATCTCCCGTGTTTTCGCGGAGAGCATTGGCAATGGCAAGGGTTAACCTTCAGTGCGCACTGGCCTGTGCGTGGAAATACAGACCAGGGGAATAACCACTCCTGCGTGGTTAAGGTCGATGACGGATATCAGAGTATTCTGCTGACCGGTGATATCGAATCTCCTGCTGAACAAAAAATGCTAAGTCACTATTGGCAGCACCTACAGTCGACGGTGATGCAGGTTCCACATCATGGCAGCAATACTTCATCATCACTGGCACTCATTCAGCGGGTTGACGGGCAGGTCGCACTCGCCTCTGCATCCCGTTACAACGCCTGGCGTCTGCCGTCCTGGAAAGTGAAGCAACGTTATCGGCAACAAAATTATCAATGGCTGGATACCCCCCATCAGGGACAGATTACGCTGGATTTTTATCAAAAAAACTGGCGCATACGCAGCATGCGGGATCAGATTTTACCTCGTTGGTATCATCAGTGGTTTGGCGTGTCGGAGGATAACGGGTAGAATATGCGGCTATTCTAACAAATGCTGGTTTTTTGAATGCATAACGATAAAGATCTCTCTACGTGGCAGACGTTTCGCCGACTATGGCCAACCATAGCGCCTTTTAAATCGGGTCTGATCGTGGCGGGTATAGCGTTAGTCCTTAACGCGGCCAGCGATACCTTCATGTTATCGCTCCTTAAACCATTACTGGATGATGGTTTTGGTAAAACGGATCGCTCGGTGCTGCTGTGGATGCCGCTGGTGGTCATTGGACTGATGATAGTTCGTGGCTTAACCAGCTATGTCTCCAGTTACTGTATTTCATGGGTGTCAGGCAAAGTGGTTATGACCATGCGCCGCCGCCTTTTTGGTCATATGATGGGTATGCCAGTATCCTTTTTTGATAAGCAGTCAACAGGTACGTTGCTGTCACGTATTACCTATGATTCAGAGCAGGTAGCGTCATCGTCCTCCGGTGCGCTGATCACCGTGGTACGTGAAGGGGCCTCAATTATTGGCCTGTTTATCATGATGTTCTATTACAGCTGGCAGCTGTCACTGATCCTGATTGTACTGGCGCCAATTGTGTCAGTGGCAATCCGTGTGGTTTCCAAGCGCTTTCGTAGCATCAGTAAAAACATGCAAAACACCATGGGTCAGGTTACGACCAGTGCGGAGCAGATGCTGAAAGGCCACAAAGAAGTTCTGATTTTTGGTGGTCAGGAAGTCGAAACCAAGCGCTTTGATAAGGTCAGCAACAAGATGCGTTTGCAGGGTATGAAGATGGTTTCCGCTTCTTCTATCTCCGACCCTATCATCCAGCTGATTGCGTCTTTGGCACTGGCCTTCGTGTTATATGCGGCTAGCTTCCCAAGCGTAATGGAAAACCTGACAGCAGGGACAATTACGGTTGTCTTCTCCTCAATGATCGCATTAATGCGTCCGTTGAAATCGCTGACCAACGTCAACGCGCAGTTCCAGCGCGGTATGGCGGCATGCCAGACCTTATTTACGATTCTGGATAGCGAACAGGAGAAAGATGAAGGTAAACGTGTGATCGAGCGTGCTACCGGCGATCTCGAGTTCCGCAAAGTGACTTTCACTTATCCGGGACGTGAAGTACCGGCTCTGCGTAACATCAACCTGAATATTCCCGCGGGTAAAACTGTTGCTCTGGTCGGCCGTTCGGGCTCAGGGAAATCCACCATCGCCAGCCTGATTACGCGCTTCTACGATATTGATGAAGGGCAGATTCTGATGGACGGACACGATCTGCGCGAATATACCCTGGCATCACTGCGCGATCAGGTTGCGTTGGTTTCGCAGAATGTGCACTTGTTTAACGATACGGTTGCCAACAACATTGCCTACGCGCGTACCGATATGTACAGCCGTGAGCAGATCGAAAAAGCGGCACAGATGGCCTACGCTATGGACTTCATCAACAAGATGGATAATGGTCTGGATACGGTAATTGGTGAAAACGGCGTCCTGCTTTCCGGCGGACAACGTCAGCGTATCGCTATCGCCCGTGCCTTGTTGCGTGACAGCCCAATTCTGATCCTTGATGAAGCAACATCGGCTCTTGATACTGAATCTGAACGCGCGATTCAGTCTGCGCTGGATGAGCTACAGAAAAACCGTACTTCTCTGGTCATTGCTCACCGTCTTTCAACCATTGAACAAGCCGACGAAATCATCGTGGTGGAGGATGGTCTGATTGTCGAACGCGGAACCCATAGCGAGTTGATTGAGCAGCGCGGGGTGTATGCGCAATTACATAAAATGCAATTTGGTCAATGATCGCACGTATCTGGTCTGGTGAATCGCCGCTGTGGCGATTGTTACTTCCACTCTCCTGGCTGTATGGCCTGGTGAGTGGCGCGATCCGCTTATGCTACAAGTTGGGGCTTAAACGCGCATGGCGCGCGCCAGTCCCGGTTGTGGTGGTCGGAAACCTTACCGCGGGCGGAAACGGTAAAACGCCGGTGGTGATTTGGTTGGTTGAACAACTGCGACAACGCGGGATTCGCGTGGGTGTGGTGTCGCGTGGTTATGGCGGGAAAGCGACTGCTTACCCGCTGTTGCTAACCGCTGATACTACTACCGCAGAAGCGGGCGATGAACCTGTGCTGATCGCCCAACGTACCGGCGTGCCGGTAGCGGTATCCCCGGTAAGATCGGATGCGGTAAAAGCCATTTTGGCCCAACACGACGTGCAGATTATTGTGACGGACGATGGACTACAGCACTATCGTCTGGCGCGAGATGTTGAAATCGTAGTCATTGACGGCGAACGTCGGTTTGGCAACGGCTGGTGGCTTCCCGCTGGTCCAATGCGGGAACGCGCAGGTCGCCTTAAATCGGTGGATGCGACTATTGTTAACGGTGGCGTTGCGCAACCAGGGGAAATCCCTATGCGACTTGAACCGGGGCTGGCCGTTAATTTACGTACAGGTGAACGCCGTGATGTGGCGCAATTGTCCAATATTGTCGCCATGGCGGGCATTGGTCATCCACCGCGTTTTTTTGCCACGCTGAAAGCATGTGGTGCCAGCGTGCAAAAAAGCATTGCGCTGGCAGACCATCAGTCTCTGACCTACAGTGACGTCAGTGCGTTTGTAGACGCCGGGCAAACGCTGGTCATGACGGAAAAAGATGCGGTTAAGTGCCGGGCATTTGCCGATGAAAACTGGTGGTATTTACCTGTTGATGCACATTTGTCAGGCGATCGGCCTGATGTATTGCTGAATAGCTTAATCTCGCTGACTCGCTAACTGATTCACGCTGCGGCAGCGAATCATTTATGAGGCCATAAATGTCGTTGCCGCGCCTTTCTCTGACGGATGCCCGTCATCTTCACCTTGCTGCTCAAGGTCTGCTGAAAAAAACACGCCGCCGGGCAACCCCGGCAGATATTCTCGCGACCATTTCGCGCATGTCGTTACTGCAAATCGACACCATCAATATTGTGGCGCGCAGTCCTTACCTGGTGCTGTTTAGTCGTTTAGGCGATTATTCCCCCCAATGGCTGGACGACTCGTTACAGCAGGGCGAACTGATGGAATACTGGGCGCACGAGGCCTGTTTTTTGCCGCGCAGCGATTTTATGCTGATACGTCACCGCATGCTGGCCCCGGAGAATATGGGCTGGAAATATAAAGCGGCGTGGATGAAAGAACATGCGCATGAGATTGAGCAACTGCTCCAGCACATCCAGCATAACGGGCCGGTACGCTCAGCTGATTTTGAGCATCCACGCAAAGGGACCAGCGGCTGGTGGGAATGGAAACCGCAGAAGCGTCATCTTGAAGGGTTGTTCACTGCCGGGAAAGTGATGGTCGTGGAACGGCGTAATTTCCAGCGAGTGTATGATTTAACCCATCGCGTCATGCCGCACTGGGACGATGAACGCGACCCACTTTCGCAGGAAGATGCGGAAAGTGTCATGCTGGATAACAGCGCCCGCAGTCTGGGGATTTTCCGCGAACAATGGCTGGCAGACTACTACCGCCTGAAGCGCCCGGCGCTAAAAAACTGGTGCAACGAACGGGCGGAACAGCGGCAGATTATTCCTGTCGACGTTGAGGGGCTAGGAGCCTTGTGGCTGCATAGCCACCTTCAGCCGCTGCTTGAACAGGCGCTGGCGGGCAAATTAACGGCGACTCACAGTGCAGTATTATCACCTTTTGATCCGGTGGTCTGGGATCGTAAACGGGCAGAGCAGCTATTCGATTTTAGCTATCGGCTGGAGTGTTACACGCCAGCACCAAAACGTCAGTACGGTTATTTCGTCTTACCGCTGCTGCATCGCGGACAGTTAGTTGGGCGGATGGATGCCAAAATGCACCGCAAAACAGGTGTGCTGGACGTTATTTCGCTGTGGTTACAGGATGGGGTTAAGCCTGGAGTGACGTTGCAAAAAGGATTGTTTCAGGCGATTGACGATTTTGCCCGCTGGCAGCAGGCAGCACGCGTGACGCTGGGACGTTATCCTGAAGGTTTATTTGCTGATGCACGCCATGGTTGGGAAATAGACCCAGCCCTTTAAGCGATTATGTTAATATTTACGGATTCACAATCCGGTCCATCTGGAGGAACTATGGATCATCGTCTGCTTGAAATCATTGCCTGCCCGGTATGCAATGGCAAACTCTGGTTTAACCAGGAAAAACAGGAACTGATTTGTAAACTGGATAACCTTGCTTTCCCACTGCGTGATGGCATTCCCGTGTTACTGGAAACCGAAGCCCGCGTTCTGACTGCTGATGAGAGTAAATCATGAGTTTTGTGGTCATTATTCCTGCGCGCTATGCGTCCACACGTCTGCCTGGTAAGCCGTTGCTGGATATCAACGGTAAACCGATGATCGTGCATGTACTGGAGCGTGCGCGTGAATCTGGCGCTGAACGTATCATCGTTGCTACCGATCACGAGGATGTCGCTCGCGCGGTAGAAGCGGTGGGTGGCGAAGTGTGCATGACTCGCGCCGATCACCAGTCTGGTACGGAGCGCCTGGCGGAAGTCGTCGAGAAATGTGGTTTTAGCGATGATACCGTTATTGTGAACGTACAGGGTGATGAGCCGATGATTCCTGCAGTCATTATTCGCCAGGTGGCTGAGAATCTGTCGCAACGTCAGGTCGGTATGGCGACTCTTGCGGCTCCGATTCACAGTGCGGAAGAGGCATTTAATCCGAATGCGGTAAAAGTCGTGTTGGACGCTGAAGGATATGCTCTCTATTTTTCACGCGCGACCATCCCATGGGATCGCGATCGTTTCGCCAAAAGTCTGGAAACGGTGGGGGACACCTTCCTGCGCCATCTGGGCATTTACGGCTATCGCGCCGGTTTTATTCGCCGCTATGTTAACTGGCAGCCTAGCCCGCTTGAGCATATCGAAATGCTGGAGCAGCTGCGAGTGCTGTGGTACGGCGAAAAAATTCACGTTGCCGTCGCAAAAGAAGTCCCGGGTACCGGCGTAGACACTGCCGAAGATCTTGAGCGCGTTCGCGCCGAAATGCATTAGTTTTTCTCACGGCACTCCCCCCATATTGAGGCGTATTTTTGGGAGGAGTGTCGTATCGTTGCGCTTTCTCTCCACTTTTCTTTTCATCAATTGATCTCATCCGGGTGACATCTGTCTGCACGACGCTCATTATGAAAGCAGTAGCATTTATGAGGGCAATCTGAAATGGAACAGTTGCGTGCCGAACTCAGCCACCTGCTGGGCGAAAAACTCAGTCGCATAGAATGCGTGAATGAAAAAGTGGATACGGCCCTGTGGTCACTGTACGACAGCCAGGGAAATCCGATGCCGCTGATGGCGAGAAGCTTCACCACGCCAGGTATGGCGCAGCAGTTGGCATGGAAAACCTCCATGTTGGCGCGCAGTGGTACGGTGCGAATGCCCGTCATTTACGGGGTCTTAACCCACGAAGAGCATCCCGGTCCCGATGTGCTACTGCTTGAGCGTTTACGTGGCGTGCCGGTGGAAGCGCCAGCCCGAACGCCCGAACGCTGGGAACATTTAAAAGATCAGATCGTAGAAGGTCTGCTGTCATGGCATCGGCAGGATAGCCGTGGCTGCGTGGGAATGGTGGATAACACGCAAGAGAATATCTGGCCATCCTGGTATCGTCAGCGTGTTGAAGTGTTGTGGACCACGTTAAATCAGTTCAACAATACCGGGCTGACGATGCAGGATAAGCGGATCCTGTTTCGCACCCGTGAGTGTTTGCCCGCTTTATTTGAAGGATTCAATGATAACTGCGTGCTGATCCACGGTAATTTTAGTTTACGTAGCATGCTCAAAGACGCCCGTAGCGATCAGCTTCTGGCCATGGTCGGACCGGGTTTGATGCTGTGGGCGCCCAGAGAGTATGAATTGTTCCGTTTAATGGATAATGCGCTGGCGGAAAGTCTGCTTTGGCAATACCTGCAACGCGCGCCCGTGGCGGAGTCCTTCATCTGGCGACGCTGGCTGTATGTGTTATGGGATGAGGTGGCGCAACTGGTCAACACCGGACGTTTTAACCGCTCCAACTTTGACCTTGCCACGAAATCACTGCTGCCGTGGCTCGCCTGATGAACATGTGAACGCCTTATCCGGCCTACAATTCTGCGCTGAACACGTAGGCCTGATAAGACGCGTTAGTGTCGCCATCAGGCAACATTCCTGTCAATGTTCCGATCCCTTTAGCCACTGCCAGATTCGCCCCAACGTTTCGTAACCAACACGATCGCTATGCATCAACCAGACGGGAGAGGGGATCGCGCGCTCCCACGGATTAAGCGGTGAATCAATCGCTAACTGGTTGGCTGGCGCGGGCAACGGATGTAGTCCGGCCTGTTGGAAGAAAATCATTGCTCGCGGTAAGTGCGATGCGGAGGTCACCAGCAAGAACGGCGCGCTGCCGATGGCCTGCTTAACCGCTGTTGCTTCTTCTTCGGTGTCTTTAGGTTTATCCAGCGTGATGATATCACCGGGCGGCACACCCAGTGACTGCGCTACGCGGGCGCCCGCTTCTGCAGTACTGACGTTATTGCTCTTTGCCGCAGCGCCGGTAAAGATAAGCTTCGATCCCGGGTTAGCACGCCAGAGGCGAATACCTTCATTCAGACGCGGAAGACTGTTGCTGATCAGGTTTGAACTCGGCGCCCACTGTGGATTCCAGGTATACCCTCCGCCCAGCACCACAATGTATTCCACTTTTTGTGTATCCTGCCAGGTTGGATAGCTATCCTCAATCGGTTTCAGCAGACTGTCGGCGACGGGCTGCAAGCTTAGAAGTAACAGTGCCAGCCAACTCAGGCTAATGCACACTTTCCCTGTTTTTTGAAAGCGGCTAAACCAGAGCAGCGCCAGGCCTATGCCCATGATAATGAGCATTAGCGGAAGTGGCAGCATCATACCGCCAATCACTTTCTTCAGCGTAAAAAGCATCCTTTTTGGTTCCTTTTTTAACCATACAGCAGGGGATCAGCAGGGATATTACACCAGGAAGGTTCATTCTCGGCGTGGGTGTGACAAAATAGCGGTTTTACTTAGTCACCCTAAAGCCAGCATGTGGAGAGCCCGATGCGGGATCGCAATTTTGATGACATTGCAGAGAAGTTTTCCCGTAACATTTACGGCACCACCAAAGGTCAGCTTCGTCAGACGATCCTCTGGCAGGATCTGGACAAACTTCTTGCCGACTACGCGGGCCAAACGTTGCGTGTGCTTGATGCGGGTGGCGGAGAAGGGCAGACTGCCATTCTGATGGCGCAGCGGGGCCATCACGTCACCTTGTGCGATCTTTCTGCTGAGATGGTGGCGCGAGCGCAACGGGCGGCAGAAGAGCAAGGTGTGAGCGACAACATGCATTTTATACATTGTGCCGCTCAGGACATCCCACAGCATTTGGATTCTCAGGTTGATCTGATATTGTTTCATGCTGTGCTGGAATGGGTGGCCGATCCGCAAGCCGTCTTAAAAACATTGTGGTCGATGTTACGCCCGGGCGGTGCTTTATCGCTGATGTTCTACAATGCAAACGGTCTGTTGATGCGTAATGTGTTGGTCGGTAATTTCGGCTATGTACAGCAGGGAATGTATAAAAAGAAACGGCGCACGTTGTCTCCCGATTTTCCGCGCGACCCTCAGCAGGTCTATGGCTGGCTGGAGGAGATTGGCTGGGAGATAACCGGTAAAACGGGCGTGAGGGTGTTTCATGATTATCTGCGTGATAAACAAAAACAGCATGACTGTTTTGATGCTTTAACAGAAATAGAAACACGTTATTGCCGCCAGGAACCGTATATCAGCCTTGGGCGCTATATTCATGTCACCGCGATTAAACGTCCGGCCCGAGCCGCAGATGCAAGGATAACCTATGAGTGAATTTTCCCAGACAGTCCCCGAACTGGTTGCCTGGGCCAGAAAAAATGACTTCTCCATCTCTCTGCCGGTAGACAGACTTTCGTTCCTGCTGGCTGTTGCCACACTAAACGGTGAGCGACTTGACGGTGAGATGAGTGAAGGTGAACTGGTGGATGCGTTCCGCCATGTGAGTGATGCGTTTGAGCAAACCAGCGAAACCATCGGCGTCCGCGCCAACAACGCGATCAACGATATGGTGCGTCAACGTCTGCTGAACCGCTTTACCAGCGAGCAGGCTGAAGGCAACGCCATTTACCGTTTAACGCCGCTCGGGATTGGCATCACAGATTACTATATTCGTCAGCGCGAATTCTCTACGCTGCGTCTTTCTATGCAGCTGTCAATTGTGGCAGGCGAACTGAAGCGCGCGGCGGATGCGGCAGCGGAAGGTGGTGATGAGTTCCACTGGCATCGCAACGTCTATGCGCCATTGAAATACTCGGTGGCGGAGATTTTCGACAGTATCGATCTGACCCAGCGCATCATGGATGAACAGCAGCAGCAGGTAAAAGACGACATCGCACAGTTGCTAAACAAAGACTGGCGGGCGGCGATTTCCAGCTGTGAAATGCTGCTGTCTGAAACATCTGGTACGCTGCGTGAGCTGCAAGATACGCTGGAAGCGGCAGGGGATAAGCTGCAGGCTAACCTGTTACGCATCCAGGACGCCACGATGACGCATGACGATTTGCATTTTGTCGATCGGCTGGTGTTTGATTTACAAAGCAAGCTCGACCGCATTATTAGCTGGGGCCAGCAGTCCATTGACTTGTGGATCGGCTACGATCGTCACGTGCATAAATTTATCCGTACCGCGATCGACATGGATAAAAACCGCGTCTTCGCCCAGCGTCTGCGTCAGTCCGTGCAGACCTACTTTGACGACCCATGGGCGCTGACCTATGCCAACGCCGATCGTCTGCTGGATATGCGTGACGAGGAGATGGTGCTGCGTGACGAAGAGGTCACCGGTGAACTTCCGGAAGACCTGGAATATGAAGAATTTAACGAGATCCGTGAGCAGTTGGCGGCGATCATCGAAGAACAGCTGGCTATCTACAAATCCAGACAAACACCACTGGATCTCGGCTTGGTAGTGCGCGAGTATCTGGCGCAATACCCACGTGCGCGTCATTTCGACGTCGCGCGTATTGTTATCGATCAGGCGGTACGCCTTGGCGTAGCGCAAGCAGACTTCACCGGACTGCCAGCCAAATGGCAGCCGATTAATGATTACGGAGCCAAGGTACAGGCGCATGTCATTGACAAATATTGAACAAGTGATGCCGGTAAAGCTGGCGCAGGCGCTGGCGAATCCGTTATTTCCGGCACTGGATAGTGCCTTACGTTCGGGCCGCCATATCGGTCTGGATGAACTGGATAATCATGCCTTCCTGATGGATTTTCAGGAATATTTTGAAGAGTTTTACAGCCGCTATAACGTGGAATTGATCCGTGCGCCGGAAGGGTTCTTCTACCTTCGTCCGCGTTCAACGACGCTCATTCCGCGTTCGGTCCTGTCTGAACTGGACATGATGGTGGGTAAAATTCTTTGCTATCTCTATCTCAGCCCGGAACGCCTGGCGAACGAAGGGATTTTTACCCAGCAAGAGCTGTACGACGAGCTGCTAACGCTGGCAGATGAAGCGAAGTTACTGAAGCTGGTGAACAACCGTTCAACCGGTTCTGACGTTGACCGCCAGAAGCTACAGGAAAAAGTGCGTTCTTCGCTCAACCGCTTGCGCCGCTTAGGCATGGTGTGGTTTCTGGGCCACGACAGCAGCAAATTCCGTATTACGGAATCTGTCTTCCGCTTTGGTGCGGATGTGCGTAGCGGTGACGATCCGCGTGAAGCACAGCGTCGCTTAATTCGTGATGGTGAAGCGATGGCGGTCGAGAACCGTCTGCAGCTCAACGATGAGCCCGAAGAGAATCAGCCGGACAGTGGAGAAGAAGAATAATGATTGAACGCGGTAAATTTCGCTCACTTACGCTGATTAACTGGAATGGTTTTTTTGCCCGTACGTTTGATCTCGATGAGCTGGTCACCACGCTGTCCGGTGGTAACGGTGCGGGTAAATCCACCACCATGGCGGCATTTGTTACGGCGCTCATTCCGGACTTAACCCTGCTGCATTTCCGTAACACCACCGAAGCCGGTGCAACCAGCGGTTCACGTGATAAAGGCCTGCACGGTAAGCTGAAAGCAGGGGTTTGTTATTCAATGCTCGACGTCCTCAACTCGCGTCATCAGCGCGTGGTCGTGGGGGTGCGTCTGCAACAGGTTGCTGGTCGCGATCGCAAAGTGGATATCAAACCGTTTGCCATTCAGGGGCTGCCGATGTCGGTACAGCCAACCCAACTGGTGACGGAAACGCTGAACGAACGCCAGGCGCGCGTACTGTCTCTACCTGAGCTGAAAGAGAAGCTTGATGAGATGGAAGGCGTGCAGTTTAAGCAGTTCAACTCAATAACCGATTATCACTCATTGATGTTCGATCTGGGCATCATTGCCCGTCGTCTGCGCTCTGCGTCCGATCGTAGTAAATTCTACCGTCTGATTGAAGCCTCGCTGTACGGCGGGATCTCCAGCGCCATTACCCGTTCACTGCGTGACTACCTGCTGCCGGAAAACAGCGGCGTACGTAAAGCGTTCCAGGATATGGAAGCCGCGCTGCGTGAAAACCGTATGACGCTGGAAGCGATTCGCGTAACGCAGTCTGACCGCGACCTGTTTAAGCATTTAATCAGTGAAGCGACCAACTATGTGGCCGCAGATTATATGCGCCACGCCAATGAACGTCGTATCCATCTGGATAAAGCACTGGAAAATCGTCGTGAACTGTATACCTCTCGCAAGCAGCTGGCGGCAGAGCAGTACAAACACGTGGATATGGCGCGTGAACTGGGTGAGCACAACGGTGCGGAAGGCGATCTGGAAGCTGATTACCAGGCCGCGAGCGATCACCTGAATCTGGTGCAAACCGCGCTGCGTCAGCAGGAAAAAATTGAACGCTACGAGGCGGATCTCGAAGAATTGCAGGTCCGTCTTGAAGAACAAAACGAGGTGGTCGCGGAAGCCGTTGACCGCCAGGATGAAAACGAAGCCCGCGCAGAAGCCGCTGAGCTGGAAGTGGATGAGCTGAAAAGCCAGCTTGCCGATTACCAGCAAGCGCTGGACGTCCAGCAAACGCGAGCCATCCAGTATACCCAGGCGATCCAGGCCCTAAACCGGGCGAAAGAGCTCTGCCACTTACCGGACCTGACAGCCGACAGCGCCGCCGAATGGCTGGAGACTTTCCAGGCCAAAGAGCAGGAAGCCACTGAAAAGCTGCTGACGTTAGAACAAAAAATGAGCGTGGCGCAAACCGCGCATAGCCAGTTTGAACAGGCTTATCAGCTGGTGGCGGCTATCAACGGCCCGCTGGCGCGCGGTGAAGCCTGGAGCGTGGCGCGTGAACTGCTGCGCGAAGGCGTGGAACAGCGCCACCTGGCAGAACAGGTTCAGCCGTTGCGTATGCGACTGAGCGAACTGGAGCAGCGTCTGCGCGAACAGCAGGATGCCGAGCGTCTGCTGGCCGAATTCTGCAAGCGTCAGGGTAAACAGTTCGATATCGATGAGCTGGAAGCGCTGCACCAGGAGCTGGAAGCACGCATCGCCGCCTTGTCGGACAGCGTCTCGTCTGCCAGCGAACAGCGTATGACGCTGCGTCAGGAGCAGGAACAGCTGCAATCCCGTATTCAGCATTTGATGAAGCGGGCACCTGTCTGGCTGGCTGCGCAAAATAGCCTGAATCAGCTTAGCGATCAGTGTGGTGAAGAGTTTACCTCCAGCCAGGACGTGACCGAGTATCTGCAACAATTGCTGGAGCGCGAGCGTGAGGCCATTGTTGAGCGTGATGAAGTCGGCGCACGTAAAAATGCAGTTGATGAAGAGATTGAACGTTTAAGTCAGCCGGGCGGGGCGGAAGATCAGCGTCTGAACGCGCTGGCTGAACGCTTTGGCGGCGTACTGCTGTCAGAAATTTATGATGACGTTAGCCTTGAAGATGCACCGTACTTCTCTGCGCTATACGGTCCTTCGCGTCATGCCATTGTGGTACCGGATCTGTCGCTGATTACCGAACAGCTTGAAGGGCTGACGGATTGCCCGGAAGATCTCTATTTCATCGAAGGGGATCCGCAGTCGTTTGATGACAGCGTCTTCAGCGTTGATGAACTGGAAAATGCGGTGGTGGTGAAAACTGCCGAGCGTCAGTGGCGTTATTCTCGCTTCCCGACGGTGCCTATTTTTGGGCGTGCAGCACGTGAAAGCCGTATCGAAACCCTGCATGCCGAGCGTGAAGGGCTGTCTGAACGTTTCGCCACGCTCTCCTTTGACGTCCAGAAAACCCAACGTCTGCATCAGGCGTTCAGTCGCTTTATCGGCAGCCATCTGTCGGTGGCGTTTGAAGCCGATCCAGAAGCGGAAATTCGCCAACTGAATAGCCGTCGCGTTGAACTGGAACGTGCGCTGACCAATCATGAAAATGATAACCAGCAAAGCCGTATGCAGTTTGAACAGGCGAAAGAGGGCGTCTCTGCGCTGAACCGCCTGCTGCCGCGCTTGAATCTGCTGGCAGATGATACGCTAGCCGATCGCGTAGACGAAATTCGCGAGCGTCTGGATGAAGCTCAGGAAGCCGCGCGTTTTGTACAGCAACATGGCAATCAGTTGGCGAAACTGGAACCTATCGTTTCGGTTCTGCAAAATGACCCTGAGCAGTTTGAACAGCTGAAGGAAGACTATGCGTATTCCCAGCAGATGCAGCGCGATGCGCGTCAGCAGGCTTTTGCGCTGACCGAAGTTGTACAGCGTCGGGCGCACTTTAGTTATTCCGACTCAGCCGAAATGCTGAGCGGCAATAGCGATCTGAACGAAAAATTGCGTGAACGCCTGGAACAGGCGGAAGCCGAACGTACCCGCGCTCGCGAAGCGCTGCGCAGCCACGCCGCACAGTTAAGCCAGTACAACCAGGTCATGGCATCGCTGAAAAGCTCTTATGACACCAAAAAAGAGCTGCTGAACGATTTACAACGTGAACTGCAGGATATTGGCGTTCGTGCGGACAGCGGTGCCGAAGAGCGCGCGCGTATCCGTCGTGACGAACTGCATGCACAACTCAGCAACAACCGTGCACGCCGCAACCAACTTGAGAAAGCACTGACCTTCTGCGAAGCGGAGATGGAAAACCTGACCCGCAGACTGCGCAAGCTGGAACGTGATTATCATGAAATGCGCGAGCAGGTAGTCACCGCCAAAGCCGGCTGGTGTGCAGTCATGCGGATGGTGAAAGATAACGGTGTGGAACGGCGTCTGCACCGTCGCGAGTTGGCCTATCTTTCCGGTGACGAACTGCGTTCGATGTCGGATAAGGCGCTCGGTGCGCTACGTCTGGCGGTTGCAGATAACGAGCACCTGCGCGATGTGTTGCGTCTGTCTGAAGATCCAAAACGTCCAGAGCGCAAAATTCAGTTCTTCGTCGCGGTTTACCAGCATCTGCGTGAACGTATTCGCCAGGATATTATTCGTACCGATGATCCGGTTGAAGCCATTGAACAGATGGAGATTGAGCTGAGCCGTCTGACGGAAGAGTTAACCTCACGCGAACAGAAGCTGGCGATCAGCTCACGCAGCGTGGCGAACATTATTCGTAAGACCATTCAGCGTGAACAGAACCGTATTCGCATGCTGAACCAGGGGCTGCAAAGCGTGTCGTTTGGCCAGGTCAACAGCGTTCGCCTGAACGTCAATGTGCGTGAAACACATGCTACCTTGCTGGACGTACTTTCAGAGCAGCATGAACAGCATCAGGATCTGTTTAACAGCAATCGCCTGACCTTCTCAGAAGCGCTGGCGAAGCTGTATCAGCGTCTGAATCCGCAGATAGACATGGGGCAACGCACGCCACAAACCATTGGTGAAGAGCTGCTGGATTACCGTAACTATCTGGAAATGGAAGTTGAGGTTAACCGTGGCTCTGACGGCTGGCTGCGTGCTGAGTCTGGTGCGTTGTCAACGGGTGAAGCGATCGGGACCGGGATGTCTATTCTGGTGATGGTGGTGCAAAGCTGGGAAGATGAAGGCCGCAGATTGCGCGGGAAAGATATATCTCCTTGCCGCCTGCTGTTCCTTGATGAAGCTGCACGACTCGATGCGCGTTCTATTGCGACCTTGTTTGAGCTGTGTGAGCGTTTGCAGATGCAGCTGATTATCGCTGCGCCGGAAAACATCAGCCCAGAGAAAGGCACCACCTACAAACTGGTGCGTAAAGTCTTCCAGAACACCGAACACGTTCACGTGGTGGGGCTGCGCGGATTTGCGCCTCAGTTACCGGAACCACTGCCGGGGACTGAAGATGCCTCCTCGCAGGCAAGCTAAGCAAAAAGGCGGCTACATGGCTAATGCTCATCAGTTAAGCATGTATGATGAACATGTGATTCTTGCTCAGGGTTCCGTTCACCTCAGTGGTGTCATTTCTCTGAAGCGCAGATACCTGTGAACGTGCAAGGGAGGCTCACCGCCACCTCCCTTGCAACCCAGGCTCCCGGCGGGAAAATCGTCGCTGCGCGAGTTATTCGTCTTATGCCGTCTGCCTGTCGGGTCGGGGCCGAGCCTGCATCCATGCAGGCCATCCCCTCTGCCCGCATCCCTGCGGGCAGTCCCGGGCAGACGTCAACGCCTCATCGATTTTCAGCCGGACAGGGGTCATCGCTTCAATGCCCTGACTTTCAGTAAAAGCTGTTTTGCTGTTTAAACAAAAACGCAGATGGTCAGGTGTGGGCTGGTCCGGCTGAAAATTGCCGACGTGTTTCCGTAAGGCCGGGAGAGCCAGCATGGATGCTGGCTCAGG